>CAJOEP010000012.1 GCA_905233445.1 uncultured Bacteroidales bacterium | reverse complement strand
TATTATTTAGAATTAATTTTGGATTTTGTAGAGATAACAATCTCTTAAATCTTTGTCGCAAAGATACAATATTTTTTGGTTTTTGTCAATGTTTTTTTTTAAAAATTAGCCGTTAGACCATGATAGTCTAACGGCTAAAGGCCAATGGCTAAAAGCCAAAGTTCTATTCCATCACTCTGCAGACCAGATTTCTGTCGCCGAAGGCGTCGTCGATTCTGGTGACATGTGGGAAGTATTTATCCTGGACGTCGCTCTTCAATGGGAAGCCTGCTTCCTCACGGCTGAATGGGAAGTTCCATTCGTTTGCCATCAACATCTCGGCTGTGTAAGGAGCGTGTGAGATGATGTTGTCGCCCTGAGGTGCCTTGCCATCTTCGATGTCCTTGATTTCCTGACGAATCTTTATCATTGCGTCAACAAATCTGTCGAGTTCGGCCAACGGCTCGCTCTCGGTAGGCTCGACCATCAAAGTCTCGTGAACCGGGAATGCCACTGTTGGTGCGTGGAAGCCGTAGTCCATCAGACGTTTTGCAATGTCGATAGCGGCGACACCTGTTGTCTTGTTGATCTGGTTGATATCGAGAATCATCTCGTGTGCAACGTGACCGTGGTTGCCGGTATAGAGGATCGGATAGTAATCTTTAAGTCTGTCTTTCAGATAGTTAGCGTTGAGGATAGCGCCCATAGTAGCTTTCTTCAGACCTTCGCCGCCCAACATCTTGAGGTAGCAGTAGGTGATTGTGAGGATCTGTGCGCTACCGAATGGAGCTGCTGACACTGCGCCTTTCTGCTCTGAGCCGCCTGTCTTGAAGCAGACGTGGCTTGGCAGGAATGGTACGAGGTGTTCTGCAACGCCGATAGGACCAACACCAGGACCGCCACCGCCATGAGGGATAGCGAATGTCTTGTGCAGGTTGAGGTGGCAGACGTCAGCGCCGATGAAGCCAGGGCATGTGAGGCCGACCTGTGCGTTCATGTTAGCACCGTCCATATAGACCTGACCACCATTGTCGTGAACGAGTTTCACGAGGGTGCGGATGCCATCTTCATAGATACCGTGTGTTGAAGGATATGTCACCATGAATGCGGCGAGAGTGTCCTTATATTGTTCGGCTTTCTCTTTAGCGTCGGCGAGGTCGATGTTACCATGATCGTCGCATTTCACTACGACGACCTGCAGACCTGCCATTGCTGCTGATGCAGGGTTGGTTCCGTGTGCTGATGCTGGAATCAAGCAGATGTTACGATGACCTTCGCCCTTTGCCTCCTGGTAACGGCGGATTGTCATCAAGCCTGCGTATTCACCGCTTGCACCTGAGTTAGGCATGAACGAGATACCTTTGAAGCCTGTGATTTCACAGAGGTCTTTCTCCATCTCGTTAATCATCTCGAGATAACCTTCAGCCTGTTCTGCCGGCACGAATGGATGGATGTTACCGAATTCTGGCCAGCTGAGTGCGAACATCGATGTTGCCGGGTTCAGCTTCATTGTGCATGAGCCAAGAGGAATCATGCAGCGGTTCAAGCTGAGGTCGCGGTTCTCGAGCTGTTTCATGTAACGCATCATGTCGGTCTCGCTGCGATACTTTGAGAACACTGGAGCTGTCAAGAATGCCGAGGTTCTTCTCATGCCTTCCTGGATGCCGCAGAAATTCTGGCAGTTAGGGTCGCAAACGAGTGGCTGATGTGCCTTGCCGAGAGCTTCAGCGATGACCATTCCGATTTCGTCGAGGTCTTCTTTGCATGTTGTCTCATCGATGCTGATGCCGAAGTGCTGCTTGTCGATGATACGGAAGTTCATGCAGTGTTTCTCAGCGGCTTCCTTGACTTTGCATGTGCAAGCGCCTTCCGGCAACTCGAACAGCAAGGTGTCGAAGAAGTATTTGTTGAGCTGTTTCACGCCGTATTTCTCCAACTCTTTGGCGAGTTTTCCGGCGAGGCAGTTGATATGATGTGCAATTTCTTTGATGCCTTCCTGTCCGTGATAGATTGCGTAGAATCCTGACATGATGGCTAACAAGGCCTGAGCTGTGCAGATGTTTGATGTAGCTTTCTCACGTTTAATGTGCTGCTCACGTGTCTGCAATGCGAGACGGTATGCTGGGTTGCCGAGAGCGTCTTTTGAGATACCGATGATACGGCCTGGCATCGAGCGTTTGTAAGCTTCTGTTGTTGCGAAGTAACCTGCGTGTGGACCGCCGAAGCCCATCGGGAGACCGAAACGCTGGTTGCTGCCGAACACCACGTCAGCACCCCATTCGCCTGGAGGTGTGATGAGAGCCAAGCTCATCAAGTCGGCTGCGACACCAACCTGCATGCCTTTTTCTTTCCATACTTTTACGCTTTCGCGATAGTCGATGACTTCTCCAAATTGGTTAGGATTCTGGACGATGACGCCAAAGTATTCCTCACCTGCGCTGAAGTTCTTGATATCGTCAACAACGACTTCGATTCCGAGAAAATGAGCTCTTGTCTTGATGACCTCGATTGTCTGCGGGAACATGTCGTTAGCCACGAAAATCTTCTTAACGTCTGCTTTCACCTGAGCACGTGTACGTTCGTGGTAGAACATGAGCATTGTCTCAGCTGCTGCTGTAGCCTCATCGAGCAACGAAGCGTTTGCCAAAGGCATAGCTGTCATGTCGCTGATAACAGTCTGGAAGTTGAGCAAAGCCTCAAGACGGCCCTGTGAAACCTCAGCCTGATAAGGAGTATATGATGTGTACCAACCCGGGTTCTCAAGGATGTTACGTGTGATGACGCCTGGGGTAATCACATTGTAGTAACCCATTCCGATGTAGCTGCGGAACTGTTTGTTCTTTGCGCCGAGAGCCTTGAGGTGGCTGATGCATTCGTATTCGTTCATTCCGCGACCGATATTGAGGTCGTTTTTCAGACGGATTTCCGGAGAAATAATCTCATCGACGAGCTGTTCGGTCGATTTCACGCCAATGACCTTGAGCATTTTTTCAACATCTGCTTCTGTCGGTCCATTGTGACGTTTAATGAAGTTATTGTTAATCATAGAGTTATATTTTGATTTGTTATTAATCATAAAAACGTGCAAATTTATGTTTTTTTATTCAATTTTCCGAAAGTTTTTTATAATTTTGCATCATAAATTTTAAAACTATGAAAAAGACTATATTTTTTATAATGATTTTGGCCGTTTTGGTTACAGGATGCAGCAAGAAAGAGAAATCAAAAGCATTGAATTACGAAGACTCCAATCCTATTGAGATGGTTTTACAGGGTCCTTTTGATGTTTATCGTCAGATAAATGTGACATCAGAATATGACATCACATACAATGCTATTAACGAGCCAGGGCATGAGGTAATAACTGTGACAAGCGACGGAAGACTACACAGCAAGAACGTCGGAACAGCAAAAGTGAAAATTGACAACGGTTATGAGAATATGACTGTCGATGTGAATGTTTCATTATTTAGAGAGCCGACATTCGAATTTGGATGCAACACCGAGAGAATCATAGCATTATATGGCAATCCATACAGTTCCGCCTATCTCCCGGGAGATACTATTTTGGGTTATCAATACACACAAACGCCCAATTGCCACGGCTCATATTCTTATGCCTGCGGTGAAATGGATTTCTATTTTGAAGATGGACAGTATTTCGAATCGGACGTTTATATCAGACCAAATTGCGAGTATTTATTAGAGTCAATTTATTTGCACGACGAATTCACATTACAAAACATTTTCGATGACTCGTTGACTCTTGTTAATTATGGTGACACTCTGTTCATGTATCAAAACAACATCTATGATGATGTCTATTGCGGAAAAGTCAACTCTCACAATCAATGGGATGAGATATGCTTGTTCTATTTCAAAGTAGATGGAGAGAAATCTTTGGCAAGCATCTTAAAGAGACTTCCACGTTCCTCGAAATTACGGTAGGCGTCATAGCTGGAGGCGGCTGGCGAAAGCAGACACACATCACCTGGTTTTGACAGATTTTTAATAATTTCAAAGGCTTCATTGAGGTCTTTGAAATTTTTTATATCTCCTTGATAACCAGCGACTTGAAGCATTTCATACATTCGTTGCCCAGCCTTGCCTGTATAAAGTACATGTGGTACCGGATTTTTTGTGAGATACTCTATTAAAGGTGTATAGTCAATTTCACGGTCGAAGCCGCCAAGAAGCAGAAATGTCGTGTTTTTTATGGTTTGCATCGCTGCAATGGCGGCCTGCGGGATTGTGGAAATGCTGTCGTTATAAAAAGTGACGCCTCCGAATGTGCCGACCAGTTCCTGACGATGCTCGAGAGGTTTGAAAGTCAACAAATGTGGCAGCACTTCTTCAACATTGATGCCATAAGCGTGGATAGCACACAATGCAGCCTTGAAATTCAATATGTTATGATCTCCTTTTAGCGGAATATCAGCCCAATTCACATCAAAATCGTAATACTGATAGTTGAGTGCATGAACCATCGTTTTTTCAGCCTCATAACAGAACTCGTCATTCGTAACAGCCCAGTCTTTTTCACCCATCTTTTTGATAATGTTTAACTTAGCATCACGATAAGCCTCAAAAGTCCCGAAATGGTCGAGATGCTCCTCAAAGACATTCAGCAGAATCCCGATATGCGGACTGCGGTGGATGAACTGCAGCTGATGCGCCGAAAGTTCGAAAACAATGATTGATTTATTATTGATTTTTTCGATGATGTCGAAGATGGGTATGCCAATGTTTCCTGCCAAAATCGCATCTTTCCCCGACTCTTTCAAAAGATGGTAAATCAGCGTTGATGTGGTTGATTTGCCTTTTGTTCCAGTAATTCCTATTATTTGGTTGTGAAACTCCTCAAGAAACAAATCTGTTTGGGAAGTGATTTTCGACAAATCGACATTTTTGCCTAATAACGAAATTCCTGGAGTTTTAAGCACGATATCGTAATCATTTACGGCATCGAAATAGTTGTCGCCAAAGTAAATCTTAGGATTATTTGGATTGCTTGGATTTAAATCCAAATCCTTAAATGCCGATTCGTTTTTATCGGCTATGCCTACAATGGCATGAGGCATAAATTTCTTGATGAACGCCAGTGACGACTTGCCTTCACGTCCGAATCCGAGAATCAGGATTCGTTTCCCACGCAAACGTCTGAATATGGTGTCAACTCTAACCATTCAGACCCTCCTTCAAGATGTTTTTGAATAACGGAGGCAGATTATTACCTTCATCGAATTGTGAAACATAGTCAAAAACAGTCATATCGTCGGTTTTTGCGACGCCTTCGAAAATCGTATCTTTCAGATTATCATCGTGTTGCAAGATATCGTTGACACATGCACGCACCTCTCCCACTGTTCCGACGCACTCGAACGGTTTCACCTCGACGGAGCCGTCGAGTTGATCGAGAATCGGACGTAAGTTATTGTCACTCAACAAATCTTTGCCGAAAATATCGTTCAGTTCTTTTCTTGCTATGAACGGTGATAAAGCGAGCCATGTAAAGAGACATTTCGGGCATTTCCCGCACCAGGAATCGGTCTTTGAACCAGCGTTGCAACTTTTGAACACTTTACGATACTGTTTTGCGCGACTGAATAGTTTAGCAATCTGAAGCTCATTAAGCGGTCGCAGGAAGCTAAAATATTGAATGTCAGCGTCTATATATTTTGCCACATAGTGACGGAAGTCGTTTTCAAACGCCACCGACTTGCTGTACTGGTGATTAATTTCGGTGTCTGGCACCGTCGGCTCATTTGCTGACGACTCATTTGACAGCGCGATATACATCGATTTGGTAGCGAAGCCAAGCAATATAGTATAAAAAGCCAGCATCGCGGAGAACGGAGTATGTCCGTTCAAATAGCCTTCGGCATTCATTTTCAGCATCGTCGGGTCAAGAGTACGCTTGATTATCGCCGTCTGTTCATCAGTGAAACCTGCCGCCGCCACACATTCATTGGTGGCACCACGAGGATTGATAATCAATGGGATAGCGGGAATGCGGTTCTTTAAAAGTTCAAGTGTCACGACTGAATCTTTGCCGCCGCCAACTGGGATGAGAGTTCGCTCATGGAGAAGTGTGTCTTTGTTAGTAGGAGATTTCTCCACTCCGCTTCGCTCCGGTCGAAATGACGGCGTGGATGTAATTGCCATAAATTCATCAATAGTAGTTTTTATCCCATTAACATAGAAGAACTCGCCCAAACCATTGAAATACAGCTTCTTCCACCATCTCACCTGCTCCTCATCAAGAGAGAAAGGCTTGATAATCACGTTTTTAGGACATGCTATTTTCCAATAGCTGACAAGTTCTATCATTCCGATATGGAAAACGATGTTGTCGAGAAGCGGCTTTGGTATGGATTCCCAATGGTAAAACGGTCGTGCCGGGATACGGAAACATGGATGGAAATCTATTTCTGCGGTTCCTGCGTGAGAATTAGTTAAAATAAAGTCAAATTCCGCAAAAAAATCGCCGTTTTCCACTGAGTAATGGAAGTTTTCATAACAGAAAGACTCAAAAGTCTTCCTCAAAGAATCGAATTTTGCTTGATTTGACATCGTTTTTATCGTTACTCACAATACAAATTACAAAATTAAAGAAAAAAATTTAATTGATTTACAATTATTTTGAAAATAATCATTTTCATGAGATTTCTCGGCTCCGCTCGAAATGACGAGTAACTGCCAACTGGTAACTGGCAACTTATTTTACTGCATTATAAAACATTTCATGAATCTTAGTCCTGATGTCATTTTGCGACAGTTTATTATTGTTAGCATCCGGATATACACGGTTTGACAGGAATATGACGATAAGGCCGTTTTCGGGATCTGCCCATGCGAAAGTGCCAGTAAAACCTGTATGTCCGAAGCTGCTCATTGATGATTGTTTTGCTGGGGTATAATACGTCACAGAGGGGTCAACCTCCGGTTTGTCGAAACCTATTCCGCGGCGGTTCATGTTCTTGGCAAAAGGCGCGGAAGTGAATTTTCTGACAGTGTAACCGGACAAAAACTGCATATGATTAGCGTATCCATCGTTCAATAGCAGCTGCATCAGCACCGCGAGATCGCGCGCATTGGCAAAGAGTCCTGCATGTCCCGATATGCCGCCAAACAAGGCCGCAGTCTGGTCGTGAACATCGCCCCGAAGAAGCTGCATCCTGAAATAACTATCATTTTCTGTCGGTACTATCTTATCCAACTCAATGTGTTTCAATGGCTTATAATAAACATGATTCAAATTTAGCGGTCTGTAGAATGTCTCCTCAAGATATCTCTCAAACGGCATATTTGTCACCAATTCGACAATTTTAGGCATGAAATAAAATCCCAAATCGCTGTATTTGTACTTTTTATCACCCAGCTGTTGTGCTTTAACCGTCTCAAAAACATCGAATTTGAAGTCTTGGGAGATATACAAATCCTTCGCCACGCGTACGGTATGGTCTTCATCGATGCTCGTCCTGAAAACAGCGGGATCGGGCTTGCTGTTTTTCAAAAGGTCTTTATATATCGGAACCCAGCTGGTAAAGCCAGTCTGATGTGTCATAATATCAATCAATTTGACATCGCCTTTGTCAGTATTCCTTAGGTATGGGAAAAAATCGCCCAGGGTGTTCTCCAGACTTATTTTGCCGTCGTCGTAAAGCTTCATAATGGCGAAAGTGGTTGCAAACACCTTTGTCAGCGAGGCTATATCGTAAACATCGTCGCTCCGAACCTCATGGTCGCCATCGTAGGTGAAATGTCCGAAACACTTGTCGTAAATGACTTTCCCGTCTTTCATAGCAAAAATCTGACAGCCCGGATAAGCTCCTATTTCGATGCCATTCAGCGCAATGGAATCAATTATTTTAGTAAATTTGTTATCTATGAGCGCGACAGGCAGTGTTTCGGGTGTAAGCATGTCGTCAAAGCCAATTCCGTCGCCGAATCTGAACTTTTTGTTAATTGTCACAGGCAGTCTTCCTATCGGATTAAGTTTGCCCACCATCACGTCAACAACAGCATTTACAGCGCATTGCGTGTCTTCATAACCGATTATTATTGCCGAAGGTGATTTCTTGAAGGTGAATTTGTTCAGAGCATACGGACAGGCAAAAAGATTGAAAACGATGTTGTGGTTTTTGCTGATTGACTTCACGATTTCAACCATATAATCAGTTATACCAAAATCCTTAGTGGCATAAATGGAAGTATTTCGAATATTCACGACGACCTGCTGATAATGCTTTAAGTCGTTGATAATCTGTGTTTTTCTGGCAATATTAATATTTTCCGATATAATAAAACCACTTACGTTATAGCCTTCTTTTTGTAATTTCGCAGTCACTTCGTCGTTATTTCCGAAAGTCACAACCGCCACTATTTTTGATTTGTCGAGAGGCAGCATCTGTCGTTCGTTTTTAAGCATCGTAACTGCTTCATTATAAAGGCGTTGCTTCAGATTATAATACTTTGCCTGATGCAAGTCATTACCAACTGACGATTCAGGCTGTGGCTGATATTTAGCGATACCAAGACGATACTTGTATCTCAGCACTTTTCTGCAGCTCTCCTCCACTCTATCAGCAACTTCTTTGTTATTTAATTGATTTACAATGTTTAAGATAGTTGTTTCAGGATTTATCGGCATGAGAATCACATCTACTCCAGCTAGAAGTGCGCTCAGTCCCACGTCATCGGGATGTATTCCCTGATAGGCGCCTTTCATCTCCATCGCGTCGCTGAAAATAAGGCCGTCGAAACCCATTTCCTCTTTAAGAAGACCTGTAACAATATTTTTTGATATTGATGATGACAGGTTTTTCACAGGCTCCAGTGCAGGCATGTACAGATGCCCCACCATCGCGCCGGAGACACCGTTTTTTATAAGATATTCAAAGGGATATAGCTCAATTTTTCTCAGTTCCGACAGTTTTTTATTGACTTTCGGGAGTGTTTCGTGCGAGTCGGTTTTAGTGTCGCCATGGCCGGGGAAATGCTTTATCGTTGGCAGCACTCCGTTGTTTTGGAGAGCCAAGGCATATCGAAGACCACGCTCTGCCACCAATTTGGGGTCGGAACCGAAACTGCGCATGCCGATGACGGGGTTTTTCGGCTCATTGTTGACGTCGATGTCGGGCGCGAAATCGATGTTTATTCCGATTCGTCGGCATTGTTCAGCAATTTGGGCGCCCATATCGCTTATAAGTTCTTGATTTTGAATGGCTCCAAGAGTCATCTGGAACGGATACGATATTCCGTCATTGATTCGCATCCCAAGTCCCCATTCACCGTCGATAGCAATCATCAGTGGGGTTTGTGCCATCGACTGCCATGCATTCACCTGTTTTAGCAAAGGCGTTGCATCAGTCCGGAAAAACGTCACGCCACCGATATTATATTTTTCAATAAGTTCTTGAATTTCAGTAAAATACGGTTTATAAGGCAGATTTGCCCTCACATTGATAAGCTGTCCCACACGTTGTTGCGGTGACAACGAATTATACACCGAGTCAACCCATCTGTCCTCGTCAGTCTGTGCTAGCGCATTATGGCATAAAACAAAAAACAACAAAAATGACAAATATCTTTTCATCAGTCAATCAAAGCTTTAAGTTCATCAATATCAAATGGTTTAGCAATTATTTTCATATCTTCATCAAGCAGAAACACACTTGGTGTCATGTCAACAGCAAAGGCGTCAACAATCGGCGACTTCCAACCCAGGCCGTCACAAATGTTGAATGCCTCTCCTAAATGCGACTTTGTCAAAAGCCTTTTCACTTTTTTCAACTCTCCCGACACATTCACTGTCACGATAGCAATATCGTTCCTTTTCCTCGCAATTTCACCCAAATCTTTAATAAAATCTCGACAGTGAGGGCATGAATACGACCAAAAAATCAGTATTGTCTTTGCATTTATTTCACTTAAAGTAAATTCTTGATTTTTAATCGTATTTAAATGTATATCAGGTGCTTGCATTCCAATTTTAACTCTTTCAAAACGTGATGCGATGCTCTTAATCTCTTCATATTGGGAATCATTGGCACCGACTTTTTCAAATTGAGGAAGCTGCCTCATATAATCAACCACCTGATTAGCTCCCATAAGAGAGAAACCATTTATAAGATGTTGATACACAGCAGAATACATCACATATGAAGTGCTGCTACGGCTCAAAACCTCATTGGCTGCCAGTATCATATTATACACCTGATTGTCAGGATTTGCATCTTTATTCTGCTCCGACGTGATATAATCAGCTATTGTTTTCCACATAAAATCGCTATTAATCATAGTGGTATCGTTGAAGTCGATTTCATCTAAAACCGCAACTCCACCTTGTCCAGATGTCGCCTCACAAGCAAGCATTAACACTGTGATTATTAACGTTTTAAAGTATTTCATTTAGAATTTACTTTAATTATTTATAACTTCAGCTATTCTTAATCTCAGCTTTTCGTTATCCACAAGAATC
Organism: uncultured Bacteroidales bacterium; assembly: GCA_905233445.1. Lineage (GTDB taxonomy): Bacteria > Bacteroidota > Bacteroidia > Bacteroidales > F082 > Limimorpha. Next base: position 51,468 of record CAJOEP010000012.1, on the reverse strand, counting down.
AGGGCTTCTCTGGCATCATTCTGATATGCTCCGTTTTGATATGCGTCAATCAGTTTCTCGACGCAAAGCTCTGTTCCGAAATAAGCGAACACTTTATAGTAACGCGGCATCAAATCAGAACGCACGTGTTTCAGTGTTGAAACGTATGTATCCTTATTGCTTGCAGGGACGTTCATCATAGCTGCTCTTATTGCAAGCTGTACATCTCCGATGTATTTTTCGTCACAATTTTCAAGAATACTTTTCAAAGCTTCAGCATTGGCAGGGCCGGCTACCAGTTTCAAGACTTTATATGCCAGGTCACTCACTTCGTCATTATTAGAGTAAAGGCAATCTTGCACTCTCATGTAAAGTCGGCCATCATGACGGCTTTCCAAGATCTGTAATGAGGCAAGTTTCTGTTTGTCTTTACCCGAACTCATCAAATCATCGAGAACAGCTCTGTAATCGCCTTTGTATGCCAGCATCGATTTGTATATAACGTCCTGATAGTTACCGCCAAACATCGGTTTTACAGCGGCTATTCCTTTTGGATTGTCGATTTTAAATATAGCGATTATTGCCGCTTTTACGTTATTATTGTCATTAAGTGTCAACTGTTGGATAATCAGATCAATATATGAGTCATTCTTGATGTCACCCATCCAATTGATAACATCTGTCAATGCTTCGCCACTTTTGCATTTCTTCACAACTTTATCCACAACCTCTTGATTAGCAAATGGTTTCATCAACTCGAGAGCTTCTCTTCTGACATTTCCGTCTTTATGTTTCAATGCTTTATACAGAACCAGAAGGGCTTGTTCGCCTTGCATTGTAACCAACAGACGCATTCCAGCGATTTTATATTCCGGCACTTTGTTTTTATTCAGTTTTTTAGCTCCTTTTATGATGATTTTTTCTGTGTTTTCATTGCTTTTTATCACGACCAATGCGTTGTAGATGTCAATTTTAGCAGGAACATCTGCATCTTTCAGCCATAAGACAAGTTCATCCTCCATACTTGTAATCTGCTGTTTTCCAATGGCATACGCCAGGGCGCCCTTATATTGAAGATTAGCTTTATGCTCGTTAATATACTTTAAGATATAATCGGCAGAACCCTTTATGTCGCCGATAATTCTTATTATGCGATCTGCAATTCTGTCATTTTCAAGCAGAAAATCAAAAGCATCCAAATCTTTATAGGTGCAAAACTTAGGCATTTGCGACAATATGTAATTTGTGCACTTGTCGTTTGGAAACTTTTCAGCAAACATTGTTGTCGATTTTATGAGTGCGTTTTTTGTTCTTTTATTGCAACGATTCACATAATTATCAACGACTTCCGTAAAATCCTTCTCGGCTTTGTTGGCTATTACAGTGTCGGCAGATTTCATATCTTTTAAAATCTCCAACACACAATTTTCATCATAGCACAGGTTATCCTTTCTATTTTGCGCAAAAATCTGCAATGGCAACAAAGCCACCAGCATCACTAACAGGACAAAATTCTTTTTCATTTTTAAACTTTTTAACTTATAAACATTTAATTATCAATCAATTACAACAATTACATATATATCAAATGACATAAACTTTCAAATTACAAATATAATAATTAAAACTCAAATTGCATCTAAAAATTTTGTAATTTTGCATCGGAATATGGCGACAAATATAACGACAAGGGAAATATGGCGCATTGCGGTGCCGATAATGATTGGCAATCTGGCGCAGACGCTAATCACGTTCACCGACACGGCGTTTTTGGGACATTTAGGTGTCGTTACTCTCGGTGCATCGATGATGGCGGGCATGTATTATTTCGTGTTCACCACTATGGCTATGGGCTTAGCCATTGGTATTCAAATAATTATAGCTCGGCGTTTCGGCGCTCAGGAATACAGCAAAATCGGCAGCATATTCCAGCACGGAGCTGCTTCGATACTCATTTTCGGACTGTTGCTGTTCACGATAATGAAGCTGTTTTCGGGTCCGCTCCTCGATTTCATCATCGAGTCGGACAGCATCTACGCCGGTGCTATGGAATACATCAACGTGAGGCAGTTTGGCATCGTTTTCGTGTGTTTCAACTACCTTTTCCGCTCGCTTTACACGGGACTTTCCAACACGAAAGTCATCACTTATTCCACTGTTATCATGGCGACTGTCAATATCATCCTCGACTACTGCCTGATTTTCGGTCATTGGGGCTTTCCAGAGATGGGAATCGCCGGTGCCGCATTGGCTTCGCTGATTGCAGAAATTACTGCCACTACGTTTTTCTTTGTTTACACATATATCACTTTAGGAAAGAAGGAATACGAGCTTTTCAAGCCGCACGGAGCCGATAAAGAGTTGATACTCAACATATTCAAGATTGCAACGCCGACGATGTTCCAGAAACTTTTCTCGTTCAGCGCATGGTTTATCTTCTTCATCATGGTTGAGAAGATGGGCGAGCAGGCCATCGGCATCTCGTCGATTGCGCGAAGCGTCTACATGATTCTGTTCATACCTGTATTCGGTTTTTTGTGTACGTCCAACACATTGACGAGCCGTGTCATCGGTGCCGGACATGCCGACGATGTCTTGAAAACGGTATTCAGAATAGTTGTCAACTGCCTTATTTGTTGCATTCCGCTGATTCTTGTATGCCTATTCTTCCCAACTTCGGTGATGAGCATCTACACCGACGATATAATGCTTGCCAACGCTGCGGTGCCGTCGATTTACGTGATATGCGGAGCTATCATCTTCCAGGCCATCGGCGCTGTGACGTTTGAGGCGGTTTCGGGAACGGGAAAGACCAATGCGGCGCTATGGCTTGAATTTGGCATCCTATTGCTTTACATTGCCTACATCTGGATGATTACCGGCCTCACCACCAAGGTTGAATGGGTGTGGACGTGCGAATATCTATACGGCGGCTTAATTGGCTTAGTATCAGTACTTTATATAAAATTTGCAAACTGGAAAAAATTGAAAATATAAATCGCCTGAAGGCGAAAATTTAAACAAATTTATTTCAAATTCAACAAAATAAGGCCGAAAATAATTTGAAAAATTTGAATACAATTTGAAAAATTTCTCACCGAAGGTGACATAATAATTAAAAAATGAAAAAAGTTGAAATAAAAGATTTCGAGCTTTATACCACGGGAATTATCAGTATTGCGTGGAAGGAAGGCAAAAAGGATATGTTTTTGAACGTTGACCTCGACCTTGCGGCTATGATGAAACTCTGCAAGATTGAAGGCATTTCATACGAGACGGTGCAAAAGCTCTCCGCCGACCAAAAGCCTCTGACATTCCACAAGGCGTCGGTTTATCTTTTCCAGGAAGACGACCGTCCTGGTCAGTACTGTCTCAGTGAAGCAATGTTCGAAGACGATGGCATCGACATCTACTACTGCGAAATCAAAGGCTGACGACATCTTGCCTGACCTCCCCGACTTTGTCGCGATAGATTTTGAGGCGGCGAACGCTGCTACCACCAGTGTGTGCAGCATGGGAGTCGTTATCGTGCGCGACCGCGAGATTGTGGAGGAGTTCTACAGCCTTGTCAAACCCGTTCCCAACCATTACGATTTTTACACCACCAAGATTCACGGTCTGAAGAAGAAAGACACTGAAGATGCCCCTATTTTCCCCCAGATTTGGAATCATATTGATAAGAAAATAAAGGGGTTACCATTCGTGGCGCACGGCTACGACTTCGAGAAACGCTGCCTGAACTCGTTGTTCGAATATTACAAGATGGGCCGCAAGCGCTTCAAGATTTACGACACAAAACGCGCCTCAGAGATAGTCTTCCCTGATTTGGAGAACCACAAGCTGCAAACGGTAGCGGCCGAATGCGGTTACGAGTTTGACAAAAAGAACAAGCATCACAATGCACTGGCGGATGCGGAGGCGTGCGCGAAGATAGCGATGGAGGTGTTTAGATTGTTGTAAGCCACTCCCCGATTTCATGTTTCACATAGCTCTCGCTGATGATATGCGACGGCAAGGTCTTCTTCGGGCACATTTTGCGGTTTTTGAAGATCTTTTCGTAGTCGCGCTTGATGTCGTCGCCTAAAAGCTCGTCATGCTCACAATGATGACACGTAACGTTTTCATTTACAACGAATTTGAATTTTTTAAACTCAAACAAATCCTGCATTGTAAACTTGAACGAGGTGGCGCCGTCGCTTCGGCGAGCATGATATTGCACTGTCCCGACGCTCTTTTTCAACGATTTCATCGGCTCGATGACAGGGTTTATCACCAGCTTCGGACCGGTAAAATCGCTGCAAAGAATATAAAAACCGCCTAACGAAGTGCCAATCATGGCAAAGACATCATTCTCTTTAGCAAAATCATTGATTTTCTTAATCGAAGCTCCTGCATGATGATCGACTTCAAGCGCACACCATTCATAATCAGGATAATAGAGGTTCAGGAAGCCCACCGTCTGAGTGAATGGCGAGCCTCCGAAACCATGAATATAGACTATCTTTTTCATAACTAAACCCATTTAACAAGAGGCAAATCTTGTCGATTCGGCAACATCTCGTTTGTCGGGAAGATGCGGAAGGTGTAATTGTAGATTCCTGCATGCTCCATCGGCAAGTTGATATAGTATCTCGCCCAGCCTTCACCAGAATCAACCAACGATAGCGGTTCAACTCGTAACACTTTGTCTATCACATCGTTATGCTTATCAGCTACAAGTAACTCGATGCCCACGTCACCTTTGTTCAAGCCTGGTGTCTTCAAAGTGATTTCAGCGATGAACACGTCGCCGAAGTTTAATGGACGCACATCTGGATCCGGCACTTTTATGGATTCCACCTCAATCTTATCCCAGTTAGCCTCCACATTGCGTTTCCAGTTGACGATTTCAAACGCCTTGGCGTATCTTTCGGCACGCATCCAGTTGGTTCGTTCGATGAGTTTGTTGTAATATTGGCTGAAATAGTCGTCGAGCATACGTTTCATGGTGTAGAACGGTGCGATCTGCATCATGTCGTTCTTCATGCACTGTATCCATTCGCATGGCACGCCGTCCTTGTCCCTGTTGAAATACAATGGAATAACCTCATTTTCAAAGGTGTTGTAAATGGTTTCGGCATCGAGTTCGTCCTGATAACGCTGATCGTCGTAGGTTCTCTCCTCTTTGATGGCCCAGCCGGCCTTCGGACGATAGCCTTCTGCCCACCAGCCGTCGAGCACTGAGAAATTAAGCGTTCCATTCATCGCGGCCTTCTCTCCCGATGTTCCTGAAGCCTCCAGCGGACGTGTCGGCGTGTTCATCCAGATATCGACACTCGAAGTCAGGAGTTTGCCGATTTCCATGTCGTAGTTATTGAGGAACAACACTTTACCGACAAATTCTTTTCTTCTACCAACTTCAATAATATTCTTAATCAAATCCTGTCCAGCTTTGTCGTTGGGGTGTGCTTTTCCCGCAAACAGGAAGATAACCGGATGTTTCGGGTCGTTTACTATTTCCGCCAATCTCTCGAGATTGCTAAACAACAGATGTGCACGTTTATATGTTGCAAAACGTCTCGCGAATCCGATAATCAAGGCGTTTTCGTTGAGTTTTTCCAACGTCTCGATGATGAGTTTCGGGCTCTCAGAACGACGACGCATATCATCGGCTAGTTTCACCTTGATAAATTCTATCAGATTGTGTTTCAATTCTTTACGAATTACCCAGAAGTCTTTGTTTGGGACATTTTGGATCTTTTCCCAAACGGTAGGATCCGACTGGTTTTCGAGATAATCCTCGCCCAACACCTTTTTATATAAGCGTTGCCAGTTTTTGTCGGCCCATGTCGGAAGATGCACGCCGTTTGTGACGTAACCGATATGGTTTTCCTCTGCGAAATAACCAGGCCACATCTGCTGGAACATCTCGCGGCTCACACGGCCATGAATCTTACTCACGCCGTTGACTTCCTGACTTAGGTTCACCGCCAACACGCTCATCGAGAACTTCTCGTTAGGGTCGTGGTGCATGCGTCCCATATTCATAAACTCTTCCCACGAAATGTTGACTCTGCCTGGGAATTGTGACAGATATGTTCTCATCAAATCCTCTTCAAATGCATCGTGGCCGGCAGGCACAGGTGTATGTGTCGTGAACAAGGTTGAAGTCCTGACAAGTTCTTTGGCGACTTCAATGTCAAGATTATGTTTTATTACATAGTTACTAAGTCTCTCAAGCCCGCAGAAAGCAGCGTGTCCTTCGTTGCAATGGTATATTGTTGGCTTGATATTCAATGCGTTAAGCATTCTGATGCCGCCAATGCCAAGAAACATTTCCTGTTTGATACGCATCTCGCTGTCGCCGCCGTAAAGTTGTCCGGTGATGGCTCTGTCTTCAGGCGAATTTTTTTCGGTATCGGTATCAAGCAGATAGAGGCTTATTCTACCCACATTGACTTTCCACACTTTTGCTATGACATTTCTTCCCGGGAACGCAATACTGATGGTCACCCAGTTGCCTTCATCATCGCGAACCGGTTCAATAGGAAGTGTCGAAAACTTCTGTGGCAGGTACTGTGAAAGCTGTTCGCCCCAAACCGACAGTTCCTGATTGAAATAGCCGTAACGATATAACAGTCCGATAGCCAATAAGTTAGCATTCGAATCGGAGGCTTGTTTGAGATAGTCACCTGCCAGGATGCCTAAGCCGCCAGAGTAGATCTTCAATGACTTCTGCAAACCGTATTCCATGCTGAAATAGGCGATTTTATTGTCATTTTCCGGCTTCACCGACATATATTTCACAAATCTGTCGTAAACATCATTCAGTTTCCCGATGAAATTCTCATCATGTTCCAGACTTTCGATTTGAAATTTTGTCAGGCTCTTCATCAGTGCTATCGGGTTTTGTTCGAGACGTTCAAAAGCAACAGGGTCAATGGATTCGAACAGCTCGATGGCGTCAACGTTCCAGCACCACCACAGGTTGTTTGCGAGTTCCTGAAGTTTCTTCATCTCATCGGAATAAACCGGTTCAATCAGTATTTTCTTCCACGTAGGAGCATCCTGCTTCTTATAGTCAAAATTTCTTAACACTTCTGAATATTTTTTGCTTTGTTTAATATAATCCCTTCCTCCAGATTTTCTTATTGCGAGGTCGTATGCATCTAAATAATTGGTTATCAATTCTTTCCAAACTAATTTAGATGCTATTTCCAATGCTTTGTCTGATATTTCCTTGTTTTCTTTATCAGAATGAGATGTCATTTTTTTGACAACTGCCGCCATTTGACTTACGACTGCATCGTTGTTTTCCTCTTCACGATGAATGACTGTAACAGCTTCATTATCAATCTTTTCACTCAAGATATACCTTCCGAATCCCGAAACATCCATCGTTATCGTTGGGATGCCGTGCGCTATACTCTCGAGCGGAGTGTAACCCCATGGTTCATAATAAGATGGGAACACCGAAAGGTCGAAAGCGTAAAGGAATTCGTTGTATTTTATGTTGAAAATGCCGTCGTTGCCATTCAGATATGCAGGAATGAACATCACTTTCACGCGGTCGCCTTCGTTATTATGCAAACCGTTTTCGCGCAAAGCGTTTAACACCATATCCAATTGATAATCATGGATATAGTGTGTACAAGGATATTCTGTATGACCTTTTATTTCGACTTCTTTGTTAAGACGATGCTGCAAATCTTTCGATGGACCAGCGATATTTCCTGGCACGGCTATCACAGCCACGATGTCACGTTTCAGGTTCTCATCGTGGTTCAGCTTTCCTAACATCTTGATATACAGGTCGATACCTTTGTTATGGAATTCGTAGCGACCGCTGTTTATCAGCAACAACGAATCTCTCGATACCTCTTTCCCGCAAAGGGTGTCGATGATTTCAAAAATCTTTTTTCTGGATGTACAGACGTACGGCCGTACGTCTCTACAATTTTTATCAAAATCCGAATTGATTCCGTTTATCGTGATAAAATCCGGTTTTCTCAACAAAAACTGTTCGCATTCCTGTGCCGTTATCTCGCTCACAGTGGTGAAGACGTCTGCATTTAGTGCCGATTTCATCTCCATTGACTGTTGAGAGACAATATTGAAGCGGCTCGCCATATTTTGCCAGTTGTATGTCCCGAGTTGACTGTATAGCGGCAGTCCGTTTCCACTAATAGCGCGTCCGAGATATGTTGCGTGCGTGGTGAAAACTGTTGAGATATAAGGGCAATGATCTCTGATATACAGCACTCCGGCTCCTGTCATCCATTCATGGAACTGGGCCACCACGTTGAGGTCGGAATCGATATTCCACTCCACGAAGCTCTCGATGACTTTTCCAGCGGCATAACCGAACATCACGGGCTCAATATAGTCCCACTGACCTTGTATCGAGTCGAGCTGATACTTTTCCCAAAGATGCGTAAGTATCTCATTCTTAATGGAATACATCGGTGTATAGTCAATCAGAATCGCTATCGGCTTGGCTGAAATCTTCCATCTTCCTATACGCACCTTCACGCCAAGTTGTTCAGACACCCTCTCGCGCCATTCAGGAAACAACGAGGCATCTTCAACAAAATACATGGTCTCGTGCGCCTCTTTAACGATGTCAGGACCAATCGTAATATAATAATCGTCAAGAAGTTGCTTAAGCTCTTCAGCCTTGGTTGAAATGACGGTGTAAATACCGCCCACCATATTGCAGACTTCCCAACTAGTTTCAAACAAATAATCAGGATTCCTTCTCATAAAAATCGTCGGTTACCAGTTAGCAGTTACCAGTTAGCAGTTGGCAGTTGGCAGTTATAAAACTTGATATAGATTGATAACTGGTAACTGCTAACTGGTAACTGCCAACTTTTATTTCATTCTGTTAATAAAATCCGTTAAAACATTCATATAATTAATGTAGTAGTCGTACGGAGTTCCTCCTTGATGCTTGGTACACATTGCGGCGAAATTTTCCGCAGCTTGCAGTGCACGCCAGTCGCGCATAAGTTCTTCATCTTTAGAGGCTTTCACTTCCTTGAAGCATCCGTACAACGTCGCCAACGCGTCGTCCTGCATATCGTTGCCCATCCAGTTGGATAGGTCACGTTCCTCGTCACGGCATGAAAGCGGAATCGGCGCATCGAAAACTCCCATCGGCTGCAGCTTCTCAACAATCTGATGTGGTGTAACTAATTTAAAATCAGTGTTTTTCAAGATTGCATCAGGCAGATATTTCATAAACTCGAAGATGCCGGTCGATGCATCTAACGCCTCACCAAACGTCTCGTAATCAACGAAAATGTTGACAATCTCTTCTTCTTTTGGCAATGAGTTGAGCCAGTTGATGAAGTCATCTACTTTGAACGTCTCGTGTGCAAACTTCAATGTAATCTCATCGCTCATCTTCCAGTTACGCAACATAACTTTCAGTTTCGGATTTATCGCGTTGACATACAGATAGTTAGGGCTCTTCCACCCCAACACGTGTTTTGCACCTTCTGTCAGTATGAGGTCGAAGCCCATCTCTGCCACGTCGGCACCTATTTCATTTGAATAAATAAGCTCGGTGTTGTGGAATGTCTTCGGACGAACATTGAAAATCTCTTTCATAAGTCGTTTATGCTCAGCGACTTCCATCTTAAAAGCTTCTTTGTTCATCAGCGATGCCACCGAGTGCGAATATGTCTCAGCCAGCACTTCAACATTGCCCGTCGCAACAAGTTTTTTGAAGCTTTCCAATGCATACGGCGCGTACACCTCCATCTGTTCGATACCCGTTCCAGAGAAGGAAATGGCGAACTTCATCTTGTTTCCAAGTTCCTCTATCTTCTTGAGCATCAATTTGTTCATCGGAATATAGCACTTATCAGCCACGCGCTGCATCGTGATGCGGTTGTTGTAGTCGTCATAGTAAAAGTGACGTTTTCCGATATCGAAGAAACGATACGTGCGGAGCCTGTACGGCTGATGCACCTGGAAGTAAAAACATAAATTTCTCATATATCTTAATTTTTATTTATTGCTAACTCATAAACATTTTTAATCTTCTTCGCGGCGTATTCCCATTTCAGGTTGTCGACTTCCTCTTTTCCCTCCTTACGGAAAATGTCGTTCACTGCCTTGTATTTGCAGAGGCCGTAGATGGCATCAGCGAGGCCGTTGATGTCCCAGAAATCCACTTTCAAGGCGTGTTCGACAACTTCCGAGACGCCCGACTGCTTTGAGATGACCACTGGCACCTTCAGTCGCATCGCTTCAAGCGGCACTATGCCGAAAGGCTCTGATATTGAAGGCATTACAAAGACATCAGTCATCGCGAACATCTGGTCGACATCGTTGCCTTTGAGGAAGCCCGTGAAGTGGAAATTAGCTCCAATCTTCAGCTGCGCCACTCGTTTTATCATCTTCTGCAGCAAATCGCCAGTGCCAGCCATCACGAAATGGATGCTTGGATCGACCTGCAGGATTTTATTGGCTGCCTCCACGAAATACTCCGGTCCTTTCTGGTAAGTGATACGTCCGAGGAAGGTCACCACTTTGTTTTTCAGGCCGCTGCGCTCGTATTCGTCTAGTGATTTGTCGCTCGGTTCAACAGCGTTGTGCACTGTTATGACTTTGTCAGGATTTATGCCATATTTCTCTATAACGATGTTGCGTGTCCAGTCGCTCACCGTTATTACAAGGTCAGCCGCTTCCATGCCGCGTTTTTCGATGGCATACACGTCGGTGTTGATGTTCTCGCCTGAGCGGTCGAACTCCGTGGCGTGCATGTGAACCACCAGCGGCTTGCCTGTCGTCTCTTTCGCAGCTATTCCTGCCGAATACGTGAGCCAGTCGTGCGCATGGATGACGTCGAAGTCGTATTGAGTGGCTAATGACGAGCCTATCAAGGCGTAGCGTGCCACTTCTTCCATGAGGTTGGCTCCATATTTGCCCGAGAACTCGTATCTTGGAGCGAACACCGAGCTGTGGAAGCCGCGAGTGGCATGACGTTGTTCCTCAAACATCGTGGCATACTGCTCAGGACCTACATAAGGGATGATGTTGGAGCCAATCTCCATGTATTGCACTCTGTCCCAATAGCTTCGCTCCGTCTCATGGTCGATATCGACGGTCACGTCGGAGGCGTTGAGCAGACGCACGCTGGTCTGGTCTTCATCGCCGTGCGCCTTAGGCACCACAAAAAGCACCTCCACGCCGTTTTTAGCAAGACCTTTCGTCATGCCGAAGCAAGCTGTGCCGAGACCGCCAGTGATATGAGGCGGAAACTCCCAACCGAACATCAAGACTCTCATAGCTTTTATTTTTTAGTTGATATACTCGAATTGTCAATGTCAAAACGCTTCATCTCCTCTTCCGGAATATACTTCAGCCAGTTTATGACGTATTTCATATACAGCAGTGCCGCCACGCTCGTTGATTGCGAGATGCAGCCGCGAGCCTCATGAGGCGGGTTGCCATCGTAAATCTCCGAGACGCTTCCGATACCGTTGTCGAAGATGGTCTGCTCAAATCCCTGATACAAATCTTCAAGATATGGCACTGCCGTTTTTCTGTATAGACGAGCGCACAAATCGGTGTAAGGCATTATGAGCCATGGGAATACACTTCCATTATGATATGCCCGCTCGCGTTCGCGGTGATTTCCTATTGTCACGCCTTTATAGTTGACATCTCCTGGCGACAGCGAGCGCAAGCCTCTGTTTGTTAGCAATTCTGAACGTGTTATATCGAGGATGCGTTTCTTCAAGGTATCGTTAAGAGGCGAATAACGTAACGATGCGGCTATCAACATGTTAGGGCGCACCTGCTCGTTTTTCTCATGTTCGTTGACGTAATCGTAAAACATATCGTTTTTCTCGTCATAGAACGTCTCCACAAACGATGTCTCGATTTTCTTGGCATATTTCTGCCACACCTTGAGATTCGGGTTTTTCTTGTCTGCTGCTTTCAGAAGTTCAACACCATAGCGTAATGCGTTGTACCACAATGCGTTAATCTCGATGGCGAATCCTGTTCTCGGTGTCCACGGCTTGCCATCGCAGAACACATTCATCCAGGTGAGTGCCAAGTTCTCGTTGCCGGCATAGAGCAAACCGTTGTCCTGCGCTTTCACGTTGAAGTCTGTGCCTTCGATAAAACTGTTGAGTATCTTGGTGATGACCTCGCCGTATTCACGCCAGACGGCTGTTCTCGTCTTACCCAGCATCGACTCATATTTCTGGAGGTTCATGAAGAACCACAGAGGCGAATCCACCGCAGTGTAGTAGAGGTTCTTTTGGTAATATCTGTGCGGGAAGAAAGCACCTTGCATCCTCTTGATGAAGTACTTCAGCATCTCTTTAAACGTCTTCTCGTCATCGTTGGCGAGACAGATGCCCGGCATTGACAGGAAGGTGTCGCGGCTGCACGAGCCGAACCAAGGGAAGCCGGCATACATACGGGTGCCTTCCTCACCTCTTATTATAAACTGCAGGGCAGAATTCTGGAGGCAATGCTCGAAATTGTCGCAAGGTATGCGGTGTTCTATCTGTGTCTCGAACTGTTTCTTCAGCAGTACAGGGTTTCGTTCGTCGAGGCCTGCCGACACCACCACGTTCTCGCCCGGTTTCAGCTGCACTTCGAAGAATCCGGGGACGTAGAGGTCTTCCGTGGCGTCATAACCACGTTCAAACTCTCTGATATAGAATACGTTACGATACCAATCCGGACAATGTGTATATTCCGTAGCCTTTGAAAGCTGGAAGCACAGATGGTCGTAGTTTTCATACATCTGCCAGGCGGCACCGTTTTTCAGCGGGATATATTTGCGGTTTGCTACATAGTTTTCGTGTGTCACCATGTGCACGTTACGGAATGCGAGAAATGGTGTAAGGCGTAATATTATCGGCTGCGCTGCCTCTTCGAGGGTATAGCGGATGAGCACGCGTGACTCTTTCTCGCCGAATATCAGTTCCTTCGTGAATATCGAGCTTCCGATTCGATATCTCATTTTCGGTATAGGCACCGCGGTGAATTCTCGCATATATTTGTGTCCTCGCGGCATGATCGTGCCGTCCTGATACTCATGCACGCCTAGGTGAAACTCTTCTTTATTTGCGATTATCGTCTCGTCGATTGACGATAGAAGCACATGATTATTGTTGTCGAGCTGAGGCTGCGGCACCACTAGCAGTCCGTGGTATTTCCTTGTGTTACAGCCAATTATGGTTGTATTATAGAAGGCGCCGAGGCGGTTGGAGCGCAGAATTTCCCTGTTCATCGCAAACTCGAGGTTCACCAGTTGCCGTTTGTCGAAAGAGATATATGACATTGCATTAAAGTTTGAAGTTTGAAGTTAGGAGTTTGGAGTTAAAATGTCTCCGACAACTAAATTCAAAATTATTGAAACTGCAAATATATGACAATTTTTTGGATTTTGCAAGAAATTTTAGACAAAAATTACATAATAATTATTAGATATGATTTACAAGAGTAGCATGATTTTTTCTTTATCAATATGCAGTTTCGAAAATGCGAACCTCATCTGAAACAAAACTATAAGCATCGAAGATTTCGCCGCCGTTAACATCCAAGGTAATAAAAACCGGGGTCGCATCCGTAGTATGTACTGTTTCAACTTTTTTCTTGCACTGGGTCATACCAATAAGCAACGCGCAAGCAAGCAATATTGTCATGCCATCTTTGCAGAAACGTTTGCGGCGTACAACGGCGTAACCGACACCTGCAGCCACCAAAACCAGCAAACCACTGCCGAGAGGAACCGTTTCTCCAATACCATAGTTACTTATTCCGCCCGTAGTCTCATCACCATCACGGTTTTCATAACTGTCAAAACCTCCACGGAAAAAGTTGTCGCCCTGAGCATTCGCCAAACCCATAGCATTTTAAAAAGCAAGGAAAAAACTTCAAACTCCAAATTCGTAACTTCAAACTTTTTTGTATCTTTGCCGATTGTACTAAACATTTCAAATCATGAAAATTAAAAACATCTTAATCATTTTTACAATGAGTATCTTAGGCGTAACTTCCTGCAATTCAAATAGTTGCAATGAAAATCCATTTTTCTCGGATTATGGCACATATCTCGAGGCTCCGGCGTTCGACAAGATTAAAAACAAGCATTATCTGCCGGCTTTCATCGAAGGAATGAAACAGCAGAAGGCCGAAATCGAGACCATTTGCAACAACATCGAGGCTCCAACTTTCGAAAACACCATCTGGGCTTACGACAAGTCGGGCGAGCTGCTCGGCAAGGTCGGCGGTGTGTTTTTCAACATGATGGAATGCATGAACAGCGACGAGATGCAGGCGATTGCCGAAGAGGTGATGCCTCTCATGACAGCACATGGCGACGACATCGCGATGAATCCCGTGCTTTTCGATAGAATAAAGTTTGTTTACGACCGTCGCGACGAGATGGACCTCGACGACCAGCAGAAACGCGTGGTTGAGAAATATTACAACGATTTCATCCGCAGCGGCGCAGGCCTGAGCGAGAAAAATCAAGCTAAGCTTCGCGAAATCAATGAAAGACTCTCGATTTTGAGCCTGCAGTTCGGCAATAATCTTTTAAAGGAAAACAGTAACTTCAAACTCGTCATCGACAATGAAAACGACCTCGCAGGTCTGCCACAAAGCAGTATCGACGCGGCAGCCGAGCAAGCCAAGAACGACGGCATGGAAGGCAAATGGGTGTTCACTTTGAGCAAGCCGAGCCTCATACCGTTCCTCACCTATTCCGACAACTCGTTACTGCGCGAAAAGATGTACGACGCATATTATAACCGCGGAGACAATGGCAACGAGTTCGACAACAAGGCGATTATCAAGGAAATGCTGGCATTGAGATTACAGAAAGCCCAGCTCTTCGGATTCGACAACTATGCAAACTACGTGCTGGATGTCAACATGGCAAAAAACGACAAGACCGTCGATAAATTCCTCGCCGACATTTTCTATTCGGCAAACGAGCTGGCGAAGGAAGAACGTCACGAGATGCAAAATATGTTTGGCGGAGATGGCGACATCCATGCCGAACCCATTGAGGTTCAAGGCTCAGACTGGTGGTATTATGCCGAGATGCTCCGTAAGAAAAAATACGATTTCGACGAGAATTACATAAGACCTTACCTCTCGTTGGACAACGTCCGCAACGGCATGTTCATGGCCGCCAACAAGTTATACGGTGTCACTTTTGAGAAGAGAACTGACATCCCTGTATATTATAAAGGTGTGGAGACCTTTGAGGTGAAAGACTACGACGGAAGCGTCTTAGGACTTCTTTACCTCGATTATTATCCGCGCGAGTCGAAGAGCAGCGGCGCATGGTGCACTTCGTTCCGCGAAGGCGGTTACGACTTCAAGGACGTGTGGCATCCCGCTCTCATTCAGTTGGTTATGAACTTCACTCCGGCAACGGGCGACACTCCTGCCCTGCTCAACTGGGACGAGACAGAGACCATGTGGCACGAGTTCGGACACTCGCTGCATGCCTTCTTCTCAAAAGGATTATACAGCAGAACCTGCGGCAACGTGCCTCACGACTACGTTGAATTGCCGTCACAAATCATGGAAAACTGGGCCGGCGAACCTGAAGTCATCCGCATGTACGCCAAACACTACAAAACCGGCGAAGTCATGCCCGACAGCCTCATCGAAAAGATTGAAAACAGCGCATTGTTCAACCAGGGCTTCAACACCACCGAGCTCATCGCGGCATCCATTTTGGACATGAAATTCCACGAAATCACCGACATCAATGTCATTAACAATCTTGACGTTGACGAATTTGAGGGACAGCAGATGCGTGCCATCGGCTTGATTCATGAGATTTTGCCACGCTATCGCAGCACCAACTTCAGCCATATCTTCGCAGGTGGCTACAGCGCGGGCTATTACGCCTACACATGGGCTGAGGTTCTCGACAAAGACGCGTTCAACTACTTCAAGGAGTCGGGCGACCTATTTAACCCAAAACTCGCCAAATCATTCAGAATCAACTGCTTACAGGAATGCGGCAACGATGAAGGGATGGTGCAGTACAAGAAGTTCCGCGGACAAGAACCGAGCACCGAGCCATACTTGAAGGCTCGCGGTTTAAAATAACATAAATTATTGACAATCATGAAAGTAGATCTCTTTGTAGCTTGTCTTATCGACCAGTTTTATCCGATGACGGCGATGAATGCCGTCAAGTTGCTGAAAGCTACGGGTGTCGAGGTGGAATACAATCCCGAGCAGACGTGCTGCGGTAAGTTCGCCTTCCACAGCGGATTCGCGGACGAGGCACGGACTCTTGGCGAGAAATTCCTGCACGATTTTCCGAACAACAGACCCATTGTAGGACTTAGCGCGTCGTGTGTAGGGTTTATCAAGACGAGATACAAGGAGATTTTCTATAACTCCAGCAAACATTTGGAGTGCAACAGACTTGTCGGAAACATTTACGAAATCACTGATTTCCTTGTAAACAAAGCACATAAGGACTATTTCGAGGCCGTTTTTCCTCACAAAGCGGCATATCTGGACTCCTGCTCTTCATTACGCGAATTAGGTTTGAAGGATGAAGCCAGACAATTGCTCTCAAAAGTCAACGGACTTGAATTGGTTGAGATGAGGCATCCCGAGGTGTGCTGCGGAATGGGCAAAGGACTGTTTGCGGTGCAACACGAGGCGATATCCTCGTCCATGGCCGACCAGAAGCTCAAAAACGCGATGGAGGCCGGTGCGGAATATCTGATTACCAACGACATAGCCTGCCATATGCATCTTGATTCTTACGCCAAGAAGCAAGGGTTGCCGATTGAGGTCATTCACATTGTTGATGTGCTGACGAACGGGTGGGTGTAGTTGGCAGTTTATCTAATTCTTTCCAGTAATTAGGATAGGATTTTGAAACGACGTCGGCGTTATTGATTTCAATGGCGCCGATTTTCATTGCGAGAGGTGCCAGCGCCATCGCGATGCGGTGGTCATTGTGGGAATCGAAAACGATTGGCAAAGACGTTTCAGGAAACGTCTCTACGCGTGACAATTCCGTTGTCATAGCCTCCACACGGTCGGATTCCTTGTATTTCAGATTGCGCAAACCTGTGAAATGTCCTTCTATTCCAAGTCCCGCGCAGGTGGCGGCGATAGTCGGATACAAATCAGGGTTGTTGATGAAATCAAAATGTAAAATACGATTTTGATTGTTTTGAGACGTTTCAGGAGACGTCTCTACATGGTTGATAATCACATCGTTTCCGTTTTGAACCGATTGAACGCCGAATTGTTCGAACCATTTTGCGACGACGGCATCGCCTTGTTTGGAATCCAGATGAAGATTATGCAATCTGGCACGACCGTTTTTACTGAATGCGACGATTTCGTACCAATATGAGGCGCATGTCCAATCCGATTCGACGATGTATTTTACATCCTGATAATCAGAATGTCGTACAAATATGTCACGACCATCGCGATGAACTTTCGCACCGAATTTCTGCATAATATCGATGGTCATGTCGATGTATGGAAGAGACGAAAGGTCACCGTCCAGATGTAGAGACGTTTCAGGAAACGTCTCTACAACAGGCATCGCCAATAATAATGACGACGCGAATTGCGAGCTGCGGGTTATATCTACATGAATTGGAGACGTTTCAGGAAACGTCTCTACTGGGTTTTTACCATGAATTTTTAATGGCGGAAATCCCTCCTTCCCTATGTATTCAATGTCAACGCCCATTGTGTGCAAGGCATCAACGAGGTCGCCAATGGGGCGTTGGAGCATGCGCGAAGAACCGGTAAGGATGTAACCGCCATCGCGGAACGACAATGCGGTTGCAAGGAAACGAAGGACAGTGCCGGCGTTTTGGCAATCAATTGTAATATTGTCATGTAGAGACGATGTGCACATCGTCTCTACAGGTAATGATTTTAGGATTGTCAGCAATAATATGGTGTCGTCCGATGTGGAAAGATTGTTGATGCGAGGGGTGAATCCACCGTAATAGCCAATCATCAAGGCGCGGTTTGATTCGCTCTTGCTGCCGACAAGGTTGACCTCAACATCAAAAGTCTTATTTACACCAGTAATTCTCATCTCTCAGATAATCAACAAGATAAGTTATTGAATCTTTAATATCATCTTCATTAACAACGATGTCATAAACCGGTTTCTCGAGGTCTGAAATCAGCACAAATCTGATGTCGCCACCCTCATTTTTCTTGTCGTGACGCATTATTTCAAGCAAATCTTCGACAGGAATATCATCCAATTCAAATCTATTGAATTTTTGTTTATATATATTTTTATAATATAAAGTTATTTGATGATTCAGATTTAAATACTTCTCTGACAAATACAAAGCTGGTAGCATACCAAGCGCGACAGTTTCGCCATGACGGATTTCCTCATGATTATCAAGAATATAAGTCTCGATAGCATGACCGATAGTGTGACCGAAATTAAGAATTTTACGTCTCCCCTGCTCTGTGGAGTCCAGACGTGTTATTTCATCCTTGACCTCGATTGCCTTTTTTATCAAGACTGGATCAATAAGATTATTTTGAAGTTTGGCTTCCAAAAAACTTTTGTCAACAATGAAACCGTATTTGATGATTTCGGCCAAGCCGGAAAGAAGTTCGCGTTTGGGCAATATTTCAAGAAACCCGAAAAGAATAACGACGGCTAAAGGCTGAGAAAAAAGACCAATCTGATTCTTAAGACCCTGAAAATCAATTCCTGTCTTACCACCGACCGAGGCGTCAATCATACCAAGCAGCGTAGTTGGGATGTTGATAAAATCTATTCCGCGCTGATAGCAGGAGGCCGCAAAACCGCCGATGTCGGTCACCACACCACCGCCAACATTTATCAGCAACGATTTTCTATCCGCGCCATTCTCAACAAGTTTTGACCAGATATATTGGACTGTCTTGATGTTTTTGTGCTGTTCACCCGAAGGGATTACAATCTTTATAGTATTTGATTTTAAAATATCAATACTATTTATAATTTTTAGGCAATATTTTTCAGTATTCTCATCAAACAACAAGAAAGTCTTGGTGTGAGAAGAGATTATATCATTTAATTTGGCGATATCTTGTTTATATAAAATCATTTTTCGGTCACCTTCGGCGAGAAATTTTTCAAATTTTGTTTAATTTCCGCCCATAGGGCGTTGTTCTTACACTACCGTGCATTTTATTTTTCTTGCGTTGTCGGTGTCTCCTAAGGCGATTTCGACTTTTATGAAGTGGTCGGGCATCAGCGGGTCGATGAGTTCAGGCCATTCCAATAGGCAAAGTCGGCCACTGTAGAAATAATCCTCATAGCCGATGTCGTAAACTTCCTCCAACTTCTTTATTCTGTAGAAATCGAAGTGGAAAATAGAGCCTTCTATCGGCGTAGGATATTCATTTACAAGGGCAAAGGTCGGGCTGTTGACTTCATCTGTCACGCCGAGTTTATGGCACAGGTTTTTGATCAAAGTCGTCTTGCCAGCCCCCATCGGACCATAAAATGCGATGATACTCGATTTCTCCCGCCAGGAAATCAGGAGGTCTGACACCTGTGAGAGCTCTTCGACACTGTTTATTTCAAAGACTTTTTCTAACATTTAATCGTTTTTCTTTTAACATTAATTAGCGTTAACCAACCATTAATTATTCGTTAATTCATTATTTTATGAGATTCCTCGACTCCACTTCGTTCCGCTCGGAATGACAATCAAAATCATTTTGCTTTCAAATAAGCGACAGGAATCATCATCTCATTCATGGAGATGCCGCCATGCTGGAAGGTGTTCCTGTAATAATTGACGTAATAATTATAATTATTAGGATATGCGAAGAAATCATTGGAGCGAGCAAAGACGTAAGATGTGGAGACATTGATGCGAGGCAGGAAAATCTTCTCCGGGTCTTTTACCACAAATACTTCTTTTGCGTTGTAATTCAGCGACTTACCATATTTATATCTCAAATTTGTATTGACAGCCTTGTCGCCTAAAATCTTCACAGGATTCTTCACCCAAACAGAGCCGTGGTCGGTGGTGACGATGGCGTCGCAGCCTTTCTGTGAGATGAATTTCATCATGTCGAACAGTGACGAATGTTCGAACCAAGAGAGCATCAGCGAGCGGTAAGCCACCTCGTCGTCCGCTAGTTCGCGGATTATCTCCATCTCGGTGCGGGCATGTGACAGCATGTCAACGAAGTTATATACGATAACATTCAACTTATTCTGCATCAGGTTGTTCATCTGTTCGTACAGCTTCTTGCCAGCCGCCAGATTCAACACCTTATTATATGAATATTTGATATTACGGCCATAACGGCGCAGCTGTTCACCCAAAAGTTCTCCCTCGAACTGGTTTTTCGTGCCTTCATCCTCTTCATCAATCCAGTATTTTGGGTAATGACGGCGTATCTCGAGCGGCATGAGGCCGGCAAATATCGAATTTCTCGCATACTGTGTTGTCGTCGGCAGAATGCTGTAGTAAATATCATCGTCGGCGACACGGAAATGGTTCTCTATGAGAGGCTGAATGGCTTTCCACTGGTCGTAACGCAGATTGTCTATCAGTATGAAAAACAATGGTTTATCATTGTTGTCTAGCCTCGAAAACACCTTGTCGCGTATCACAGTGTGCGACATTGTAGGCTTGTTGACGCTTTTTCCCGACACCCAATCGCAATAATTTTTCTCAACATAGCGCGAAAACTGCGTGTTTGCCTCGTTTTTCTGCATAAAAAGCACCTCTTTGATGCCTTCGTCGGTCGATTTCTGCAGTTCAAGCTCCCAGCGTGTGATGTTTTTATACACCCCGACCCATTCGTTATAGTCGAGGTTGTTGTTCAAATCCATACCGATTTTACGGAACTCCTGCTGATATTTCGACGTTGACTTCTCATCGACGAGTTTCTTATTCTCGAGGTTACGCTTCAGCGAAAGCAGAATCTGATTGGGATTGACCGGTTTTATAAGGTAGTCAGCGATATTGCTGCCGATGGCGTCTTCCATGATACGTTCTTCTTCGCTCTTGGTAATCATCACGACAGGGAGGTTGGGAAATTCATCCTTGATTTTCTCAAGCGCTTCAACTCCAGAGATACCCGGCATCTGCTCATCGAGGAAAACGATGTCATAATGCCCGTCGCGCACCATTTCCACGGCGTCGCTGCCGCTATTTGCGGTCTCGACTTCATAACCTTTCTGTTCCAGAAACAAAATATGCGGCCTGAGAAGCTCTATCTCATCGTCAGCCCAAAGAATTCTCGTGTTTGCCATAGTCTTAAATTTTATTATAGAACGTGAAAGGTCCGTTTTTGTTATATATTTTTAAAATAATTTCAGCTGAATCGACATATTGAATGTTTTGCGATGGTAAGGCGACATGCCGAATTCCGCCACTGCGTTCTTATGTTCAATCGTCGGATAGCCTTTATTCTTTTTCCAATTATAGTTAGGATATTGAGTATCAAGCTCTTCCATTATATGGTCACGTGTTGTTTTTGCCAGAATGGAAGCCGCCGCGATGGCCTGATATTTGGCGTCGCCGCCCACTATGCACTGATGTTTGATGTCGTGATACTTATTGAAACGATTACCGTCGATAAGAAGCAATTCCGGACGTATTTTCAGTTGGTCGATGGCGCGATGCATGGCAAGAAACGATGCGTTCAGGATGTTTATTTCATCGATTTCCTCTGCCGAAACGACACCGACGCCATATGCCGCAGCATTCTCTAAAACCTTGATTCTCAACTTCTCACGCTGTTTTTCAGTCAGTTTTTTTGAGTCATCGAACTCCGGAAAATCCATGCCACGAGGCAGAATCACTGCTGCTGCCACCACTGGACCGGCAATACAGCCGCGACCGGCTTCGTCACAGCCGGCTTCGATGAGATTTTCGGTGAAAAACGGCTTCAGATTCATATTTTTATTCCAAACAACGGCAAATATTGGTTGGCGATGACGGCAATCATCATCACAACCAAAACAATATCAATGAGTTTGGTTTTTTTCACATAGCATAAAGCCATAGACATAAGTATCGCTACCATCATGAAAAAATAACCATTGTTCATCACTGGATTCTGCATAAAAAGCATCAAAAAACTTAAGATAAACAGCACTAGCATAACCCTCTTCCTATGTCTTGTACTGACGAGATTATTAACATTACTCGACCAAATCTTAAGAATGGAGAGTGCCGAAAGCAAAACCATAACCAACAGAACCGCTTTCTCCATCGTTGTGATATCAAGTTTCGTTATACTTATGCTGGTAAACGCATCAGTATAATCGTTGATGATTTCAAGCGAATTACCTGAGATATAGATTATGGATGCCAGAATAAAATAAGGCGTTACAAGTCCTACAATCGGGATTATATACAGCCTCATATCTCTGATACCATGCACTATCAAAGCAAATAGAACCCAGATTATCATCAGTATGGCAGGAATATAAAACATCGAGCCTATAGCGATAAAAATACCTGTATTCATCAAGTATTGCTCAGGTTTCTCAACGTTATAAATAAGAAAAATGATCTGCTGAGCCATCACCATAAACGGCAACGCTAACAAAAACGGATAATAATCGTTGTTTATAGGCACGCAGCACATGCAGAGAACCATGATAAAGGAAAAAATACTGCTGTACCGAGTGACCAGGTTGTCGACGGTCATCATCGAATTAAAGACGAACACACATGAGCCGAACAACAACATAACAAAGACTGTCATTGCTATATTGGAGTTACCCATCAAACTCAACAGAAAATCGTACATCGGAGTCGTAGGATATTCATACGCCTGGTCGTTTGACTGGGTTAGGAACGCAGGAATCCACAGCACCGCAATCAGCAGCACTATCACGACAGCTTGCGCTATGTAACCGTGTTTGAAGAACTTAAGCATTATAATTCATCAAATCGAGACCGATATCGTGGCGGAAGTTCTTGCCTTCGAATTTTATCATTTTTGCGTTATGATAGGCTTTTTCCCTCGCCTCTTCGATATTTTTACCATGTGCTGTCACAGCGATGACGCGGCCGCCCGATGTAACTATGTCATTACCATCGAGTTTAGTGCCTGCGTGAGCAACGGTGCAGCAAGTACAGACATCGTCGAGACCAGTAATCTTCATTCCTTTTTTATATGATTCAGGATAACCGCCTGAAACCAGCATAACTGTGACTGAAGTCTCAGGATTGACTTTATACTGAGCTTCATTGAGCTTGCCTTGGGCGCATTTGTCGAGCAACACAGCGAAATCGGAGTCGATGCGGGTCATCACGCCTTCGGTTTCAGGGTCGCCCATACGCACGTTGTATTCGATGACATAAGGGTCGCCGCCGCAGTTCATCAAGCCCAAGAAAATGAAACCTTTATAGTCGATTTTCTCTTTTTTCAGACCTTCAATGGTAGGTTTTATGATACGATTTTCGACTTTTTTGACAAATTCAGGGGTGACGAACGGCACTGGAGATACAGCGCCCATACCGCCAGTGTTGAGGCCGGTGTCGCCGTCGCCGATACGCTTGTAATCCTTGGCTTCGGGAAGAATCACGTAGTCGTCGCCGTCGGTGAGGACAAACATTGAGACCTCGATGCCTTTAAGGAACTGCTCGATGACAACTTTTGCGGATGCGGTGCCGAATTTTCCGGAAAGCATCTCCTTCAACTCAGATTTTGCTTCAACTAAGTCATTGAGTATCAACACTCCTTTACCTGCTGCAAGACCATCGGCTTTAAGTACATAAGGCGAATCAAGCGTTTCCAGATAATGCAATCCGTCGTTCAGATTGTCGGCGGTAACAGTGAAACATTTAGCTGTCGGTATGCCGTATCTTTCCATAAACTGCTTTGCAAAAGCCTTTGAGCCCTCGAGTTGAGCGCCTTTTTGGTCAGGACCGATGATTTTTATATCCTTCAGATCATTGTCGTTCTTGAAGAAATCGACGATGCCATCGACAAGAGGCTGTTCGGGGCCTACGACGACCATATTGATTCTATATTTCAGAACCACATCTTTAACTTGTTGAAAATCAGAGATGTTAATTGCTATATTCGTGCCAACCGAGGCTGTACCCGCATTGCCTGGAGCGATATAAACTTTTGATACTCTGTCGCTTTGGGCTATTTTCCATGCTAGAGCATGCTCACGACCACCGGATCCAAGAACCAAAACATTACGCTCGACTGCAGTGATGTACTGAGCTTGAATGTCTTTGTAGTTGACGGTGTCTTTTCTGTTTTCACCCGGATACATGATGATTTCTTCCATATTTTTTAGTTTTATTGTCTAATTATATTATGAGATTTCTCCACTACGCTTCGCTTCGGTCGAAATGACAGAATGCAAGTTCGCTTCGGTCGAAATGACGGGAGAAAACTCCGAAATAACGGAATACCACTGTTTGGCGGCGGTGTCCCACGAGAAGTCGTTTCGGCGGATACGGCCCTTCTCTATCAATGAGTTACGGACATTTTCATCCATCACCAGTTCGAGTGCACTGGCTATCGATTCAATGTTGAACGGATCGACAAGGAGTGCTGCGTCGCCAGCAACTTCTGGCATCGAGGTTACGTTAGATGTGATGACCGGCACGTCGCATTTGTAAGCTTCAACGATTGGTATGCCGAAACCTTCGAAATAGGAGACATAGACTGAAGCCAGTGCCGCTGCCGTAACACGTTGCAGCTCAGACATTTGCAGATGTCCGACAAACACTACGTCATCTTTATGGCGCATTGCTTCGTAAGCCTTCTGTATCGGCTCCGTCCACCAGCGTTTCTCCCCTACTATCAACAACTTGACGTCGGAGCCTGTACGTTCCTTAAACATATCATAAGCCGGGAACAAACGAGCCAGATTCTTTCGCGGATGCAGCGAACCGACAAACATAAAATATTGATTACCAGCAGTATATTGATTTCTAACCTCAATTTTTTCTTCTTCTGATATCGGCCTAAAGCCCTCGTTGGCGCCATTGTATGCCACATGGATTTTCTCAGGCTCAACTTCATATTTGTCTATGATATCCTGTTTTGAAAACTCCGAAACAGTTATGATTTTAGCGGCTTTACGGGCAAATTTCGGGAAGAATTTCTTATAATGCCAAAGCGCTAATCCTGGAAAATCCTGTGGAAAATGTTCAAAGTTAATATCATGAAACACAGCGATTTGCGGTGTTTTTGAGCCCAGGCTGAGATAAGCATCCGTCGAGACGAAAACGTCGGGTTTTATCTTACGCAGAGCGCGTCGGACTGATATTTCGAAGTAAATGATGTACAAAAAAGGATGTCGAGCCTGTGGGAAAAGCACGACAGGATGGACGTTGTCGGCGAAGATGAACTTCGGGTCGGGATTGCGGTCGAAAAGGAAATAAAACTCATCGTCGGGATGGGCTTTGACGATGCGGCTTAAGCATTCGCAGGCGACCCACCCGATGCCTTCTAGCTTGTCTTTCAACAGCAAACGTGTATTGACGGCGATTTTCATCTGCACACTTTTTTGCAAAAATACAAAATATTAAGACAGGATGAACAAGATTAACAGGATTTTTTCTTTATTTTTCTCTCGCAGATAACGCAGATAACGCAGAATCGAGTCACCTCAAGTCTTCCACAGTCGATTTGCTCGCTAAAGCGAGCGGAGATCCCGCAGATTCGGACGGCTAATTATAAAATGAGTGCGGCGGCCGTACGGCCGCCGCACTCGAGCAAATTAGGATTATATTAATTGAAAAGCATATAGCTCGGGATTATTCCTAATTCAAATGTACCAAGCAATGTTCCGTCGGCTGAGTAGCGCAAAAGATCGCCGTTCTGGACATAGTTCTTTGCATCGGTAAGGTAAATATCGCCGTTATCAGGATTCACTTTCATGTTGTAAAACAGTCTTCCTTCTGATGCGATAAACGGAGTCTCAGGAATCTCCGTCGCGTCAACCGACATTTTGTAAACGTTGAGAGTGCCGTAGCCGCCGTTCAAGAAAAAAATGTTTTCACCTGTTCCGTCGATAGCGAGATAGCTTGGATAGCTGCCTTCCGCAAGGTCGAAACGATTGATAATCTGATGTGTAGTTGCATCGATGCAGATGATGGCAGGATCGCATGGAGGCATGTAACCGCCGCTGCATGAAACCCAGATATGATTGTTTTTGTCAACAACCATTGAATTAGGCTCCTGAGCCACCTCAATAGTTTCAACAAGTGTATCCGCCACACAATCAATCACTTGGATGGTTTTGTTTGATGCATTAGCCACATAATAATTTGACCAGTTGCTCATGAAAACCTCATTACCGACCTTCACCATAGCCTCGGTGGCACTGCCTGTCTCAACAAAGGTCTTTGCGTTTGTATTGAGATTCAACGACCAGAAACCAGGGCTGGCGAGGTCAGAAATGTATGCCTTGTTGTTGCTAACAGGAAGCATGTATCTCGGTGAGGTGAAACCATCTATCTTGTCTTTATAAAGAATTGTCTGTGCATCCACCTTATAAATATACTTACTGTTGTTGACCACGATGTACAAATCATTGCCGATAAGTGTAAGTGATTGACCCACATCGCCTATTGGAGCATTATTCGCTTTGAAAAAAATGTTGTTTTCGGCTTCATCTTTCTCAAAATTGTAAAATGAAAGCGATGCATTTGCATAGGTGAAAGTACCTTCATTTAAAATAAACAAGCCTTTTGTCGTCTGTGCCGGCGTCGGAGTTGGTGTTGGAGTCTCTTTCTTACTGCATGAAACAAATGTCATTGCAAGAATCAAACTCAAGAATAAAAGTGTCTTTTTCATGGTTATATGATTTAAAGATTTAAAATTTAAAATTTAAAGATATTTCATAGCTTCGTCCGGGCATACCTCGCCAAAGGATTGCCATATAATCGACATCAGTAATGTTGTTGACCTTAAACTCAGCATAGAATTTATAGATTTGCCTGCCAAGCGACACATGATGCAAAGTATAGGGGTTCAGGCGGAAACCATAGAAAATCTCTTCATTCATCTGTGTTTTTCGTTCGCCCGTAAATTCCATTGTATAATTGAGATTCCATTTCTTCCATCTTGCTTCAACATATGCATTTGCGTGATGTAATGGTATGTAAATCAATTGCAAACCGCTTTCGTCGGTAGTGTGGCTATAGACATAATTGCCCGAGGCCGAGAAATTCCAGTTATTTATGAAATAATTCAATTTAACATGAGCTTCGGCACCGTACGCGACCACTGTGGCAACGTTTTCCGGCACCCAATATCTCCATGCTGTCGGCACCCATTGAATCCAGTCTTTCACCTCGGAATAATAGGCTCCGAGCGTGCTTTCAACAGAGAACCTTCCAAACTTCCTTGAATACATAATGTTTCCGTCAACAGTGCGACCGTTTTCAGGTTTCAGGTCAGGATTACCGCCAGGATTCCAATAAAGATCGTTCAAACTTGGACTTCTGAAATTATGACTGTATCCAGCATTGACTTTCAAGCCTTTTATAAAAATTGAACTATACGACAGCGTCGCCGTTGGGAAGAAACCTGCAGAAGTCCAATCAACCCAATCGTTCCTCAAAGTAAGACGTAAGTCCAACGGTTTCAATAGTTTACCTGTCACAGCGGCGTAAAACGACAACATATCTCTGTCTTTAATGCCATCATAATTGTTTGATGTCACCTGTTCGTGGTCGTACTGAATTTTTGCGTTGAGTTTCCAAGATTTATACAAATCCTGGGTCAGGTCAGCTATTTGATGAAAGATATTTGCGTCGTTTATCGAGTTTATTTTCGTTACCGGAGTGCCGATATCGGTGTAAGACTCGAGGAAATAATGCTGTTTTTCGAAGAAATAAGCCGATTTTATCTCTATTTTACCAGATTCCCAATATGTTTTATATGAAATAAAGTTTCTTGAATAGCCGTTTTCGGTATATTCTTTTGTGCTGTTATTAGTCACATTAGGCATGATTTGCGGGCAGTTACGGTCGCTCCACTGGTTCCACGACACGATGGTTATCAGCGAGTTACGAAAACGCCATTGATATTCCGGCATGAGACCGTAGTCAACGAAATCGCCGTTTTTTTGCTTCATCACCTGATGCGGGATTACGCCTATGTTGTTGTACTCGAAGTCGTTGTCGCTCGATGTACGATAAGCCTTCACCCGCAACAGGTGACTCGCCCATGAATAACCGGCAGTAATGTAAGAGCCGAAGGAATTGAAACTGCCGTATGTCTGTTTCAGATCGAGGATGAGTTTTTCCCCGAAGTGCTGAGTGTTCTCGATATTCACCGTTCCGCCGAGTCCGCCGCTGTTGGCTGACGTTCCACTACCCCATTTCAGCGCCACCTGTTCGGTC
The DNA here is from genome assembly GCA_905233445.1 of uncultured Bacteroidales bacterium. Lineage (GTDB taxonomy): Bacteria > Bacteroidota > Bacteroidia > Bacteroidales > F082 > Limimorpha. Next base: position 23,143 of record CAJOEP010000012.1, on the reverse strand, counting down.
ATGAACACTGGGATGGTGCTGAAGTCGACCTGTCCGAGTGTAGGTGCGTTGAGTTGGAAGCCGTTCCAAAGAACCAAAGTGTGGCTCGCGGTGGTGCCTCTGAACGATGCCGTCGCCAGTCCGCCAGGGCCGTACGTCTTGATGAAAACGGGGCTGTGCTGGATGAGCAGCTGCGACATCGTGATGGTGTTGAGACGTTTGAGCAGAGCGGTGTCCATCTTACGTTCCATTGCGGCCTCCGCCTGGTTTTGCCGAATAGCATCGGCGTTGACCTCGACTGACTGCAGCACTATGGTGTCCTGTGCCATTGCAGCAATGGACATACCAAGAAACAGTAATACAAACAATTTCTTCATTTCACCTGAATTTCCGACCGACTCTTATCCCGAAAGTCTCAAATGTCTTCGATTTCAGGCAGGTCTTCTGACTCACTCCTTACGCCGGCGTCTTCCCGTTCATATGGGATGAACAGTGACATCTGCAGGCGCTGCAAGAGTTTACAGCAGCGGGAACTGTCCGGGGTTCTCACCCGATTCCCTGTTGGGCCTTCTTCAGGCACCTGAAATCAGTTGCAAAAGTAGTAATAATTTTTGATATAGAAATAATTTTTATTAAAAAAAATAGCCATTAGCTGTTAGCCATTAGCCATTAGAACTGTTCTACCACAAACCTAATGGCTAATAGCTAGTGGCTAATGGCTAGTCACTCAAAGCTCAACAATTACATCATTTCTCCACGAAGGTATTCATCAATTGCTTTTGCAGCTTTCTTTCCAGCACCCATTGCGAGGATGACTGTTGCGGCACCGCTGACGGCGTCACCACCGGCATATACACCGTTACGTGTGGTACGGCCGTTGTCGTTGGCGATGATACAGCCGTGCTTGTCGGCGTTCAGACCTGGTGTTGTTCTGAAAATCAACGGGTTAGGTGATGTACCGAGTGCCATGATGACCATATCGACATCGAGGACGAACTCTGAGCCTTTGATTTCGACTGGACGACGACGACCTGATGCGTCAGGCTCGCCGAGGCCCATTCTCACACATTTCATGCCGTTGACCCAGCCCTCTTCGTTGCCAAGAATCTCGACAGGGTTGCAGAGAAGGTCGAACTGGATGCCTTCTTCTTTGGCGTGATGCACCTCTTCGGCACGTGCCGGAAGCTCAGCCTCCGAACGACGATACACTATGTGCACATCGGCACCGAGACGCAAGGCAGTACGTGCTGCGTCCATAGCAACGTTACCGCCACCGACAACAGCCACCTTCTTACCAACGTAGTTAGGCGTTTCGAAACCTTCTTTATATGCGAAGAGCAAGTTATTTCTTGTTAAGAACTCGTTTGCCGAGACGACACCGCAGAGGTTCTCGCCCGGTATGTTCATAAACTTCGGCAGACCAGCGCCTGAGCCGATGAACACAGCATCAAAATGCTCGTCCTTCATGAGAGATTCGATTGATGCTGTACGGCCGATGACCACATCTTTGAAGAAATGGCCGCCAAGACGCATCACGTTTTCGACCTCATGACGGACGACGGTCTCTTTTGGCAGACGGAACGATGGGATACCGTAAGCCAACACGCCGCCGAACTCATGCAAAGCCTCGAAAACAGTGACATCGTAGCCACGCACGAGGAGTTCCTTGGCGCATGTCAAGCCTGAAGGACCTGAACCGATTACAGCAACACGTTTACCGTTCTTCTTGATTGGCTTCACGAGGTTGATATTGTTCTCACGTGACCAGTCGCCCACGAAACGCTCAAGTTTGCCGATGGCGATAGGCTCGAACTTCACTCCCATCACGCACTTGCCTTCGCACTGTGTCTCCTGCGGGCATACACGACCGCAGACTGCCGGCAGAGCTGAGTCTTCGTCGATGATTTGAGCGGCGCCGAGGAAGTCGCCTTCTGATACCTTCTTAACGAATCCAGGAATATTGATATTGACTGGGCAGCCTGTAACGCACTGAGGACGACCGCATTGCAGACAGCGTTGTGCCTCCACGATGGCTTCTTCTGCTGTGTAACCAAGGCACACCTCATCAAAGTTATGGGCGCGAACCAACGGGTCTTGTTCTGTGATTTTCACACGATGTTTCTTGTCGCGAGGCTCGTCGAGGATGCCGCCGACATGGCACTTATGACCTTCAGCTCTCTCTTCGTTTTCAAGCTGTTTGTGCTCGACCACGTTGTTGTACATCGACTGGCGTTTCATTGCCTCAGCGAAGTCGACTTTTGCGCCGTCGAATTCAGGACCGTCGACGCATGTGAACTTGGTCTGGCCGCCCACGCTGATACGGCAGGCGCCGCACATTCCGGTACCGTCAACCATCAAAGCGTTCATTGAAACCGTGCATTTGATATTGAGTTTCTGTGCAAGTTGGCACACAAACTTCATCATAATCATAGGACCGATGGCGATGCACTCGTCGTAGTGATTTCCTTGATCGACAAGACGTTGCAGCATATCGGTGACGAGACCTTTATATTCTGAAGTGCCGTCATCTGTTGTGACGTAAAGATTTGACATTGAAGAAAGCTCATCTTCATAAACGAGGAGGCTGTGCGTACGTGCGCCGATGATGACGTCGGCTTTGACTCCGTTATGATACAACCACTTCACCTGCGGGAAGATTGGAGCGATACCTACGCCGCCGCCGATGAAGACGTAACGTTTGGTCTTACGCTCCTCATACGACATATGGATGAACTCCGAAGGACGACCGAGAGGACCCACAACATCGAGGAAAGTGTCACCGACCTTGTATTTCGCCATCTCCTGAGTCGATTTTCCGATAGCCTTGAAGACGATTGTCACAGTGCCGTTCCAAGGATCGTTGTCGCTGATTGTGAGCGGGATACGCTCAGCTTTTTCTGTCATTTTAATAATCAGGAACTGCCCCGGGAGAGCTGCTCTTGAGAGACGAGGAGCCTCGATTTCCATCATAAAGGTGTCCTGCGCTAATTCTTTCTTATTGACTATCAGATACATAATATAAAATTTTTAAATTAAATCCCTAAAATTGTGTTCAAAATGAACTACAAAATTAGGGACTATTTTTTTAAGAAACAAGTTTTTTTAAAAATTTTATTACTCTATAATTATTCGTTGCATACTTAAACCGTTTTCAGTTTCAATTTTCAACATGAATAAGCCATTTCCAAATTGAGATAAATCAATTTGATTTTCTATAGTTTCAAGCACTTTCTGTCCCAGGGCGTTCATCACAACGATGTTTTTAATGCCTTCGGCCTTGATGTTGACGATGCCATTGGTCGGGTTAGGATAAACTCCGACGTTACTGTCAATTTCTTCAATGCTAAGGGTTTGGGCGTAAACATAATCGTGGATGCCGTCGGCCGACATTGCATAATCAGACTCACAGGTCTGACCGCCTGGCACGGTGTTGACAGCTGTCACCTTATAATATTGGTTGACATTCTGGATATCGTTGTCGTCGTAGCTTGTGGCATCGCCGTTGGCGTGTCCTATGATGCTGTAGTTAACGCCGTCGAACGAGCGGTAGATGTTGTAACGCTCGGTGACGCTCGCCGTGCCTGCCCACACCGCGTTGGTGACGGTGATGTTGTCGATGCAGAGCGCATATGCCGAGACGGCTGAATGATGGCGGAATCCGAGGAAGACATTGCTTCCGGCGTAGCCCGACAAATCGACGGTGTATCTGTTATATGGATGCGATGTCGTCCAAGTGCCGAGGGGGTTGATTGTCATGCCGTCTTCCGAAGCCACCACGAAGCTGAATGTCTCAGCAGGACAACTTGGGTCGAAGCCTGCCGCATAGAATTCCACTTTCGCATTCTGCATAATCTTGGTGAGAGGCATGAAGGCGTAATTATCGGGATGCAAATCGCCATTGCCGTTGATATAGGAGAACGACGACAATGAGGCGTTGGTGCCTGCAGTATTCACGCTACCGTTCGGTTCCATGCCGCCTGCGACATAAACGCCGAAGATATATCCGTCGCCGTCGGCATCGAGGAAGGTCCAGCCTTGCGGGTCGTCTTCAAAATCGATGAATATTTCGCGTTCCCATGAGAGTGTCACCCTCTGTCCGTCGTAGGCTGCTGTAAGGTTTTTAGGCGCGATGCAGTCGATTTGGACTGTAGCGCATTGAGGTGCCGCAAGGGCGTAGTAGGTGCCGTCGTTCTTGCTTCCTTCCTGGATGATGCGGATGCAATACTCTGAGTCATAACGGTTTACCATGTGCTGAAAGCTTGTTTCGCCATGGTTAAGTGTGGCGATGAGCTCATCGTTGGCATAAACCATAGCGCCAATGGCCGGACGTGTGATTTGCGCGTCAACGCCAGTGATTCTGATGTCATCGACATAAAGGAAATATGTTTCGCCTGTGGTGTTGAAATGGCGGATAGCCACATATATATCCTGTCCGGCGTAGGCCGAGAGGTTTACAGAATATTCGGTATAGCTGCCAGTGCTGTTCCATTCTTGAACCATAGTGAAATCAGCTGCATTGGTGTTTCCTGCTGTTGACACTGCCACGCCAAAGTGTTCCGGATCGGGGGCGATGCCCGGCATGTCGGAATCGACGGCCATAAATGAGAACACCGTGTTTTCGGATGCTGTGACTCTAGGGAGAACCACGAAGTTGTCAGGGTTCAATGCTCCGACGTTGCCACCCATCCACGATTCGGATCTCAGACATTTACCGCTACCGTAGCCGCCATAAGGATAGATTCTGAAGTTGTAACCGTCGTTGTTGGCATCGATTAAGGTGAGATCCGACATGGTGCTGTCGGCGAAATCGTAAAGAATCTCATCGACTGAATATGAGGAATTCATCATCGGGAGGGTCCAGCTGAGATTGACGGAGTTGCCGTCGCTGCTGGCATGCAGGCCTGTTGGTGAGCCTTGGAAATTGTCGCCTGTGCGGAATATCCAATCTACAGATTGTGTCAAAGTAGCACCCGACTGATATGTCGCGGTGACAGTGGTGGTATGTGATGAATTGTTTGCAAAGCCTTCAGTATCAAGCACATACTGTGTTCCAACAACATTTGAAGCCACTGTCGCGCCATCGAGTGCGATGCTGCACAAAGTGAGCGGGTCTTTTGCCTGCGGGCCCACAAAGATGTCATCGACGCAGAGGCAGAAGTTGTCGGTACTGTTGAAGTGACGTATTGCTATATACACATTTTGACCGACATAGCTGTTAAGGTCGACTGTATATTCATGCCAGCCGCCCTGTTTTGCTGTCATGGTCCATTCCTGGATTGTAGTGAAATCAGATGCCGATGTGCCTGTTGTCGAGACTGCGAGTCCGAAGTGGTCGGCAGGATAAGCCTCGTCCAACGCGCTTGCGTAGAATGTCACATAGTGGTTGTTGGCTGTGATGGCGAGCTGAGGTGACACCAGGTAGTTGTCTGGATTGAGTGCACCGGAATAATTGCTGTATGAATACGACATCACAACACCGTTGCTGCCGTTGTGTCCGTAGCCCTCACCTATCGGTGACAGGTTCCAATTATATCCGTCGCCGTCGGCATCGACAGATTTCCAACCAATCAAACGGCCTTCCACATAATCTTGTTCGAAATCGAAGGCATAGCCGTCTGTTCCTGTATTGTAAAATGGTGCGTTGAAGATGACGTAACCTGAAGCGGAAACGTAGTTTTGCACGCCTTGCTGTGATTTCGCAGTGAATGCGATTGACAAAAAAGCTATCAGTGATAGCAGAGTTAGTTTTCTCATTGGTAAATTAGTATTATTTGTTAAAAAGTTTGCAAAGATAGTAATTTTTTCAAAATTTTGCACCTAATACCAAAAATTTAGTACTTTTGCAAGTTTGATAATCAAATTTAACTGGACTTAATTCACAACAAGATGAAAAAAAATCTATTATTCATTGTAATTTTAGCCATTTCAATAGGCAAAATGTTTGCCGGACCTGTCGATGCGCAGCGCGCCTGGCAAATAGGAAACAGTTTTTTGAGCGCAAAAACTCTCAAGACCGACATCCAACTCAACCTAGTTTACACTTCAGCGACACGCGATGCCATTGATTATTATGTATTTAACGCAGCCAATGGCAATGGTTTTGTTGTTGTTGCAGCAGACGACCGCGTAAAGCCTATTCTCGCTTATTCGATGACAGGAAGCTTCAATCCCAATGACATCGCTGACGGCTTCCAGTTCACTCTGAACAGCTTCAGCCATGAAATTCAATATATCAGGACAAATAATCTTCAGGCCACTGCCGACATCAAAGCCGAGTGGAAATCGGTTGCCGAGACCGGATATATTAATAAGGAGAGGATGAACCGCGACGTTGTAGGTCCGCTATGTCAAACCATATGGAATCAGAACTGGCCTTACAACAGCCAGTGTCCTGAAGACGAGGAAGGCAGCGGAGGACGTGTCTATGCAGGCTGCGTCGCCACTGCTATGGGACAGGTGATGAAATTCTGGAACTGGCCGGCACAAGGAACAGGCTCACACACATATAATCCTGATGGTTACGAACAGCAGACAGCCAACTTCGGCGAGACAGAATATCATTTTGAGCTCATGCCTAACGACCTCGACTCGCTCAGCACCGAGGAGGATTATTTCTACATCGCACAGTTCCTGCACCATTGCGGCATCTCAGTAGATATGCAGTACAGCGGTCACGGCAGCGGCGCCTACTCACAAGATGTGATAACCGCATTAAACAACTATTTCAAATATACCTGTGATGATATGGAAACACTCAGCTTCTGGGGATTCAATTTCTATACCATCGAGCAATGGATTCAGATGCTTAAAAACGGCGGTCTTGACGAAGGAATGCCTTTATACTACAGCGGTTCCGACGACAACGGTGCTGGCGGTCACGCTTTCGTGTGCGACGGCTACGACGAGAACGACTACTTCCACTTCAACTGGGGATGGAGCGGCCGCGACGACGCTTGGTGCCCTATCGGAGCGCTCAACACCACGAAATACGCTTTCAACGACTCTAACTCATTTATAGGTCATATTCAGCCTGAATCAGAGGAATATTACGAACGCCCGGAAAACATCACTAACTTTGAAATAGTTGAAAATAGGGACAATAGCGTAACACTCAACTGGACTAACCCTGTCGACAAGCTCAATGGTGAGCCTCTGGATGATTTCGACATTTATATCTATCGCAACGGAGAGCTTATTGCTGATTCATTTTTCGGCATGACGCCCGGCAGCGAAATGAGTTACATAGACGATAATCTTGAAGAAGGCCTTTACCAATATGGTGTTATGGTTGTTAACGAATACGGTTTCAGCCACAAAACCTACGCCACAGTTCTTGTTGGTGACAAATGCGACATCATTTTCGAGCTCAGCGACGATGGCGGAGACGGATGGAAAGGCGCCTGCATCAGCGTGACCAATGAAGAAGGAAAGCGTATTGCCAAGGTTACGATGGAAGAAGGTTTTGCACAGACCATTGTAGTGCCACTGTTGAAAGGTGATTTAAACTTCATCTGGAATCATGGCTGGTACCACACCACCGAGGAGTACGACACTGACTTCGAGTGCTCGTTTGTCATTAAAAACACTAACGACGAGATTCTTTTCACCTCCGGCGAGCACAGCGACGGAGTGTTCTTGACATACAACAACGACTGCGAACACGTGTCTGTTGCGGAAGTCAGCGCAAGCAGCGTCCGCCTCTACCCTAACCCGACAAAAGGAATCGTTAATATTGAAGCTGAAGGCGCAATGACCGTCAGTGTTATGAACACACTCGGTCAGAAGGTTATTGAGACAAACGCCACCGACAATACTGTTATTGATTTAAGCAATTATGAATCAGGCATTTATATGATTCGCATCGAATCAGGAAACGGCACGATGACAGAAAAGGTCAATGTTATTAGATAACAGAGAACAGAGAATAATAAAGGGGCAAATGATAATTTGCCCCTATTTTTTTTTACATTTTAATAATCCTTTTAAATATGGCGCCTTGATTTGTATCGATTCTCAAGAAATAAACGCCGGAATTCAAATCATCGATAATGATTCGATTGTTTATCAACGTGCAGGTTTTAATCAATTTTCCGTCGATGGAATAAATATGTAGAGACGATGTACACATCGTCTCTGCTGGAGACGCGATAAATCGCGTCTGTACGGAGTTGTATTGAATGTAAATGGTGGTATTTGCCGGATTCGGGTAAATCACAATGTCATCGTCTTTGATTTCGTTAACACCAAAATGTCCGATGGCTTCCACTGCCGCCAGCGCGTCTATCCTACCCGATCCGAAATCGTTGTTTTTATGCGTTGAAAGATGTACTGCCGTCGTTTCCAGAATCTCGTCAATTTGCGCAGGTGTCAGCTCGTGGTCTGTCGAGAGCATCAGGGCAATAGTACCGGCCACGCAAGGTGTCGCCATCGATGTGCCGCTTTTAAGGCAGTAGCCGCTGGTGTTGTTCCAATCCAATGACTTGACATTCACGCCCGGTGCACATACATCAGGACGGATTAGTCCGATATTCGTCGAACTATTTGCACTATATGGATAATCATTGTATTGCGCGACATCAGTCCAAGTTGAAGGTCCGAAAGATGATGTTGGAGATATCTCATCGTTGAAATTGACAGCGCCCACGCATATAACGCAGCTTGTGCCTCCAGCGTTAACCATCTGATCATCATGAAGATATGGTGGTGGACAGTCGCCTGGCGACCATATATTATAAGGTGCGGGGGCAAATGATGCCATCTGTCGGAAATTGCCCGCACAGATAGCAGCCACCACGCCTGCCGCAAGGGTATTATCACAAGCTTGACGCATCATAAGTTTCACCGAGGCGTTCGGCATCGGCTGTCCGAGCGACATGTTAAGCACATCGGCACCGTGTTCCACTGCGAACTGCATCGCCTCCACACACATCTCAGGTTCGGTAAGGTTGTCTTCTCCGTGGAAAACCTTCAAAATCATCACTTTAGCTCCCGGAGCGACACCTGTCTGAGTACCGGAAGCACCGGTTCCGACGATTGTTCCGGCAACATGAGTGCCGTGGCCTTGAGTGTCGGACGGATCATTGTCATGCTGATAGAAATCGTATCCGTGGTTAGGATATTCCTCGCCGCCATCCCATAAGCGACCCTGCAAATCATTATGGTTGAGGTTTGCGCCGGTGTCAATAACAGCGACGAGAACATCTTCGCCGGTATATCCAAGTTCCCACACAAGATTAGCGTTCACCATCGTTACATTTTCAGCAATCTCGCGACCGCCGCCATGTTCAGCAGGAGTTATAACATCTTCCGACTCAATGCATTGAAACTCTTCAACCCGATAAACACACATGACATCATCACGTTTAGCGATTTCGTCGATGACGTTTTCATCGGCATAGCAAATGACCGAATTGACAATCCAAAGAGCTCTTATTTCTTCAACAGAGCCGTTGTTTTCCAAATCATTAAGATAATTCAGCAAATCAGCTTGAGACTCTTTTGCTTGCATCTGCAAAGCATTAACCACAAAATCTCGCCGCTCGGCTTTAGTCGGGAATGCATCGGCCATGCGACTAAGCTCCGTCACATCGGACTGCGTCTTCAAAATGATGTTAATCTTAACTTTTCTTTCTGAATTAGCAGAAAAAACTGTCAAACAAAGAAAAAACGCAAATAATGCAAAATAATATTTTTTCATAGTCAATCAATTTAATGATGCAAAAATACAAAAAAATACTTAATTTTGCAAGTTATAACAATTAACTTAACAGTTTAAAACGAATAAAATGAAAAAGGCTTTATTACTCATTGCATTGATAGTCTTTACATTAGGTAAGATTATTGCAGGGTCTGTCGACGCACATCGCGCACAACATATTGGGAACCGCTTTTTGAGTGTCAAAGCACTCAAGAGCGAAATTCGGCTTAACCTTGTTTACACCTCAGCAACACGTGATGCCGTTGATTATTATGTATTTAACGTTGACGATGACAACGGATTCGTCATCGTTGCAGGCGATGACCGCGTGAAGCCTATCTTGGCATATTCCACCACAGGAAGTTTCGATGTTAACAATGTTTCAGATGGTTTCAGCTTTACGCTCAACAGTTTTTGCGAAGAAATTCAATACGTTAGAGAGCATAACATTACAGCTACACCCGATATCGTTGCCGAATGGGAATCGGTGTCGAAAAATGGTGTAATTAATCAAGGTAAGAGTACTCGTTATGTTGTCGGTCCGCTTCTTCAGTCAACTTGGCACCAGAACTTCCCATACAACAGCCAGTGTCCTGAAGATCCTGATGGTAATGGCGATCACGTCTACGCTGGATGTGTCGCCACAGCCATGGGTCAGGTGATGAAATTCTGGGACTACCCAGAGCAGGGATTCGGTTCGCATTCTTATTATCCTGATGGTTATCCGCAACAGATTGCCAACTTCGGCGAGACAGAATATCATTTTGATTTGATGCCTCTCGACCTCGATTCGTTGAGCACTGAGGAGGATTATTTTTATATCGCGCAATTCCTGCATCATTGCGGCATTGCTGTGGAGATGATGTACGGTCCAGACGGCAGCGGTGCCTTTTCCGGCGACGTGCCTCCAGCGTTACGCACCTATTTTGGATATTCTTGCGATGACCATATCACCAACTATGGCGGTGGATTTTGGGGTCCTGGCTACTCCAATGATGAATGGATCCAGATGCTGAAAGATGGCGGTCTTGACGAAGGCATACCGTTGTATTATAGCGGTCAGGATGATCACGGCGCAGGTGGCCACGCCTTCGTATGCGACGGCTACGACGAGAACGACTATTTCCACTTCAACTGGGGATGGAGTGGCAAAGACGATGCCTGGTGCCCTGTAGGAGCACTCAACACAACGAAATACGCATTCAACGAACTTAATGGCTTCACGGGACACATCATCCCTAACTCACCGGAGTATTTCCAACGTCCGGAAAGCATCACCGACTTGGAATTGATTGAAGACAGAGACGGTTCAAGTGTAAGACTCCGCTGGACTAACCCAGCCACAAAGCTCAACGGCGAGCCGCTTGATGGTTTCGACATAAACATCTATCGCAATGGCGAATTAATCGCTGGTTCATTCTTCGGCCAAATGCCAGGCGTCGAGATGAGTTACGATGATGATGACCTCGAAGAAGGCCTTTACCAATATGCTGTGACAATTGTTAACGAATACGGTTTCAGCCGCAAAGCATACGCAACAATTCTTGTGGGAGACAAATGCGATATCACATTTGAGCTCACCGATGATGGCGGCGACGGCTGGAAAGGCGCTTGCATCAGCGTAACAACTGAAGACGGACAGCGTATTGGTGCTGTAACCATGACAGAAGGCTCGGCACAGACAGTGGTGATGCCGCTTTTGAATGGCGACCTCAACTTCATCTGGAACCACGGCTGGTATCACACATCAGAACAATACGACACCGACTATGAGTGCGCTTTCGTCATCAAAAACTCTGACGACGAGGTTTTATATACCTCCAGCGAGCACAGCGACGGTGTCTTCCTGACATACAACAACGACTGTGAGAACGTGTCTGTTGCAGAAGTCAGCGAAAGCAACATACGCCTCTACCCTAACCCGACAAGCGGAATTCTCAACATAGAAGGCGAAGGCGATATGACCATCAGTGTGATGAACATGCTCGGTCTGAAAATTCTTGAAACAACCGCAACCGACAATACCACCATTGATTTGAGCTGTTTTGGAGAAGGAATTTACATGGTGAAAATTGAGACAGATGAAGGCATAAAGACAGAAAAGGTGAACGTAAAGAAATAATAATATCATGGCAACAATCAAAGGAACTTACAAAGGTAATTTGCGCAATGAGATGACGCATTTGAAGTCGGGAAGCACCATCATCACCGACGCTCCGACAGATAACCACGGCAAGGGCGAAGCTTTCTCCCCCACCGATTTGGCTTGCGCCGCACTGGCAGGCTGCATGATTACCATCATGGGAATCACCGCACAGAGCAAAGGCTTCAACATCGACGGTGCCACCTATGAGATAACGAAAACAATGGCTGCCGACCCACGCCGCATCGGACAAATCGACATCATCATCACTTTCCCGAAAAACGACTACACCGACGTGCAGAAGGCAATGCTCAAACGCGCTGCTGACACTTGCCCAGTTGGGAAATCGCTGCATCCGGAGGTGAAGGTTAATCTGACATTAAACTTTTAAACTGGTCGCAAATTGCGACCGGTTGCTAGCGCTGTAGCATTTTACATCGAAAAACGAGAAACTTACGAAAACCGATATAGATAAATTCAACTCTCAATATCCAAATTTGACATTAAATTTCTGTGACAAATTTCACGACAGATTCCTAATTATCGACCGCACCTCGGCTTACCATATCGGTGCTTCCATCAAAGATGCCGGAAAGAAGTGCTTTGGCGTGAATTTGATAAATGACGAATGGATGGTTGAGGCGCTATTAAACAGGCTTGATTATTAAAAAACCAATATTCCAATATGTTTTTTCAAAATTTTTCCACATTGGAATATTGATTTTGTTAAATCCCTGACTCTTTCAGGCGTCTTTCAATGTGTGCAAAAATAGTAATACATCGCAGAGAATAACTATTTTAACTTAACTTGTTAGAAATCAGGCGATAATGGTAAAAAATCTAGAATTTGATTTCGCGAATCAGCATTCCAGGATAAAAACCCGAACCGGATAGCACCTCGAAAGTAGTATAGTTCAAGTCGGCATTTTCCGCCTCTTCCTCAACAGCCATATAGCGGTTATCCCAGATTTTATTCTTGACCGGCTTGATTGTACCCACTCGTTTGTATTTGGTGCGTCCGTCTTCATCAACCAATTGTTCCAATACTTCGAACTTCGAATTCTCATCGACACCTTCCTTAAGGCCAATTTGAACATGTATCCCATCGTCAACAATCTCGAAGATTGGCACTTTCACTCGGAACACTTCATTTTGACGTTGAAGTTCGACGATAGACTTATCGATTGCACGACGCATTGTCTTGCTAATCAATTCACCGTTAGTATGCACACCGCGCAATGATGTCTTATTGCTTTTCACGGTCTGTTGTCCTATGAATTTAAGTTTGAAGAGTTCTGTGTTGTTTTCATATGCTGCCTTTTTCTTGGCATCGATATGGTCTTTATCGTAGTAATAATTGGTATAGAAAATATTGGCAACACTGTCATTCCACTCCAACTGATAAAGATAAGAGGTGACTCTGACAGAAAAGCCGGCCACCAAATCTGATGCACCTGCGCCAAGGTCTGCTATCGATTTGGTTAAATCAGCAACAGAACCCGTATTACCACTTCCAGAAATATCACTAACCGATCCAGCTATCGCACTAACTGTACCGAAAATTGCAGCGGCAGCTATAGCATTGCTCTCCTTGTCGACATAGCTAATCTCATTCACCAATAGGAAAGTATTACTAATCAATTCCTCGCCGGCATCCGATAACATAGCTTCACCTCGAGCTGATGAGCGCGCTATCGCGACATCCATCAGAGACGCGTTGTAATTGCCTCTTTCGGCAACAAGTTCCATGGAAAATGCACCCGTATTTTTGTCACGATTGAACCACTTTGAAACCATACGCTTTGCAAGCTGCGACTTGTATAGAAAACGTTCAATGGGGGCACGTTTTTCTGTCACCTTCGACACATCTTTTATGGATTTCAAACCCAGACTATGGTCGTTGAATTTATCAGGCACGGTAAATTCCGCGAAAACCACCTCCATCTCGGCACTATATTTTATTCCGGTATTCAACATGATGGAATAAAGAGAACTTCTCCGGTAGGTTTGTTCCAACTGATTTTCTTGCGCCCAACAAAAACCAAACAAAACAAGCAATAACACTAATGTAGAAAACCTCTTCATCATAACAATTTTTTAGAAGTCCCACACATCATCCGGTACAGTATATTCAACCGCAGTACCATTTTTATTGCGTATTTTGTTCTCTTTCTTCATATATTTATTGTAAGCTTTTACAAAATCTTTGTTTGAAACCACTTCCATATCAGATGGGATAGTGAAAACGCTTGCATCTGGCGTCATTTGCTCCATTGATTTCACGACACGGGTCTGATATCTGACGGATTTAAGCAGCGGAGCAGGACAATCTTGTTTGATATCGGAAATATGTTCATAATACGGAATACCATAAAAATAAGAATAAGGCTTAAGCAGTTCAGGAGTCAGGAAGTCTTTTAGGCAGATATCATATGCATTGTATGAAATTTTGTAATTTGCTCCCTCAACTGAAAACAGTGTATCAGCAATGTATTTGATTGCCGGATATCCATCCACAGATTCTGCGAGCTCACAAGTGGTATTAAATTGGGTGAGTTTTTTCAATTTTGCGCCTTCGTTTAAGCTCTTTTCGGTGGTTTCAATCATTTCAGAGATTGATATTTTTTGTGCCATGTGAATTGGAGGACATGCAATATACAAAGCATCCGACTCTAAATCAATGAAATTAATCAACTGTGTTGACACGTTCATCAAAAGAAACTTGTCATTTGAGATATAGACAACCTCTTCAGAGTTACCTTGAATATCTGTATTGATCTTGTATAAGCCCCTGCTTGTTGTGTTTATAGTATAAACAATCTTGCCTTCAAATGGTTTTTGTCCGAAAGCTACGAAGCATGCCATTAATGCTACAATGGCACAAAATGACTTCTTAAGACTTGACGTCGAGTTGAATTGTAAATGATTCATGATTAATGTGTTTTTAAGTTAATAATAAATAATTAATGGTATCGTTATTATTCTCCTATCACCAAGATGGCTCTACCCAAACCTCGTGCCATTACTTTAGCTTGAATCTTAAAATCCTGACGCAGAAAGTTTCGCAGATTACGGACAAATGATTCCGCATCCATGATAGCTCCGTTGGTTTTGTACAACGGAATTCTTACTTGCTCATACTGGATAAAGTTCTCACTGGCTTCTGCCTTGTTGAAAACATGATTCACCGTATTGACACTAATCCACTCATCGATAATTTCCGTCAACTCCTTACCATTGAATTCTGTTTCCAGATTCATCTCTCCAGTGTCAAACACTCTGATATCCAACGATATCTCACGTCCTTTGTCCTCCAGATTATCAAAATAGCTTTGTAGCTGGAAGCAGAAATTATCCATATGTGTCACCACAGCTTCTTGCAACAGTACAGGAATCTCTGCAGAAAAAGAAGGTGCTCCTGTACCCTGAGCTCCAGCAATCTGTTTGTCCGTATAGGAATCTATACCTTGCAAGTTATAGGTAACCGACTTCTTAGGCCCCATGGTGTTAACCGTCCAGGTAATCTGCATGATGATATCGGCTTTTGCTGTGCGGCGCAATCGGTCGAGCATTGACTCTGCCAATTCGGCTCCCGACGTTTTGCTTACCGTTACATTGTCTTCAATATTTCGCTGTTCGATAGATTTCAGCACCGACTCAAGATTCTTCAAAGGGAAACTTCTATCAGCCATCAGTGTATTAATAGCACCGATAACTAACAACAAATCAGCGTCACTCTGCAAAGCGGTCTTATAGTCAGGGACCTTCTGTTGGGCGCCTTGATTATCAAAAGTGATCATATAGCCATTCTGATTACACCACACATCACTTGGAACCACCATGATAGTAGGTTTCCTCTCTTGACCCGACAAGATCAAAACCACACAGAGAAGAATCATTGTCAAAACCAATCGTTTCATATCAAAAATAGTTTATAATCCCAAAGCTTTTATTACACCAGCCTTCTCAAGATCTTTGCGGAGCAAGTCTTTTTTCACTGAGAGCACCTTTGTCACCTTATACTCTCGCTTACCCACCTTTTTCGCAATTATATTCATATTTTTTTCTTCAACCACATACTTTGTATAATCACCTGATGCGCTGAAAAAATTATCAAAAAAATCCTTATGTTCATTTTCAACTTCAGCATTGCCCACCAATGGTTTCTGTACACATTCGCCGCTGCCTCCACAAAACAGCACCCCATGCACCGCATCTTTCTTCATCTGAGCCAAAGCCGCATCAACCGTCTTACCGTAACTGGTGACCTCAACCAGATACATACCCTGCACGCCGATACCGGCACACGCAATTTCATAATGCCAGTTTTGAGCAAAACAATTTGACATAGGAACAAAAAATCCAGCCAAAAAGGCAAACAAATAGTTAAAAAACTTCATCCCTCTAACTAATATATCTATTGTTTACAAAATTTTTTAAAAAAAATAACACGACAGTACTATTTTGTAATTTTAAGTTAAACACCAGTTAATACAATTTGTCTTAGCAAAATTACAATATCCACCATACTAAACACAATCTCTACCGTGATTACATTTCACTAAACTGTGATAATTATTCACAACTTTTTCTGTAAGTCTTTTAAAGATTCTATTGTTTTTGCCAAAACAGCAACATCTTCTTCAGAAATGTCGTCAAAAGTGATATTCAAACTTAATTTGTTAACGGTTTTCGTCTCAAAACCATGGTATTTCATAACATCGGCAAGGAAATTGTGGTTCAGTATTTCGGAAATCTTAACAAGAAGCTCAACATCTATGGAACGGCGGTTAAAAATCTTATAAACGTTGGTTCGCTCGTAATGTATTCTTCGCGCAAACTCCGCCACGCTCAACCCGCTATTGTCGAAAACGGATTTCACCATGTGCCCGATATGAAGTTTTTGCCGAGTTTCCATTGCCGTCTTTTTTCAACACGACATAAAAAAAGCGTGGAAGTAAATCTTGCCTGATACTCCGGGTTTCCACGCCCACTCATCTAACAAGTCTATCCACGCCGTAATAAACACGGCATTTCGAGAACTTATTCTTGATGAGTTGCCCTCAAATTGAGGAATCATGTGGAAAATTGGAGTATCAAGAATAGCTTCGAACCGCTATTTATATGTCAATATGTCGTTTATTCTACATAATATGTTGCTTAAATTTCTGCAAAGATACACAAAAAGTTTTTTACACCAACTCATAATTCGTGCTTCTTCCTCCTTCCTCGTTTTTCTTCAAGACTCCCTTGCCTATCAAATCATTTATGTCATTCAAGGCAGTATCAGTCGAACATTTTGCGATTTTCGCCCATTTGCTCGTGTTGAGCTTGCCAAAAAAGCCGTCAAAAAGCATGTTTATCAGTTTCTTCTGACGTTCGTTGAACTTCATTTCGGAATGAGACTCCCAGAAACGTGCTTTCCGCAAAACTGAAGACAAAGTCTCGTTCGTAGATTTTATAGAATTTTCAAGACAATCCAAGAACCACAACAGCCATTCGGTTATATCGCCTTCACCTTTTTGCGTCTTTTCCAAAACATCATAATAACGAGTCTTGTCAATCTGAATCTGATTCGACATGCTATAAAAACGTTTTGATGTCTCATCAGCTCTTGAAAGCAGCATCTCCGTCAAAGCCCTGGCAATTCTGCCGTTTCCATCATCAAACGGGTGTATTGTAACAAACCAGAAATGCGCTATCGCAGCTTTCAATATCGGGTCATTGGAGTTGTCTTCATTAAACCATTTTATAAAACGAACCATCTCTTCAGAGACCTTTTCTGGTTCAACAGCCTGATAATGAACTGTCTCAAAGCCTATCGGTCCGGAAACCACTTGCATCACATGAGTACGATATTTTGCGACATCTATCGAATATAGCCCGCTCATTCCAGTGGGAAATAACACATTATGCCATCCGAAAAGTCTTTCATCAGTCAATGGCGCTGAATAATTATGCGTCGCATCAAGCATCATCTCAACAACTCCATCAACATATCTCGATGTCCTAACAACACCTGCCGTAGGTATGCCAAGTCGCTTTGCAACTGACGACCTCACCTGCTCAAGATTCAGCATCTCCCCTTCTATTTCAGAAGATTTCACAATCTCCAAAGATATATTTGTCAACTGGGCTTCATTCTGCAACGAAAAACCTATCGACGACAACTCGCCTAGCAACCGACCCTGCAAACCCCTCACTGCAGCCAGCCTGTTCATCACAGCAGATGTATCGAAAGTGAAACTCCACCAATTGTCATATTCATGCAAATACATAATTCCAAATTTTTTGCAAAAATAAACATTTTCGGCGAATAATCATCATAATCACCGAAAAATTTTCGGCGAATAATAAATTTATTCACCGAATATTATAAAAAAATGTAAGGGCGAAACATTTTTCGCCCCTACATTTCATATTAATTAATAAGGTATATGGCGAATAATGATTCGCCCCTACCGGATTAATCCTTGTACTCAGCCAAAACTTCTTTGACTTTGTCTGGTGTCAAACGGCCATAGACCTTGTCACCAATCATAGCGACTGGAGCAAGACCGCAGGCGCCAACGCAACGGAGGCAGTTCAATGAGAACTTTCCGTCAGGTGTTGTGCCACCGACTTCAACGCCGAGCTGACGTTTCAACTCATCCAAAACCTTCTCAGCACCACGCACGTAGCAGGCTGTACCCAAGCAAACTGAAATCGGGTGCTTGCCCTTTGGAGTCATGGTGAAGAATGAATAGAATGAAACGATACCGTAAACTCTTGATACAGGGATGTTCAACTCCTTAGCGACGAGTTCCTGAACTTCTGCTGAGAGGTAGCCGTACTCACCCTGAACCTTGTGAAGCACGTTGATAACTTCACCACCGTCATTGCGGAATGATTTGCAAACATTCTTGATGAAGTTGATTTTATCTTCTGATAATTTAATAACTGCCATAATATTCAATTTTTAATTTTTCAACAATTATTTTTCGCTAATCTCAACATGTTCTGACTTGTCGAAATAGTGTGTATGCAGCAGTTCATGTGACTTGTGGCCGCATGGTTCACCAAAGTACTCAGCGTAAATCTTCTTGATTGAAGGATTCTCGTGTGACTTACGGATAGGTTTGCCGAGGTCTTCACGATAGATAGCCTCTGTACGTTTCTTGATGATTTCACTGTTGCCATGGTGATATGGCTGACCAGCACCACCGACGCAACCGCCTGGGCAAGCCATGACTTCGATAGCGTGGAACTGCTCTTTGCCTTCGCGAACTCTTTCGAGGAGCTTACGTGCGTTTGCCAGACCGTGAGCGATACCGATGTGGATTGGGGTGCCTGCGAAGTCAACCCAAGCGTCACGGATACCGTCCATACCACGGAGTTCTGTAAAGTCGATCTTAGGAAGCGGTTTGCCTGTGAATACCTCGTATGCTGTACGGACAGCTGCCTCGATAACACCACCTGTTGCACCGAAGATGACAGCAGCACCTGTTGACTCGCCGAGCGGATCATCGTAATCCTCTGATGGCATGTCCTTAAGGTCGAGGTTGAACTGCTTGATCAAGCGAGCCAACTCACGTGTTGAAAGGACGTAGTCAATATCCGGGTTACCGTCTTTGTAGAACTCTTTACGTTTGCTTTCGTATTTCTTTGCCAAGCAAGGCATGATAGAAACGACGACGAGATCTTCTCTCTTGATGCCCATCTTCTCTGCCCAGTAGTTCTTTGCGACAGCACCGAACATCTGCATAGGTGACTTAGCTGTTGAAGGAACGTCAAGCATATCCGGGAAGTTGTGCTCGAAGAAGTTGACCCAACCTGGGCAGCATGATGTCAAGATAGGGAGACGCACTGACTTGTCGCCTGCCATGAACTTCTTGATTCTGCCGAGGAGCTCTGTACCTTCTTCCATGATGGTCAAGTCAGCGGTGAAGTCTGTATCGAACACATAATCGAAGCCGAGGCGACGCAATGCTGCTGCCATCTGGCCTGTGACGATGGTACCTGCAGGCATGCCGAACTCTTCGCCGAGAGCTACACGTGTTGCAGGAGCTGTGTTGACGATAACGGTCTTCTTAGGATTGTTAATAGCTGCCATGACAGCGCGTGTGTCGTCAACTTCGCTCAAAGCGCCGACTGGGCACACCTGGACGCACTGACCGCACATGACGCATGGTGAATCCATGAGGTCCTGCTCGAAAGCTGGAGCGACGACGGCCTGGAAGCCACGGTTCACAGCTGACAAAGCACCGACAGTCTGGATGTTGTTACATACGTTCTCGCAGCGGCGGCACATGATACATTTGTCGATGTCGCGGATGATTGAAGGTGACATATCCTTGCGGTATGTTGACTGCTCGCCATGGAATGGGAGCTCACGGATACCGAGGTTCTGAGCGAGCTTCTGGAGTTCGCACTGACCGTTCTTAGGGCATGTCAAGCAGTCTGCCGGGTGGTCTGAAAGAATCAGCTCGACAACTGTGCGGCGTGCGTTGATGACGCGGGCGCTGTGTGTGAGAACTTCCATACCTTCGACGCAGTCTGTAGCGCAAGCTGGAGCAAGGTTACGACGTGGTTTGCCGTTGAAATCTTTTGTGATCTCGACAACGCAAACACGGCATCCACCTGGTTTGTTCTCAAAGTTCATTCCTGCCAACTCAAAATAGCAGAGGGTAGGAATATGAATACCGGCCTGACGGGCAGCTTTCAAAATTGTTGTGCCTTCTGCGACCTGAATCTGTTTGTTATCAATTGTTACATTAATCATATCTTTCTCCTCCTCTATTTTTATTTGACAGAAATAGCATCAAATTTACAACCACTCATACATGCACCGCACTTGATACACTTCGTTGTGTCGATTTCCATTGAAGGAAGCTTGTGACCTTCAGCGATGTAGTTAGTCTTCGAGATAGCTTCTGCAGGGCAGTTCTTAGCGCACTTGCCGCAGCCGATACATTTTTCCTTGTCGATGACGTAGTTCATGAGTTTCTTGCAGACACCAGCGCGGCACTTCTTGTCGACGACGTGCTCAACGTATTCATCCCAGAAGTTGTCGAGTGTTGACAATACCGGGTTAGGTGATGTCTGACCAAGACCGCACAATGCTGTGTCTTTGATAACAGCTGCGAGGTTGCGGAGTTCCTGGAGGTCGTCCATTGTTCCGTTGCCTTCTGTGATCTTGTTGAGGATTTCGAGCATTCTCTTGTTACCGATACGGCATGGTGAGCATTTACCGCAGCTCTCTTCGCATGTGAACTCGAGGTAGAACTTAGCGATAGCAACCATACATGATGTGTCGTCCATAACGACCATACCGCCTGAGCCCATCATTGAGCCGGCAGCCATCAATGAATCGTAGTCGATAGCTGTGTCGAGGTGTTTCTCTGTCAAGCAGCCGCCAGAAGGACCACCAGTCTGAACAGCTTTGAACTTACGGCCACCCTTGATACCACCACCGATTTCGTAGATGATGTCGCGGAGTGTTGTTCCCATAGGAACCTCGATAAGACCGACGTTGTTGATCTGACCTGCCAAGGCGAACACCTTTGTACCTTTTGACTTCTCTGAACCGATTGATGCGAACCAGTCGGCACCCTTTGTGATGATGATCGGGATGTTGGCGAATGTCTCAACGTTGTTAACGTTAGATGGCTTTGCCATATAACCTGAAACAGCCGGGAATGGTGGTTTCAAAGTAGGTTCACCACGCTTGCCTTCCATTGAGTGGATAAGAGCTGTCTCTTCACCGCAGACGAATGCGCCGGCACCGTAGCGGAGCTCGATATCGAAGTTGAAGCCGCTGCCGAGGATGTCGTCGCCGAGGAGGCCGTATTCACGAGCCTGAGCGATAGCAACCTGCAAACGATGGATTGCCAATGGGTATTCAGCACGGATATAGACGAGACCCTTTGTTGCGCCGATAGCGTATCCGCAGATAGCCATAGCCTCGATGATTGAGTTCGGGTCACCTTCCATGATTGAACGGTCCATGAACGCGCCCGGGTCGCCTTCGTCAGCATTGCAGATGACGTATTTCTGGTCGGCCTGGTTCTTTGCGCAGAGACCCCATTTCACACCTGTCGGGAAGCCCGCGCCACCACGGCCACGGAGACCTGACTTGGTGATCTCGTCGATGACCTGCTGAGGTGTCATCTCGCCGAGAACCTTAGCGATAGCTTCATAACCACCGCGTGAGATGTATTCGTCGATGTCTTCTGGGTTGATGAAACCGCAGTTACGCAAAGCTATACGGAGCTGTTTCTTGTAGAAACCCATGTGCTTTGAGTCGGCGACATGCTGTTTGTTTTCCGGATCGAGGTAGAGAAGGTCAGTGACCTTACGACCTTTGATGATGTGCTCGTTGATGATTTTCTCGACATCTTCAGGTTTAACCTGGGTGTAGAATGTGTTGTCAGGAAGCATCTTTACGATAGGGCCCTTCTCGCAGAAGCCGAAGCAGCCTGTTCTGATGACCTGAACTTCATCTTGCAAACCTTTTTCCTTTAATAATTTTTCAAAGGTTGCGATGATCTCATCACTTGCAGATGCCTTACATCCGGTACCACCGCAGCAAAGCACGTGCGTTTTGATTTTTGTCATATAAAGTCCTCCAATTTAGAATGAATGATTAGATTTTCTCATAGTTCACCGGGATGATACCCTCGACGAGCTCGTTGTTCATGACATACTTCTCGAGGATTTCGTCAGCGCGCTTGTTGTCGACATGACCGAAGACGATCGGGTCTTTGCCCGGAACTTTCACCTCGATGGTAGGTTCTGCGTGGCAGTAGCCCATGCAGCCTGTCTGTGTGAAAACGATGCTGAGTTTAAGCTGGTCGGCTTTCTCCATCATGTGTTCCATCACCTGTTTTGCACCGGCGGCGATACCGCAAGTTGCCATAGCGACTTTCACCTGAACCATTGAGTCAGGGTTGTTGCTCTTTTCACGAAGGTCGAGATTTGACTGTAATTTCTCTCTCATTGCCTTCAATTCTGCCAATGATTTTACTTTTGCCATATTTCGTAAAATTATGTTAATGAATGAATTATGAATATTTTTCTAATATTTTCAACATATTTTATCAATTGGCAAATATACAAATCTTTTTTGGAATAACAAGGCATTGATAAAAATATTTTTCTACTATTCTTCGCGTCTCTTCTTCATCGCGTATCCCGCGCCCAAAGCCGTCAGCACCACGAGTCCGCTGCCGAGTGGAGCCGGGGTGTCGCCGCCACCGTGACTGCCTGGCAGACCAGGGTCTCTCAGGTTCAATTCGTAGTTGTCAATTCTGTCGAGGCCGTTGCTGACATCGTTCCAACTGCTG
>CAJOEP010000011.1 GCA_905233445.1 uncultured Bacteroidales bacterium | reverse complement strand
TAATTTACTAATTAAAACATTTATTATGGCAAAGCAAATCAATGAACAGAACTTCGAGGAAGAAGTCTTGAAATCGGAAGTCCCTGTAATGGTTGACTTCGGCGCAACATGGTGCGGTCCGTGCCGCATGATTGCTCCTTATATGGATCAGTTGGCTGACGAATACGCAGGCAAGGCAAAGGTCGTGAAAGCTGACGTTGACGAATGTGGCGCTCTCGCCTCACAGTTCGGCATCAGAAATGTGCCAACAGTGCTATTCTTCAAGAACGGCGAAGTCGTCGAGAAACACGTCGGTGGCGCTCCAAAAGCAGTGTTCGAAGAGAAACTGAAAAAGTTTTTGTAATTCTCGCTTTGTCATTTCGACTGGAGCGGAGCGGAATGGAGAAATCTCATATATTTTAATTGAGATTTCTCCACTCCGTTTCGCTCGAAATGACACCTAAGGTATGGCATTAGACAAAGCTAACATAGCTACTCTTGGGAGTCTTGAGTTTCATGCCCGACAGATTGTCGAGGGCTTCATAACAGGACTTCATAAGAGTCCGTTTCATGGGTTTTCAGTCGAGTTTGCGGAACATCGGTTGTACAATACCGGCGAGCCGATACGTAATATCGACTGGAAACTTTATGGACGAACCGAAAAACTGTTTGTGAAACGTTACGAGGAGGAGACCAACCTCCGCTGCCAGCTTGTCATCGACACCAGCTCAAGTATGTATTTCCCTGTGCGCCAACGACTTGACTATCAGAATCCAAACAAACTATGGTTTTCTGTCTATAGTGCCGCCGCCTTGATGGAGCTGATGCGCCGTCAACGTGACGCGGTGGGTCTGGATTTGTTTGACGATGACATCACCGTTCACACTGATGCCAAACTCGCTCCGGTGCATATCAATATGATTTACAACGAGTTGGAGAAGCTTCTGCTGCCTTACGACAAGAACAAAAAGCAAAACACCAACGCCACCGCCTGCCTTCACAAGATTGCGGAGATGACGCACAAACGCTCGCTTGTTATTATCTTCAGCGACATGATCGACAGCCTCGAATCGCATGACGATTTATTTGCCGCGCTTGAGCATCTGCGCTACAACAAACATGAAGTGGTGTTGTTCCATGTCCACGACGGTCTGCTCGAGCAGAAACTCGAATTCGAGAACCGTCCATATCGTTTTGTCGACCTCGAATCTGGCGATGTGGTGAAACTCAACCCGATGGAAGTCAAGGAGAAATACGAGCAAATCATGAAGGCGCGAAAAGACGAGATTCTCCGCCATTGTTACCAATACCAAATAGACTACGTTGAAGCCGACATCAACAAACTGTATGATCAGGTGCTTACCGCATACCTGATTAAACGACAGAAACTATATTAACACTACAACTTCCAAACGAGTTGCAGTTTTCCATCTGTTTTCAGGTTTCCCTCAATAAGCTCCAATCCGCTGCCAATTTCATTCACATCGGTATAAAATGTGCAACCGATTTTTGCGTTTATCGCAACTCCCCATCGGAGTTTTACCTTTCCTAACAGATAGATTCTCAAGCCTTTATGATAAAAACTACCGATAGCAAACGAGTTTAAGATATCATTTTCATAAGCATAAACAGCACCATTCGGACTGTCAAACAAAGCGTATCTAAACGCAAAACTGTAAGGACAAGTCTCCGGATTATACAGAATATCCTGATATATCAGATAACTTGTGCCGTTTTTTGACACATCTTTGTTTGTGCTAAATTCTACTCGGTTTTTCAGAATAAAATCGTTGCCAATAGGGTAGGTGATGTGAAAACGAAGTGACATCTTCCGTTCGTGAATAAGATTTCGTATATAAGTGTTCTCACTTGAACCGTTTTTTTCCTTGTCTTTGTATCTCAATTGGATGAAAAACAAAGACTTGCTATTTATTTGATGTTCAACTTGCAAATTGTAATCTTGCGTTCGGCTTGGAGCGTATGCCGTGGTCTTAATCCAGTCGTATTGCGGAAAATCGGCAGTCGCTATCAGCTTCCAGCGAGGCGCAAAAGTGATTGATGTTGAGAGATATAGGCCTTTTTCGTTGCGAGAACTTCCCGCAGCGAAAGAGTTGCTGTAAAAGTTCTGATATTTCTTGTCGTAGTACCTGTAAAGTACAGTAAAATCAATATATCCTGCAGGTTGAACGGTCGTTCCGAGCAGTGCGGCAGGAGCAAGGTTATCGCTGATTGCAGCTTCGCCATAAAACGCAAACTTTTTCAAAACATAATAAAAGTCAACTCCTTGATTTACAAGTGATTTGCCTCGAAAATAAAATGTGTTGTACAATCGAGGGTCGGGATTAAGCTCACAACTCAAAACAGTTTTATGGATGGTGTAGCCAATCTGAAAACGATTGCTTCTATAACTCAAATTTCCACCAAACAGCTGTTGCCTAATCGCGTGACGGTCAATAAGTTCGCCATAAGTGCGGTGCAATCCTGTCTGTTGCAATGCAGTCACAACAAGCGGCTCGCCGAGACTGTCAACGACGCTGACATTGGCATCGACATTTTTGTTGGAGTAAAACACTGTCAAATCCCAATTTCTGTAATTCAGAGTTGTGGCGACACCGCGCAGATATCGCACTTCGTTTGCTGATTTTGAAGCGCGAATCTTCTTGCTTTTTCTTAAAAGTGAGCCTCCACTTGCCGCAAACGCCAGTCCTGAACCCATCGTAACACCTTGACCAAAAGAAAGTTGGTAGTCGCCAAGTGCCAGAGTCTTGACAAATTTATAATCGTTTATTAAAAAATGAAACGACACAAAATCAATTGTTTTGTATGCCTTGTCGCCAATCAAAGTTTTAATCGAATCATTGATTTTAGGCGAAAACAGGTATTCTCCAGCATCTTTTTCCAGCGCAAAGCCAAATTCCAGCTTGTTATTTGAGCTGAAACTGTAACGCAAAAGCATTTTCTGCGGACTCCCAAGATACTTTTTGTTAGGATTATCATATAAAATTGAATCGCTAACATCTTGATAACCAGCCTTTTTATTGAAACACTGCTCAATTTGGAAAATCGTTTGATGCTTGCCGTATTTCAACAAATCTCTTGCTCGAAGTTTCTCTTTCTCCTGCGGTTTTTCAAAGCAAATCACTGGATTAAGAATGTTTAGCGTCATTTCGTCGATGCCTTCAACGAAAGTCAGTTCATCAAAAAGCATAAAGTTGCCGTAGTTTTTCCGGTAATCATTGATTTTCTCAACGATAAAGACATTAACTAAATGTAACTCAATCAGTTGATTCAGCTCGTCGGGATTGTTGATGTTGATTTTGTTTTCACAAATCGTCCAATATTCTTCAATTAACTCTGCAAAATCTATTTCTTCTTCAGAGTTTTCCATCATTCTTTCAATCTGGTCGATGATGATTTCATCGGTGATTTCGTTTTGCGAAAACGCCAGACACGGAAGCATTATTAAAATAGGTATCAAAAATCGTTTCATAAACCAGCCTCCTTAATTTTAAAAATCAGACTGCTTTGAAACGACACACCTGTGTATTGGTTCATTGTTGCGGAAACATCAATAACCACGCGGTTTAGCGTGTATCCGACACCGAAACAAGCCGAGGCTGGATTGGTGTGAACGCCGACTCGGATGTAAAATTCCTTTAAGGTGTTGTATTCCAATCCGAAACGATAATCCAAATTGCTGTCGGAATTGTATTCGACCTCTGTTGTCGCCAAAAAATCTTTTGTTACATAATAGGACAATCCGAATCTGAAAATTATAGGAATCCGTTCATTATGAATGGTTTGCAGTTTCACATTTATCGGATTGAAGATATAAACTCCAATGCGTAAATCGTTTGTTATATCGGATTGAATTCCCAATTCAAAAGTTGCAGTTCGTCGTTTTTCATAATCATCGGAAAACTTAAACCACAGATAATCAAGCTTTAAGCCCATTTTCAGATATGGACCGAAAGAGCGTGCATATCCCAGTCCGAGTTTGTTTTCGTTGAAATTCTCAAACCCGAACCTGCTGTATGACACTCCGAAAGTGCCGATTTTCATTGGAGTTACGACAGCTGCGTTGTAAAAACTCAGCTCCTTCATGAAAAATCGGTTTTCATAAGTCAATCCCGCGCCGAAAAGCCGATAGTCAGCCATGCCGGCCGGATTGTTTAGAATGCTCCAGAAGTCGTTAAACGACACTGAACAATTACCCATCGCATTGCTGCGAGCCCCTGCAACACCTGATAAATCCCAGGAAAAGCAATGATTACAAAATAGGATTACACCTATTAATAAAAGGCTTCTTCTCATGACATTTAGTTTTTAAGTCCGTAAATTTTTGCAAAAATACATGTTTTTTCCTAAATGTCAACAAAAATTATTAACTTTGTGCAAAATTTTTGCTATGGATTATTTATTGCTGATTTTAGCTGTTGTGGTGATTATTGTAGGCTTTATTGGCGACATTATCCCCGGAATTCCTGGCACTCCGGTGAGTTATCTGGCTCTGCTGCTGGTGCATTGGACTGAAAGATACAGCTATTCGCCTCAGTTTTTGGTTATCATGGGACTGGTTTGCGTGGTGATTACGATTCTCGACTATGTTGTGCCGGTTTGGGGAACCAAGAAATTTGGCGGCACCAAGGCTGGCGCGCGTGGAAGCACTATTGGCTTGATAGTCGGTATCTTAGTTTTGCCGGCACTCGGAATTGTGATCGGACCTTTCGGAATCTTCGGTCTTCTTGGCGGACCATTTTTCGGAGCTTACATAGGTGAAAAAATGGGTGGCACCAAAGATGACAGAGCATGGCACTCTGCCTTTGGCTCGTTCATAGGCTTCCTTTCAGGCACTTTGATGAAAGTGGTTTACACATTAGTCGTTGGTTATTATGTAATTAGAGCAATAATCGCAATATTTTAAATCATGAAAAATATAAAATCAATATTATTGGCATTATTTGTCATCGCGGGACTTAACTCTTTGGCCTGCACCAACTTTTTAGTCACAAAAGGCGCCTCAGTTGATGGCTCAAACTTCATCACATACGCCGCTGACTCGCATATCCGTTATGGAGAATTGTATTTTACGCCTGCCGCCGACTGGGCTGAGGGCTCGATGCGCACTATTTACGACCGCGGAACGAACGCCATTCGCGGCTATGTCCCACAGCCGGCACACACATACCAAGTGGTCGGCTATATCAATGAATATCAAGTGGCTATAGGTGAGACTACCTTTGGCGGACGCGAGGAACTCATCGATCCAAACGGCCTTATCGACTACGGCAGCTTGATGTTTATGGCTCTTGAACGCAGCAAATCGGCACGCGAAGCCATCAAAACAATCGCCGATTTGGTCGAAGAATATGGCTATGGCAGCGACGGCGAGTCGTTCTCGATTTCCGACAAGGACGAGGTCTGGTACATGGAAATCATCGGAAAAGGCGAGGAGAAAGGCGCTGTATGGGTGGCAATCCGCATCCCTGACGGTTATGTCTCAGGACACGCCAATGCCGCGAGAATACAGACATTCCCGCTGAGAGACGGCAAGAAATCAATCACCGACAAGGATTGGAAAAAGCTGTATAACAAGGACATTGAAGTTATTTACAAAAACGACATAATCAAATTTGCCCGTAAAAAAGGCTATTTTGATGGCAAAGACAAAGATTTCGACTTCAGTGCAGCCTACGCTCCAGTTGATTTTTCGGCGGCTCGCATCTGCGATTTGAGAGTTTGGGCAATGTTTAATGAGGTTTGCGACGGCATGGACCAGTATTGGGATTATGTGACTGGCAAAGACCTCGAACATGAACGTATGCCATTGTATGTCAAGCCCAATCGCAAGATCTCTTTGAGCGATATGATGTCGTTTATGCGCAACCATTTCCAAGGGACGGAACTTGACAAAACTCAAGATATAGGTGCCGACCCATTCGGCTCGCCTTATCGTTGCAACCCTCTTTATTGGGAATATGAGGGCAAAAAATACTTCAATGAACGCAGCACCGAGACGATGCAGACCGGCTTTTCATTTATCGCTCAAACAAGAAGTTGGCTCCCGGATAAGGTCGGTGGCATCATTTGGTTTGGCGTAGATGACACTGGCTCAACGGTTTACACGCCGTTTTACTGCTCTATTTCGGAGGTCCCGATAGAATATCGTGTCGGAAATGGCGACATTTTGACTTACTCAGACAACGCCGCCTTCTGGGTTTTTAACCGTTTGGCACATTTCAAATACCTATATTATAATAGGGTGATAGATGATATTCAAAAAGTGCAAAATAAACTGGAAACTGGATATCAAGAACAAGTGAAATATATTGATAATCAAGCAGTTTATATGCTAAATAATGGCGGCGAAATAGAAACTATTGCTTTATTGACCGATTTTGATGCAAAAGCCGCTGCAAACACTGTAAAAAGATGGAAAGAATTAGATAACTATCTGTTGGTCAAATACTTGGATAGCAATATCAAAGTTGAAAAAGATGGCGAATTCCAAAGAAATGGTCATGGCTATCCGGTAAAGCCGAAACAGCCCGGTTATCCGGATTCATGGAAAAAACGTGTAATTGAAGAAACCGGTAATCGTTTCGAACGTTAATTTAAATTTTGAATCTTTGAATTTTAAATCTTTGAATAAAAAATAATGAGACCGACAACGCCATTAGCGGAACGTTTGCGTCCTACATCTTTGGACAGCTACATTGGACAGGAACACCTCATTGGCCAGAATGCAGTGTTGCGTCACGCCATCGAGAGCGGTCACATCCCATCGATGATTTTCTGGGGACCTCCAGGCGTCGGAAAGACAACGCTCGCATACATCATCTCTAAACAGGTGAAACGTCAGTTTTTTGTGCTTAGCGCCGTGAGTAGCGGAGTGAAGGATGTGCGCGAGGTCTATGACCGAGCGCGCATGGCTCCCGAACCGCCTATTTTATTTATCGATGAAATACACCGGTTTTCAAAGGCTCAACAAGATTCTTTGCTAGGTGCCGTCGAGAAAGGTCTGGTGACTTTGATTGGCGCCACCACCGAAAACCCGAGCTTTGAAGTTATTTCACCTCTGCTTTCGAGATGTCAGGTGTATATCTTGAAAAATCTGGAAAAAGACGACCTGAAAAAACTGATTGTCAATGCAGTAGAAGTTCTAAAAAAAGATTATAAAAAAGATATAATCATAGAGGAAGATGAAGCTTTGATGCAAATCAGCGGGGGAGATGCGCGAAAACTGTTAAATGCTATCGATTTGGTCGTCGGAATGCTTGATGATGGCACACCAGAAGCTCAGCAACTCGTTGTGAATAATGAAGTTACGACAAATTACATCCAAAGCAATCTACTGAAATATGACCGCCTCGGTGAGATGCATTACGATATTATTTCTGCGTTTATCAAATCTATGCGTGGAAGTGATCCCAACGCCGCTGTTTATTATCTTGCACGAATGATCGAGGCCGGCGAGGATCCGCTTTTCATTGCCCGCCGTATGCTGATTCTGGCTTCCGAAGACATCGGAAACGCTAATCCCAATGCACTATTGCTCGCAAATGCATGCTTCGACGCAGTGAATAAAATCGGTTGGCCGGAAAGTAGAATAATACTTGCACAAACAGCTATTTACCTCGCTTCATCTGCAAAAAGCAACGCTGCAGTCGTGTCGATTGATTCGGCACAGGCACTCGTTCGTAAAACCGGCAATCTGAGCGTGCCACTTCATCTTCGTAATGCTCCTACAAAACTGATGAAAGATATCGGATATTCTGACGGTTACAAATATGCTCATAGCTATCCCGGAAATTTTGTGGAACAGGAATTTCTTCCCGAAGAAATATCCGGAACACGTCTTTACTCGCCACAGGATAATCCTAAAGAAATAGAGTTGAGACGATCGCTAAAATCTAAATGGAAAGATAAATATGGCTACTGATAATGAACATATCGCATTGATGTTCAATAATATAGCACCAACTTACGATAAATTGAACCATATTCTTTCGCTAAATGTCGATAAACGTTGGCGCAGAAAAGCCGTTAAATGTGTGAAAAATGCGATATCAAATATTGATAGACCAATTGTTCTTGACGTTGCATGCGGCACTGGCGATTCCACCATCCAACTTGCGAAAAACCTTGAACATACGCGGATTCACGCAATCGATATATCTGAAAAAATGCTTGAGATAGGGAAGGAGAAGGTTGAAAATCTCAAGTATGAAGAGAGGATGAAGATATCTTTTACCAACTCAAGTGCTGAGAATATCGTTTTTCATGACAACGTTTTTGATGCTGTTTTTGTAGCATTTGGGGTGCGGAATTTTTCCGACAGGGAAAAAGGCCTGCAGGAAATCCTTCGCATTTTGAAGCCGAGCGGCACTTTGGTGATTTTGGAACTCTCTGAACCTCAGAATGTTATAGTTAGATGGCTGTATAATCTTTATTTTAAGAATATTCTTCCTTTTATCGGAAAATGTGTCTCAGGCAATAAAGAAGCGTATCGTTATCTCCAAAAAACAGTCGAGAAATTCCCGATGCCTGCAGAGTTTATGAATATGCTATCTGATTGCGGCTATAAAGACTTGAAACACAAAGCGTTAACTTGCGGATTATGCCGCATTTATCAAGCGAAAAAAGCATAAAATGGATAAAATTAAATTCAAATATTGGATTCGAGCGGCTCGTCCCAAGACATTATTGGTTTCCATGGCTCCTGTTATGATGTCATTGGCGATTGCTTCTATATATATCAAAATCAATTGGTTACCTGCAATTATTTGTTTTGTTTTTGCTTTAATGGCCCAAGTTTTATCAAACTTCGTTAACGATTATGCCGACGGAATCAAAGGCGCTGACAATGAACGGCTTGGCCCTCAAAGAATGGTGGCTTCCGGCTTGATTGCTCCCAAAAAAATGCGCAGCGGGATCATAATTTGGAGCATTTTGACATTTGTTTTGGGATGTACCTTGTTATATTGGGGCGGATTGGTTTTACTGCCATTCGGAATGGTTATTCTGCTTTGTGCTTTGGCTTATTCCACCGGACCGTTTCCTCTTTCACGCCATGCATTGGGCGACGTTGCGGTGATACTGTTTTACGGCATCACACCGGTGGCTCTTACTTTTTTCATCCAAACAGGTTTTGTCGGCTGGGAAATAATAATCGCTGGCATTGCTGTCGGTTTAGTTGCAGATAACTTATTGATTGTCAATAATTATAGAGATGTCGAGGAGGATGTGAAATATGGAAAGAAAACAACTGTTAGTCTCCTGGGAAGACCGTTTATGAAAACTATATTCATATGTAATCCATTGATTGCAATTCTGTTGGGATTTGTTTTTTTGAGAAATATTATTAATCCGTTAACATGGCTGGTTGCTATCATCCCTTTTTTAGCTTATTCTATATTTGTCAGTATGAAATTTGTGAAAGCGGAAGGAATGGAATTCAATAAATTAATCGGGATGTCATCGCTTGAGGCGGTTTTATATGCTATTACCATTGTGATTGCAATTATTTAATATATAAAAAGTTAAAATTTAAGATTAAAGATTATGTCAGAGGACTTAATTATAAAGGGCGGAAATAAAAAAGAGCTGTATGAGAATTTGTTGCCGCAAATGAAATCGCTTGTGGAATGCGAAGACGATATGATTGCGAATATGGCAAATTTTTCAGCTTGTTTGAAAGACACATTTGATTTTTGGTGGGTTGGCTTTTATCGCGTGATAGGCGACGAACTTGTGTTGGGGCCTTTCCAAGGCCCGTTGGCATGCACTCGTATCCGAAAAGGCAAAGGCGTTTGTGGAACAGCGTGGCAAAACTCCGAAACTGTTGTGGTTACGGATGTTGATGAATTTCCGGGACACATTGCCTGCAGCAGTCTCTCAAAATCGGAAATTGTGGTGCCTGTGATTAAAAATGGCATAGTAGTTGCCGTTCTCGATATTGACAGCGAAAAATATGCCAATTTCGATGATACTGACAAGGTGTTTCTTGAAAAACTGGTTGCCTTACTTGTGTAAAACCTCAAGGAAATCCAGAGGAAGCCACACATTGCACATGTGTACTCCTTCTTTGAACAGCGGTGCTATTTCTTTTGGGGTGAAGCCGGCGATTCCGCATCCGATACGAGTCACTAGGAAATCCTTTTCCGGATGTTCGGCCGCATATTCCAAGAATGTGTCAACGTATGGTTTTATTGTCTCTATGCCGCCCTGCATAGTCGGGATGGCATATGATTGGCCCTGCAGACCAACACCGCGACCCATAATTGCGCCGAAACGACTCCGTGCGGTGAAAGCGGCTCCGCCAGCGTGAATGCCTTGTAAATTGCTGCCGAACACAAAAACCTCGTTCGGTTTGAGTGCGTAAACTTCATCGGGTGTGACACGTTTGTATTCCATATCTGAATAAGATTTTTCTGCAAAATCGAAACATATCTTGGCTCGAGAAAACAATCTCGGAATCGGTGCATAAACGGCTTGAGCCTCCTCAACACCTGCATCAAGCATAGCGCCTTGATATAGTCCTTCCGAATAGTTTTCGATAACATAAGGCGTGATGAACTCTTCCATCATTTTTTTGTACCGCTGATTGACGGCTGCAGGGGTTATGTGAATCATTTCCGCAACGTCTTTCTGCGAATAGCCGGCGTATAGGACAAAATGCACTATTTCCTGCATAATCCGGTCGTTGCAGTAATGAATCGACGCCGCATCGGCAATCTGCTGCATCATGCCTTCCTCGTAGTCGCTGGAACGGATGTATTCCAAAACATCGTCGGACGACGAATCGCTCAATGGCGCAAACTCCTTATTATATGACTTTAGCGCATCTAGGACAACAAAGCGGAATCCGTTAATCATCCAAGTAGAGAGTTTCATGCTTTTAGGCCGGTCGAGCAACGGCTTGAACTCATGAATGAGCAGACTGATGTAATATTCGTGCGCCAACGAATAAAAATCAAGGCCGGTTTTGTTGCGAAGCTGGTATTTATGGTCAAAAATATCATACGCTTTGCGGCAAAATCCGTAAAAATATTCCTTGGTGATGTATTCATCAAAAGAACAGAAACCGTTGATTATCAGTTCATCGTCTATCATAAGTGCAAAATTAATAAAAAATTTAATAATTGCTTTATTTTTTTTCAAAATAATCTTCTATATGGAAAAGAAGATGAAATAAAGTTTAACAATAAAAAATTATCACTATGGAAAACTCAGAAAACGCAACAAAAAAAGTTTACAATCTCATCATCGTTGACGAGTCTGGTTCAATGAGCATCATCAGAAACGAAGCTTTGGCAGGATTGAATGAAACAGTGGAAACATGCCAGAAAATGCAGGAAATGCATCCCGAAATGGAACAGCGTATCACATTGATATCGTTCGATAGCGGTCATTTCAAAGTGCATTTCGACAACGAGCCTGTGATGAATGCCCGTAAACTGACAGCAGATGATTATCGTCCGAACGCTGCCACACCATTGTATGACGCTATAGGTAAGGGTATCGCGAAACTGAATGCGCAAACCGGCGAAAATGACAGCGTTTTGGTGACAATTATTACCGACGGGGAAGAAAACTGCAGCCAAGAATATAATCTCAAACTCGTTAAAAACCTTATCGAGAAACAAAAAAAGCAAGGATGGACTTTCACTCTGATCGGAACCGACAATCTTGACGTCGAAGGAATGGCCGGAATGATGTCAATAGACAATCATATGGCATTTGCCGAAGACGGGGAATCGACCAAGGTGATGTTCGCACGCGAACGCAAGGCAAGGTCAAGATTTTACGCCTGCATGGCGCGTGGCGAATCAATGAAAGAAGGTGACTATTTCAATGAAAACTAAGTCATTTTCTTGTGAGCATGGGCTTCGACTACGTTTATGACGTAGTCGCCCAGCTTCTCACATTCGCAGATGATGTCCATGTACTGAACGCCAGCCTGATAGTTGTAGAGGTGCTCGTTGATGTCAGTGACATTCGCCTCCTTGAGCTGCGTACGATAGTTGTTGATCTCATTCTCAATGTTCAACGACTCGTTGGTGTCAACAACACCCTGATCATCGTCAAGTACTTTCTGCATATGTTCCAAAGCCTTGTTGCAGAGTTCAAACATGTGACGGATATGAACCTTCTGCTCATCAGTGAAATGCTCGTTCTTGGTGTGCTTCTGATTGATTGTGCGTGCCAGATTGTAGCAGCTGTCGCCGATGCTTTCAAGCTCGCCGACCTCACGGAGCATGTATCTTATCTTGGTCTTACTCTCAAGGCTCAAACGACCTTCTGTCACTTTGTTGAGATAGTTCGCAATCTCAATTTCCATGTGGTCGGAAATCTGCTCGTATTTTTCAATCCTCGTGAAAAGCTTGCTGAAATCTTCTTCATTCTTACTGTCGAAAAGCAGGGTGGGGATGAAGTTGAACATTCTGTTGGTGCGCGATGAGAATAAACTGATTTCTTTTTGTGCCTCAAAAATAGACAACTCGGCAGTTGATAACAAACCACCCGAAATGAATTTGAGCTTGCCTTCCTCGTCTTCCTCTTTTTGCTTGATAATGCGACATACAAATCTTTCGATAGGAGTAATGAACCATATCAGTATCAACACATTACAAAGGTTGAATGCGGTATGGAACGCTGATAGAGCATATGTGACTTTTACCTGAGCATCTGCAATATCTTCTTCTGTCTCCGGCACAAAATCAGGATCGAATCCTACAAAATGGCATACCACTTTCACTAATGGACGGAACACAATAAGCACCCAGACAACACCGAAAACGTTGAAAACCATATGCGCCAAAGCTGCTCGACGAGCATTAGTAGAGGCGTTGAGCGCCGCAATATTTGATGTTACAGTTGTACCGATATTTTCTCCCAACACCAACGCAATTCCTTGATGGATAGGTAGTACTCCACTTGAACATAATATGAGCGTTATTGCCATGATGGCTGCCGACGACTGTACACACATGGTCAGAATGCTACCTACCAAGAGATATAAAAGAGTGGTTCCAAAACCCCATTGTCCCGTTTTTGCGAAGAAACCGACAACGCTTTCGTTACCCGGAAGGTTCATCGCTATGGCATTTTCACGCAAAGTGGCAAGACCTAAAAACATGAAAGAGAAACCAAAAATAAACTCGCCAAATGACTTACCAGCCGGTTTTTTCTGGAATATCAGGACTATAGCAAGGGCAAACAAAGGGAAAACCACATTGCTCATATTTATTGAAAAGCCAAAAACCGACATGATCCAAGCCGTCACTGTGGTTCCGATATTGGCACCCATGATGACCGAAATTGCTTGAGCCAAATTTAACAAACCGGCGTTTACGAAACTTACAGTCATAACAGTTGTGGCAGTTGATGACTGCACTGCAGCTGTAACAAAAACTCCTGTAAGTAATCCTGTGAAACGGTTTTTGGTCATGGTTCCCATTATCGTGCGGAGATGTCCGCCACTCAGTTTTTGAAGGCCTTCACTCATGGTTTTCATACCATACATGAGCAGAGCAAGGCATCCTAAAAGCTTTAAAAACAAGTAAATACTCATAATTTTAAAATATCAAAACGCCGTTAATTTCTTACCGCAAAAATAAAAAAAATGTTTGATTCCCGCAAAAAATAATCATTTTTTCTTCTTCTTTCGCCCTCTTCTCTGTAATCTTTCCTCTAAACTGCTGTAACTGCTGTTTTTACTTGGCAGTTCCACACATGTCTCGTAATTGTCGAAATGTGCATCAACAATTTCAAGAGCGTCGTAAAACAACTGTCTGTCGTCTTTCATGATTTCATAAATCTTGTCGGCCATCCAATATTTTTTTATCAGATTTTCGTTCAGTTCCAAAAGCCTAGCCATCTTTTTCGCTTCAAATAATTCAATTTTTGATTGTCCGTTTTCCTTCCTATTGTATTGAGCCTCAGACATAAACATCTCCTTTGCCATTGATGCCTGAGTCGTTCCAGAATACATTCTGGTTCTTTTGATAGTCTCTCTTAGCATTTTATTTGGTGTGAAGGTTCAACATATCGTTGATTATATCATTAAAATCACAATAATATGTACTGTTTTCTGTAGAATCGCAGTATTGTTCAACAGAATAAAACTTGTCGGCAACTCCAACAATCTGATGACTGAATTCGTGTCTTATCATATAATCATCTGATTGTGAATTGATTGCGACGACGCTATAAAGGTTGTACAGACTTCCGCCGCCTTTTTTGTCTTCGTTCATCAAAATAACGATGTAGTCGTATGGCGACTGTGCGGCATATTCTCTAACAGCCCATTCATCGTTGGCAAGGGCGTATCTGTCGTGACCGAAGAATCCGTATTTGGTTCCAAGTGTTCTGATTCCATCGATGGGTGGCACCTGAACAGCATGTACATTGAAGTCTGATTTCCTGCTTTTGAACGGCTCCGTGTTAATCAAACAATTGTAAAAATGTAAGGCGTCGGCATCGAAATGCTTGATTTCGTTGAGGTTATATCCGTCTCCCAAAATTACAATGTCAACTTTCTTTTTCGGATCTCCACTGTCGTGAAGACGTAAAATTCTATTGTTATGGTTTTTCATCGGTTCCATAAGAGATTTGGTTCTCTTGTCAATGACATATTCCCAAACGGGTTCTGTAACATCAAGAGAATCAATCTTATACAATGTTATCTTCGCATCTCTGCTAGGATAAGGTATTCGTATCGACTCGTTGAACGATTTTTTGTCATTTTTTGCGTCTTCGGTCATTTGCCATAAGCTGAATACGTTGCTTACGCCATCCGAATAGAGTAATTCGTCAGTCTCAACATCTCTTACTTCGTAATAGTAGGCTCCCAAGCGATATGGATTTACAGTGTTATTTGTGCGTCCGTACCAAAGCCCGTCGTCGTATATTTTGTCGAGTTTGAAGGATTCACTATACGAGTCTCCTGTGTGTATAAGATTGAATCTCAATGTTTTATCGAAGAAATGCTTCTCAAAATCACTCTTTTCATTCCTTGAACACGAAATGAAAAAGGTTATGATTGTCAATAAGAAAGCAATTCGTCTCATATTATTTGTCTATTGTGGCCAAAAACTCTTCGTTAGAGATTGTCTTTGAAATTCTGTCTTTCAGGAATTCCATAGCTTCAACAGGAGTCATGTCGGCAAAGTGGTTGCGCAAAGCCCATACGCGTGCCAGTGTCCTCTCGTCAACCAGAAGGTCGTCTCGACGGGTGCCGGAAGCCACAATGTCGATAGCAGGGTAGATGCGCTTGTTCGACAGACGGCGGTCGAGCTGAAGTTCCATATTGCCGGTGCCCTTGAATTCCTCGAAGATAACCTCGTCCATCTTGGAACCGGTGTCGATAAGAGCTGTTGCTAGAATTGTCAGTGAGCCACCGCCTTCGATATTACGTGCCGCTCCGAAGAAACGTTTCGGCTTCTGCAAAGCGTTAGCCTCAACACCGCCAGAAAGCACTTTGCCCGATGCCGGTGACACTGTGTTGTAAGCTCTTGCCAAACGTGTAATGGAATCGAGCAGAATCACCACGTCGTGACCGCATTCTGTCAGACGTTTTGCTTTTTCAAGCACTATATTTGCGATTTTAACATGTTTGTCAGCTGGCTCGTCGAATGTTGACGATATAACTTCTGCTTTCACGCTGCGAGCCATGTCGGTGACCTCTTCCGGACGTTCATCTATCAATAATATAATAAGGTAAACTTCCGGATGGTTCGCGGCGATGGCGTTGGCGACTTCCTTGAGCAACACGGTTTTACCGGTTTTAGGCTGAGCCACAATCAAACCGCGTTGGCCTTTGCCGATAGGGGCAAACAAATCCATGATTCTTGTAGAAACGGTACCACCTTGATGTCCTGTGATTTTAAATTTCTCGTCAGGGAACAAAGGTGTGAGGAAGTCGAATGGAATACGGTCGCGCACTTCGTCGGGATTACGGCCGTTGATCTTATCGACTTTCACCAATGGGAAGTATTTCTCGCCGTTCTTTGGCGGACGAATCATACCCAACACAGTGTCGCCGGTCTTCAAGCCGAACAGCTTGATTTGCGACTGTGAGACGTAGATGTCATCTGGCGAATTCAGGTAGTTGTAGTCGGCTGAACGCAGGAATCCGTAGCCATCGGGCATGATTTCCAGCACGCCTTCCGCCTGCACCACGCCGTCGAATTCCGAGATCATCTCTTCCTGACGGTTTGTCGTAGGTTTCACCTCGTAAACTTCCTGTTTTTCCTCGGCCATAGGAATAACCTCTTCAATAGGCGCAACATATTCCATAACAGGCTCTTCCTCGTTGCTTTCGTTTAAAATCTCATTAGCAAC
Source organism: uncultured Bacteroidales bacterium (assembly GCA_905233445.1). Taxonomy (GTDB): domain Bacteria; phylum Bacteroidota; class Bacteroidia; order Bacteroidales; family F082; genus Limimorpha. Next base: position 47,168 of record CAJOEP010000011.1, on the reverse strand, counting down.
ATCTATCACAGCCGGTTTCGGTTTGGGTCTCGGATATGATACGTGACGGGTCTGCTCGTTGTCTTCGGTGTTCTCAAACGAAGTCTTGATAACATCGGGGCGTTTTCCTATTCTTGGACGTCTTCCGCGTTTCGTAACTTCGGCGACAGGAGTCTCCTCATTATTTATAGTGTTTGTAACTATTTCATTTTCAATAGGTTTTGCGGATACTGGCTCGGGTTCAGGATTCGATGTTGCTGCTTTTTTCTTTCTGCCAGGTCTGCCTTTGGGTTTTGCCTCGACAGGTGTTTCTTGTGGCGCAGATTGTTTCTCAATGATACTATACACAAGATTTTCCTTTGGCAAGCTGACATTTTCCACTCCAAGTTTCAACGCAATCTCCTTGAGCTCGGCCATGGATTTGTCGTTTAATTCAAAAATATCATACATAAAAAGTCAATTTATTAGGACTAAATTTTTCAATAACTTACTTTTTGATTTTCTACTGAACAGAACTGTTCAAATGCGTGAACAAAAACTAATGGCTAATGTTCATTTGACGTTGCAAATATACGATTTTTTTTTATGCAACCAAATTTTTTATTAATTTTGCAAAAATTTTTAAGATATGATTCAAAGAAGACAGACAATTTTCATGCTTTTGTCAGCAATTATTAGCGCTTTGTTGTTTTTTATGCCTTTGGCATCATTCAACGCCGATGGTAATATCATGCAATTTACCATTTTCGGAATCCGCAATCCTATAGATTCATTATCATTGACGACTGCATACACTTGGCCGCTTGTCATCCTTACATTTTTAATGACAATTGTGCCTGTCGTTACCATTTTTCTGTATAAAAAACGCGAGCTTCAGGTGAGATTATGTCGTATCAACATGCTTGCCACTGTGATTTTCATAGGATTGGTTTTCCTTTACTACGAAAATGACATATTAAAAATCATTGCTGCCGTCGAAGGCGACCAATATCAGCTCGACGTTGCCTACTTCATCGGCATGGCAATCCCGTTGGTGAATCTTGTCCTTGAGATTCTCGCCATCAGAGGTATAAAAAAAGATATCGAATTGCTTAAATCGATTGATAGACTTAGATAAATCTATTCTGTTAATCAGTTATTAACTGATTTCTGTTTTTCTCGAACAACTCCATATTTTTGATTTCGCTTCCATCAATATGGAACCTCACCATCGTTATCACTTTGTGAAATCCTGAGTTTCCAGCCGCTCCGGGGTTGATGTGCAGGAGGTTTAGCTCTTTGTCTCTCATCACCTTCAATATATGCGAGTGACCGCTTATGAAAATATTCGGTTTCTCTTTGATTATCAGTTCTTTAATGCCTGGTTCATAATGATTTGGATATCCGCCTATGTGCGTCATCATAACTTTCACGTCTTCTATTGTGAAGACATTTATCCAGTTGAACATGCGACGTATTCTGTAGTCGTCGATATTGCCGTAAACAGCGCGTAAAGGCTTGAATGACGCCAGACATCTGGCGACATCGGCTCCACCGATGTCGCCAGCATGCCATATCTCGTCGCAGTCTTTGAAAAACTCATAGACTGGCGGAATAATCCATCCGTGCGTGTCCGACAATAATCCAATCTTCTTCATGATTACGGAATCTTGTACGAGATGCCAAGGCTCAGCACTTCCTTGAACTGACGGAATGTTGTGCCTTCAACATGGCTCAATGGGGCTATATCCTCATCATAGACCAAACGTGCTGTGATATTGCAGCTCAACCAGTCGTTAATCTTCATAATCAATGCATTATCCCAGTCGAAGTCAACAGGGCAAGTGTATTTCTCGCCAAGAGCGTTGACATCAGTCGATTTGATAAGATAGTCGTAGAATGCGATAAGCTTCGAGCTGAATGTCACGTTTTCAAAAATCTCATAATTGAATTCTGCTGTGAGCTGAGCACCAAGTTCCCAACGGATATTCTCGCCGTTTTTAACCTTTCTCTGATATGTAAGTGTATCAGTTCCAATGATTTCTACGACATCCTCATACTCGGCTTTCTTCACACCATAAGCGCCTCCATCAGCAAGTCTCTGATTGTTGACAACAATCATCTTGCCAGTGAGAGGAGCAAGGTTTAACTTGAAATGCTCATTAGGAACCCACTGAATACCAAGACCTAAAGTAAGGTAACCTGGGGCCATGAAACCTGAAATGCAGTTCGTGCTGTCAGCAGCATAGTTGTAACCGTTGGTAAACTGGCTCTGGAATGTAAAATTAGCTGTTGCATACCAATGGTCGTTAATGAGGTCGTAACCATACAATGAGCTGAAAAAGATACGGTCGTCAGTTTTGATAGGCTTCATGTCTAAGTTAAAATAGTTGTAACCCAACTGCAAGTCGAGACTGTTGTCCCACTTGTGGAGACCTTTCTTGTAGTTGATGTCGTACTTGGCAAGGCCGAGGAAGTTGATGTTGTCCTGACCGCCAGCCGACCAGTTGTCGAAATGGCTCTGAGCCATGTTAAAACCGACGTTTCCGCCATGTGTCCAAGGTGACTCAATGCCACCGTCCTGTGCAAATGCCACATTCACCGAAAGCAGCAATGCAATCAAAGGTAAAAATCTTTTCATTTTTTAATGTTATTGGTTAATAATTGTTTCCGTCATAATAGTTCCTGTCTCCAATCTTGAACGTGATGTCTTGCGTCATTCTTGTCCTGACGAGACTGTCGTTTTTAACTCCTGGTATCCATACCAGATTCTGTATCAATCGGATAGCTTCGTTGTCGCAACCTCCTCCAACGCTGTTCTCAACTATAATGTTTGAAACTCTTCCATCGGTTTCGACGACAAAACTCAGTTTTACTGTACCTTGAATCTCAAATTGTTTGGCCTGATCGGGAAAACGAAGGTTGTTGCGCAGATACGTCGCCATACTCACATTCGGGTTGTCAAAATAGGGCTGCGGACCTTGGTGAAGTTCCTTCAAACCGTAAACTTTATTGCTTTTTGGGGCAGGATAATCCTGTTTTGGCAGCATCAGCCGCGGATTTTTCTCCTCCGACTTTTTATAACTCTTCGGAGAGAATTCGATAGTATAATAGTCATTGACGCTCATTGGCTTGCCGTTGTTTATTGCAGGATTCCACTCAATCATCTTCACTAGTCTTATGGCTTCGGCCGCACACTGCTCGTCAAAAGCATTGTCAACCCTGTAATTGCTTGCGTTTCCGTTTTGGTCAACATCATAATAAACGGTGATTTTCCCTCCTTTTTTCTCAAGAGCGTCTTTGGGATAGATAAGGTGGTTTTGAATGATTTTTTTTGTCAGTGAAAATCCGGATTTGGGTTCCGGTGAACGTGTCTGAGCATTGACATTTAATCCTAATGACATGATAATCAATGCTAAAATTAAAAAAAACTTTTCAAAACTTTTCATATTTCGAACTCGTTTTTCAAAAATAACACTGCAAATATACAATTTTTTTATATGATATGCAAAAATTTTATATTTTTGTATCACTATGATTAAACACAATACAATCAAAAAAGAAGACACCAACATGGTGTTTGGTATCCACCCTGTTGAGGAGGTCATCAAAGCGGGAAAGGAGTTCGAGAAGGTTTTCGTGCAGTCGGGCCTGCGTTCGCCCCAGATATCGGATATCGTGAAATATGCCCGCGAGCATGAGGTTCCGGTGCAGTTTGTCCCGATTGAGAAGCTTAACCGCCTCACGCGCAAAAACCATCAGGGAATTGTGGCTTTTGTATGTCCTATTTCTTATCAAAGCATTGAGGATGTGATACCTATGGTTTATGATGAGGGCCGGATGCCGTTTGTGGTAATCCTTGACCGCGTTACCGATGTTCGCAATTTCGGTGCTATCGCGCGTACTTGTTATGCCGCAGGAGCCGACGCCATAGTTGTCCCTTCGCGAGGAAGTGCTTTGATAAACGGCGATGCCATGAAGACATCGGCAGGCGCTTTATCATTAATTAATGTGTGCCGTGTCGAGAATATTAAAGATACCATTGATTTTTTGAAGGCAAGCGGCTTGAAAGTCATCGCATTTTCTGAGAAAGGCCGGCAGACCATATGGCAGGCCGATTTGACAGGACCTATTGCCATAATGATGGGTTCGGAAGAGGACGGAATTAGTGAAGCATATTTAAAACGTGTTGACAGTCATTTGGTTATCCCGATGCCAGGCGATATCGATTCGTTGAATGTGAGCGTCGCTACCGGCATCGTCACATTTGAAGTCGTCCGTCAGCGGATGCAATAAAAAAATAACGTCATGCTGCAGCGTGACGTTATTTTTTTGATTATCAAGCGAATCTTAGTTTTCTTTCTTTCTGAGAACTTCTTTGATTCTAGCTTTCTTTCCACGGAGACCTCTGAGGTAGTAAATTCTTGCTCTGCGGACAGCACCTTCTTTGTTAAGTTCGATGCTTTCAATCATAGGGTCAGCGATAGGGAAGATTCTTTCAACGCCGATGTTGTTAGAAATCTTTCTGACAGTGAAAGTTGCACTCTTGCCCTGACCTGCGCGTTGTAACACAACACCCTGGAATTTCTGCAAACGTTCCTTGTTTCCCTCAACGATCTTGTAAGTTACGGTGATTGTGTCACCTGACTTGAACTGTGGAAAATCTTTTACTTGTACTTGATCTTCAACAAATTGGATTAACGCGTTTTTCATTTCTGTTGTATTTTTTTATCTTATTCTTATCCTCTAAATTGGCTTGCAAAAATACAAAATTTTTGAATACCTACAACATTTATTTTATTTTTTTTAATTTTTCATACATCTCTGGTCTGCGAGTCCTTGTTCTCTCCAATGCCTGCTGGTATTTCCAATCTTCGATGACCTTGTCATTTCCCGATAAAAGCACATCCGGAACAGCCCATCCTTTGTATTCGCGAGGCCTGGTATATACCGGCGGCGACACCATGCCGTCCTGAAAAGAGTCGGAAAGTGCAGATGTTTCGTCGCTCAAAGCACCAGGAATTAGACGCACAAGACTGTCGGTCAGGACCGCCGCGGCGAGTTCTCCGCCTGACAAAACGTAATCGCCGATAGATATTTCCTTGGTTATAAGATGTTCACGTATTCTCTCGTCGATGCCTTTGTAATGTCCGCAAAGAATAATCAGATTCTGATTCAATGACAGTTGGTTTACAACAGGTTGCGTCAGCAATTCGCCGTCGGGACTCATGTAAATGACCTCGTCGTAGTCGCGTTCCGATTTCAGATGCGTGATGCAGTTGTCAACAGGCTCTACCATCATCACCATGCCGGCACCGGCAGAGAAAGGGTAGTCGTCAACACGACGGTGCTTGTCGGTGCTGTAATCGCGCAAATTGTGCAGATGAATCTCCACCAGGCCTTTGTTGATGGCGCGTTTCACGATTGATTCAGTGAACGGACCTTCAAACATTTCTGGGAATATTGTGATAATATCGATACGCATTTCGTGATTTTTAGGCTGCAAAATTACAAATAAATCTGTTAATATTAATTAAGGTATTTGAAAAATAGTGTTTGTTTGAAGATAAATTATTGATTATCAATTATGAAAAAAATTTTTAAAATTTTTGTTTTTTGTATTAAAAAAAGATGTAATTTTGCAACGCTTTTGAGAAATCAATAGCGGACCCTTGCCCAGGTGGTGAAATTGGTAGACACGCTACTTTGAGGGGGTAGTGACGAATGCGTCGTGCAAGTTCGACTCTTGTCCTGGGCACCAAAAGTTCCACCCGAAGCCCATGTGGTGAAATTGGTAAACACGCTACATTCAGGGTGTAGTGAGCGGACGCTCTTGGAAGTTCGAGTCTTCTCATGGGCACGAGATATAAAAAAAGAACCGATCACGATCAGTTCTTTTTTTTGTTTACTTCAAGTAGGTGTCTAACCAATTCTTAAACCTTCTCTGCCACAAGATTCCGTTTTGAGCCTGAAGTACCCAGTGGTTTTCATCTGGGAAATAGAGGAATTCAGCCGGAATACCGCGCAAAACTGCCGCATTGTATGCCTGCATGCCTTGCGTAAAGCATATTCTGTAATCCAAACCGCCATGAATGACAAGGATTGGAGCAGTCCATTTATCAACGAAAAGGTGAGGTGAGTTGGCATAGGTGCGCTTGACAATAGTATCGTCCTTCTTCCAGTACGGTCCACCTAAATCCCAGTTTACGAACCACATCTCCTCAGTCTCAAGATATTGAGCGTCAAGGTTAAACATGCCATCGTGGGCGATGAGAGCCTTGAAACGTCCGTCGTGATGACCGGCAAGCCAATAAACCGAGAAACCACCGAAACTGGCACCGACAGCACCAAGTTTAGTATCGTCAACAAATGGTTCTTTTGCCAGAGCGTCGATGGCTGAGAGGTAATCTCTCATGCACTGTCCGCCGTAGTCACCGCTGATTTCCTCGTTCCATTCCTGTCCGAATCCCGGAAGACCACGTCTGTTTGGAGCCACGATGATATATCCGTTTGCCGCCATCTGCTGGAAGTTCCAGCGATATGACCAGAACTGGCTCACAGTGCTTTGCGGGCCGCCTTCACAATAGAGGAGTGTGGGATATTTTTTGTTTTTGTCGAAGTGTGGCGGATAAATCACCCAAGTCAACATCAACTTGTCATCAGTGGTTTTAATCCATCTTTCTTCGACCTCAGCAGTTGTCAACTGATTGAAAATGTTATCATTGACATGTGTGATTTGTTCGAATGTGCCATTTTTCGGGTCGATGCTGAAAAGCTCTGTCGGGTGGCTCATCGACTGCTGACCGCCAATGAGTTTGTCGCCAGCAACAGCCAACGACACGAAGTTATGCTTTCCAGCAGTGATCTTACGTATGCTGCCAGTGTTAAGATTCAACTCATAAATCTGCTCTGTTGCATTGATGTCGCTGATGAAATAAATCTTTGTTGCGTCGGCCGACCAAATCAGATTTGTTGAGTTTTGGTCAAAACCGATGCTGTAGTCGTTTTTTTCGCCAGTAGCGAGATTCATCACGAAAAGACGTTGCTTATCAGCCTCATAGCCGTCGCGTTCCATGCTTTCCCAAGCCATCATATTACCTGTAGGAGCAACCGAGATGTTAAGGTCGTAACCCATCATGCCTTCGGTGAGGTTCGCGGTCATGTCGGCAGCGATATTATATCTGTAAATGTCAGTATTTGTTGATGTTGCGTAAGCTTTGCCTTCTTTTTTGCGGCAGCAGTAAAGAATGGCGCTGTTGTCTTCAGTCCATGCAACCTGTTCCATGCCGCCCCAAGGTCTCACCGGCGACTCCCAAGGCTCGCCTTTAAGGATGTCTTTGCCCTCGGTCACCATACCGTCGCCAAGTTTAGCAACGAACAAATGGCTGTAGGTGTCAACCCACTGATCCCAATGACGATACATCAAATCGTGATTGATTCTTCCTGAGGAGAGCTGAAGGTCTGGATACATGTCGGCTACGGTTTCTTTCATCTTCACCTCGGCCGAATAAACGATGCGATGGCCGTCGTTGCTGTATTTAAAACCAGTGATACCATCTTGAATATCAGTGATTTGCTTACGATTCTTACCATTGGCATCCATCTCCCAAAGCTGCATGTCGCCACTTTTTGCTGTCATGTATGCAATTTTGCCGGATGGGGTGAATGTCGGGCTGTACTCGCTGAAACTGCCGTCAGTGAGGCATTTCACGTTCTTTCCGTCGGCATCCATGATGTAAATCCTTGAAAATCCTTTGTTTTCATCGACATAGTAATCGGTGACGTTGTAAACGACTTTCGTGGCGTCGGCTGAAACCGAAAACTCGCCGATTCGTCCCATGCTCCAAAGGATTTCCGGAGTCTGAATGTCTGATGTGAGTTTGATTTTCTCGCGCACCGGAGCCTTAGGCTTCGAGGCATCACCGCATGACTGTAACATTAACAGTATCAATGCAATAGGTAAAAGTATTCTTTTCATATTATTAGAATTAATTTTTCGAATAAGTTTTGCAAATTTACAAATTGTTTTTAATTTTGCAAAAAATTTTGTCATGAAACACACATTATTAATATTAGCATTTCTTGCCGCAATGACGGCGTCAGCACAGCAACGACTTGTCTATCAATCATATATGCTTGGCTCGGACAGTGGCGACACAACTTTCCGTGAAATCTTGCGCTATAAAAACCAGCTGAAGATATACGACGTTCAGGAGTTTGAAGGCACGCCAATCCAAGGATTATCAACTAATTACACTTATGTGGATTATGAAGCCGACTCAGCGTATTATCAAATGAATTATAATGATGGCGAATCATATTTTTACGCTTATTCATTGACAGACAGTGACTTGACTTTTGAAGAGAAAGGCGAGGAGACTGTTTTAGGCTATAAATGCAAGAAGTATAAGACATCGATAAACTCCAACACTATCGAGGTTTGGATGACGGAAAGCCTTGGCTACGATGCATCTCCAGTGACTTCACGCGGCTTCCTGAAAGGTGTGATGGTACGTCAGGCGATAAACGGCAATCGCATAATGGATTTAAAATCGGTTAAAAAAGATAAGAAGCTAAAGAAAAGCTTAATTCCTGATAATTTGGGAGTTAGAAAATCAGGACGCGAGCTTAACAATATCAATAGGAACAAACTGATAATCCGTACAAAGATTTTTGATAATGAGCAGATTCACTTTGCGAAAATCGAAAAATTCAGAGGCGAAATTCCTTTCGACACCGTGATACCTTTCTCATGGGGAACGATAATTTTAAAACGCGTCAATCTGCCGGTTTTGCCGGAGCATTATCAGCTTTTTGCCGAGTTGCATCAGCAGTCAAATGGTGATGCATACGATCGTTCTGGCTCTGTTTTTGTCATCCCGATGGATAGAAAATTATCTTTAAGTAATGCTTTAATTGACAGCATTGAAGTTATTCCTGTTCAATATGATAGAAATGGTAAAAAATATCAGGGAATAAGCCTTACCGACGATTATCTGCCTGTAGTTGAGCTGATGCGGTTCTTTACTCCGTTTGGCGTTAATCATTTCAACGACCGTGTGCAACTTGACGGTCTTGAGTGGGCTGACGAGGCATATTACAAGATGGAAATCACCGAACTTTCCGACCGTCTCTCTGGCGATGTGCTGATAGGCGCTTTCATCGGTAATTATGATGGCGGCGGACACAAGGTTTCGCTTGATTTAGTGGCATATCCTAATGACTACAATGGCGATGCATCTGAAAACAGCCGCTGGAGCCTGCCTTTGTTCAACACCTGTAACGTTATGGAGATGTCGGGCCAAAACTACGGTCGTCTGTTCCGCACTGACAGCCTGACTATGGAGTTTGATATTCCGGAAGGCGTTGAAAATCTGAGACTTAGATATATCACCACAGGTCACGGAGGATGGGATGGAGGAGACGAATTCAATCCGAAGGAAAACACGATAATTATTGATGGCGAAAAGGTCTTCAAATACACCCCATGGCGTTGTGACTGTGCCACTTACCGCGAGTTGAACCCGGTTTCTGGCAACTTCTGGAACGGTGTCTCTTCGTCAGATTTATCGCGCTCAGGATGGTGCCCTGGAACGGCAACGAACCCAGTATATTTCGATCTTCGTGATTTGAAACCCGGACATCACACCATCACCGTCGCCATTCCGCAAGGTGAAGATGAGGGCGGAAGTTTCTCGCATTGGATGGTGAGCGGAGTGATTTTAGGTACAAAGAAGTAATGAATATATATACGTAATTGTGTACTATGCATAAGTCACAACATTTGCAGCTATTATATAAAGTAATGTTTTTTTTAATCATTTCTGGTTGATTATTTGTACAAATTTGTTATTTTTGCAATTGAAAACAGGACTATCAAATGATTGCGCTTTTTGTAAAGTGAATTATAATGAGCATGAATGGTAACAATTTAAACGGTTTGATGTCGGACAATGGTTTTGCGGCTCCAAGCGGTGTTGAGTTGCGAAATATCTTCGCTGCCTCTTGTGTCGAATCAGCAGCAGAAGCTGAGGGTGTCAGTGCTGAGGATATGTATGAACGCATGAAGGCAGTGAATCTATTTGCTGAGTTGATATATCCTTGCTATGACACTTTGCATACCCAAAGTCGTCGCATTGTCACCGAGGACATCCTCGAAGCATTGCGTCGCCGTGAAGCTAAGAAAGGAGTGATGATATGAGAGTTTATCATGGTGGCACGGAAATTGTTGAACATCCGCAAGTGTCAAAAGGACGTGAAGGCCTTGATTTCGGCAAAGGTTTCTATGTTACTGACATTCAGAGACAGGCTGAGCTATGGGCTGACCGCATAGCACGAATCCGTCTTGGTGAGGGCATCGTAAGTGTTTATGAGTTTGATGAGCTGACTGCAAAAGATAAGTATTCATATAAGAAGTTTGATGCGTACGATGTTGAGTGGTTGAACTTCATTGTTGCAAATCGTCGTGGAGACGATTCCGTTAAGATTTATGATGTTGTGGAAGGTGGTGTGGCAAATGACAGGGTGATTGACACTGTTGAGGCATATATGTCGAACATGATGCCGTTGGAGACTGCATTGAAGAATCTGTCTGAGCATCGACCAAATAATCAGTTGTGCATTCGTAGCCAAAAGGTTGTGGATGAGTGTTTGCATATTGTTGAATCATATAAAATATAATGATATGTTAAGTCCATTGTTGATGTGGAACAAAATAGGCAGGGTAGTGACGCTGATACAGAATGACCTTGGCATCAGTTCAGAGGAAGCGTTGGATATGTTCTATCGTTCGCGTACAAATCAGTTGATGAGAGATTCGTCAACGATGCTTTATACGCTGGGAGATAGGTATTTGGCGGATGAGGTGATGGGGAAGAAGTAAGAATGATTTATAATAAATATATCGATAAAACATTGAAGAGATAGAAATAGAATAGAATAAATAATAAAAAATAAATAAATATTAAGCGTTTTTGCTTTTCGGAGTATACCTGAAATCGCCAAATTTCAATACTTAATGCACGAGAAAGCAGAACGCCTACGGTATGTCCGTGGGCTTTCTTGTTTGCATTAAGGGTTTTGGCGAACCTCAGGTATAGACAGAAGTTCACGGATTCTTTTTTTTGTGATGCTTTGGGAAGGCAGAGCGCCTATAACGCCCGGCCTTATGAGCACTAAATTCTTCAACAATATCGAGTCGACATTGATGGACAAGTTCCATGGTATCGCCTCTGCAATGGCCAACTTCGACATATTCCATGCTGTGGTTGGCTATTTTCGTTCTTCGGGATATTTCAAATTAAGACAAGAGTTGTCTTCCACACAGGAAATAAAGATTCTCGTCGGCATCAATATCGACAATATATTCCGCAAGGCACAAGCAGCCGGTAAGATGTTTTTCGGCGACAATGAAGTATCGTTAGAACAATACTGCGACGATTTTTTACGTGATATTCGTCAATCAGACTACAGTTGTGAAGTTGACGATGGTGTACGCCAGTTTTGTGAAGATATAGCCAATGGTCGCTTGCAGATGCGCATTCACCCAACTCGCGACCTTCACGCCAAGTTCTACCTTTGCTTACCTCAAAAGCATTCAGAGCACAGCGACGGTTGGGTTATTATGGGCAGTAGCAACATAAGCGCACAAGGCCTCGGAATCAGTGAACCGCCACGCTACGAGCTTAACGTGGTAATGAAGGATTATGACGATGTGGCTTATTGCGAAGAGCAGTTCCAAGAATTATGGAAAGATGCCATTCCAATCACAATGAAAGATGTTGAGCGCATGATGGGACAAACGCATCTTGCCCCGAATGACCAACAGCCTACGCCTTACGAACTCTATATGCGAATGCTCATCGACCATTTTGGCACACAAGTTGAGGATGATTTCGTCCCTGTACTGCCTGATGGCTATGATGATCTTACTTATCAACGCGATGCCGTTGTGCAGGGCTATGATATAATGCTTCGTCACGGTGGCTGTTTCATCGCTGATGTTGTGGGTCTGGGTAAAACCGTGATTGCTGCAATGATTGCCCAGCGTTTCATTGCACAAAATGGTGACAACAGCCGTATTCTTGTAATATTTCCGCCTGCAGTGCGAAGCAACTGGGAAGACACTTTCCGTGACTTCGGAATTAAGAATAAATACAGCCGATTTGTCAGCAATGGCAGTTTGGACAAAGTTATCGATGGTGACGGTTACGATGAGCCACCTTATTATGATTTGATAATCGTCGATGAAGCTCACAATTTTCGTCACGATACCACTGGCAATTATGACTTGCTGCAGCGTATAACCAAGTCTCCACGTGTCAATAAAGGCAGTATAACAGGTGGTAAAAAAGTGCTTTTACTGTCTGCAACTCCGCTCAACAATACACCTGAAGACATTAAAAATCAGTTGTTGCTATTCCAGGACACAGCACGTTGCACCCTTGATGGCGTGAGCAATATAGCCGATACATTCGCTCCTTGGATTAAGGAATATAACATGCTCATGTCGCAACGTAGAAATCTTACTCCTGAAGCATTAACAAAGCGCATCGATGATATCAATCAGCAGTTACGTCATGCTGTGCTTGAGAAAGTGATGGTTCGCCGTACCCGTAGCAATATTCAGCACGAGCCACGCTATGCCGGAGAGATTAAATTCCCCGAATTACTTGACCCGGAAGATCGTACATATCAGATGTCACCAGAGGTATTGATGCTGTTTGTCGATACTTATAAAAAACTTATCGACACACCTACGGCAAACCTCAAAGAAGTGAATCCTGAGATGTTTGATGGCAGCGGTCTGCGTTATGCACGCTATCGTGCTGTTGAGTATTGTCCTACATATAATGTTGCTTCGGGTCAGAAAGCAAAACAGTTGGCCGATTCATTGGCAAGTATTTACCGTACTCACATGGTAAAGCGTCTTGAGAGTAGTTTCGATGCATTTAAGAAATCGCTTCACACACTGCTCGATGCCACAAATGGCATGATAAAGATGTTCGCTGAGGATAAAATTATCATAGCTCCAGAGTTGAATGTCAAGAAATTGCAGGCCGACGGCATGGAACTTGACGAAATAATAGAACTTGCTATGGGTAAAGGTTATGACCAAGAAAAGATTGTATTCCATAAAGCCGATTTCTTGCCCGATTTCTTACCTATGCTTGTGTATGATTCCAATTTGCTAAAAGGCCTATGTAAACGGTGGGATGCTGTTGACGCCGACCCTAAACTCGACCTTTTCGTGGATATGTTACAAGGCGAGTTGTTCGATAAAAAACGTAACCCAAGCGGCAAATTAGTAGTATTCAGTGAGAGTGTCGATACTGTCAACTATCTGGCAAAACAACTGAAATCTCGTTTGCATCGTGATGATATAATATCAGTTTGTGCTCGTGACCGAAACCGCAAAAAAGACGATATTCAAGCTAACTTTGATGCCAAATACAAAAAGGAATTTCGCAACGATTACAACATAATAATCACCAGTGACGTGCTTGCTGAAGGTATTAACCTGCATCGTTCTAATGTAATTGTCAACTACGACTCGCCATGGAATGCTACTCGATTGATGCAACGTATTGGTCGTGTCAACCGTATCGGCTCCACAGCCAATGCCATCCACAACTACATGTTTTATCCTTCCGATCCTGGCGATTCCATCATCAGCCTTAAAAAGAACTCGCTCATCAAATTGCAGAGTTTCCATTCCGCTCTTGGTGAAGACACAAAAATCTATTCTCACGAAGAGATAGTGCAGGAGTTCCGTCTCTTCAACAGCGATGTTCTCGACGAAACCGACCGCAATCTTGAATTGCTTCGCGATGTTAGAGCTCTTCATGACAGTAATCCGACACTTTACCGCCGTATCAAGCAGTTGCCGTCCAAGAGCCGCTGTACAAGAACATCAGACAAACCATCTCAAACTATTACTTATTTGGCTTCAGAAACAAAGAAAGCATACTACCTTGTCGATGAACAAGTTCGTGAGCTATCCTTCCTCGAAGCTGTCGATATTTTCCGTGCTGAACCTTCCGAAAAGGCGAAACTATTAGGTGATAAAGAGCATCTTCACTATGAACAGGTGCGCAGAGCAATGACTCAATATACTCTTGATCAACAATCAGAGTTTAAAGAAGATAAACCGAAGATTGGCGGACGCGACAATGATGCTAAAAAAGCTGCAGCGTTCCTTCGTGAAGTGCGCCCATCGCTAATTAACGACCAAGAAGCACTTCACACCCTTGACAGACTTAAACAGTTGGTTGAGCGTGGTACCTACAACCAGCTTGCCGACCATATCAATCGCATGTCGCGAAAACACAAAAAATCGCCAATGCAAATGATAGAGACGGTTGGCCAACTCGAAAATCTCGATAAACGTTACGGCGATAATGCGACTGCTGAATTAACTAAACAGCCAGCAGTTGCAGCAATCGCTGATATTATACTTTCTGAAACATTCATTTAACGTACAGCAATATGAATACCGACATCTTAAAAAAAATATTCCAGTCGCAGTTTGACTACACAATATATTGCAACGAGATAGTCCACAAACTCTTTGGATGCAATGATATTTCCACACGACCTGAATTGCTCGACACTACAGCAGAAGGCGATAAAAGCTATTATATTGGTCGTCACACCGATACTGAAGGTCGCGAACTAGGCTTTTTCTATACAAAAGTTGCTCCGGGAAGTGATGTATGTCGTAAACGTGTGGGCTTACGCAAACTCGTTTCACCTTATCTTAAATATGATGTCGATGCCGCTATTGCTGTTTTTGCCGATGAGAGACACTGGCGCCTGTCGTATATATGCGACATGAAAGATGGCATAACTGCAGCGAAGCGATTTTCTTACATTTTGGGTGAAGCACAAGGGCAGTATAAAACTCCTTTGGAACGACTCAAAAAAATCTACAATAAAGGCGGTCGGTATGTTTTAAATGATTTGCGAGATGCTTTCTCTGTCGATGCATTAAGCAAAGAGTTTTTCGACATGTACCATTCCTATTACGATCGGATTGTGGCAGAATTGGCCAGACAAGGAAAATCCGGTGCAATATATCACGATTATGTGAAGAAGATGATGGGACGTATTGTTTTCCTGCATTTCTTGCAAAAGAAAAAATGGCTAAACGACAATTTGTATTTCCTTCGTGATATGTTCTTATTCAGTCCACATCAGACTGATTTTCTTGATGAAGTGCTCGAGCCTCTATTTTTCGGAATATTCAACACCGAACAGAATAAACGAGCGGCATTATTCAAGGAACGTAAATGGGATGCCGAACTGCTTAAGCAATGGCAGACACTGCCGTATCTCAATGGCGGTTTGTTTGAAGAGGATGATATCGATCGAATGAATATTACTCTTCCTGCTAAGTTGTTTGAAGATTTATTTAAAGATCTTGCATTATACAACTTCACAGTAGATGAAAATGACCCCGACGATGCCGAAATTGGTGTTGACCCTGAAATGTTGGGTAAAATTTTTGAATCATTGCTTGAAGATAATAAATCAAAAGGAGCTTTCTATACACCAAAAGAGATTGTCCGTTACATGTGCAAGGAATCTCTTATTGCTCATCTTTCATCAAAACTCCCTGATGTCGCTGATAGTGTTGTTAGAACATTTGTCGAGTCACATGAAATGCAACCAGAATTAGAAGATTATCGCGAACAGTTATCCACAGCTTTGCGTAAAATAAAAATATGTGACCCGGCAATTGGCTCTGGAGCATTTCCAATGGGCTTGTTGAATGAACTGTGGCGTTGCCGTGAAGCATTGGAGCCAACCGAACATCGTGTAGTTTTAAAGAAAGAGATTATTGAAAACAACATCTACGGTGTTGATATCGAGAAAGGTGCCATTGATATCGCTCGTTTGCGTTTCTGGTTGAGCATTGTTGTTGATAGCGAAAAGCCTGAAGCTTTGCCTAATTTCGACTATAAGTTCATGCAGGGCAACAGCCTCATCGAGAGTTATCAGGGTTGTGATCTCAGCCGCATAGCTGGACGTTTACGAGGAGGCCAATCCAAGTCTATGCAATTGGTTCTGGGACTCGATAGCGATCTTAGCCGCAAAAATTTGCAACGTTTGCTTCGCGACTATTTTTCTGTTGCCGACCATCAAAAGAAAGCCAGCATGCACCATGCTATCAACGAAGAGGTAAAAACTCTTATTCGTGAAAGTCTTGGCGGCACCACGGCCTCATTAGTAAAACTAAATGCTTTAGACCCTTCAGCAAACCAAGAGTTCTTCCTTTGGCATACTTGGTTTAAGGACATCTTTGACAATGGCGGGTTTGATATTGTGATTGGTAATCCGCCGTATATAAATGTTGAGAACCTTGAAGAAAAAACAAAACAATTCTTGTTCGCAAACTATTCCACTTGTCAAGGACGTACCGATATTTATATTGGGTTTATTGAAAAGGCGTTAGCTTTACAGAATAATACTGGAATCGCAACATTTATTATTCCATATTCTTATACAAATCAGAACTATGGTGAACTATCTCGCAGATTATTAGCAGAAAAGCATTCTATTGAAGAGATAGTTGATACTTCTAATTATTATGTGTTTGACAATGCCGTAGTTAAGAATATTATCATACGTTTTGGCAAGAAAAAAGGAGTTTCGACTTTAATAAGAATAGCCGATAATAAATCTTGTTTCGAACAAGGTAGTTTTACTGATAGGGTGTTGTCAACAAAAACTTTCCTTCAATTGAAAAACTGCAGAATAGAAACTAAACCCTTTGAAAATATTTTGGGAATTAAAGAACACATCGAGCATGTTTCCATAAAACTGGGTGAAATATTTCTTGTGGCATATGGAGTCCGTGTCAACAACAAATATGATAAGGATAAGCCTAAAAACTATTATATACATGATCATGCCCAACCTAATTTTAAGAGATTTACAGAAGGCAAATGTATTGATAGATATTCTTTTACACAATATGGTTGGCTGAATTATTGTCCTGATGAGCATTACAACCCTATGTTTCCCGAATTGTTTGAAAATGAAAAACTTATGTTTATTAATGTAGTATCCAAAGGACTTAGATTTGCATATGATAATGAGGGCTTTTATAACAGTCATACAGTCGTGAACTGTGTTAATATTTCTATACTAACAAAATCATATCATACAACTGCGAGAAAAGCATTGCGGGAAGGAAATGTTAAATTAGCAAAAACTTACTCAACAAAATATGTGCTTGGAATTATCAACTCTAAACTGATGAACTGGTATTTTGTTCAATTCCAGAGTGAGGGATTGCATTGTTATCCAGATGATGCAAAACAGTTCCCTATTGCAAAAGCATCTTTTGAACAGCAACAACCGATAATAGATTTAGTTGACAAAATACTTGCAGCCAAGAAAAACGATTCTTTGGCTAATACATCAGACCTGGAAGCCAAGATAGACAAATTGGTTTATGAGCTATATGGGTTAACGGAGGAGGAGATTGCGATGATTGAATGTACAACTAACGTTTAATCAGGGAATACTATCTTTTAATCATTTTGAAATAATCGTTCAAATGATTCAGAAGTAATTCGTTAAAGACTGCAATTATATTAAAATGTCTATAGATGTATTTATGGATATCACAACCTTCTGTTTTAATAAGTTTATAACTACTGCCATTATGGTAAACGTTATCCATTCTCATTAAATCATATATTGTGTTCACGTTATTTTCTTCAGCAATATGCAAGTCGGTATGAATATAGCTCTCTATCATAAACTTTGATTGGTCGTTTTTGTCTGCAAAATAATATGCCATTAGGGAGGGCATACCCTGGAAAGAATTTCTGGGAAAATAATCTAAATCATATATGATTAAATTGGCTTTATTAATACTATTTTGTGTGAGTGGTATGTTTTCGCTAATAAAACGATATAAAGCACTATGGGCAATGCTGGCAACACTTTGCAGTTTTTTTAAAGCAGTCTCCACTGAAAAGGAGTCTGACACAAAACCTGTATGTCCATAATTACCATGTTCTGGATATACTGATGGTATCTTCGTATATCCGCGTTGTTTCAACAATATAATAGTATTGTACAGGTCTCCAATGTTTAGGTTTTTATGGCCATATGTCGTATTTGGTGAAAGGTTTGAAATCTCGGGAAACCGTTTTTCTATATATTGAATAATTCTTTCAATGTCATCAAAGTGTTCTTTTTTAATTTTTAGTTCTGGATATTGCCAACAAATATCACGCACATACTCTATTAGTATGGCATCGTAATCTGGTATAATATGTTGATTCTCAATAAAATCTGAAAGTTGTTTTTCGATAAATTCCGTTGCAAAAAGGATCGGATTATCTTTTATACAATTCTTTTCACAATTCATGCTGACGTAGGGATCTCTACAATCTTTCAATGTCACTAGCGGTAGTTGTTTTATTAATAGGCTATTCTCCCCATACTTGATAGGGAATAAAGAATATATAAGTTCGTGATCCTCATACTTGAATATTGCGAGTCCTGTTTTCCAATAATCATGGAATATGTGTTTTTTGAAAAACAGCAAGTCTTTGTCATATAGATTATTAAAAGTGTCGGAAAACAGTTGGATTTTACATATGTCTTCTAAATCTAGATCAAATTGAGGGTTTTGTGAGTTGATAAGAAGTTCTCTTAATTCTTCGTTTTCTTTGGAAATTATCGGAGCATTAATCAAAGTGTTTACACTATTTTGGGATAACAGTTTCCAATGCTTTAAGGTTTCTTCGACATTATCTTGGGATAATCTTTCCGTTTCAGTAAAATGTAAAGTTATGGTCTCTTGTTGTTCCTTGTCTCTATTATCTTCTAATAACTGACGAGAAATGTGCTTCCATAATACTACCTCATTGGAATGATCTACAGCTAGCAACAACACTACTACGGAGTTTACTTCAGCATATGCAAATAGCGATGTCGGACAGGGAAATCTAAATTTACCTTCGTCAGTTTTATTAACCGTTTTAACTTGAACTGTGACCGTTCCTCTGATTCGGCCATCTTTATCTAATAGTTCAATAAAACCATCAATATTTGCGCCAGTGTTGTCTGTTTCAATTTTGCTGTGTACTTGATAATTAACCAATAAACTTTCAATAAAAAGAACAGACTTTTTTTCTTTAATACCTTGTGCGGTTTGTGATATTTTAGCCAAATAAGACATATGATATTTTTTTGCAAAGAAAAAGCTTTTTTCTGAATCAGGTCAAATAAAGTTATCAACACTACCCATGTTCCTCGTGTGTGCACGTGCACGATTATCTATAGCACGCATGCGCACGCGAGAAAGCTGTTGATAACTTTTTTTATTCAGCTTAATGTTATTCAAAACATGTCACTTATGATAAAGGATGCCTGCGGCATGGAGAGATACTATTAATAGTACAAAACTTGTATCTGGATGTTTAATTGGTGGAATAGTTATAAATTAGTCAGCTCCTCCTCCTCGTAATAATACGAATAGTCAATACCTTTCATAAACACCTCTCGGTCATCAATCTTATCCGTCAGAGCGTGCTTCATTAAAGCTTTTATGCGAGTTGAATCAGTCACGCTTTTTTGCATGGCAGCAAGATAGTCTTTCTTGTCAATCAAACTCCAGTCAACGCACATCTTCAGACGCTTTTTGAAAATAAGGTCGAGCCAGATACGAGTGGAGCGTCCATTGCCTTCCATAAAAGGATGAGCGACATTCATTTCAACGTATTTGTCAACGATTTCATCGAAAGTCGTTTCTGGCATCTGCTCAATCATCTCCAGATTATGCTTCAAATACTCGGCACGGCAGAATATCGTTCCGCCTTTCGAAATCGTCACTGTGCGAATCTTTCCGGCGAAGTCGTAGAGTCCGCCAAACAAGTAGGAATGAATCTGCTGAAGGCATTTTACGGTACCTGGCGCCATCTCGTCAAGTATGTCGCTCTCAAACAACGAATAAGCTTTCTTCTTACTCTGTCCGTCAATGGAATTCTCACTATAAATAAACCAATCAAGGAAATCGGCTGCGCGATTGTTTGGATAGTTCTTTGCAACTGTTTTCACACAATTATCGTCAAGCGCGTCAGCGGCACGTTGCTTGCCATCGGGAGCCTTAAATTTGAACTGGTTAGTGACACTAACCAGTTGAATGCCATTTTTAATCAGCTTGCCTTTAAGATATTTCCAATAATTTCGGCACTTATTGTAATCTTCTTCATTATTGATGGCGCCAACAACATCTGTAGCTGAGAACCACCATTTGTCATTCTCATCATCCCAAACCGCACGCACTTCGTGATCGTTGAAAAACCGTATCGACTTCTTACTCATTTTTCAAATATAATTACCATCAATAATGAATTGATTTCAAGCTACAAAGATACAAAAATTTCTGTTATTTGTCAATTATTCTTTGAAATATATTCCTATTTCATCCACAAAAATCCAAGCCGGATAGCCGTATCCCGAGTGTCCTTCAGGGCAGTCAAACGGAGTGACGACGACTTCGATATAGCGAGTGTTTACTGGTTCAAACGCAATTTCGACAGGGTAGAAGCTGCTCGCATAATCGGCAGGCAGAAGGTCGAAATCGCAAGATGCCACTTCGGTGAAATTCTCTCCGTCGTCCGAAACCAGCACCTTTACAGATTTGGCATTGAAAATCCAGTCTTTCATGTTGATTAGGAGGTTGAATCTGACCGAGCTTATCTCTGTAACTTCCTGTAAATCAATGGTTGCGTCGAGGTTCGTACCGTACCATCCGAGCCAGCGTCCACTGCGGTAGTTCGAGCCGCCACGCAAGCCGTCAATCAGCATCTGAGCTCCGTCGTAAGCGTAGTTGCGATGCGGCTGATCCTTCAAAACTATAGGTTTCATCGAGGCTTTGTTGAAATCGAAGTCGGTCTTGAAGACCTTTCCCTTCTTGCCGTCAGGATATAAAACATAGCCCTCCAAATGGCAGTTTTGGTTTATTTTCAGAGGCTCTGAATATTTCACAAAATCCTGATTGTCAATCGAATACATTATATCGCCATCTACCTGTTTCGACATCGTGACATCGATAACTCCTTCCTGCACGTTAGGAGTAATCTTTACGTCGATATCAAAAATATGGGTGGCATATCTCCAGTGATATAAGTCATAGAGCTTAGTGAGGCGATATTCGCGTTTCACAAAATCGTCGTAATTCTTTTGTTCAGGGTTGCACCACTGCACTTCAGCAAGCGCTCCGATGCGTGGTAACATCCTGAATAACACGATGTTAAACTCACCGGCATATTCAGTCCAGATGTTGCCTTGAGGGCCTAAGATGTATTTCTCTTCTTCACTGGTGAGTCCTTCGGGGATTGGCTCGAAAGAATAAACTTTTTTCACAGAGTTGTATCCGCCGCCTGCTTCAGGTTCACTTTCGGTCTCAAGTGACTGATAATAATCGAAATAGAGATAATCACAAGGTGTCATGATGACGTTGTGATGCATCTTTGCCGCCTTGTAGCCTCCCGAACTGCCTCTCCAGCTCATCACTGTGGCATTAGGAGCCAGCTCACCGTCGAGCATTTCATCCCATCCTATGATGTGACGGCCATGATTTTCAATGAATTGCTCCATTCGAGCCATCACATAGCTTTGCAGATAATCCTCGGCGCTGTGTTTTTCGTCGCCTTTTATGCCGAGTTCTTTGATTTTTGCTTGACATTTCGGGCACTCTTTCCAGCGGTCGCGTGGTACCTCATCGCCACCAATGTGGATATACTCGCTTGGGAAGATATCCATGACCTCAAGTAACACATTCTCAAGGAATTGCATGGCTTGTTCATTGCCGGCGCAAATCACGTCTTCCGACACTCCCCATTGCTTCCACACTTCGTAAGGACCGCCGGTGCAACCAAGTTCGGGATACGAAGCCAGTGCCGCCAGCATGTGACCTGGCAAATCTATCTCAGGAATAATGGTGATGTGTCGGTCGGCGGCATATTTTACCAGGTTTCGCAGCTCTTCCTGAGTGTAAAAACCACCGTGACGGATAGTGTCGTAAGCCATTGTCTTGCCGATAATGGTGCCTGATCGCCAAGCTCCGATTTCAGTGAGTTTCGGGTATTTTTTAATCTCGATGCGCCAGCCCTGGTCGTCGGTGATGTGAAGATGGAACCTGTTAAGATTATGAAGCGCCAAAATATCTATGTATTCCTTGAGGTTTTCGATAGGGAAGAAATGACGGCTCACGTCGAGATGCATGCCTCGGTAGGCGAATCGCGGAGAAGCTTTTATTTCACCGGCTGGAAAACTAATTTGAGCGGCTTTTGTGCCGACGGGAAGGCTCTTTCTAAGCGTTTGAATGCCATAGAAAATGCCGGAAGAACTATTTGCAGCAATAGTTATAACTTTATCAGTAACAATAATTTGGTAGGCCTCTTCATTATCGGAACAGCCATTGTCAATAACCAGATTAATAGCGTTTGTGTAATCGTCGTTACCGCATATCATTTTAAGGCGAAAGCCTAAAATATCATTGATATAGTCGTTTAAGAATTCGGCTTCTTTCAACAATTCTGGATGGGTGGTCGAACATGTTATCTTCGAATTTTTATCTAAGATGAAAGGCTTTTCGTCGTTCAGATTAATCGCATCCGGTAGTGGAACTACTTGATAATCAGCTGTTTCTTGTGTGTTTTGACAAGAAAAAATACTCAAAGCCAATACTAATCCGATAAATGTAAAACTAAGCTTTTTCATAATGTTACTGTTATATTTTCAATCGTATCGAGGGTACAAAGATAAAAAAACTTCAAAATTCACACTCCAAACTACAAACTTTTTTGTAATTTTACACCCAAATTAGAACAAATGAAAGTACTGCATACATCCGATTGGCATATCGGTCAGATTTTCCATAACTACAGCCGCGAGGAGGAGCATAAATACTTTTTCGAGCAGCTTAAGTCAATCATTATCAAAGAGAAACCAGATGTTTTGGTTGTTTCCGGTGATGTTTTTCACACTGCAACGCCAACTATTGTATCGCAGAGGCTTTATTACAATTTTATTGTTGAGTTATCGCGCTTAGACGCTGATTTACAGATAGTTATAACAAGCGGGAACCATGATTCGCCTTCGCGACTGGAGGCACCGAGGCCACTTTGGGAGGCTTTTAATGTGTCGGTTGTCGGAATGCTTGATTATCAGATAGTTAGTGATGATTCGGAATTGAATTTTGATGCATCGAAAATAGAGATTCCGATAACTAGGAAGGGTGAGATAATAGGTTGGGTGCTTGCTGTGCCATATTTAAACGGCAATGCCAATATCTATGAGCCGTTGATAAATCATCTTAAAAAAAGAAGTGAATACGCTGATAATCAATGTGTTGTAGCTATGGGGCATTTGGCTGTGCGCAGTGCCGACATCACCGGACATAGTCCTGATATCATTGGAAAACTTGAAACGCTTGATATTCAGGATTTTACAAATGTCACGGATGTTGATTACTGGGCTTTCGGCCACATTCATTTCCCGCAGACGATAAAAGGAATGCAAAATATGCGCTATGCGGGATCGCCGTTCCCGATTTCGTTTAACGAAAGCTATGAGCATTCGGTAGTTTCGGTGATTATTGAGGATGGAAAGACAGAAACGACAGTGATTCCTTTGAAAACTCTGATTCCAATTGTCGATTTTCCCTCGAAACCGAAGGGCTTTGACGATGCGTTGCCATTTGAGACGGTTTTGATGCAACTGTTTGATATTCTTGACCAAAAGGCGTATGTTAGGGTTCATATCCAAGCCGAAAAACCGTTGACGCAGACAGAGTCGGCTGAGATGGTGCAGGCTTTTGAGGGTCATGAGGCTATGTTTTGCGGAATACAGTCGTATTTTCAGGAGGTGACTGAAAGTAATGATATTCAAGCGGTTAAAACGCTTAGTGAGTTAAAAGAACTGAGTCCATTTGAGCTTGGTTGTTCAGTGTATCAGAAAAAATATGACAAAGAGATGCCTGATGAAATGAAAAAAATGTTCAAAGAAGTGTGCGAGGAGGCCGAAAAATAGCATGAAAATCGAAAAAATTGTTATTGAGAATATAAATTCCATAGAGAAGGCCGAAATTAGCTTCTCTGATGGCGTTTTGGCAAAAGAGCCGTTGTTTCTCATAACCGGTGAGACGGGGAGCGGCAAAACGACAATTTTGGACGCGATAACGCTTGCGTTGTACGACAAATCGCCTAGATACGAGAACACCAAAAACAAAGAGAAAACCGAAGACGGACAAACCACAGTACAAAGCACCACAAACGCACTCAGAAAAGGCACCGCAGATGGAAAAGCGGAGTTGTGGTTCGCCATAGGAAACGAGGAATACATTGCCACATGGCAGATGCACAAGACCCGCAACAGCAAATACGACATGACCAACAGACGCAAACTCGAGGTGGTGAAAGGTGAGGAACGTATCTTAGTCGAAACCAAAATAGACGCTGTAAATCAGCGTGTTACGGAGTTGGTGGGACTCAGTTACGACCAGTTTGTGCGTTCGGTGATGCTCGCGCAAGGACAGTTTAACACCTTTTTGATTTCTGAGAAAGCCAAACAGACCGAAATACTCGAAATGCTGACCGGAACGGAGATATACTCCAAAATTGCGGAGAAAGTTGGAAGACGTAAGAACGATGCCAAATTGGATGTCGATAAAGCCACGGAGTTATATAACTCATTGAATAAGAATATTTTATCTGATGAGGAATTAAGCCTTTTAAATGAAGAGTTAGCGAAAAACAACGCGCTTTTGGATGCAAACGAGATTGAAATCAAGAAATTGGAGTCGGATTTGAAAAATCTCGAGAAATTGGAGATGATTCGACAGGAAATTGACAATTCTAAATCGCAACTCGCTGATTTACAAGCATCTTATGAAAATATGCTTGAAGAGAAGACCTGTTTAAAATACAAAGCCGGCGAGCTCAAAAAAATGATTGATGAGCAGTCGAACAAGAAGTCTATGTTTGAGCAGATTTTATTGATAATCAGTATTTTACAAGATATTGATAACTCTGATAAGAGAATAAGCGGTTGTGCCAAAGAGATAGAAACGCTTAACGGACAGTTGGTTTTGAAAGAAAAGGAGCGTGCTGACTTGTCAGAAAAGCTTGAAAAGGCTGAGTGCGCCAGGAATGAGGCGACTTCGGCTTATGCAAGATGCAATGAGGAGTTTGTCAAAGCCAACCTCAGCGGGCTGATGGCTGAATACAACGAGCATAAGAAAGAGCTGGCGCATCAAGAGGAACGTAAAACCACATGTATGCGTGTGGGTCAGATTTTAAAAGAATATAATAGTAAAAAGCAATTTATTGAAAATAAACAAAAAGAGCTTGCTGACTTAAAGTATAACTTTAATGTAAAAGAGAAGGATTTTTCTGCTAAAAAAGCTGTTTTTGAGGCAAAAGATGCTGAATATCTGAAGCAAAAAAACATGGTTGACGATTATATAAAATCGTTAAGAAGCAATTTGAAAGAAGGCGAGCCTTGTCCGCTTTGCGGCAGTACAGTGCACCAATATCATGATGAAGAAGTTGTCGGCTCGTTGTTCAAAACTATCGAGACGGCTTGGAAAGAAGCCAGAAATGAGTTTGAAAAAGCTAAAGATGAGATGATAAAAGCTGACGGCAATGTAAGAATGGCGACGCAACTTATTGATAATGAATCGAAACAATTTATAAATTTGGATAATGAGCTGATAAGATTATGCAATGGCAATCCTATTTATGATATAGAGAAATTGGAAAAAGGTCTGAAGGCATGTGAATCTAAGATTGAGTCTGAAACGTTGAAAATCAAAGAGATAAACGAAAAGATTTTGAAAGCTCAGGGCATCCAAAAGAATCTGGAGACCTTACTCGAAGAGAAAAACAAAGCTGATGAAGCACATAAAACCATTGATAATCAGAACATAAGATTAAAAAATGAGATTGCGGAAATTGAAGGTAAGATAAAAAACAGGAAAGAGCTTGTGAAGCAGATTTCGCAAGGTAAAATAGAAAAGTATGAACGTGCTAATGAATTGATTATCATTGACAATTGGGAAGATGAATGGCGTAAATCGCAGGCAGAGTTTTACGATAAACTTACAAAAGCTGCCACGAGTTGGAAAAAGCTCAACGAAGACCTCTCTAAGGTTGATTCCGAGATAGTGAAAATAGATGAAATAGCTACTGGAATTAGCCGTATTGAGGGAATTGAACGTGTTGACGAGTTCATGGGTAAGGTTGCTGTTAGAAACGACATTGACAAAAACCTTCTTGTAAGCGGTTTCTCGAAGGTGATTTTTAGTCTGATTGACAAGACTGGTGAGATGCAAGTGATTGAAAATCAGATTGGTGAGAAAATCGATGAG
The DNA here is from genome assembly GCA_905233445.1 of uncultured Bacteroidales bacterium. Taxonomy (GTDB): domain Bacteria; phylum Bacteroidota; class Bacteroidia; order Bacteroidales; family F082; genus Limimorpha. The sequence continues at coordinate 20,809 of CAJOEP010000011.1, read as the reverse complement.
AATATAAAAGCGCAGATGTCAAGGGCGTTAGAGGCATCAAGGTCGTTAAGGGTTGCGCAAACCAACACTGTTTCAGAGATTCGGGCCAAGATTGCGTTGAATGCGCAGAATTGTGGTTTGGCTAAGTCGGCGAAGGACGATTTGCAGGCGAAATCTACTGTTTTGGCGTTGTGGACGGAGCTTGCTAATGCCATCGGGACTACTTCGACATATAACTTCCGTGATGTGGCACAGGCATATACGATGCGGATTTTGCTTGACCAGGCAAACTATTTCTTACGCAAACTAAGTCAGAGATACGAACTGACATGTTATTCTAACTCTTTGGCTATCATGGTTATAGACAAAGAAATGGGAGGGGAGTTGCGCGCTGCATCGTCGCTTTCAGGAGGAGAGACATTCCTGGTTTCGTTGGCTCTTGCACTTGGATTGGCATCGTTGAACGATGAAAATCTCAACATTGATATGTTGTTCATAGACGAAGGTTTTGGTACATTGGATGGCGAAAGTCTTGAAATGGCAGTCAATGCGCTTGGAAACATGCAAAAGTTCGGTAAGAAAGTTGGGATTATATCGCATGTTGACAGTCTCAAGGAGCGCATTCCTGCGCAGATTCAGGTGACGAGGAGGGGGAAAGCTGCCAGTGAGGTGGTCGTTAGCCGGTAGGTATTAACAAAAAAGCCAGCGAATGCTGGCTTTTTTTGAGTGAACTAGGCGGGAGTCGAACCCACAACCGCCTGATCCGTAGTCAGGGACTCTATCCAATTGAGCTACTAGTCCATTGCGTTTTGCGCTGCAAAATTACAACATTTTTTAATATGTCAATCAAAAAATGTGAATTTTTTTGTGGGGGAGGGTGGACTCGAACCACCGAACTCATCCGAGGACAGATTTACAGTCTGTTGCAATTGCCGCTATGCGACTCCCCCAGGGATTTTTGCGCTGCAAAATTACGACTTTTTTCGCAATCTGCAACATTTTTTATTAAAAATTTTTATATTTTTATAAATAACTAAAAATCAATATATTACTGAGCATTGTCGCAGTGATGATGCGTGGAAACAGCCGACAGCTTTGCCTTCGGGATATATGTTTGTAAGCACATTTGATGGTGTTCCCATCATCGGATTGGTGCCTGTGCTGGATGCGATTTGCGTGATATAATAAGCATAATCGCTTGGAATTGACCATAAATCGAGTGTTACGGTATCGTTTTTATGCAGCACTTCGAGGCTGTCGCGTTGGTTGAGTCCGTAGATGGGGAACTCGCCGCCGATCATTACCATGAGCGGGCCGTTGAAATATATTCCGGAATAGCCTGCAGTGCTGAAAAGCTCGCATTTTGTCAAGGTGTCGCCGCCTACCAGTGTGTCGTTGATGCGGAGTCGGGCCATATAATACACGTTCGGGTCGCTGCATGTTTGAAAATAGGGATATATGCCCAAGTAATTCTTGACCTCCAGAGAGTTAAACTTCCATGGTTTGATTTTTATTGAGTCAATTTGCTCCACATTCTCATTCATTTCCGACTCGGCATAAAAGTGTTGGTCGCCTTCATCGTCGGTGAAATCGATTGAAAGGCGATATCTGTGGTGAGTCTGTCCCGCGAATTCGTTGACGGAATAGTAATAGCCTGGTTTTTCGCTTTCCTCGTATTCAATTGTATCGACACCGTCAACAACGAAGACGATGGCGTTGGAGATCATCTCAGGATTGCCTCCGTAGAAAGGTTCAGTACGGCTCAAGATAACTTCCTGTTTCTTGTATTCGTCTGTTATAGAAGCACTTACGCCCACAAGACGTGTGCCTTCCTGAGTGTCTATGCGCATCTTCTCGGTACAAGCCGTGAGGAAGATGATAGCTGATAATATTATGAGTGTATTTTTCATTCTTAAAACTTGAAATTATATGATATTGAAGGTATTACAGAGAAAAGATACATCTTTTCAGTCTTGATGCCGTTGTTGTCATCGGGGGTGAACATAACAGCCCAGGTGTTGTGACGACCGTAGACGTTGTAGATAGAGGCGTTCCATTCGCCTTTCCAACGTTCATGGTCTTTGCCTTTCCAAGTGACAGAGAGGTCTAGGCGATGGTAGTCGGGATAGCGGCTTTGGTTGCGGTAGCCGTTGTAGATGGCGTAGGTGGAGCCGTGGTCGCTGAACTTTCCGTAAGGGTAGGTGACAGGCTGGCCTGTGTTGTAGATCCAGTTTGCGGATGCGTTGAAACGGTCAGAAAACTCATAATTTACAATGATGCTGATGCAGTGTGGGCGGTCGTATGGCGAACGGTATTCCTCATCGTGGCTGATGCCTTTGACAGTGCGGAGCGAACGGCTGTAAGTGTATGATACCCATCCTGTTAATTTGCCGTAGTTCTTTCTGACAATAAACTCGACGCCGTAGGAACGGCCTTTGCCGACACGTACCTCGCCGTCGATGAGCAGATTGCCGTAAAACTGTGCGTCGTCAACAAAATCAATGACATCAGTGAGGTTTTTATAAAATATCTCGCCAGAAGTCTCGATATCGTTACCTCTGAAATTGCGGAAATAACCTAGTGCAAACTGGTCGCATTTTTGTGGTTTGATGTTAGGACTTGTCGGAAACCACACGTCGAAAGGAAGTCCGCCGGTGGCGTTATTGGCAATTTGAGCATACTGAACAGTCCGTGAGTATGAAGCCTTTACGGATGAAGTAGGAGTGAGACGGTACATCATTGCAAGGCGTGGCTCGAGGTGCACTTCAGTGTTGAAAATCTGACCTTTGCCATAGATACACGAATCATAATAGTTATAATTCTCGTCGAAGAGATATAAAGTCTCCTGACCGATATTCTGATACATCGAGAGTCTTAGCCCGTATCTTATTGAGAAAAAATGACTTAGCTTGTGCTCGTGACCGTAATATAATGCCGATTCGATGGCTTTTCGGTAAACTCGTTCTTTGGTGTCTACATTGAGATATTGGGCTACGACACCCGTGCGGTCGTCGAGTTCGCCTTGGCTGTAGCGATGGTAAGTGGCTGATATTCCGAACTTCGCAGTGATGTTATCGTTCATCAGCCAAGTGAAATCGTATTTACCGGTATAATCGTTGATGCCTGCCATTATTGTGAAATCGTAAGGTTTCATCGTTACATCGACGTCGTATCTGTATTTTGTGAAATGAAACGACAGATTTGATGTCAATTTGTCGTTGAAGATATGGTTCCAGCGTGCGGTGGCTGTGGTGTTTCCGTAACCAATGCTCATCATGTTGTCGATTCCGATTTTGTCGTAACCGTTGTAGACCGAGAGGTAGAGACGGTTGTTTTTGTTGAATACGTGAGTTATCTTACCGTTAAGGTCATAAAAATAAAGCCTTGTATTTTTCAAATCATTAATAATATAAGGTGTCAGTAGTCCGCCGTATGTGACTCGTCCGGCGAGCATGACAGCGGTTCGCTGTTGATTGAACGGCATGTTGAGCATGATACGGCTTGTGAGAATTCCGATTCCACCTGTCATGGTGAAACGGTCGGGGATTTCGTCTAATGTCTTGACATCCAAGACTGAAGATAGACGACTTTCGTAGCTTGAAGGGATGTCGCCTTTATATAAAGTGGCGTCTTTGACCACGTCGTTGTTGAACACTGAGAAAAACCCGAGGAAATGCGAGGCGTTGTAGACAGGAGCATCGTCGAGGGTGATGAGGTTTTGGTCAGGGGAGCCTCCGCGTACGCTGAATCCCGACGAGCCTTCGGAGGCAGCTTGTACGCCGGGTAGCAGCTGGATTGCCTTGATGACATCGACTTCGCCCATCAACGCCGGTATTTTCTTTATGCTTTTCATTTCGAGTTTCTGGACGCTCATAGCCAGCTCGCGCACGTTGGCGTCTTTCTTTTTGCTGGTGACAACGACGTTGTCGAGCATCTGTGACTCGGCTTTCATGCTGATATTCATACGCTTATGCGTCTCATCGACAACGATGTCCTTTTCGATTGTAGTGTAGCCGAGATATGAGAAACGTATTTTATATTTGCCTGGTTTCAGCTGGAAATCGTAATAACCGTTAAAATTCGTGATGGTTCCTTTTTGCAGAGAGTCGTTGTAAACGGCGGCACCGATAAGCACTTCGCCGCTGTCGCTGTCTTTGATTACGCCGAAGATTCCCGACTGGGCGAGCATGTTTAAACATGCCAACTGCATTATTATCAATAAAAAATATATTTTTTTCATAAGATTTTCATAAAAATGCAAAAATATGATTTTTTTTGTAAATTTGCGGAAAAAATTTGTATGGAATACAATTTTGACGAAATAATCGACCGTACCGGCACCGAGAGTGTCAAATATGACTTGAGAGACAAGATTTTCGGCAACAAAGATGTCATTCCGATGTGGGTTGCCGACATGGATTTCCGCACGCCTGATTTCATCAGAAACGCTGTTATTGAGAGGGCAAAATATGATGTTTACGGTTACACATTTCGCGAGGATGCTTATTTTGAGGCCATTGCCAATTGGATTCGTCGCCGTCATCAGTGGGATGTGAAAAAGGAATGGATGACATACACTCCTGGTGTGGTCGCGGCATTCAACATGGCTGTGATGGGACTTACCGACGAAGGTGACGAGATTATCATTCAGCCACCGGTTTATCCGCCGTTCTTCCATGCTGTGGAGAGTCATAACCGGAAACTCGTTTTGAACACTTTGATTGATACAGACGATGGGTTCAAGATGGATTATGAGCTTCTGGAGAAACAGGCTAAGACAGCTAAGATGTTGATACTCAGCAATCCTCATAATCCTGTCGGAAGATGTTGGAAAAAAGAGGAGTTACAGAAATTGGGTGACATCTGCATGAGAAACAACGTGTTGGTGTTTTCCGACGAGATTCACTGCGACTTGGTCCTGCCGGGATATAAACATGTTCCTTTTGCCAGCATTTGCAAGGAGTTTGAGCAACACAGCATCACGGCGCACGCGGCAAGCAAGACATTTAATCTGGCAGGCATGGCAACCTCGACAATTATCATCCCGAACGATGATTTACGTAAGAAATACGTTGATTTTGTTGACAGTACGGAGATAAATCTTGGTAACATCTTCGGCAAAATTGCTACAAAAACTGCGATGGAGCAAGGCGAGGAATGGCTGCAGCAATTGTTGCAATATATAAAAGGCAATGTGGATTACGTTGTTGATTTTATCGGTAAGAATCTGCCAAAAATCAGGGTGCACAAAGCGGAGGCCACCTATATGCTATGGCTTGATTTTTCGGCATATAATCTTGATAATAAATCACTTAACGACAAAATGATTTTTGAAGCCGGATTAGGGTTGAACAATGGCAAGGAATTTGGAAAAGTGGGAGAGAAGTGTTTGCGAATCAATCTGGCATGTCCGAGAAGTGTGGTGGAAGAGGCGATGAAGAGGATTAAGAAGGTGTTTGCTTGATATTTTGCGTCGATGGTTTTGATTTGTATTGAAATTGTTGTATTTTTGTCAAAAATTTAAAGATATGCTTTTAAAACGATTAATATTGCTGTTTACCCTGATTTTTATCTGGGGCGGGTATGCGCTTTATGCCCAAATTGAAGTAAGGGAAGGCTCTTTTAAAGAAGTGCCGGGTTTTGTCAACATTGACATTGACAGGATGTATGACGACAATCACGAGCCTTTTGCAGTTGTCAAAATCAGAACCGAAAACATCAACAACAAACAACGAAGAGACCTTAATTTCGGGGTTGATGCGAACATTTCGTATGAAATTGTTTATAAAACTGGTGAGATATGGCTTTATATAAGTCATTATGCTTCAGAGATTAGCATTTCAAGTAACGAATTTAGCGCCATAAAATTCAGTTTTCCGAAGACATTGAAACCCAAATGCGGTTACGAGATGACATTGGTCAACAAAAAGGAAACCGTTGAATCAGGATTTGCATATGTCGGCATTAATACAAAACCGGAAAATGGAGCCGACATATATGTTGACGGCATAAAAGTGGACAATAAAACTCCATATACATTGGAGCTTCCTCCGGGAATATATCAAATTAGAGTTTCCAAGGAGTTTTTCATAGATGTGACAAAAGCCATCAATTTGAAGAACGGCGACGATATTGCTCTTGATTTCGATTTGCCGCTCAATTATGCTACAATTACTTTTACGGCTGACAAAGAAACAGAGGTCTTTGTTAACAATAAAAGTTTTGGTAAAGGCACATGGGAAGGAAGGTTGAAACCTGGCACTTACAATGTTGTCTACAAAAAATTCGGATTTTATGACGCATCTCAAACAATAACCGTTGTTGCGGCTAATGATGCATCATACACTTTAAATCAACAACAAATGTTTGGTAGAGTTAAGGTTACGACTAAACCGTCAAATATGGATGTAAGGATTGATGGTAAGAGTGTCGGCAAATCGCCAACAAAAGAAAAAAGTTTGTCCGTCGGATACCATACTGTGGAAGTGAGCGGGGCTAAAAAAGAAACTATTAACGAACGTTTTTTTGTTGACGAAAACAAAACGACAGATTTGTATTATAAAATGCAAAACCCTAATCGAGTTGTAGATCGCACTATAGATGACAACAAGTATTTATTAGGAGGCAATTGCTTTGTAATAGAAAACATGTTTGATGATATGGGAGCATGGTATTTGGGAGTGTCATTTGGAACGCGTTTCGGACAATCCTCACTTGGCTGGTTCTTCTCTGGCACCTTCCACCCGACAATATATGCTAACGCAAATTATATTGACTGCGACGATAATTTCTTGGTTAACGGTTTTTATCCTCCATATAATGGCAAGTATAATGTTCGCGGTTACAATCTTATAGGAGGACTTGTTCTCCGTAACGACCATTCTTTGTGTTTCCGTGTGGGTGCCGGATATGGTAGAAGAATGGTGGTGTATCGACTCGAAAAAGATATCACCGTTGGGGAAACAACATATAAGGTGGTGAATGATCCGAACAGATATATCAAAGGCATAGAGTTTTCGCTTGGAATTCTGTATTTTATGGGAAATTGGGACACATGGCACTTTACCGCTGACATAACAACTATTGCGTTTAGGACAATTGGTTTTAAATTTGGTATCGGTTTTTAACGTTTAAATGAAATTAGCTATGAAAAAAATATCTTATATTATTATTTTAATGGTCTCCGTACTTTTTGCTGCTTGTAACAATAATACAAGTTCCATGCCTGCAAAGATTGATATGGATTTATCAGATGTGAATGTCACACATAAAGGAGATAGTGTTATTATAACAGCTAACTATTCATATCCTACAGCAATAACAGGCATGCAACTTGGAATTGGAAAAGACGAGGGACTCACTGATACTATCATGTATCCCACGACGTATTACAATGAAGTAATAACAGCAGTAATCGCTGATTTGTCGGATTATCATTATGGTGAGATATATTATGCTTTTGGACGGTTTAACACCGGCTCGTGTGAGATGACGACTAATCCTGCGAGTGTTGTTTTAAAAGAATAAATAGAAAAATATGAAGAAATTTTTACTGTTTTTATTAGTTTTGTTTGTCAGTATCGGCGGATTTGCCCAACTTCATGTTGAAGAAGGCTCATTTATGGAGATTGGTGGTTTCGTAAACGATAACGCGGATAAGCAAACAGACGACAATGAGCAGCCTTATGCTGTTATTATAGTAAAGTTGTCGAACATTACTGAGGCGCAAAGCCGGGAGTTGGTTTTTGAAGGTGATGCCAGAACATTCTTCGAAATAGAGTACAAGCCGACTGAATTGTGGCTTTACATAAGCTGGTATGCCACTTATCTTAAGATTTCACATCCTGACTTGAGTTCGACGGAGTTCACATTCCCGTTTGACATGGGCAAGGGCAAAGGCTATATGATGAGATTGGTAAATAACGCGTCAGCGATTACCGATGGTTGGGGTTCACTCACAATTATCACGAAACCGGAAGACGGGGCCATTGTAACCATTAATGGCATGCAGATGAAAAATCTCACTCCGTACAAAAACCCGAGAATACATTCTGGAGTGTATAATATCACGGTGTCGAGAAAGTTTTATAAACCAGTAACGCAATCCATCGAATTAAAAGCTGATGAGAACAAGGTCGTCGAGATGCATATGCCACAGAACTATGCGACAATTTCATTATCTACGGATAGAGATATTGATATCATCCTTGACGGTGAAAATGTGGCTAAAGGACATTGGTCAGGACGTCTTGAAGCAGGAAGTCATGTGGTTTCATGCACTAAGATGTATCATAAGCCGTATTCGCAGAAATTTATTGTTAAACCAGGAGAAAACAGACAATATTCGCTTAATCCGGAACCGATTGTCACAACGGCAAATATCAATTCAATGCCAGATGGAGCCACAGTGTATATTGATGGGCACAAACAAGGAAAAACTCCCATTAAGCTGGATTCAATCATAATAGGGCCACATAATTTGAGATTCACAAAAAAGCATTATTATGATGCGAGTCTGGATTTTGAGTTTAAACAAGGCACGCCGTTCTCGATTAATCAAAGACTTGACAGGAACAGAAGGATGAAGAGATTTTTCGGCAGAATAGGTAATTATTTTACTGAAGATGTAAATAGTTTCGGGTTCTTCTCTTATGACGTTGAGGTAAACATTAACGGAAGGCCTAAGTTTGGTATGACATTGTCAATCAATGCGTTCAAAGTTGTTGGAGTTTATGGTTCCTTTAATATCGGCGGCTTTGGTTGGCTGTTGTCAGACAAAATAGTTGAATGCGACAAAGATTATTTGGTTGACGGCGGTTATCCGCAATATAATGGAAATTACAAGAATCCCAGATATTCACTAAAATTAGGTTTGGTGTTGTTTAGCAATAGAAATGTGTCGTTAAGGGCCGGTGTCGGATATAGTTCATCGAAGATTTACTATCGCACAGATGACACTGTTGTAAGCGGAACTGTAGTCAAGGGCGTCTCTGTCCTTGATAAAGAAAGGTCATGGAAAGGTTTGGAATATAGCGTTGGTTTGCAATTTAATTTCAACAGATTACTAATATCTGCCGATTATATCGCGCCTATTTCAAATGCGGGACTTGCTAATTTCCAAGCAATCAAGGTTGGACTTGGATTTAATTTAATAAAAAAATAATGATATGAAAAGGATATTCACAATAATAATCATTGCTTTTACAATGGTGTTTGTTTCTTGCAAAAAAATGGAAACACCAAAAGTTATAACTATTGAATTCACAAATATTACAGTTGAAAAGACTGCGGATGATGCTGCAACTATAACCGCTACATTTGACTACCCGGGAGATTTGTCAAGTTTTACTCTGAAATGGGATGGGGATGGCACATTGGATTCTTTCAAATGGGATGACAGACAATTTGAAGCGAAGTTCAGTGGTTACGACACATACAGACATACCATCTGGGGAGAATACTTTAATGGGATATCTACGGTAACGACAGCGGAGTACACTTTTACGACATATTAAGCCGAATTTTATCTATATCTCGCTATTGTGTAGATATAATTTTCTGTCGTTTTCGTTTCGAAAAGAAATTCTTCGGAATTGTCAAGTACTGTTTTCAGGTCGCTGCGGATGCCTTCACCGGTGAGTTTCAGCACGGCTTCCTTCTTGGTCCAAAATGACAGAAAAGCCTTTATCTGGTCGGGAGCGGACGATATCATCGCCTGCTCCTGTTCGTTCATGGTGTAGGCTATCAGCGATGGCGTTATCTTGCGCGCTGTCTCCACGTCGGCACCAACTGGCCGACTGTCGATGGCGCACAGAGCCACCTTGCCCGAATGGCTGAAGTTGAAATGAATCTCCGGATGCCCTTTGATGACAGGCTTTCCGCCTTCGAGATAATCGAAGACTGGAGCTTCGGTGATGCCGTATTCTTTTTGCAGACCCTCCATCAGCAGCAGATACACGGCCAGCGACAGCCGCCGTCCGCTTTCGTGAGCGAACTTCAGCGCATGCTCGCGCCGTTGAGCCGACACCGTCGCCAGTGCCTTCTCGATGTCGAGCAAATCAGAGTGATCGTTGAGATAAATCATAATATGGATGAGGAACTTCTTATGGTTGACAATTACTCCAGCTTGTCGATGTTCGAGTCGTCTTCAACCCTCAGATTGTCGATGATAAACTTCTGACGCTGGTCGGTGTTCTTTCCCATGTAGTATTTCAAAAGCTCCGGAATAGTCATATCATGGCGCAGGATGATAGGCTCCAAGCGCATATTCTGACCGATGAAATAGCTGAACTCGTCGGGCGAGATCTCTCCGAGACCTTTGAATCGTGTGATCTCAGGATGAGCACCGAGCGATTTGATGGCATCGATACGTTCCTCGTCGGAATAGCAGTATCTCGTCTCTTTCTTGTTTCTCACGCGGAACAACGGGGTCTGAAGGATGTAAAGATGTCCGCCGCGAACCACGTCGGGGTAGAACTGCAGGAAGAACGTGAGCATCAGCAGGCGGATGTGCATACCGTCAACATCGGCATCGGTGGCGATGACGATGTTGTTATATCTCAGATTTTCAATGCTTTCGTCGATGTTTAAAGCGGCCTGCAAGAGGTTGAACTCCTCATTTTCATAGACGATTTTCTTGGTCAGCCCGTAGCAGTTCAACGGCTTGCCACGCAGACTGAACACAGCCTGTGTCTGAGCGTCGCGGCTCTTGGTGATACTGCCCGATGCTGAGTCGCCCTCGGTGATGAACAGCGTCGATTCGAGACGTTTTTCGTTGTTTGTGTTGTAATGTATGCGGCAGTCACGTAGTTTTCTGTTGTTCAGACTGACTTTTTTAGCACTTTCACGGGCGAGTTTTTTGATGTTCGCCATGCCCTTGCGCTCTTTCTCGTTCTGAATGATCTTGCGCATCAACGACTCCGCCACATCACTGTTCATATGCAAGAACTTGTCGAAATGACGCTTGATGATGTCGGTGATGTAAGCCCTGATGGTCGTCTCGTTCTCCTTGTCCATGTAGGTCGACGAAAACTTGGTCTTCGTCTGGCCTTCGAATTCCGGCTCATCGACTTTTATTGCCAACGAGGCGATGAACGAACTGCGAATGTCGGATGTTTCGTATTCTTTGTTATAGAATTCCCTGATGGTCTTTGCTATAGCCTCACGGAACACGTTGAGATGCGTGCCGCCAAGTGGGTTGTACTGGCCGTTTGCGAACGGGAAATATTCTTCGTTGGAAGTTACGTTGGAATGTGTGAAAGCGCATTCGAAGTCGCCTTCTTTTATATGGATGATAGGATAGGCGCAGCTGTCGAGTTTGCCGATTTTGCGTGTCAGCAGGTCGAGGAGGCCGTTTTTAGCCTGATATTTCTGTCCGTTGAGAATCAACGACAAACCGCTGTTCAAAAAGGCATAGTTCCAGATCATCTCATCGACGTATTCCATAAGGAAATGGTAGTTTCCGAACAGCTCGGCATCTGGCACGAACGTAATCTCCGTGCCGTTTTTCTGGTCGGTAGGGATGATTTCCGACTCTGAAAGCAATTCGCCTTTGGAAAACTCCACAACTTTAGTCATTCCGTCGCGGAAGGCCTGTGCGCGGAAGTATGACGATGCCGCGTTGGTTGCTTTTGCGCCCACTCCGTTGAGACCCACGGCTTTCTTGAACGCTCCGGAGTTGTATTTTCCGCCGGTGTTCATCTGTCCCATGCAGTCTTTGAGAGAGGCGAGAGGGATACCGCGGCCGTAGTCGCGAACACGCACCTTGCCGTCGTTGATGTCGATTTCAATGGTCTTTCCCGCACCCATGTTGAACTCATCGATGCTGTTGTCAACGATTTCTTTTAGCAAAATATAAATACCGTCGTCGTGAGCCGAACCGTCACCAGCCTTGCCAATATACATTCCAAGACGCTTGCGGATGTGCTCGTTCCACGACAAATGCTGAATCGAATCCTCGTTGTAATCAACCGGATTTACATTAGTAGTAAAATCTAACTCGTTGTCTTCCAATATGTTATCTTCAATAATTTCTTCCGCCATGTTCTCAAAAACTTTTTGCAAAGATAGTAAAAAATATCTTAATTTTGCACGATTTTTGAAAAATGAAAAATATAACTTCAAATAAAAAAGTATTCGGCACGATTTGCGGTATTTTGGCGGCGGTGTTTTACGGCACCAATCCGCTGGGTGCTCTGAAGCTGTACGAGCAGGGAATGAACACCAACTCGGTGCTGTTCAGCCGTTTCAGCATGGCTTGGATTATTGTCTCTATCATATTGATTATCAGGAGAGAAAACCTGAAAGTCACGAAACGTGAATTCGGAACTCTTACTGCATTAGGTCTGCTTTTCACGGCTTCATCCATGACCTTGTATTTCAGCTTCAAATACATTGCGGCAGGTGTCGCATCGACGCTATTGTTCACTTATCCCATCATGACGGCGGTTATTATGGGCCTGTTTTTCAAGGAGAAAGCTGGTTTTAAGACCATAGTGGCTATCGTTCTGTCGCTTGTAGGAGTGCTTCTTCTTTACTGGAGCGATGCCGGCGGCGCTTTGAACACCCTCGGAGTGATTCTGGTGCTCGTTTCAGCCCTTACATATGCCATCTATATCATCGTGGTGAATCGTTGTCCGCTTGAGATGTCGTCGTTTAAAATCAATTTCTACGTGATTCTCTATTGCGCTGTAGGAATGGCGGTTTTCGCCTGGCTTACCGGACAGCCTCTCAGGCTTCCGCACAATGCCGTCAGTTGGTTCTATGCAGGCTGGCTCGCTGTCGTTCCAGCTACTTTATCGCTCGTGCTGATGGTTTATGCCTCCAAAAATGTGGGAGCGACACCTACGGCAATTCTTGGCGCCCTGGAGCCTCTTACAGCTGTTTTAATAGGAATCTTCGTGTTCAACGAGCCTTTCGGCACCCGCCTCGCAATAGGAATCGTGCTGATTTTAAGCGCAGTGGTGATTACGGCTTATTCCCAGAAAAAGAGATTATAACAACATTTAATGGCTGAAAATCCCTTTGATTTCCGCTGCCAGCATCTTTACATCTTCTCTCGTCACCAACAACTCCTTCGCGGATACTTTGTTTATTTTTCTGAAAATAATCCAGTTGTATGCCGTTATGGAGAAATAAGTTATTGATACAGAAACACCTGCGCCAATCATACCGAATGGCGGGATGAGGAGATAAAGCGCCGGTATTGTGACAGCCAGCCCGATGAGAGCACCGTAAAGGTCGTATTGAGGACGGTTGGTTCCTGAAAAATAATGTACGAATACCATATGCGCTGCCATAAATATTATTCCCGGCGCCAATGCAATCATTATCGAGCGCATCGGGGCGAAATCACTGGTGAAAAGCCATGAATAAACACTGGTTGGAATAACGCATATCACAACCACACAAACTGCAGTAAGGATAGTGGCCATCTTAACCAATTGTAAAGTGATTTTTGCAGCTAAGTTGTTGTCTGTCAAATTGCTTATCTTCGAAAACTGCACCATAGCTATGCTTAATCCAATCATCTTGGGCGATTCCGACACTTGGGTGGCGGCATTATAAACCCCTACGTGCGCATCACCCCAGAAACTTCTGATTATCAGATAGCTAAGCCTGCGGTTAAGCATGGAGACTAGAGTCGAAACCTGTATGATTGAACCGAAACGCAACATCTCTTTGATGGTAGTCCAAACGGATTCATCGCCTCTTTCTTTCAGATATGGCAAAATCTGTGTCAACCCACACAGGTAACCGACAATATATCCTGTCAAAAACGAGTAAACAAATGCATCGGCATTTCGTATGTCGAACACAAAAATATACACCAGCATCGAGACCATCTGGGTCATGAACTGTATGATAAACAATATGTTATTAGTTCCGACACGCTCTTTCCCAAGAAGGGTAGTGAGATTGAAATTGTGCAAACTATAAATGAAAACCAACAGCAAAACAATTCCATGATAGCCCTCGGGTATGAATTCGTTCAAAGATTTGGGTATTATCAAAGAGCAAATGAACACAATAAGCGCATAAAACGCCAACACAAGAGCACTCCAGATGTATGATATCTTCATTAAAGTGCGAAACGATTTTCTCGGAGTGAAGTATATAAGCCCGCTGCCTGCGAGAAACTCGACTCCAATGAGGAGCAGCGACACATCGAGCAGAACGACACCGCCCACGCCCCAAGCCTCCGCTCCAAGATAATGCGAGCCGAACCATAACGTCACAAATCCACATATGGCGTTTAAAAAACGAGTGCCGAATGTTCCAAATATCTTCTTTAACATTTTTGTTTAATCTGTTGAATAAATCCTTTCCATGTAAACGTAAATCTTTTGGCATCAAACACAGTGATTTCCCCGTCGCTGTTGATGGTGTGGATGCCTTTGTTATATGTCCATTTCACGTCAGGTTTTATCTCTTTTATCGTTTTTTCAATATATTGATATTCATCTAATTGTATTATCTTATTTAAAGTAATACTTTCACCATAGTGATGAGTGCTGTTTTGTCCCGAACGAACCAATTCACCGTCTATGTTTTGTATCTTTCCTGCCGGTCGCGAATCGCTGCAATCGACTTTCACAGGGTTGTTGAAATGCGGCCGGTAAGGACCCCGCAAATCGTCGGCTACAAAGATTATCAGATGTGAGTGCGACTGCTTCTGTGGCGTCGTGAATAAATACCATTTCCCGTCAATGTGGTGATGTAATGTTGAATCGACAAAACATCCTTGCAATAAATCGCAATCCCATTGTAGAGACGCACGACCGTGCGTCTCTACAAAACGGTATAATGAGATTTTATTCGTGCGATGCGCCTCCGGAATACAATATATAACACCTTGATACTCAAATACAAAAGGGTAGGAGCGATGCTCGGGAAAATCAGTGATTTTGTGATATGTCTCAAAATTCTCCGATTTCTTTGCAATTGCCAAATCAGCCTTTCCTCTTTTGTTAGAGAACCATTCGAAAAAAAGATAAGTATCCTTGTCGTTGGAAATCACGAAAGGATCAGCAAAATAATCAGTTTTCGGTGGTTTCAGCCAATGGGTCTCGTCTGGATTTGTGTTGAAATAATACCCCACATTCCAGTCTTCCTGCTTGAAGAAATAGTTCCAATGGAAAGCAAATCTGCGCCAGATGCTGAGCCAGAAATATCTTATCACACTTGGATTTTTCGGCGAATTCAGAGTAGGAGACTTAGGCTGCGACAGCTCTGGTTCGAGTATTCCATTGACAATCAACTCTTTGCAAACTTGCAAAGGCAGAATCTCCATTTCCTTTAGCATCCTGTTGCGATTCGCTTTGTAGGAATGAAGTATTGTGTCTAATGTCAAATGTCTGAGTATCAAAGGTTTATCTTTTTTATTGGTAATCTGGCACAGTGACACTACACAACAAGGTATACCTTTCAAAAATTCGCTGAGACCGTCGTAACAAAATTTCCACACTCCGTATCTGATGTTTTTTAAATGCTCTTCTTCCGGCTCATCGGCTCTGAACGAAAGGACGAAATCAAGCTTTTCAGCTGTGTGCCCGGCGAGGTCGCGGTCGGTGAAAATATGTTCTATTTTATTGTCAATCAACAACTTAACAGTATCTTGCTGCCACCATTCAAAGGTAGCTGACTCAACCAAAACGCCAAATCGTATCTTTCTGTTCAAATCCATACTTTCAAATAAAGCGCAAAGATAACGAAATTATTTTACAAAATAAAAAATCGTTGCAATAATATTTTGCGTATCTTTGCAGTTTTAAAGGATATGAAGCTTTCGGTCGTCATAGTGAATTACAATGTCGAGCATTTTCTAGAACAATGTCTCTATTCGGTTCGTCGCGCCATGCAAGGCATTGAAGGTGAAGTGTTTGTGGTCGATAACAACTCTGTTGACGGCTCGCTGAAGATGCTGGCCGCAAAGTTTCCGGAGGTGAAAGTCATCGCCAATAAAGACAATGTGGGCTTCGCAAAGGCCAATAATCAGGCAATAAGAATATCGACGGGGGAGTATGTTTTGCTGCTTAATCCCGACACTGTTGTCGAGGACGACACATTCAGCAAGTGCATCGCTTTCATGGACTCGCATCCCGATGCAGGCGGACTAGGCGTGAAGATGGTGGACGGCAAGGGTCAGTTTCTGCCGGAATCGAAGCGCGGACTGCCCACCCCGATGACCGCTTTCTATAAGATTTTCGGGCTTTCCAAGCTGTTCCCGCATTCAAAACGTTTTTCGAAATATCATCTCGGATATCTTCCTGAAAATGAAGTGAACGAAGTGGATATTTTGGCTGGCGCTTATATGCTCATGCGTCGCGAGACCCTCGACAAATGCGGTCTTCTCGACGAGACGTTCTTTATGTATGGTGAAGATATCGACTTGTCATACAGAATCACCTTGGCGGGATATAAAAACTATTATTTCCCGGAAACCAGAATAATTCATTATAAAGGTGAAAGCACCAAGAAAACCAGCGTAAATTACGTCCTCGTTTTCTATAAAGCAATGGAAATCTTTGCCAAGAAACATTTCGGTCAGAAACGTGCCAGACTGTTTTCATTCTTCATTAACTTCGCCATATATTTCAGGGCATTCCTCGCGTTGATGTCGCAGTTTTTGGGCAAGGTTTACATGCCACTCACCGATGTGGTGTTAGGCTATTCGGGTCTCGCTGCCATCAGCTACATTTGGGGACATTATATGATTTATGACGGTGTCGGTTCTTATCCGATAACGCCGCTTTTCACAATAATTCTACCGATTTACATTTTGATATGGCTGGCAACAGCTTATTTCACCGGTGGTTACGACAAGCCGTACCGTATTCCTCAAGCTGCAGGCGGCGTGATGATAGGCAGCGTTTTGATCTTGATGCTCTATGCTCTGCTGCCCGAAAGTCTCCATTTTTCGAGGATTCTGATACTCTTCGGAACCGTCTGGATGGCTCTCCAAATGACTTTAAGTAGAACTTTAGGTTATATACTTAAACTTTCTGATTTTCAATATGGTAAAAATGCTAAAAAACGATTTTTGGTTATTGGAAATTTCGACGAGACACAGCGTGTGGGACAGCTTCTTAAAAGCACTTCCATTAAACCTGATTTCATAGGTTTGGTAGCGCCAAACAGCGGTAAGGACATTCCTGAACATTATCTTGGAAATATTGCGCAAGTGCCTGATATTATCGGTATTTACAAGATTACGGAGATTATTTTCTGCTCGAAAGATATCACACATCAGGAGATTATAGATAAAATGGTCGAATGGCACGCCAGCAATCTGGATTACAAAATCGCGCCGGTCGATACTCTTTCAATCATTGGCAGCAACTCGATAAACACCCGCGGCGACCTCTATACCGTTGATATCCGCACGATTAATACAGTTCCAAATCGCAGAAAAAAGAGACTTTTTGACTTTTCAATATCATTTTTCGGCATCGTTTTCTGGATTTTCATGGCCTGGTTTATTAAAAATCCCGTCAAATTCCTCGGAAACTGCTTTAAAGTACTATTCAGAAAATATTCATGGGTGGGTTATTGCCCGACTGAAGCCAATGATGGTCAACGACTTCCTGAAATCAAAAAGGGTATTTACAATCCAGCCTCGATAGTCTCAAGCGAACTTGACGACGAAGCGAAAAGCCGCTTGAATGTAATGTATGCTCGCGATTACACCGTTCTGAAAGATTTTAATATCTTGTTCAGAATGTTGATGAAACGATAATTTTTGTATTTTTGCAAACTGATTTTTAAAGTTTTTAATCATGTTAACTAGAAGATTTTTGAGAATCAAGGTGTTACAGGCTCTCTACGCCTATATAGAATCGGGTGAGTCGAACATCAACAACGGAATTAAGAATTTGCTTGATAGCATCGACAAACTGTACGAGCTTTTCATCTGGCAGTTGTCGTTTCTCGTTGAAACAAAACGCTTTGCAGCGAATAAGATTACCGAAAACAGGCATAAATTCATTCCGACATATGACGATTTGCATCCGAATATGAAATATGTCAACAATCGTCTGCTTAATCTGATTGAAGATAATGTGGATTTCAAAAAACAGGAAGCCGCGTTGAAAATCAACTGGGCCGACGACCATCAGGATGTGGTTAAGAAATACTACATGATGATGAAAGACACCCAGGAATACAAGAAATATATGGCCGACAAAAACGAAAGCTTCTCAAGCGATAAGAAGTTTATCGTCGAAATGGTGATGAAATATTTTGCTGACCTCGATGTGCTTCAAGATTTTTATGAGGACAAGAGCATCTATTTTTGCGATGATTATCATTTAGTTAGCTCTATGCTTATCGAATTCTTCACAAAAATGAAGAATTTCGACGTCAACTCAAAACTGCCATCAATTTACAAATCAGATACAGCGGAGGAGAAGGCCGACGAGAAGTTTGTGCAGATGCTGTTCCGCGAAACGTTGGCTCACAACGAGGAATTCGGCAAACTCATCGCCGACAATACCAACAACTGGGAAAAAGAACGTATCTGCCTTATGGACATGATAATACTGAAGATGGCACTTGCCGAATTCGTGTGTTTCCCTTATATCCCTGTTAAGGTCACAATGAACGAATATATCGAGATTTCAAAGTATTTCAGTACTCCGAAGAGCAAGATTTTCGTCAACGGAATCCTCGACAAGCTGGCGAAGAAGCTTGCGGAAGCGGGGAGGATTGAGAAAAAAGGACTGGGACTGCTAGAAAAATAGTTGGCAGTTACCAGTTACCAATTAGAAGTTATGAAGAGGCGCTATTTGATATTGTTTGTAATGACAGTGTTTGTAATTGAGTTTCAAGGACAAACATCGAATGGCGCATATAGTTTCCTAGATATGACAAGCTCGGCCAGGGTGGCAGCTTTGGGTAATACAGCTTTGTCTATATACGATAACGATATTGAACTTGCAGCATACAACCCGTCGTTGATAACCTACGAAATGCATAAGGATGTGGTGTTGTCGTACGTCAATTATTATGCTGGCATAAATTACGGTATGCTTCAATACGGCCATCATTTTTACAGTGATCATGATAGAGGCACTTTTACTGCCACTATGCAGTTTCACAGCTATGGCAGTATGAAATATGCCGATGAGCAAGGAAATGTTGATGGAAGCACATTCACGTCCTCTGATTTTAATATGATGATAGGCTGGGGGCGCCAACTTACGCCGCATTGGAGCATTGGTGCCAATGTGAAATTTGCCGGCATTCAATTTGAGAGGTATAAAACCTTTGCCTTGGCAGCTGATGTGGCAGCAAGCTATCGCACCGACAACGGCTGGATGTTCTCGGCAACAGCAAGAAACATTGGATATGAGCTGTATTCCAACTTTGAAGGCGACCGTAACAAGCTGCCGTTCCATTTGTCGGCTGGCATTTCCAAACGATTGGAACATGTGCCGTTCCTGTTCAGCGTCGTCTATGAAAACATCCAGAAATGGGACTTGACATACGATGATCCACTCGATTTGGATGGCAATTACGACGCGATTACAGGCACCACGAAAGAGAAGTCTGGGGCAGCCAAGTTTGCCGATAACCTGATGAGACACATAGTAATAGGTGGTGAGATATACATCGGTAAAAACCTCGTTTTGAGAGCAGCCTACAACTATGGAATGCGTCAGAATCTGAAAACACCTACAGCAAAAGGACTTTGCGGCTTTTCATACGGCATCGGCATCAGAATTTGGGAGCTTAGCATCAACTATTCAAGATCGGAGATGCACATCTACGGCTCGCCGAACTATATCACTATATCGACAAATCTGAACCGTTTCTTCTCAAAAATAATTAAGTAAATGTATCTCAAGGAGTTAAAGTTGACAAATTTCAAGAATTGCGAGTCGGCTGACTTGCAGTTTTCCGAGAAAATCAACTGCTTCGTGGGACTCAATGGGGCGGGCAAGACCAATATTCTCGACGCTATCTACTATTTGGCTTTCTGCAAGAGCTATTTCACGACCACCGACAAGCAAAACATCCGTCATGGCGAGGATTTCTTTGCCATCCACGGCGATTTCGTGACCGATAACGACGAGACTGAGACCATTTCGTGCGTGCAGAAAGATTCGGCGAAAAAGTCGTTCAAATGCAATAAAAAAGAGTACGAGCGCCTGGCCGATCATATCGGGAAGATCCCGCTTGTGATGATTTCGCCCTACGACCGCGATTTGATTAACGACGGCAGCGACTTGCGTCGAAAATTCATCGACGGCGTGATATCGCAGTTTGATTCTGTTTATCTTGGCTATTTGCTGCAGTACAACAAGGTGTTGGCGCAACGTAACACCCAGCTGAAACAGTTCTGGGATAACCGTTATTTTGACGCCAATTTGCTGGCTCTTTGGGACGAGCAAATCATTCGTTACGCAACTCCGATTTATGAGAAAAGAAAGGCGTTTCTGAAGGATTTTATGCCTATTTTCCAGAAATATTACGATATTGTGTCGGGGACGTCTGAAAAGGTTGACATTGTTTACGAAAGTGCTTTGCATGACAAGCCGATGGAGCAATTGCTTCATGAAAGTCAGGAGAGAGATAAAGCGACGTCATATACCAATGTCGGAATTCATAAAGATGATTTAAGTTTCCGCATTGATAATCATATGGTTAAGAGATTCGGCTCGCAGGGTCAGCAGAAGTCGTTTGTGGTGGCGGTGAAGCTTGCGCAGTTCGATTTCAACTATAAGAAAATTGGTTTCAAGCCGATATTGCTTCTCGACGATATTTTCGACAAGTTGGACGACAACCGTGTGGCGCAGCTGGTGAAACTTGTAGGAAACGACTATTTCGG
>CAJOEP010000010.1 GCA_905233445.1 uncultured Bacteroidales bacterium | reverse complement strand
TCGTATTTGTCCATGATTTTCAGACTGTTAGGTCCGAAATAGAACTGCATCGGCATTGTGTTGTTCTCTTGGAAAGCATCGAACGGCACGTCAACAGTGGCATACATGGTCTTGAGATAACGAGGATTTTTGGTCCTCAAATCGGTCTTCATGCCAATGACAGCCGAGCTAAAGTTTTCCTTAGCGATAAGCGAGTAGCTGAAGAAACGCTGTTTAAACGATAACCATTTGAGGTTTGAACGAAGTGATTCCTCTCCGTCTTTCTCTCCGCCACGGTCACCGCTAAGTGATTCAACGTCATCGCTTACGAATTTATAATACACGTTCGAGCCGTTGTAACGATCAACAGCTTTCTCCTGTTTCAAAAGGTCAACATACCAGTCGAGAGTGACAAAATTGGTGTTCGACGCGATGACATTCTTCATATTGACTGTCTTCACGTCGAAATCAATCATATACTCATCCTTTGTGATGGTATAAACGAACTCAATGTATTGATTTTCATTCAGTTGGTCGGTCAGATTGTCGGTATATGCCTTGAAGCTGATAACCAAAGGATTATCGCCGACAACAATATTTCCGTCGCCTTCATACTTCTCATTATTTAAATAAGGAGTAAAAAATAAATCAATAGTATTGATACTTCTGTTTGAAGCAAAGAACGACAGGTTAAACCTTGATGTGTTCTCGTCAAAGCCAATCAATGCGAGCGAATCCCAAGTTTTATAGTCTTTCAGCTCAACCGTCTTGACAAACGCACCTTTTGATGTCAGAGTCAGCTTCATGACATCGTTTTCCACAGTGTAAAGCTTCTCGTCACCTGATGCTGTTGTTGTGAAAACACCATATTTGTCGCGCATCACATCTTCTGATACGACGGCTTCATCTGATTGATACACAGCCAGTTCTTGGGCAGCCTGAGCTTCTGCAATGCGTTTTTGCTCCTCTAGTGCGCGTTCTCTATTAACTTGAGCTATCGAGTCACGATAATGCTGTTGTTTTGCTATTTCCTCCTTCGACGGTGTAACCCAAATAGACCATCCGACTAAAATTCCAATAATAAGGATAATTCCAATAATTGAGTTTTTATTCATATAAATAGATTTTCCTAAAAATTAAGGTGCAAAATTACGAAATTTTACTCTTCATTTAACACGCGAAGCAAACTTTTTTTCGAACGTGTCCTTAATTTCTTCAAAGCCTTGTCTTTCACCTGACGCACACGTTCACGCGTCATGTCCATCATGCAGCCAATTTCTTCAAGCGTATAGGCATGATTTGTGTTGTCAAGTCCGAAATAATAACCTATCACTTGTCTTTCTTTTTCAGAAAGCACTGACAATGAGCGTTTTATCTCGTCTGACTCCATCTTCAAAATCAACTCTTTGTCGGTCTCGTAATTGTCTTCAGGCACCATGGTATCGATAAACGTCAAATCATCATCGTCGCTTACCGGTGCGTCCATCGACACCTCCTTTGAGTTGACTTTCATTATCGCCTCGACTTTATCCTCTGGCATGTCGAGTTCGTCGGCAATCTCCTTGATTGTAGGCTTGCGCTGATACAGCTGCTCAAGATACGACGCTGTTTTTTTCACCCGGCTTAAAAGACCGACCTGGTTCAGCGGCAGACGCACCATTCTCGACTGTTCAGCAACGGCCTGCAGTATGGCCTGACGTATCCACCATACTGCATAGGAGATGAATTTAAAACCTTTGGTCTCATCAAAACGCTGTGCAGCTTTGATAAGTCCGACATTGCCTTCGTTAATCAAGTCAGCGAGGCTAAGTCCTTGATTTTGATATTGTTTTGCAACAGACACCACAAATCTCAGATTAGCTCTCACCATCTTGTCAAGCGCTATTTGGTCGCCCAATTTTATCCTTTGAGCAAGCTCCACCTCCTCATCGGGAGATATCATCGGCTCCTTGGCGATATCAGCAAGATATTTGTCAAGGGCACCTTGCTCGCGGTTAGTAATTGATTTAGAAATCTTTAACTGTCTCATATTGTTTTTATGTTTTAAATGTTTTTAATTTCGATAAAACTCGAAAATCGTAAGCCAGTCGCCATTGGTGTCGGTAGCCTCAACACGAATCTTACCGTGATATCTCACTTCAAGGGCTTTCTTCAACTCAGCTTCGTTGCTAACCTTCTGATTATTAACCGTCAAGATAACGAAATCATCGGTCACCCCTCTGTTTTTAAGACTCTGGTTACGCACTTCCACGACCTTCAATCCATATGATCTCTTTATTTTTGCTTTCACACTGTTGGATATAGGTTCGAGCACAAGTCCAAGCGTCTCATTATAAAATGAATCGGTGCTGGTCAGGATTTCCTGAGTGCCCTCATCATTTGTGAGCGCAACTTTTATAATTCTCTCAGTGCCGTTTCGTTTCACCTTGACATTGACCTCGTCGCCCGGACGGAATTGCGCCACAACACCAATCAGCTGAGATTTGGAATCTACACTCATATCATTGATACTCAAGATGATATCACCCGGTTTGATGCCGGCGTTTTTTGCAGCTCCTTCCGGCAGAACATTCACCACATAAACACCAGACAAGACGTCAAGGTGCTCTTTTTCAGCCACTTCATCTGTGATTTCATCAATGGTAACTCCCAAATAAGCACGCTGCAGACGTCCGTAGAGCATGAAGTCCTCAACAACTTTTCGTGCAATATTTGAAGGTATTGCAAAAGAATAGCCCACAAAACTACCTGTGCGCGAAGCGATTGCAGCATTGATACCAATGAGCTCACCTTTAGTATTGACCAAGGCTCCTCCACTGTTTCCAGGATTCACAGCTGCATCGGTTTGGATGAAAGACTCAATTGTTCCTTCACCTAAGATGTTGATATTCCTAGCTTTAGCACTTACGATACCTGCTGTCACCGTTGATGTTAGGTTGAACGGGTTACCGACTGCCAAGACCCATTCACCCAAACGCACCTTGTCGGAATCACCAAAAACAAGATATTCCAGTCCCGTAGCGTCAACCTTTATCAAAGCAATGTCGGTTGTCGGGTCGGTGCCTATGACACGAGCCTCTCTCTTATGCTTGTCGTTGAACGACACCTCTATCTTAGACGCACCTTCAACCACATGGTTGTTTGTCACGATATAACCGTCAGGCGAAATCACAACACCCGAACCGAATCCGTATGACACATTGTCAGGTGCCTCGATTCGCTGACCGTAAAGCTGTTCAAGCAACGGCCCGAAGAAATCGTAATAACTGTTGCCCTTTGTAACGATTTCGGTACGGATATGCACCACTGTATTCACTGTTTTAGAAGCAGCTTCCGTAAAATCAACTCCGTCGGCTCTTCCTTGGAGAGCGACACACAAAACTCCGATAAATAATAATACCTTTTTCATATCAAAAACGATTAAGTTTATTTTTTATATCTAACGTAAAAAAAATTAAAATGTTATTTTATTTCAAAAAACATTCATTTTTTTATTATTTTTACATCAAATTTCTTGCCAAACTATCATTTTTGGCGAAATATTTTTAAAATAATATGCAATACACTGATTATCAAGGATTTAAATTTAGCAAATATCATGGCGCTGGAAACGATTTTGTCATGATAAATGCTATTAAAACACCCATCAATCTCACCGATGACGAGGTGAAGGCCATTTGCGACCGCAGAACCGGCGTAGGTGCCGACGGATTAATCATGGTTTTACCTTCGGAGAAATACGATTTCAGAATGAAATATTACAACTGCGACGGTCATGAGAGCACCTTTTGCGGCAACGGAGGACGATGCATCGCAGCATTCGCGGCTGAAGAAGGATTATGTCCGCAACATCATGAATATGAAGCAGTTGACGGTCCTCACAAAGTTCTTTTAACCAAAAATTCAGATAACGAATACATGGTTTCAATTACCATGCGCGACATTGACAGCTACGACTTGAACGACCAACGTCTCATTATCAATACCGGCTCGCCGCATTACGTAACGAGAGTTGAAAACCTGTCACGTTATGATGTCAGAAAACATGGTGCCGAAATAAGAAACGACAAACGCATTTCGATTGACGGTGTCAATGTTGATTTTATGGAAATTATTGATAATCAATATAATATAAGAACTTTTGAACGCGGAGTGGAAGACGAGACTCTGGCATGCGGCACTGGCGTGACAGCTTCTGCCATTGCGGCGGCATTGTGGTATGGAGGCGAAAACATCGACATAAAGACAACGCTTGCAACACTGAATGTCAGACTCAAAAAATCAGGCAATTCAATAAAAGACATAATTTTATCGGGTCCGGCGACTCATGTTTTCGACGGATTTTATATCTTTGCAAAATAATGTTCCTAAAAAACGACATAGTGTCCTTGCGTGTCGCGGAGCCTAACGACGCCGACATGATTTATCGCTGGGAAAACGACATGGAAATCTGGCGTGACAGCGAGACACGCGTGCCGTTTTCACTGCGACAAATAGAATGCTTTTTATTGAACAACAACGACTTAGTGTCAGAAAAACAATTAAGACTGATTATTGAAGACACTACAAACGGCGACGCCGTCGGATGCATCGACATCTACGACTACGACGAATTCAATTCCAGAGCAGGCATCGGGATTCTCATCGACAAAAACCATCGAGGCAAAGGCTATGCGAAAAACGCAATCGCCATGCTGATTGATTATTGCTTTAACACTCTGATATTGAATCAGATATACTCTTTGGTATTGGCAACAAACCTTACAAGCATATTATTATTCGAAAATCTGGGATTTGAAAGATGCGGAGTTAAAAAACAATGGTATAAAACACCAAAAGGTTTCGTTGACCAAATTGAATATCAATACATTAACAGAAAATGAGCGGCTATAGATCATCATATAACGACAGAAGAAAGAAAGACAGAATCAGAAGACGCTGGACCGTCATTATTTTCTTCGTGATTATATGCGCCGTCATTGCGTTTTTCACACGTGACTATCTTTACATCTCAAAACCGATTATTGAAACAGCCGATGGACAAAACGTTTCTCTATACATTCCATCAAATGCTGATTATCAATATGTTAAAAAAGAAATAGCATCTTTGAACGTTCTTAAAAGCGAACATGCTTTTGACTGGTTGGCACAAAAGACAAAATACAACGAGAACATTCACCCCGGAAGGTATGTTTTATCCAACGGGATGACTAACCAACAGTTAATCAACATGTTACGAATGGGACACCAGACTCCTGTGAAAGTCGTCTTCAACAATATCAGGACTGTTGAGCAGCTGGCGGGTCGCATCGCCGAACAGATTGAAGCCGACTCGTTATCAATAATCAACGAGATTAACAAAAACGCTAATGTTGACGCAACTACTTTTATACCAAACACTTACGAATTTTATTGGAATACTGACGCCGAGGATTTCGTGGAAAAAATGCTTGTCGAATACAATCGTTTTTGGAACGACTCGCGGAAGCAAAAAGCCAACGGTTTGAAAATGACTCCAAGGGAAGTGAGCATTTTAGCATCGATTGTTGACAAAGAAACCACCAAAGTCTCGGAAATGCCAAGGATTGCAGGGGTTTACATCAACCGACTCAAAAAACACTGGCCATTGCAAGCCGACCCGACGCTTGTATTCGCCTTGGGAGACTACAGCATCAGACGTGTTCTTGATGTTCACAAAGACATTGATTCGCCTTATAACACTTACAAACGCACAGGTTTGCCACCCGGGCCGATATGCATTTCGTCGATTGCAGCCATCGATGCTGTCTTGAACGCCGAGCAACACAATTTCTTCTATTTTTGCGCAAAAGACGACCTTTCGGGATACCACGTGTTTGCAAGAAACATCAATGAACACAACCGCAACGCGGAACTTTATAGAAGAGCATTAAACAAAAATAAGATATACAGATGAAAGCATTTAAAGCATACGACATCAGAGGCGTTTGGGGCACAGACCTCAACGAAGAAATCGCATACAGAATCGGGTATTTCTTACCAGATGTATTGCCGGCAAAGACATATTTAGTCGGACGTGACATGAGATTATCATCAGACACGGCATTCACGCAACTTACAAAGGGTTTGAACGACAGAGGAGTCAACGTTGACAGCGTGGGACTATCCACAACTCCCCTAATCTATTGGACCACAGCAAAATACGGTTATGACGCCTCGGTGATGATTACAGCATCGCACAACCCGTCGCATCATAACGGATTCAAAATCAGTGCGAAAGACGCAAAGCCAGTCGGCTACGACACAGGATTGAACAAGTTGGAAAAACTCGTCGAATCAGACACAAAACCTGTTGTCGCGACGCAGAGAGGTGTTACAAAAGAAATCAACGTTTATTCACAATACATTGATTTTCAGAAACAATTCCTCGGAGACATCAGCAACTTGAATGTCGCCGTCGATTGCAGCAACGGAGCATCCAACATTTTCATCAAGAAATTGCTTGGCGACACACCTTATTATATTAATGACACCCTTGACGGACATTTTCCAGGCCATGAGCCCAACCCGCTCGAAGCGGAAAATCAGGAACAGATTAAAGAACTGGTGTTGAAACACAAATGCGACATCGGTTTGTTGTTTGACGGCGATGCCGACCGCATAACATTTATAGATGAGAAAGGCCAGTTTATCTCTCCGGATTTGATAATTGCCTTCCTGGGCAACTATTTTATAGGCGAAAAGAAACAGAAAGGCATTGTGCTTCAAGATATCAGATCGTCAAGAGCCATTCAGGAATACCTCGGAAAGCTTTACGGCGCAAAGGTTGAAACATGGCGTGTCGGTCGAGCCTATGCGGCATTAAAACTCCGCGAACTTGACGGATGCTTCGGCGGGGAACTCGCCGGACACTATTACTTCCGCGACTTTTATTACTCCGACTCAGGAATCATGGCGGCGTTGCTGGTGTTGAGATTGTTATCCCAGTTCAAAGCCAAAAGACAATGCATGTCGCAGATTATCAATGAGATATCAGGATATCACAACTCTGGTGAGATAAACTTCACCATAGAGAAGAAAAAAGAAGCCATGGATGCGGTTCGCGACCATTTCATGGCTATTGAAAAACCAGAGCGTTTCCTCGATTTCGACGGCTATCGTCTTGATTATCATGATTGGTGGCTAAACATCAGACCTTCAAATACAGAACCTTACCTGAGGTTTTTATGTGAGGCGAAGTCGGAAACAAAGTTGAAGGAGATTATTGATACAGTAACGAGGATTGTTCGCAAATTCCAATAGGGATATGGCATGCTTTATCCGTACTGGATGGAACAGATTTCATGAAGAAAGCGTTTTTATCTATATTATTGATTCTCTGTGTGTTGACAGCCTCGGCGCAGGACACTTTGAGAGATAAAAGCAAGGTAAAGAGAAATGTGAGAATAGTTCTCGGTACCGAGGCGGCATTGTATGCCGCCTCAATGACAGGGCTTTATTTCGCATGGTATGCCGATTATCCTCAGTCGAGTTTTCATTTCTATAATGACAACGGGGAATGGATGCTCATGGACAAAGGCGGACATCTTGCAACGGCATATATTGTCGGAAACTATGGCTATCAATTACTTAGAGGGGCTGGATTGGATGAAAAACGCTCTATTTTTTATGGAGGCACATTGGGATTTATCTTCCTCTCCACTGTCGAGGTTTTTGACGGATTCTCAAAAGGCTGGGGCTTTTCGTGGGGCGACATCGCCGCAAACACTTTGGGAACAGGATTATTTATCGGACAGCAGTTATTATGGCACGAACAACGAATATTGGTAAAATATTCATTCCATACCACTGAATTCTCAAAATATCGACCCGATTTGCTTGGTGAAAACTTCATACAGCAGACCATTAAAGACTACAACGGAATCACCATTTGGGCTTCATTGAATATCAAGTCACTGTTGCTCAAGAAGGAAAGCAAATTTCCGGCATGGCTCAACATAGCTCTTGGATGTGGCGCTACCGGCATGACTGGCGCTTTCGAAAACGTGTTGGAATATAACGGCAAACCCATTCCGCAATACGAGCGCAAGCAACAATTCTATTGTTCATTAGATATCGATTTTACAAGAATTCCAACAAACAATAAATTTTTAAAATACACGTTTAAAGTGTTGAATATTTTCAAATTACCATTCCCTGCCATTGAATATAATACTGGTGGAGAATGGATTTGGCACTGGATGTTTTTCTAAGCTACTCCGTCATTTCGACTGGAGCGAAGCGAAATGGAGAAATCTTATAATAAAGAAATTAAAAATTAAAAATATGAGAAAGTGTTTATTTTTTGCAAGTTTGATTGCATTGTTTTTATTGGTCAGCTGCGGCCCAAATCCTGAAAAATCAAGGATAAACATGCTCAAAGGCATTGATTACATGTACACATCGCAAGACGAGGAAGCAATTGAATGTTTTGACAAAGCCATCAAATACGATGAAAACAACCATGAAGCCTATTATTACCGCGGATGCTGCTATATGGGTATTTTTCAGAAAGACAAGGCTCTCAGCGACTGGCATAAGGCAATTGAGTTGAAGGAGGATTACGCCGACCCTTATTTCAACATAGGTTTGTATTACAGGAGGCAAAACGATTACTCGATGGCATGTTATTATTTCAAATTGGCTGAGAAATATGGCCGTCAGAATATGGAAGACTATGTGAAATTCTGTCATTATTACGAATAAAATGGCTGAGTTTTCTTCAATATTGCTTGAAAAAGCCGTCGATGAGTTAGCCAAGTTGCCTGGAGTTGGACGCAAAACAGCCTTGAGGCTTGCGTTGCATCTGCTAAACGAGGAAAGAGTGGCGACAGAATCGCTTTCGCAATCACTGCTCAATATGCGAAACAATATCGTTTTATGCAAAAAATGTTATAACATAAGCGATAATGAGTATTGTTCTATATGCTCTAACATCAAGAGAGACAATGAGTTATTATGTGTTGTAGCTGACATGCGCGATGTTATGGCTATTGAGAGGACCGGTTCGTTCAATGGCTTGTATCATGTTCTCGGCGGTGTCATTGACCCTATCAACGGCATCTCTCCCAATGATTTAAGAATCAACGAGTTGGTGAATAGAAGCATAAATGAGAATCTGAGAGAGATTATTTTGGCGTTACCTGCGACCATTGAAGGTGACACCACTAACTATTACATTTTCAAGAAGTTAGGACATTTTGAAGGAAAGATTACGGCAATAGCAAAAGGCATCGCCGTAGGCGATGCCTTGGAGTTTGCTGATGAAGTGACATTAGGCCGCTCAATAGCGAACAGAATGCCGTTTAATCGATAATGTTTTCAAACAAGTCCAATTGATTCTCACAGAGATACAATTCAGGTGGCACACCATATTCATAGTGTGAAATAAATCGTTCGATGTTTTTCTTAATCAGCTTGATGGGCGTGGTTTTACGCGCCTTGCAGTAATTTTTGAGCGATTTATACTGTCCCTGCGACAATTTGAACGTTATCGCATGGTACTTGTAACTTCTGTGATGGTGTTTCTTCATATTACATCATTTTTTCGCTTCATCAAGCATCATCTGTGCCAGTTTGTCGGCTTCAGCTTCGCTCTTGCCTTCAGAATAAACGCGGATGATAGGCTCGGTATTCGACTTACGGAGATGCACCCATCCGTCAGCAAAGTCGATTTTTACACCGTCGATGGTTGTTACCTGTTCGTTTTTGAACTTGTCAGCGAGTTTTGCCAAGATTCCGTCAACGTCGGTCTGAGGCGTTAGCTGAATCTTGTTCTTTGACATATAATACAGAGGGAATTTCTTCTTAAGTTCCGACACAGTGCAATGATTCTCAACAAGATATGTCAGGAATAGACCCACACCGACGAGAGCGTCACGGCCATAGTGAATCTCAGGATAGATCACGCCGCCGTTGCCTTCGCCGCCTATCACAGCGCCTACTTCCTTCATCTTTGCAACAACATTCACCTCACCCACTGCCGCTGCTGAATATGTGCCGCCAGCTGCATTGGTGACATCGCGCAAAGCACGTGTTGAAGAGAGGTTTGAAACAGTGTTGCCTTTCTTATGCTCAAGAATGTATGAAGCGACGGTCACGAGGGTGTATTCCTCACCGTACATCTCACCTTTTTCGTTGATGAATGCAAGACGGTCAACATCAGGGTCAACGACTATGCCGAGGTCGGCGCCGCATTCCTTAACCTTCGCACAGGTTTCAACAAGATTGACAGCCAACGGCTCAGGGTTATGGGCGAATTTTCCAGTCACTTCGCAGTTGAGTTCGATGATGTTCTTTACACCCAACTTCTTGAGTAACATAGGAATAGCCATACCGCCAGTTGAATTGATACCGTCAACGACAACTTTCAGATTAGCTTTTTCAATAAGTTCTTTTTTCACGAGAGGCAATTTGCAAACCATGTCGGCGTGGCGTTCAATCCAGCCTTCTGCCAAGGTATATGTACCGATTTCGTCGATTGGAGAGAACTCGTATTCGTCTTTTGCGGCTTTCTCGAGCAGCCATTTGCCGTCGGCAGCATCGATGAATTCACCTTTATTGTCGAGGAGTTTCAATGCGTTCCACTCTTTCGGGTTGTGAGATGCTGTAAGAATCACGCCACCGTCGGCTTTCAGCTCGGTGACAGCGATTTCGGTTGTCGGTGTTGTGCTCAGTCCGATGTCAATAACATCGGCTCCCATTGCCTGAAGGTTACCGCAAACCAGCTGGTTTACCATGGTTCCTGAGAGTCGTCCGTCGCGCCCCACAACGATACGAGGGCGCTGCACGCCGCCGCGTCTGATCAAACAAATAAAAGCTGAAGTCAACTTTACAATATCTATCGGAGTAAGTCCGTCGTCCGGTCGGCCTCCAATGGTGCCGCGAAATCCGGAAATTGATTTAATCAATGGCATAATTCAAAAAATTTTTGCAAAATTATGATATTTATTTGAAAATTGCAACATTTTTAATGATATTTTTAATGCCATTTGCAGAAATGCGACCTACCACAGGGTACTGTGAGCATTTCGAAAAGGGTATTAAAAATGGATATAAAAATTAATCAATATATCAATCGAAAAAAACTAAGGTCTAACGTCTAACGTCTAAGGTCTTTTTTGTATTTTTGCAAAAAATTTGAAGATGTTTGACGACGACAATTTTTTGGACGACGACATGGATGTGAAGGATCTGGTTGACCGTTTTGAAAACATGGTCAAGCAGCATCAGTCGTGCTATTTCGACGCCGATGAGTTGAACGTCATTCTGGAGCATTATCTGCGCCAAAACAACATCAAAAAAGCCAATATGGCTGCCGACTTCGCTGTGAAATATCATCCAGACAACCCGATAATAAACATCATAAAAGCCAAACAGCTATTGGCAAATTCGCATGCACAAGAAGCTCTTTCCACGTTGAAAAATGCCGACGTGGACCGCAGCGACGCCGATTATCTTCTCACATTAGCGGCCTGCTATTCCGATTTGGGCGAGCATCAGAAAGCCATCAAAGCTTACATGAAAGCCGCGAAAGAGTTCGACTACAAGGATTGCGAGGACATTTACAACTTCATCGCTGCCGAATATGAGAATCTGGCTGATATGGAGAACGCCCTTAAGTTTTACAAAATGGGTATCCGTGGAGCCGAAGATATTGACAATCAATATTTTGAGATGAGAAACTGCTATTCTTATCTTCAGAAAATGGATGAAGCAGTGGAGTTTTTCCGCAGTGAAATCGACAAAAACCCGTACAGCAAGGCGGCTTGGATGGCTCTCGGCAACTGTTTCGTCAGGATGGGACAGCTTGAAAACGCCATCGAACAGTTTGAATATGCGGTGGCCATCGACCCTCATTATAAAAAAGGATATGTCGATATCGCGACAGCATTAAACGAGCTTGACAGATTCAAGGAAACTATAGAAATTGTTGAGGAAGCAAAGCGTTACAACGCTTTGTCGGCACTGCTTTTATGCCTTTACGGCGAGGCTTATGCAAAAACCGGTGAGCATGCCGAAGCGCTGAAGATTTATCAGGAAGCCATCGACATGGACGACAAGGTTCCGGAGGCTTACGCCGGAATAGGCTTCGTTCTGAGCGACGAAGGCAACTCGAAATCGGCGATAAAATTCCTGAAACACGCCCACACGCTGTCGCCATACAACACTGATTACATGTACGTTCTCGTTGAAGAATACAATAAACTCGAGGAATACGACAACGCACTGAAATACGCCAACGAGATTCTGGAGCTGAACCCATACGACGAGAATGTTTACATCTCGATTATGGAATGCCATGTGCTGAAAGACGACCCCGACAAAGCTTTGGAGATTCTGGAGAGAGGTCTGCTCCTGCTTCCGAATAACGCCGCCCTACTCTATCGCAAGGCATTCATCTATTTTGCGCTTGAGAAAAACGAATCTGGACTGCTGACTTTGGATATGGCTCTGAATGCCAACTACGACGGGCATATCGAGTTCCTCAATTTCGACGCTGAGAACCTCACAAGCAATCCGGCTATCATGGACTTGATTGAAGAATACAGAAAAAAGAAGAAATGAAAAACTACATCTACATTTTTTTAATTGCGATGGTACCGCTCATCGAGTTGCGTGGCGCGATACCTGTGGCATACGGCATCCACGCCGCCAATCCTGACTTCAGCCTGCTTTGGAGCTACATCATCATAGCAATAGGCAATATCCTTCCCGTCCCTTTTATTTATTTATTTGCCCGCAAGGTACTTGAATGGGGTAAAGATAAAAAACACATTGGTAAATTCTTCACCTGGTGTCTAGAAAAAGGCGAAAAAGGCGGCCAGAAGCTGCAAGCCAAAGCCGGACGCGGACTTTATTGGGCTTTAGTGCTCTTTGTCGGCATCCCATTGCCTGGCACAGGAGCTTGGACAGGCACTCTAGCCGCAAGTTTTCTGGACATGGGCTTCAAAAAAAGTGTCATAGCCGTCATCGGCGGTGTGATTTTAGCAAGCGTCATTGTAGGTGTAGTGTGCACCCTGGGATTTGGGGCATTTTTCGGAATATAACAGATTTATGCGACATTACGGACTCATCGGACATCCATTAAGTCACTCATTTTCAAAGGCTTATTTCGATAATAAGTTTAAAAATGAAGCATTGGACTGTTTTTTTGTCAATTTCGATATTGAGAAATTGGAAAGCATCAAGAATATCATCACACAATATCCTGATTTACAAGGCTTTACGATAACGCATCCATATAAAATAGAGATATTATCCTACCTTGATGAAATAGATTCGAATGCCAAAGAAATCGGAGCTGTGAATGTGGTAAAAATTCAAAACGGAAAACTGATTGGCTTTAATACCGATTATATTGGTTTTCAAGGACTTCTGGAAGACGCAGTTAAAGAAAAAGATATTAAAAAAGCCTATGTATGCGGCACTGGCGGAGCATCGGATGCGGTACAATTCGTTCTGAAAAACAATAACATCATTTTCGAGATTCTGACTAGAAAAAGCGATTCATATCAAAAGTTAAAAAACGAAGGTTTTCATGATAATGAATTGATTATCAATGCAACACCTGTCGGGATGTATCCCAATTGCGACGAGATGCCCGACTTGCCGTATGAGACAGCGAACAACAGCAACGTTTTCATCGATTTGATTTACAATCCGGAAGAGACGATGTTTATGAGAGAAGCGAAAAAATATGGGGCAAAAGCCTTTAACGGATTGAAAATGTTAAAGTTACAAGCAGAAGCAGCGTGGCGAATTTGGAGTTTATAGTTTAGAGTGTAGAGTTTAGAGTAGTTTAAAGTTAAAAGTTTTAAGTTTAAAAGTGGATTTCATAAGTAAGATAGCAAAAGAGTTTTCTGTAACGTCTAGAGTGGCTGAGAATGTGATAAAGCTGCTCGGTGAGGGCGCGACGGTGCCTTTCATTGCGCGTTATCGCAAGGAAATGACAGACACCATGAACGAGGAAACCGTGGCGGATGTAAAAAAACGCCTCGAACAACTCGAAGAACTCGAGAAACGTAAGGATTTCGTGCTTAAATCGATTTCAGAACAGGAAAAACTGACCCCTGAACTCGAAAAACAGATAAACAACGCAGAAACACTGCAGGATGTTGAAGATTTATATCTCCCATACAAGCCGAAACGCCGCACCAAGGCTGAGATTGCACGTCAGAAAGGACTCGAGCCGCTGGCAAAACTCATCATGTCGCAAAACAGCGACGACGTGAACGGTATGGCTAAACGTTTCATTAACAAGGAGAAAGATGTCAACAACGAAGAAGAAGCCCTAAAAGGTGCTTGCGACATCATGGCCGAATGGATTTCAGAGAACATCAACGGACGCAACAAAATACGCAAGATTTACCACAGACAGGGTGTCATCACATCAACTTTAGTGAAGGGAAAAGAAGCCGAAGCACAAAATTACAAACAATATTTCGACTTCAACGAGCCTATCGCAAGCGCACCGTCGCACCGCATCCTGGCACTGTTCCGCGCTGAAGATGAAGGACTTCTGAAGGTAAAGCTGAACATTAATGCTGACGACGCTCTCAACGTTCTCGACAGCATATTTTTGAAAAACGACAACGCTTCCACCGACTTGGTGCAGGATGCCATCGATGATGCATGGAAACGGCTGCTGGAGCCTTCGCTTGAGACCGAAATGCGAGCTCTCTACAAAGAAAAAGCCGATGAAGTGGCAGTGAAAGTGTTTGCAGAAAACCTGCGACAACTATTGTTGGCCGCTCCACTCGGCAAGAAACGTGTTTTAGCACTCGACCCTGGCTTCCGCACCGGATGTAAAGTGGTGATATTAAACGAGTTAGGATCTTTGATTCACAACGAGACCATCTACCCTCACCCACCACAAAACGAACATGGCAAATCAGCAGCCAAAATAGCGCATCTGGTGCAGGCTTACAAGATTGACGTCATAGCCATCGGCAATGGAACTGCAGGACGCGAAACCGAAGATTTCATCAAAAGCATAAGATTCGACAGAGACATCACCGCTGTGATGGTCAACGAAAGCGGCGCTTCGATATATTCGGCCAGCAAGGTGGCAAGAGACGAATTCCCAGACTACGACATCACAGTACGAGGTGCAGTAAGCATAGGCCGACGACTCATGGACCCTTTGGCGGAATTGGTAAAAATAGACCCGAAATCAATCGGCGTTGGACAATACCAGCACGACGTGAACCAAAAATTGCTTGGCGACGAGCTTAACACAGTAGTAGAAAGTTGCGTCAACGCTGTGGGTGTGGAACTCAACTCGGCAAGCGAGCAGCTGCTTTCCTACGTTAGCGGCGTAGGCCCTCAATTAGCTAGCTCGATTGTGAAATACCGGAACGAAAACGGAGGATTCACAAGCCGAAAACAACTTTTGGAAGTGCCTCGTCTCGGAAACAAAGCTTACGAACAATGTGCCGGATTCCTCAGGATACACGGGGCAAAACAGCCACTCGACGCAAGTGCGGTGCACCCCGAGAGTTATCACATTGTCGAGAAAATGGCAAAAAAACTCGGAGTAAAAGTTGACGAACTGATTGGCAACGACGAACTTATAGCAAAGATAAACCCAAAAGAGTTTATCGAGAAAGACTTCGGCATCGAAACAATCAACGACATCATCGACGAGCTCAAGAAACCAGGTCGCGACCCGAGAAAAGCATTTGAAGTGTTTGAATTTGACAAAAACATCCGCACTATCAACGACTTGCGTCAAGGCATGCAGTTGGTCGGAATCGTCACAAATATAACGGCTTTCGGCTGTTTTGTCGATATCGGCGTGCATCAGGACGGACTCGTACACATAAGCCAGATGTCGAACAGCTATATCACCGACCCGAACCAAGTGGTAAAGCTCAACCAGAAGATAAAAGTGACTGTCACCGATGTTGACATCCCAAGAAAACGCATCAGTTTGAGCATGAGATAAAATATTTTTGTGATTTTCACGTTGTAATATCATGAAAAAGTACATACTAATCGGATTATTCATATTATTCGCAACATTTTCAAACGTGGCGAAAGCCCAGATTTTCTTGGGCGAAGCATTCGTGGGCTACAACATCTGCCAAGTTGACGGCGACCAGATTATGGGGTTTTTCAAACCCGGCATCAACGTGGGTGTCGGCGTCATTGCACCTGTTTGGAGAATAAGAAACTTCAGCCTCGAGCTTTCCATGGAAGTCCTTTATAATCAAAAAGGCGCCAAACAAGGCAGAAAGTTTTTTGACCATGCCATCGACCCAGTCACCGGCATTGAAATCACTGGCGAATACAATGTTAACATGAGTTACGGCGAGGTTCCGTTCATGATTTATTTCACTGATAAAAGGCTTGCGTCGGCAGGCGTTGGAGTCTCTTATGCCCGATTGATGGGGCTCACGGAATATGAACATGGTGTTAGAACCGGCGTCACAGCCACCAGTGGCGAATATGACCAAAACGAGTTCAACATCCTTGCCGACGTGAAACTGCGCGTTTACAAACGCTGGAAGCTCGGATTCAGATACTCATATTCGCTCAACCCTATCAGGAAACGCGAATACTTTAATCTTGCGGGAGAATCGCTGGGCATTTTCAAGCAATACAACAACCTTTTCACCTTCCGTCTGACATACGTTTTCAACGAGAAACTTGAAGATTTACAGCGTGAGGAATACCGCTACACCGGCGACAACCCAAAATACCATAACAAGGCATTGGAACGCCAGCGCAGGAAGTTGGAACGACAAAGAGAGAGGGAGGAAAGACGGAAAAAAGAGTAAAGAGTAAAGAGTTGAGAGAGAAGTGTGGAGTTAAAGAAATTAGCCATTAGTTTTTAGAGATTAGTAACTAACGTCTAAAGACTAATGGCTAGTAGCTAACGGCTAACAGCTAATGGCTATTCAATAACTGTAACCATTTTTCGCAACTCCTTCATCGTCGCATCGTGACCTTTCTTATCGACATAGCCGAGCCCCGGAACGAGAAGTTCGATATTATGACCGGCATTTAGGAACTCCATCAAGGTGTTTTTAACGCAATACTCAGTAGCTATACCGCTGATAACCAAGTCTTTACCGACACATTCCGAAAGCATTCTGCCGTCTGGTCCAACCGACTCGAAGCCAGAATATTGTTCTTCATCAACTTTAGCACCTTTTCGGAAGATGTTTCTTTCCGGGTCAGGACGGTTTGCAGGGTTGATGACATCGGTGTAGAAAGCCTCATGGATAGCACCTCCGCGGGTTCCCTGCACGCAGTGAACAGGCCATATGCCGCCGAAATCAGCAAATGAACTATGGTTCGCCGGATGATAATCGGTGATGTAAATAACTCTCTCTTCAGGATGCGCATTGATGTATTTCACAACCTCATGCACAGCGTTTTCAGCATTTCCGCATGCCAAAGTGCCATCAATGAAATCGTAAAGCATATCGACGACAAGATGCTCAGGAGCATCGTGGTTTTCCTCAACGAAACTGTAGTTCTTGCCATAATCAAGATGCTGTTTCAAGAAGTCGCAAGGATATTTAACTTGATAATCAACAACTTTACCATCTTTCATGACAGGAACGATGTCAGGATTGATGAATCCGCCGTAAGGCTTGAGTCCGAGAGCCTCGTAACGAGACTTCACCTCTTTGTGAAGGTCAATGTCAATCTTCACTGCGTAAGTCTCAATAAGACGTTTGCCTTCTTCATAGTCACCTTCTGACTTAACACGCTGAATCTCAGCGAGAAGATCACCAAACAAAGCACGGAGTTTCTCATAATCGTTGATGACGAAATATGTCTTTCCGTCGCGAACTTTCTTCTCGATAACGTTGTCTTTCTTACCCTGTTCATAGCACCACCAGCTGATGAGAGCGCGGTCCTGCATGTGAGCCTCTGTTATGTTCTTGCCAAGTTCGATGCGTGCGAGCTGGCTCATGAGACCGTTGCGGATGAAGTCGGCGTATTGTGCCTTGTAGCACTCCATATTAGGAAGGATGCCGAGTTCCACCATCTTAGGATCGGCACAGTAATAAAGGCCAAAGAGGTCTGCGCGGGCTTCTTCGAGAGCCGAGCTGTATTCCTTAAGAGCATTCTGTGGCGTTGTTGGCAGCAACTGACCCGAACCGTGACCAAGGCATTCGTGCAAGTCGGTGTGCAAAACATCAGCAATGCTGCTGTATTTCTTACAGAGGTCGATTTCTTCCTGTGAGTAAGCAAATTCAGCCAAAACGCTCTTCGGTGACTCGTTTGCTGCCTTGTCGTATGCATCCATCAAGTTTGTGATAGTCACTGATTTAGAACCATAATCCTTACGGATCCAGTCGGCATTCGGAAGGTTGATTCCGATTGGAGGTGCCGGGAAGCAGTCGCCAGCCAAAGTGGTCACGATGATACCTTTAGCACTCACGCCCTTGCATTCTTTCTTCTTGAAACGGGCATCAACAGGCGAGTTATCCTCAAACCATTGTGCATTTGCACTAATGATTTCCGAACGCTTTGTGGCTTCCATGTCTTTGTAGTCAACGATAGCTTCCCATGTTGCTTTCATACCCATCGGGTCGTTGTAGTCCTCGATAAAGCCGTTCACGAAGTCAATATTCGAGATTGAATCCTGAACCCAAGCGATGTTGTATTCGTCCCATTTTTTAAGACAACCCGTTGTGTAATAATCAATTAACAAATTAGTATAGTTGCGCTGACTGTCATTTTCTGCAACCTCGTTAGCTTTCTTGAGCCAATAAACTATCTGTTCAATAGCGTTTCCATAAAGTCCGCCAACCTTGTAAACTTCCTCTTGCAGTTTGCCATTTTCTTTCACAAGTCTTGAATTCAAGCCATAAGAAATAGGTTGCTCATCATTAGGTGTACGCTGAGCATCGTAAAATGCCTCGACTTCTCCTTTATTAATATTGCCTTTGTAGAAATTGACACATGAGTTTTGGATGATGTCATCTTCCCCACTGCGACGCATTTTGTACAAATCCTTGTCGAAAATCACCGGTGTGATGAAATCAAGGAAATCCTCAACCGTTTCGCCATCTGCCAAAGGTAAAAGTTTTGCATCTGATTTCTTCACGAGCTGTGCGAAATATTCCTGAGAAATCTCCGGAAACATCTTATCTTCAGCATAATGATGATGGATGCCGTTGCTGAAGAAAACGCGCTTTGCATAAACCACAAAGTTCTGATAATCAGCGCATTTTTTATCGCCTTTGTATGAATTGAGAATTGCCTCAAGGGTCTTACGGACTGTGAGGTTATACTTGAAATTCTGGTCGGCGAGGATGTCGCGGCCGCATTTTGCAGCTTCACCAAGATAATAAATGTACTCTTTCTGTTGCAGCGTCAACTCATCCCATCCCGGAATCTGATAACGCATCACTTTCAAGTCGGCGAATTCGTCAACCAGATACTTAAATTCTCCATTTTGAGCTTCCTTATCGTTTGATGTACAAGCAGTTAGAAGCCCTGCAATTCCTAAAATCATGATAATTTTCTTCATTATTTTTATTTTAATTAATAATTCCTAAAATATGGGTGCAAAATTATCGTTTTTTTTATTACCTTTGCAGAAATTAACAAATTAAAAAAAATTCAGATATGGAATACACACAACAGTCTGGCTATCAACAGAATAAGCCATCAAACAACAAGAAATACGGACCATTCATCCTCATTGGCGTACTGGTTTTAATGCTCATAATTTTCTGGAGTCGCATCACTGTGACAATTCCTGCCGGACACGGCGGCGTGCTTTACCGTTTGTTTGGCGGTGGTATTGACACCTCAAAGACATACGAGGAAGGCTTCCATTTCATCGCACCATGGAACAGCATGACATTGTATGAGGTTCGTCAGCAAGTTGCCGACGAGGAGATGAGCGCTCTTTCTTCTAACGGATTGGAAATCAAGATAGAATTCTCTACCTGGTATCAGCCCAAATGGGAAGAACTCGGACACTTACACGCCACAATCGGAACGCAATACCTCACCAGAGCCGTATATCCAGCCATGCGTTCAGCTGCTAGAAGCGTGCTCGGAAGATACACTCCTGAACAGATTTATTCGACAAAACGTGATGCTATACAGGAAGAGATTTTCATTGAGACAAAAAACCTCCTGGAAGGCAAGCATATACAGCTCAATCAGGTACTCATCCGTTCGGTCACCCTACCTCCAACAATCAAATCGGCTATCGAGAGCAAACTGAAACAGGAACAGGAAGCTTTGGAATATGAGTTTAAACTCGAGAAAGCATCGCAAGAGGCTGAGCGTCAACGTGTTGAGGCTGAAGGTAAGGCAAGAGCCAACAACATCGTCAGCGCCAGTATCAACGACAAGATTTTACGTGAAAAAGGCATTGAGGCAACATTGAAACTCGCCGAATCACCAAACTCAAAAATCATCATCGTTGGCAACAGCAAGGATGGAATGCCTTTGATTTTAGGAGACATAAAATAATGGCAAACAAAGTCAAACAAGTCAGAATAAGCATAAAAAACAAGCGGGCATCGTTCGAGTATTTCCTCATCGACCGCTACACTGCCGGCATTGTCCTCACAGGCACTGAAATAAAGAGCATCCGTGAGGGCAAAGCAAGCATTATGGAGTCGTATTGCTCGTTCATCGGCGACGAATTATGGGCCATTGGCATGCATATCGCGGAATACGCATTCGGGACATACAACAACCATGTGCCAAAACGCGACCGCAAACTGCTTCTCACGATGAAGGAACTGCGCAAACTTAAAGCGAAAAGCTCCGAAAAAGGCTTCACTATAATCCCTATCGAATTGTTTATCAACGAGAAAGGACTGGCAAAACTGGAGATAGCGCTGGCGAAAGGAAAACATTTTTATGACAAACGCGACAGCTTGAAGGAAAAGGATTCGAAAAAAGAGATATTAGCTAATAGTTATTAGCCATTAGCCATTAGTAAAAATTAATGACAATAAATGGTTAATGGCTAGCCGCTAATGGCTTAATAATAATGAATATGAAAAAAACATTAATTGCTTTTATAATATTGATTTCGTTGCCATTGTTCGGTAACGCCCAGGGAATCAATTGGATGACATTTGAAGAGGCCGTGGCGTTGAACGAGACCGCACCGAAAAAGATCTTCATCGACGTCTTCACCGACTGGTGTGGATGGTGCAAGAGAATGGACCAGACGACATTCCAAAATCCTGAAGTCGCGGCTTACATGAACGAGAATTTCTACGCCGTGAAATTTGACGCGGAAAGTGACAAACCAATTGAATTTGCCGGTTACAAATTCATAAACGAGGGAGGCAAAAACGGACGAAAAGGCACACACCAGCTCGCAGCGGCACTACTTCAAGGAAGGTTGTCGTATCCCTCATACGTATTCATGGACGAGAAAAACCAGCTGCTGACAGTGGCCCCAGGCTATATGGAAGCGAAAGATTTCTTACCCGTTTTAAAATATTTCGGCACCGATGCCTACCTTAACCAAACATTCAAGGATTACATTAAATAACAATGCGTAAATTATTAAGTATCATATTATTATCAATTGTATTTTTTACAATTTCATGTCGCAAGGAACAGCAATTTTCCGATAACCCGTCGAAGAATATCAGTCTCTCAACCGACACGATAGCATTCGACACTGTGTTTACGAGTATTGGCTCCTCGACAAAGATACTTATGGTTTACAACGATAATTCCGACAACCTGAAAATCAACTCCATCAGACTTGAAAAAGGAGCCTCCTCACCCTACAGCATCAACGTGGACGGACAGTCAGGAACAGCTTTTTCCGACAAGGAAATTTATGCAAAAGACAGCCTTTATATATTTGTAAAGGTAACGATTAACCCGAATGACGACAACAACCCGTTTTTTGTCGAGGACCGCTTGATTTTCAATACAAACGGCAATGAAAAAACCGTTAATCTCTGCGCATATGGTCAGAACGCACATTATATAATTGGTCGCAAAGGCATTTTCCCTGACCAGAACGGACATTACACCAATTATTATGTTGCTATAACGGATTCCGTCAACACCGATGTGCATTGGACAGCTGAAAAGCCGTATGTCATTTATAATGTTGCACTTATCGACTCTGACGGCACCTTAACAATCGATCCCGGCACACATGTTTATTTCCATAAAGGCGCTGGATTGTGGGCCTGGAGCGAAGGTCAGCTCATCGTCAACGGGACAGCCGCAAACCCAGTTGTCTTCCAAGGTGACAGACTCGAATCATTTTATGACAACCAACCGGGACAATGGGACAGAATATGGCTCATGGAAGCTCGCGAAGGCCACGGACATGTTATTGACCATGCTATAATAAGAAACGGCTTCATCGGTCTTCAGGTACAAAGAATGCTCAAAGACAATATGGAAGCGATGTACATAAGAAACACAATCATCGAAAACCATACAGGAATGGGCGTTTATGCCAACTGCTACTCCATCGGCATGTCGAATCTGCTTGTCAACAACTGCGGAAGCCATTGCATTGCACTCACCGGCGGCGGCGAGTATCTTATTACACACAGCACCATAGCCAACTACTGGACTGGCTCCACTCGCAAGGCTGAAGCTTTGATTTTCAACAACTTATACACAGACCCGACCGATCTGGAAGGGTTGACATACGTGGTTCCTTTTGAATGCGACGTAATAAACAGCATCGTTTATGGCAACAAAAGCAATGAGGTTGGCTCAAGCTTCTACCCTGTCAACGATACTACTTACAAGTTTAAAAACAGCCTTATATGCACACAGCGCCCACAATTGACGCAACTTTACGAGCAGTGCACGTTCAACAAAGACCCCAAATTCAAAAATACAGCCAATTTCGACTTCCATATCGACACTTTGTCAGCAGCAATAGGAATCGCCAACCCATGCTATTCAATTGGCGATTTACGATTCGATTTGGACGGCATTGACAGAGGCGACAGACCTGACGCCGGAGCATATCAATACATCTATAATCCAGAACGATAAAACATCTACTTCTTGGAACTCTCACGAATTATGTTGTAAACCTTACGTGTTTCATTGCCAACCGCATCAGTGACAACGATTTCCATTTTATTTTTACCGATTTTCAGGTTATCATCAACATCGTAGAACAACAGGTCATTTTTAGCATCGTAGGCTCCAATAACCCATTTCCCATTAAGGTATATGTCATATGTATTTATGCCCGACTCTTTATCTTTAATATTGACTTTCAATTGTTTACACTTTATAACTTTGGTATTGTTTTGGAAATTCAACGGCGTTACCGTTGGTTTGACTTCATCGACAGCCAAAGCATATGTTCCGAGAGTTCGCACATTAGTGCATACCATCCCATCAGTCATTTTGCCACCTTGAGAAGCAAACTTTCCGTCTTTGTCAACAGAAACAACGTAAAGCTTTGATGATGAAGCATATTTTTCTGCTGGGCGAATGCTTATTGCTATACTTTTCTGAACGGGGATATCGTTTGTACCCAAAATATAAGCAAAATCAGAGGCGATATCCCTAATCGTATCGATTTGTCGCGCCAAAATATATTCAAATCTGTAAAATGCTTTTTCAGGTATAATAGCATGGAAACCATCCAAACCGACCTCAACCACACTCTTGCCATCAACTCGATAATAGCTTCTATTATATTGATACTCAGTATATTCCGTTAAAGGCGCATCACCGACTAAACTAAAAATCAAAGTGGATGTGTTGTTGAAATAATCCTTTACCACATATTTCATTTCTACACGTTCGCCTTCTTTTAAAGTTACACTGCCGGCTTTTTCTTCGTA
Organism: uncultured Bacteroidales bacterium; assembly: GCA_905233445.1. Classification (GTDB taxonomy): domain Bacteria; phylum Bacteroidota; class Bacteroidia; order Bacteroidales; family F082; genus Limimorpha. Next base: position 72,497 of record CAJOEP010000010.1, on the reverse strand, counting down.
CAATCCCAAAATATTATACTCGTCGATTTCTGTCCTGACATACCGTATTTGTTCATCAATATAGGTTTTATAATCAATCAGACTATTGATGTAACGTGTCTCATCATATGAATATTCATCAAATAACACATTGAATATCAATTTATTATCAGCAAAAAGCTCTATTGAATATACACCGTTTTTATTGCTTGAGCCATTCGCCAAATCGTAGGTCGAAATTCCAAAATGAACTGTTCCATTGACTTTTATGTCACCATTTTTCACATAATAATTACCATTATTATTGAAAACTTCCAAAAAAGCCACATCATCAAAGCCGTTAACCGACGACTCCTCAGCCGGATACAAAGCCAATCCGTTAATAACCGGTTTCACTCCATCATTAATTTTCAGTCCGAAAAAGAACGGATTTACAGGATGTTGTTTCGAATTACGAATCTCATAGTGCAAATGTGGTCCTCCTGACCCGCCGCTATTTCCGCTAAGTCCAAGGACATCACCTGCTTTCACAGGAATAACATCTTTCTCAAGAAATAGATTTTGTGCAAACGATTTATTAGCGAACTGCTTATCACGAACATATTTTCCAATTGCGCCTTTGAAACTGTCGAGATGTGCGTAAACCGACATAAATCCATCATTATGAGTGACATACACTACATTGCCATAGCCCCAAGGCGACACCCCGATGCGACTAACATAACCGTCAGCAACCGCATAAACCCTATACCCGGTCTTCCCGTTCGTCTTAATATCAACACCGGCGTGAAATGCATTGGAGCGAAGCTCCCCAAATGTGGCCGACAAGTAAATCGGAATCTTGACCGGATTTGGATACTCAGGATATTTATATGTGTTTTGAGCACATAAAATATTGACAATCAATATAAAACCAATTAACAATCTGACTCTCATTTTCAATGAATTTGATTTACAAAGATACGTTTTTTGTTGAAAGTTAATAGTTAAAATTTAAAAGATTTTTATTATTTTTGCATTTTAAATTATTTTATGTTCAGAAATAAGGAATTGCCGCTTTGGAAAGTGTTCGTCATCCGTCTGGGAGTGATGCTTCTGCTTTTAGCCATCAGCAGGTGGCTGCTATTCCTTTTCAATACCGGAAACTTCCCAGGATTGGGTATAGGCGAGCAATTCATACTGTTTTTTATCGGCATGAGATTCGACATCTGGACACTTATAATCGCGAATCTTCCACTCCTTGTTTTTTATGGTATCCCATTAGAATTCAAATACAATAAATACTATTGTAAAACCATTGATATTCTTTTTGTTATAACAAATATTTCAAGTATTACTTTAAATATAATTGATGTCATATATTACCGCTATATTGACAAAAGAATGACCTCGGAACTGTTCGGTTTCATGCAACACACCGACGATAATCAAGGCGGATTGATGAAGCAGTTTCTTATTGATTTCTGGTTCATGGCTGTGGTTTTTTCTGTCTTTCTGCTTATTATTATCATATTGACACGCAAAACAAGGGTAAAACCTGTCAGGATACAGAACAGAAAATATTGGTACTCAACACGTTCGCTGATATTCTTAGGACTCGTTGCCGCTTCAATCATCGGTCTCAGGGGCGGACTGCAGAACAAGCCGATAAGCATAATCACAGCGGCAAATTACACTAAAACACAAAATATTCCGCTGGTTTTGAACACGCCTTTCACCATCGGACGCGGCTCTTCGGGTGAAGTGTTGAAAAGAATCTGTTTTTACGATGACGATGAAATTGATAGCTTATACTCCCCTATTCGTAATGACCTGACTATCAACAGATTTATCGACAAAAACGCCAAAGACTACAATGTCTTCATCATAATTTTGGAAAGTCATGGACAGGAAATGGTGAAGTTTTACAATGAACGACGTGAGACAACACTAACTCCATTTCTCGATTCTTTGTTATCCAACAGCTTGTCTTTCAATGGAATGGCAAATGGAAGACAATCCATCGAAGCTGTGACTTCAATACTCTCCGGCCTTCCGTCCCTGATGTCGAAAGACTATGTCGAGTCGCGTTATGCCGCAAACCGTCTTGACGGAATTGGCAGTATTTTAAAGAAACACGGCTATTCCACGGCATTCTTCCACGGTGGCAACAACGGCACAATGAACTTCGACGCTTCTGCTCTATCAGCCGGTTTTGACAGTTATTTCGGGCGCAACGAATATGCCAACGACGCTGACTACGACGGCATTTGGGGCATTTCCGATATGCCGTTCCTGCAATACACCGCTCACAAAGTCAACGAGATGAAAAGACCTTTCGCCGCAGGAGTATTCACACTTTCATCACACCATCCTTTCAAACTTCCTAAAGGATATGAACTTCCTGAAGGCGACTATAAAACAGACTTTGAAAAAACAGTCAGATACACCGATGACGCAATGCGACGTTTCTTCGAAACCATGAGCAATTACAGCTGGTTCGACAGCACTATTTTTGTAATTGTCGGTGACCATGTGAATCCAGAACACCGCTTCGACAACTATCTGAACGGCTACGGACAATATCAGATTGTGACGGCATTTTACGCACCAAGCATTATTAAACCACTGAACACCAATATTTTAGCTCAGCAGACCGATATAGGCATCAGTCTACTGGCAGCTCTTGGCTATAACGACACTGTATTCACCTTCGGCCGCAACGTGTTCGACAGCCTGCAAGAGCCTTGTTTTACAAGCTATCTCAACAATATTTACCAATATTCCGACGGCAAATACATGCTTCAATCGGACGGCAGGAACATTACTGCGGTATTTGATATCGAAAACGATCCATGCCTGACGCACAACCTATATGAAAATGCAGATTACGAAACATGGAAAGAACTTGACAACAAGTTCAAGATGCGTCTGCAACAATACACTAACAGAATGATTAACAACAAGTTATATATAAAATGAAAGAAAAGATATTGTTTATTGTCAACCCTATATCAGGTCATCACGACAAGTCGAAATTCCCTTCGATTGTTGATGAACTGATTGACAAGGACAAGTACGACTACACTATAAAACTCACTGAATATGGCGGTCATGCTGCGGAATTGACCAAGCAAGCCATTGAAAATCAATATGATATCATTGTGGCTGTAGGCGGCGACGGCACCATCAATGAGGTAGCGACGAACATGATTGGAGCCAGCCAGACGTTTGCCATCGTGCCTTATGGCTCGGGAAATGGACTAGCACGACATCTGCATCTCCCTTTAAAAGCTAAGCAAGTCATCACTGATGTGATTAATAAGGGCATAAAAGCCAAAATCGACACAGCAAGCGTTAATGGCGTGCCTTATGTCAGTATCGCAGGCGTTGGCTTCGATGCTATCATCGCTGATTATTTCGCAAAAGACCCTAACCGCGGATTAAAAACATACGTAAAACTTGTAACCGAAAAGTATTTCAAGTTCAAACCTGAGAAATACCATCTTGTTTTAGACGACAAGGAAGAACTCGACTGCGAACCTCTGTTCATCTCTTTTGCAAACAGCAACCAGTTCGGATTCAACGCCGCGGTCTCCCCTCACGCCTCGCTCAACGACGGCCTGCTGGATGTATGCATATTCAAAAAACCAAATATCCTGGCTGTTCCTTTCGTCGCAGAACGCCTTATGACACAACGCATCGACAAAACACATTTTGTTGACATTCATAAAGCTCATAAAATCAAAGTGATACGTGAAAAAGAAGACTTTGCGAACATCGATGGAGAGGCGGTGATGATGTCGAAAGACATTGAAGTGGAAATAAATCCGCTATCGTTGAACATTTTGTTACCAAAAGAATAATTAAACTATAAAAATATGATTACAAAGTACTTACAAATTTTAGAAAAGCTTTTTCTCGGAATGCGTCTCGACCAGGAAATAGCATCAGACTTGGCACAAGGAATCGGAATTATCACTCTTTTGGCGGTTTCATTCCTTCTATTTTTCATAGTAAAACAGCTATTAAAAAGATATGTCGGGAGATTCATCAGAAAGACAAAATTCAAATACGACGACTATTTCCTTGGAAAAAAGCTTGAAAAACGCATAGCATTTCTTGTTCCTGTTTACATGATTCAGGGCTTACTCTACGCTGTCGCACCTGATTTGCACATGTTGAACGCATTTATTTTCGCGTTGGCAAGAATCGGCGAAATAACCACTTTCACTGGCATTGTTATTTCAATAACAGATTCAATATCAGATATTTACAATTCATTTGATGTCTCTAAGAACCGACCGATGAAAGGCTTTATGCAAGTTGCCAAGATTATTGCTATCATGATTTGCGTCTTGCTGGTAATCGGTGTCCTGATAAACAAAAACATGAGCGACCTTCTGATGGGACTCGGTGCCCTGTCGGCGGTGATGATGCTCGTCTTCAAAGACCCTATTCTCGGTTTTGTCGGAGGCATCCAATTGACTTCCAACGACATGGTGCGCATCGGCGACTGGATTGTGAAGGGCAATGCCGACGGTAACGTCATCGATATCGGACTTACTACAGTGAAAGTTCAAAACTGGGACAACACCATATCCACCATCCCGACATATTCGATGATTACCGACCCGTTCATAAACTGGCGCGGAATGAGCGAATCGGGAGGCAGGAGAATCTCCCGTTCTATCATAATCGACCTCGACACCATCAAGTTCTGTACGCCGGAAATGCTCGAAAAATACAAGAAATTCCAGCTTGTCGAGAAATACATTGTCAAAAAAGAGGAAGAGATTGCTGCTTACAACAAATCGCACAATGTTGACACTTCAAGCCTTGTCAACGGACGCCGCCAGACCAACATCGGCGTGTTCAGGGCATATTTGACGGAGTATCTAAAACAAAATCAAAACTTGAACCACAATCTGACATTGTTGGTGCGCCAGAAAGACCCGACAGAATTCGGCGTGCCGCTGCAGGTCTATTGCTTCAGCGCAAAAACCGACTGGATTTCGTACGAGGCCATCCAAAACGACATCTTCGACCACATCTATGCGGTTATTAATCAGTTCGACTTAAAGGTTTATCAAAGACCTTCGTCGTATTCGATTAACATGATGAGCGACAGATAGTTAGATTATTTTTTGTTCCAGAAAGTGGGCGTAAAAATCAGCAGAACAGTGTATATCTCGAGACGGCCCATAAGCATTAGGAACGACATAACCCATTTTGCAGTGACTGTCAAATCAGAGAATGTCGTGGCAGGTCCTGTAGATCTGTAACCAGGCCCCATATTGCTCAATGAAGTGATGGTGTTAAACACGCTTTCTTCAAAATCGCAGCCAGTTATTGCGAAAACAATAACACTCACTACACATATTATGACGTAGAAAAACAGAAAGTTCAATGTCCTGAGAAGAATTTCGTTTGACACAACCTCTTTGGACACCTTCACTGTAAATACCGCGTTAGGATGCATAAACTGCTTGATAGTGATGCGTATAGACTTCAGGCAAACCATCCAACGGATAATTTTTATACCTCCAGATGTTGATCCTGCGCACGAGCCGCTTAGCATCATCAAAAGCGTTGGGAAAAGGAACAAACCGCCCCACAGCGTGTAATCGTAATATGAGCCCTGGTAACCTGTTGATGAAATTGTCGTTGCTACGTGGAACAAAGCGGCGCGGAACCTCGACTCGAATGTCGGCTCAGGATATGCTGAAGTGTCGGTGGCGATAGTCTGAACGTTTGGCGCGTAGTAGAACAAGACTGTCATGATAGCAACCAAGACGAAAATGAGGCCAAGGAACCAGCGGAACTCCTCGTTTTTCAAGAATGATCTCACATCGCCTCTCGAAAGGAAATAATACAAGGAAAAGTTGATTCCCGACAATATCATAAACAGCACGCAAAAATACTCCACATAGCTCGAGTTAAAATATCCGATGCTCGACTGATGCGTGCTGAATCCGCCACTCGACATGGTTGTAAGTGCATGACACACAGCGTCGTAGAGGTTCATCGGGCCAGCCCAGTAAACCAAAGCGCAAACAACCGTCAGGAACATATAAATAAGGTAGAGATGACGTGCTGTGACTGCCATTTTAGGATGCAGTTTCTTCACGCTAAGGCCTGACATCTCGGCCGAAAACAATGTCGTTTTGTTTGATTTTTTATTCAATGCAGGGATGATGGCGAGGAACAACACGATGATGCCCAAACCTCCCAACCATTGTATCACGCTGCGCCAGAACAGGATTCCATGTGGCTGAGAATCAATGTTGTTCATGATTGTTGCACCCGTCGTTGTGAATCCCGACATCGACTCGAAGAATGCGTCCGTGACATTGTCAATAGCGCCTGTAAAGATGAACGGCAGCATCCCGAACACAGCGAAGAGCACCCACGCCACAGTGACAAGCACGAACGAATCCTTCATCGTGAGGTTGTCTATTTTCTTGACGCTTTCGTTGTCCTTTTTGGCTTTTTCGCGGCCTGCCGAGAGAAGTATGAAGCCGAAGATTCCGGTAATCATGGTGGCTGCGAGCAACGACACCACGTCTTTCTCGCCGCAATGCACATTGTAATACAACGCCACCATCGAGGAGATGAACATGAAAAACGCCTCGACGAGAATGAATATACCGTAAATCTTTGCCTTCATATTTTCAACTATTGTGCAAACTGCAAAGATATATATTTTTTCAACAATATGACAAGAAAAAATCTTCATTTTATTTTCTGACATCTAAGATATTTTATGTACCTTTGCAAGCTTATAATTAATAGATGTAAAAAATAAAAATTAGGATAAAATGTCAAGAATGAAAAGTGTTTTTACGGTGATTTTGTGCTTTATGTTTCTGACGCCCAGCGGTTTTGTGCGGGCGCAGCAGACGCTGGACTCGCTAATAATCAGCCTCGATCAGGCCATCGAAATCGCTCTTGAGGAAAGCAACAGCATCAAAGTTGCCAACCTCACCATTGAGAAATCGGGATACGCCAAAAAAGGCAGTTATGCTGCCTTGTACCCCAACATAAGCGCCAGCGGCAGCTACCAGCGAACCATCAAGAAACAGGTGATGGCCATGGACTTCGGCGGTCAAGCCATGGAGATTGAAGTCGGACAATGGAACAACGTGAACGCCGGCATCAGCGCCTCGATGCCGCTCATCAACGCACAACTGTGGCAGTCATTGAAGCTTTCAGCACTCGACGTGGAATTAGCAGTTGAGCAGGCCCGCTCATCAAAGATCTCGATGATTTCGCAAGTAAAACAAGCCTATTACGCTGTTTTGCTGGCACAACAAGTCAACGCTGTCTATAAAGACGTTTACGAAAACGCCGCCAAAAACCTCGAGCACACCGAACATCTTTACAATGCAGGGAAAACCTCTGAATACGAATATCTCAGAGCTCAGGTGAACGTTAAAAACGCCGAGCCGAGCCTCTATAGCTCAACAATGGCCATCGACCTCGCTATCTGGCAGCTCAAAGCTGTCATGGGCATCGACCTGAATGCGAAAATAGGCGTAGAAGGCAATATTGAGCAATACAAAAACGACATGATGACGTATCAGATGAGTGATGTGAATCTTGAAAACAACACCACACTCGCACAGCTTAATCTTCAGAACATGCAGCTCGAACGCACAATCAAGATGACAAAATATCAGTACATCCCTACTCTAGCGGCTTCATTCTCATACAATTACATAGCTATGGGCAATGATTTTAAATTCAAATGGAATCCGTATTCAGTAGCTGGATTAAGCCTCAACATCCCGATTTTTGACGGATTCTCAAAGCGCAACAACATCAGGCAATACAAAGCGACGCAGGATATTCTTCAATTGAATATCGAAGATACCGAACGCAATTTGCGAATAGCATTCAAAAATTACGAAAACCAAATCGCCACATACATGAAAAACTACGCCGCAGCCGAATCGACACTCACAATGGCCCAGCGAAGCTACGACATCGCTGAAAGAATGTACGAACTAGGCAAAGCCACGCTTCTTGAGCTCAACGACGCACAGCTGGCATTAGTGCAGGCTCAGCTTACAATGAGCCAAGCGGTTTATAACTTCATGGTGACGAAAGCAGCAATGGAAGAACTCGCTGGGAATGAATAGTTTCAAGTTAGATAAAAGAAAATAAATTAACAATTATAATATGAAAAAAGTAAACATTTTATTAATCGCTGCAGCAACGATTCTCATGATTTCTTGCGGACAGCAGCAAGACCAGGGCAACCAGCAGATGGTGGCAGAGAACCCGAAAGTGACGGCAGCCACAGTAAATGCCGAATATGTGGCACAACTTCAGGTATATCCTACGACAATAGAGGCCGACATCGTGAACAACATTGCGCCACAGTCCGCCGCACGTATCAACAAGATTTGCGTGGAAGTGGGCGACAAAGTGGAAGCCGGTCAGACACTCGCCCTCATGGATGATGTCAACCTCGAGAAAGCAAGACTTCAGCTCATCAACGACTCAATAGAATTTGGCCGCATCGAGCAGCTTCACGAAATAGGAGCCACCTCGCAGTCGGATTACGAAGCAATGACTTTGAAATATGATGTCTCAAGAAAGACTTATAACAATCTCTTGGAAAACACGGTTCTGAAAAGCCCTATCAGCGGTATCGTGACAGCCAGAAATTATGACGAAGGCGACATGTACGCAATGGCTCAGCCTCTATTTGTAATCCAAAAGATAAACCCTGTAAAGATGCTCATCAACATCTCGGAAAGCAAGTATTCGCAGATTAAGAAAGGCATGGAGGTTGATATCACCACCGACGCTTATGGCGACCAAGTTTTCAAAGGCACGGTTGACCTCATCTACCCAACCATCAACTCTATGACGCACACTTTCCCTGTAGAGGTTAAATTTGCAAACAAAGATTTGACCTTGCGTCCCGGCATGTTCGCTCGCGTAACCGTCAACTATGGAGACAACTTCCGCGTTGTCGTTCCAGACAGAGCCGTCATGAAACAAGTCGGGTCTGGCGAACAGTATGTCTATGTCCTCAATGCTGACGGCACTGTGACTTACACCGTCATTGAACTCGGCCGCCGCATGGGCAATAAATATGAAGTCATCAGTGGATTGGACGACAATGCCACCGTCGTGCTGACAGGTCAGACAAAACTTAAAAACGGCATCACCGTCGACGTAGTGAAATAATCTTGTAAAACACTAAGAATCATGAGTTTATATAGAACATCAGTAAATCATCCGGTCACTGTGTCGTTGGTTTTCGTCACGGTGGCGATTCTGGGTGTTTTCGCACTGACAAAGCTGTCCACCAACCTCTTCCCCGACATGGGAACGAACTCCATCATGGTGATGACATCATATTCGGGAGCCAGCGCGGAGGATATTGAGACGAATATCACCAAGACTTTGGAAAACACCCTGAATGGCGTGAGTGACCTTAAACACCTCACTTCGTCATCGAAAGAAAACGTGTCGGTCATCACGCTGCAATTCGAGTACGGTATTGATATTGAAGAGGCTACGAACAACGTCCGCGACAAGCTCGACATGGTCAAGCAGGTCCTTCCTGACGGCGCGGGCAACCCCACCATCTTCAAATTCAGCATGGAGGACATCCCGATTATGTTCCTCTCGGTAACCGCCGAAGAGAGCTTGGCGGGTCTTGACAAGATTTTGGACGATAAGGTGGCAACGCCTCTCGCACGTGTCTCCGGCGTGGGTACCGTGTCAGTGTCAGGCGCACCGAAACGTGAAATTCAAGTTTTTGTTGATCCTAACAAACTCGAGGCTTACAACCTCACCGTGGAACAGATTTCACAAGCTCTGGCATACGAAAACCGCAACACCCCTGCTGGAAATATCGACATCGGTTCTAACACCTACGCAGTGCGCGTCGAAAAAGAGTTCAAGTCGGCACGCGAAATGCACGACGTGGTGATAGGCACATTCCAAGGCACACCTATTTATTTGAAAGATGTCGCCAGAGTCAACGACGGCGAGCAGGAACGTCTGCAAAAAGTGTTCTCAAACGGCATCCAAGGTGCCATGATCACCATCCAGAAACAGACCGACGCCAACTCGGTGCAGGTTTCGAAAGGCGTGAAGAAAGAACTGGCAAAGATTGCCAAGACGCTGCCTTCCGACATCACCATCAACATGATTAACGACACCAGCGACAGCATTATAAACACCATCAACTCGTTGAAAGAGACTATCTTCATCACGTTTATAGTGGTTATGCTCGTGGTGTTTATCTTCCTCGGCAGATGGAGAGCGACAATCATCATCGTGTTGTCAATCCCAATCTCGTTGGTCGCTTCGGTTGTTTACCTCTTTGCGACAGGTAACACATTGAATATCATCTCAATGAGTGCTTTAACCATCGCCATCGGTATGGTCGTTGACGACGCTATCGTGGTCTTGGAGAACATCACATCGCATATCGACCGAGGTGCAAAACCGAAAGAGGCCGCTGTGCATGCCACCCAGGAGGTGTCAATCTCCGTTATCGCCTCTACCCTCACCATGTTGGCGGTTTTCCTGCCTCTCACCATGGTGAACGGCACCGTCGGCGTATTCTTCCATCAGCTTGGCTGGATTGTCAGTATCATCATGATTGTGTCAACATCGGCTGCATTGACTTTGGTTCCTATGATGTGTTCACGACTTTTGAAGAGAAACCCGCGCTCACACGCTTGGCACCGAATCCTCTTCACACCTATCAATAAAGGTCTTGATGCACTTAGCCGTGGCTATGGCCGACTCATCAACTGGGCTGTGACACACAGAGCCTTGACACTCCTCATCTCAGTCGTGGTCTTTGCCCTGACTCTCATCACCACATTGCCTGGAATGAAGACAGAATACATGCCGAGCATGGATCAGGGCCGTCTGACCATCAACATTGAGTTACCTGTTGGTACTCAAGAAGATATCACGGGTCAGCTGGGTGCTGAGCTCTCTGAAAAATACATCAAGGAGATACCAGAAATCAGGGTGATGAACTACCGTTACGGTGTCGCCGACGAGGACAACGCCTTCGCCTCGATGCAGAGCAACGGTACACATATTCTCACCATGAACCTCAACCTCGGAAGCAAGGAAACACGTAAAAGAAGCACTCAGGAAATAGCCGAGCAGATTCGTAAAGACTTGAAAGGCAATGCGTTAATCAAGAAATACAATGTCTCGGAAGGCATGGGAATGGGTTCTACCTCAAGTGTAAAACTCGAGATTTACGGTTACGACTTCAACACTTCCGACCGCATCGCCAACGATATCGCAGCAGAGATGCGCGAACGTCCAGAGATTTCGCAGGTTCTCATCAGCCGTGATGAATATACCCCGGAAATCCACGTCGATTTCGACCGTGAGAAGCTGATGCTCAACGGCATCAACATCACAACAGCTTCACAGTATGTGAGAAACCGTATCAACGGTTCAATCATGACATTCTTCCGCGAAGACGGCGACGAGTACAACATCCGTGTACGTTACGCTCCCGAGTTCCGCAAAGGCTATGAAGACATAGAAAATATCGTGCTTTACGGCTCGTCTGGCAATGCGGTTCGCCTCAGCGAGGTGGCAAAGATAGTGGAAGGCCGCACCCCTCCTACTATCGAACGCAAGGACCGTGAACGTATAGTTACAATCACAGGAATTGTAGCTAAAGGCTACGCTTTGAGCGACGCTGTGGCTGTGTGCGAACAATGTATCGACAACGCCGAGATACCAGCCGAGTTTATGGCGAAAATCGCTGGTGACTATGAAGACCAGCAAGACGCGTTTGCCGATATGTTCACCCTTATCTTATTGATTATCATACTGGTTTATGTGGTTATGGCATCGCAGTTTGAGTCGTTGCTCGACCCGTTCGTCATCATGTTCTCGGTGCCGTTCGCCATAACCGGCGTGCTTATCGGCATCAGGGTACATGGCATGGCTTTGGGCATGATGGCTCTCATCGGCGTGATGATTTTGATGGGTATCGTGGTGAAAAACGGTATCGTGCTTATCGACTACACCCGTTTGTGTCTCGAACGCGGCATGGGCGTCAACGAATCGGTTGTCACAGCATCGCGCCAGCGTCTCCGCCCTATCTTGATGACAACCCTCACCACTGTCCTTGGTATGATTCCTATGGCAATAGGCAATGGCGAAGGTGCCGAGATGTGGAACGGTCTCGGCGTGGTGGTCGCTTGGGGACTTTCGATTTCAACGCTCATCACCCTCGTGCTCATCCCGACACTGTACGCAATATTCATCTCAAGAAGAATCAAACGTAAAGAAAGAAAAGCTGCACGTCTCGCAATGGCTAACTAAATCTGAATAAAAATGACAGCAATATTCATCGCCTATAATCAGGCATATTATGAAGAAATCTCCGAACTCCTTGAAAAACAGGGAGTTCGTGGATTCACCCGTTGGAACGAAATCACAGGAAGAGGTTCGGAATCAGGAGAAGCACACTACGGCACTCACACCTGGCCAACATTCAATGATGCCATCCTCACCTTCGTCGACAACGAAAAAGTGGACAGCATCATGAGTATTTTGCATGAACACGACCTACAGACTCCGGAATTGGGCCTGAGAGCGTTCTCGTGGAAAATAGATAAAACTATCTAAGAGTTATTTCTTGTTAGGCTTTCTCACATCAAATCTGTAAATACAGGTATGATGGTACTCCTCTCCCGGACGTAAGACAGCGCTCGGGAAGTTCGCTTGATTTGGCGCATCCGGAAATAGTTGTGTCTCAAGAGCAAACGACTCGTGTTTGAGTAATGGCTTGCCATATTTTCCTGTCGATTTGCCATCAAAGAAATTGCCGCTGTAGAACTGCATGCCTGGCTGGTCGGTCATCACTTCCATAACTCTGCCCGATACAGGTTCAACGACTACCGCCGCCATTCCCATTTGACCAAAAGGCTTATTTAAAAGCCAGTTGAAATCATATCCTCCACCATTAACCATTTGAGGATGATAGGCATCAATATCACGACCAATGGGTTTTGCCTGTGTGAAATCCATCGGCGTACCCTTTACCTGGATAAAATTTCCGTTAGGAATAAGATGTTCATCTATGACAGTGATCATTTTTCCGTTAATCATCAACTCATGGTCAAGTATAGTTCCGTTGCCCTCACCTTTCAGGTTGAAAAAAGAGTGATGTGAGAGGTTACATACCGTTGGTGCATCAGTAGTTGCCTGATAATCAACACAAAACTCATTATTAGAAGTAAGTGTGTATGTCATTGTGATGTCGAGATTTCCTGGGAAACCATCCATTCCGTCCGGTAAAACGACATTCAACACTATTGATGTGTCGTTGACAGATTTCACATCCCACACTACGCGGTCGGTGCCGAATTCGCCACCATGAAGAGTGTTTCCATTATCATTCTTGAAAAGCTCATATTTCTTTCCGTCAAGAGTAAATTCACCGTGTCCGATACGATTTGCGAATCGTCCTACCACCGCTCCAAGATATCTCTCACCTTTATTATTAATATAGCGGTCAATATTATCATAACCCAACACAACATCCTCATAATGCCCTTTATAATCAGGCACCCACAGCGAAACGACACGTCCGCCGAAATTTGTCACCTGCATTGTAAGTGAACCGTTTTTCAAAGTGTAAAGCGACACTTTTTTGCCGTTCACTTCAGTATTGAAATCATTGACATTCATAAGACTAACCTCATTTTTCTTAGTACAACCCATAAAAACAATAGCGCATAGCGCGAAAACCAAAATTTTTTTCATTTTTTTAGAATTAATCGTGCAAAATTATAAAAATTTTCTAATATAAAATGATTTTTTTAGTAATTTTGTCAGCATGAGAGAGGTAAAATTCATAAGAAGGCATTACGAAGGCCGCATCCGTTGGGAGGCGATCGTGATTTATGTCATGTCGATTATCATTTGCGCCTTCATGATTTATTACATCTCAAATTTAAAGAAAACCATTCAAAATCAACGGCTTGCGATTGATAAAAATGAAAAAGTCCTCAAATTTACAAATGATTTGATTCAGGATGTTAACGAAGCACAATCACATGCTCAGCTTTATACCATTTCAGGCAATCCGGAACATTTGATTCATTTTGCCGAAAACCTGCAACGAACAGCTGCAACTAAAGATTCAATTATTTTTTATTCGGAAGACGATATCAAAAACCAACAACTTCTCAACGATATTGTTGACTTACTTAATCGTAAAGAAAACATTATCAAAGATTTAACTCATCAATACGATATCTTCAACCCATACGACGAGATTTACAAACTTTTATCGGATTACAAACCGAAAGAAAAAACCACGCGTATTGTAGCAGTGACACATATTGATACTATTGTCAGAAAAGGCGAACGTCCTGGCTTTTTCCAACGTGTCTTCTCATCCGAGACAGCTCGCGACAGCGTTATTTTCGTCACGACTACCACTTACGACACCATTACCGAAGAAAGTCCTGGCAGCAGAATCGACCTCATGGAAGGCATTAAGATTTATACTGACAAAGGCAAGCAAGAGTACCTCAACAGACTGCAAACCATTGAGAATCAATATCAAAGTTTCATTAAATCAGATCAGGAAATCTCTGAGGAGATTTCTGATTTGCTCATTATGCTTCACAAGCAAACACTGACCACGGTCTTGATTGCAATTCAGAAGAGTGAATCTATAATTCAAAGAAGTTTGAATTATTCCATCTACGGCGGCACCGTTGCTTTGTTTAGCATCTTACTATTTATCTTATTGATTTCCAGAGATATAAAACGTGTTTCGAGGGCAAGACGAGCCATGGAGGAAGCGCAACATCGCACTGAAGAAATTATGGAAAGCCGTCACAAACTGCTGCTTTCAGTTTCTCACGATATCAAGGCTCCGCTATCATCAGTGATTGGATACATCGAGCTGATGCAGATGGAACAGCACAACGAAAACGACCGCCAGCGACTCAACTCGATGAAATACTCGTCGCAGCACATCCTCTCGCTTCTGTCGAATTTACTTGACTTTTCAAGCCTTGAGCAGGGAAAGCAATTCATCCGTCGCGCCGATTTCAACGTAACGGAACTCTGCGACCAATTGGCCGAGATGTTCAAGCCTATTGCCGAAAACAAACAACTCAAGTTCTTCTATCACAAAAATATCGCCGACAATCTTTACATAAACTCTGACGCGTTGAAAATCAAGCAAGTCGCAAGCAACATAATTTCAAACGCCATCAAATACACCATTGAAGGCGAAGTGCATTTCGGCGTTTATCTAATAAACAACAAATTGATTTTCAATGTTATAGATCAAGGCATCGGCATTCCGAACGAAAAAATAGAAGAGATGTTCAAACCTTTCAGCAAGGCCGAAAACAATACAGGTTTAGCCGAAGGCAATGGTTTCGGACTCTTCGTGGTGAAAGGTCTGCTCGAAATTCTTGGCGGAAGCATTAAGGTGATGTCGGAACTTGAAAAAGGAAGCCATTTCGAGATTACCATTCCTGTTAAAGTGGTTGAAAAAGTTGAAGAAGAAAAGCAGGAACATACTGACATTCAGATAGTTGCAACTAAAAAGAAGCTTCACATCCTGCTTGTTGACGATGACAACAGCCTGTTGGCAGTCATCGGCGCGATGCTCAATAAAATCGGACACACTTCCGATATTTGCCGCTCATATATCGAGTTTAACAAATACCTGGACGAACTTGGCAATTATGATATGGTGCTTACCGACCGCGAAATGGGCACTTTTTCGGGCAACGATGTCTTGAAAATGATTAAATCGGTCAACAAAGACAAAAAAGTCATTTTGATGACAGCCAGCGACGAGTATTCCGAGAAATACGCTTTACGTGAAGGTTTCGACGGATATATCAAAAAACCATTCAGCATCAAAGACTTAGCCTTGCTTTTAAATGACAACTGGGTTGAAGATGACACCAAAGATTGTGAGTTTTCCGACGATTTCCCACAGCTTTGCAAGATGTTCGACAACGACAGTAACGCCATTCGTGAGATTTTACAGACTTTTGTCAATACTACATCAGATAACTTGGTGATACTCAACGATTCCATCACAGAGCATGATTTCTTGAAAGCTCAGGCTATATGTCATAAAATGCGTCCGATGTTCATTCAATTGGAGCAGAAATCAGTGGAATATTTAACGGAAATGGACAATCTTCGCGGACAAAATGCCACTTCCCTCCCCGATTGGGAAGAAAAAGGCATCGAATTCATGAATCAATCCGATGCCCTCTTGGCCATGTTGGCCGAAAAATATGATATTTCCGATTAGTCGCTGACCTCTTCGCTGCGTCTGCCGCTTCTCTTGCGCTCAATCTCATCAAGGATAATCTTTCTCAAACGCAAGCTCTTCGGAGTCACCTCGAGATATTCGTCATCACGGATATATTCCATATATTCTTCAAGCGACATTCTTACCGGCGGAATAAGCACTATCTTATCGTCAGAACCTGAGGCACGCACGTTGGTAAGGTGCTTGGTCTTATTGATATTCAATACGATATCATTCGAACGTGTGTTCTCGCCGATAACTTCGCCCATATAGACATCCTCGTTAGGCTGGACGAAGAACTTGCCTCTATCCTGAAGCTTCCACAAGGCGTAAGGCACTGCTGTTCCTGTCTCCATTGCGATAAGCGCACCGACTTCATGAGTGTCCATCTCGCCTTTCCACGGTTCGTAGTCCTTGAAACGGTGCGACATCACCGCCTCACCTTCTGTTGCAGTAAGCATCGCTGAACGCAAACCTATCAAACCACGTGCCGGAATGTCGAAATCGAGGTTCATGCGGTCGCCTTTTGGACTCATGTTGGTCATCTCTCCTTTGTGCTGTGATGCCAACTCTATGACGCGGCCGGCAAAGTTTTCAGGAACCTGCACGTTCATCACCTCGATAGGCTCGCATTTCTTTCCGTCGATTTCCTTCAAAAGAACCTTTGGCTGACCGATTTGGAACTCGTAGCCTTCACGACGCATTGTCTCAACGAGGATACTGAGGTGAAGGATACCGCGGCCATAAACCATCAATGAATCTGGTGAATCGGTGTCTTCAACTCTCAAAGCAAGATTCTTCTCAGTCTCTCTGTAGAGACGCTCGCGCAAATGGCGAGAAGTGACGAATTTGCCTTCCTTGCCGAAGAACGGAGAGTTGTTGATGGTGAACAACATGCTCATCGTAGGCTCATCAACGTGGATTGGCGGAAGCGCTTCAGGATTCTCAAAATCAGCGACGGTGTCACCGATTTCGAAGTTTTCGAGACCCATCACAGCAACGATATCGCCAGCCATAACCGGCTTTTTCGTTCTTTCCTTGCCAAGTCCTTCGAAAGTATAAAGCTCCTTAATCTGATTCTTCTCAATCGAGCCATCGCGTTTCACCAACGAAACGTTCATTCCGGCCTGGAGGATTCCGCGTTTCAGACGACCCACGGCGATACGACCCACATATGAGCTGTAATCCAACGAAGTGATGAGCATCTGTGGCGTTCCCTCTTCATATTTCGCCTCCGGAATTGTGTTGATTATCACGTCCAAAAGGTATGAAACGTCATTTGTTACATGTGTCCAGTGATCCGACATCCAGCCTTGTTTCGATGAGCCGAAGACTGTCGGGAAATCGAGCTGGTCGTCATTGGCGCCGAGGTTGTACATCAGATCGAACACGGCTTCCTGAGTCTCTTCTGGAGTGCAGTTTGGCTTATCGACTTTATTTACAACGACAATTGGTTTCAGTCCGAGCTGGATGGCTTTTTCAAGCACGAAACGAGTCTGCGGCATCGGGCCTTCGAAAGCGTCAACCAAAAGAAGAACGCCGTCGGCCATATTCAAAACACGCTCCACTTCACCACCGAAATCGCTATGGCCAGGAGTATCTATAATGTTGATTTTCACATCTTTATAACGCACTGACACGTTCTTCGACAAGATGGTGATACCTCGTTCACGCTCAAGGTCGTTGTTATCCAGAATCAAATCACCTCCATTATCCTTATCTTCCCTGAACAGTTTTGATTGATACAGAATACGATCCACCAAAGTGGTCTTTCCGTGGTCAACGTGAGCGATTATCGCAACATTACGAATACTTGTCATTTGCTTATTTTTTAAAAAAATCGGGCGCAAAATTACAAAAAAATTGCAAATAATTATTATCTTTGCAAAAAAAATAGTTGCATGAGTGAACTGACACGAGCCGTTTTGGTTAAATACTGGGGTTATCCCTCTTTCCGTCCGATGCAGGAAGACATCGTCGATGCCGTCATCAACGGGCAGGATACTCTTGCGCTTTTACCAACAGGAGGCGGCAAATCGGTATGTTTCCAAGTGCCAGCGATGGCGATGGACGGTGTTTGTATCGTAGTCACACCGCTAATTTCACTCATGAAAGACCAGGTGCAGCATCTAAAGAAAATCAATATTCCGGCTGCAGCTATCTATTCGGGACTGCATCCCAACGAGGTGGAACTGGCATACAACAAAGCTGTTTTCGGCAACCTGAAATTCCTTTACGTATCACCGGAACGATTGATGACCGAAACATTCATCGAGGCCGTAAAAAAAATGAAAGTGTGCCTCCTGGCTATCGACGAGTCGCACTGCATCTCGCAATGGGGCTACGATTTCCGTCCACCATATCTTAAAATAGCCGAGATACGCCCGTATATCCCGAACACGCCAGTGCTGGCACTAACGGCCACTGCGACACCTAGAGTTGTCGAAGACATCCAATACCGGCTGGGATTCAAACAGCAGAACGTGTTCCAGACAAGCTACGAAAGGAAAAACGTCACCTATAACGTCATCAAAATCGCTGATAAATACGGACTTATGTACCGTTTGTTTATGCGCATGCAGTCAGGAAGCGGCATCGTTTACGTCAGAAGCCGCAAACGCACCAAAGTCATCGCCGACTGGCTGCAATCGGTAGGCATCAGTGCCACATTCTATCATGCAGGCATCGACGCTAAGACTCGCGACGAACGCCAAAAACTATGGATGGACGGCCATATTAAAGTTATAGTCGCCACAAACGCATTCGGCATGGGCATCGACAAACCCGATGTGCGCGTTGTCGTTCACATGGACATTCCCGACAGCTTGGAAGCCTACTTCCAAGAGGCAGGACGAGCCGGCCGCGACCTCAAACCATCAGAAGCGTTCCTACTCGTAGCCGACAGCGACATCAAACAACTCAAAGACAATCTCAATCAGTCGTATCCCGAACTCAACCGCATAAAAACCATTTACGATGCACTCGGCAATTACCTTCAAATACCTGTTGGCGCCGGCAACGGGCAGACATACCCTTTCGATATGAACGACTTTGCGGCATATTACGGCTTCTCCCTCCTTGAAGTGTTTAACTCATTGAAACTCATGGAAAGAGAAGGTCTGTTCTCTTTGTCGGAAGCCCTCAACACACCATCCCAACTCTTCATTAAAGCCAGCCGCGAAGACCTCTATCGCTTCCAAGTGGAGTATGCCGAATTCGACGCCATGATAAAATATCTCTTACGCAACTATCCGGGAATTCTTTCCGACTTCGTGAAGATAAATGAAGAACAAATCAGCCATAAAATGGGAATAAGCGTCGAAAATGTTGAGCTGACATTGAAAAAACTCGAAAAATACAATTTCCTCACTTATATCCAACGCTGCGACAAACCGCAAATACAATATCTCACAGAACGTCAGGATATGCGGCATTTCGTTCTATCCGATGAGGTTTACAAAAACCGCAAAGACGACGCCACCAAACGAGTGCAAGCCGTTATTGATTTCGTCAACAACGATAAAGAATGCCGTAGCGTACAACTACTTAGGTATTTTGGCGAGAAAATCAAGACTCGTTGCGGAAAATGCGATGTCTGCAACATCCGTAACCAAATGAAAATCAATGATGAAGAGTATAAAAACATCAGTGAGCTGATACTCAATGAACTCAAAAAACGCGTCGTGCCACTCTACGAGACACCATCGCTTGCCAAAAATCATCTCGAAGAAAAAGTACTCGAAACAGTGCGTTGGATGCTTGATAACGGCACCATCGAACAAGATGAAAACGGCAATCTAAAAGAAAAAGGCCGGCAATGGTCTCTGTTCTAAACAAAAAAAGGTCGCAATAATGCGACCTGAATTGTCAATCAATAGTAAATACTTATTTTACTAAGTCTGCACTAGCTTTGAATTTCACAACTGTCTTAGGAGCAATAGTGATTTCTTTGCCAGTTTGTGGGTTGCGACCTTTGCGGGCTGGGCGTTTTGTTGTTGACAATGTGCCGAATCCAACTAATGAAATACGTTCACCTTTACGAATTGCATCTGTTGCTGCACAAATAAAAGCGTCCAATGCCTTCTTTGCATCGACCTTTGTGAGGCCAGCTTTTTCAGCCATCACATTTACTAATTCTGCCTTGTTCATTTTGTAAGTTTTAATAAGTTTGTATTTTTTGACACGCAAATATAATACAAAATTTGCAATTTGCAACTTTTTTTTAAATTTTTTTATAAAAAAAATAAAATTTACTTTAAAACAAGCTGCCAATCTTCCGAAATCCTTGTTCCTCTTAGAAATTCCGCTATTGACATAGCCTTTTTTCCAGCCTGCTGTATCTTCAATAATCTGATACCGCAGTCCTTCAAAACCACCTCCAAATATGTTTTGCTGTCAGTCTTAAGACTGAAAACGCCTTTATTATCGCCAGAATTTGACGTTACGACAGTCTCATATATCTTCAAATCCAAGATTTCTCCGCTCTGATTTTTGATTTTCGCATGCGCAGCCGGATATGGCGACAATCCTCTCACAAAATTGTAAATGTCAACGCCCGATTTCGACCAATCGATATAACAGTCTTCTTTGAATATTTTAGGTGCCGGCTTCAAAACAAGCTTTTCCTTATCAATCACTGATTTCTGGCTGAGAGCCTCCACCCTGCCATCTTCTATCATCTTGATGGTTTTTACGATTACCGTATTACCCATGTTCATCAGCGCGTCATGAAGCTCGCCAGCGTTCATGGTATCTGTAATCTCCAGCTTTTCCTGCATAATCATTGCTCCCGTGTCAATCTCTTTGTCAAGAATGAAAGTCGTCAAGCCTGTCTCTTTTTCACCATTAATTATTGCATGGTTGATAGGTGCAGCGCCTCGATATTGCGGAAGCAGCGAGGCATGTAGATTTATTGTGCCTTTAGGAGGCATGCTCCATATCACCTCTGGAAGCATCCTGAAAGCAACCACCACAAACAAATCTGCCTTGTATGAGCGCAGCTGCTCCACAAAAGATTCGTCTTTAAGCTTTTCCGGCTGCAATACCGGTAATCCGTGCTTCAACGCGCACTCTTTCACCTCCGATGAATGCATCTGTTTTCCGCGTCCGGCAGGCCTGTCAGGCGTTGTTACCACCACTGGCACCTCATATCCTGCCGCCAAAATCGCCTCCAACTGCGAAGCGGCGAACTCCGGCGTTCCAAAATAAATGATTCTCATATCGTCACACTTTTATTTATTAAAAATGCCTGACTCCCTTCAGAATCAGGCATTTAATACCCTGTACGGACAAGGCTAGCCTTGTCCCCACATTTTTATTTTGCTAATTTTGCCTCGACAAATGCAATATTCTTCAACACGTGGAAACCCTCTGTGCTGGTTGGATACTCGCTGCTGATAATGTTGTACATTTCAAGAGCTTTTGTGTAGTTCTCAACCATCTCGTATGCATAACCAGCCTTCATCAGGAACATCGGTGATGTCGTGATATTCTTGGTGTCCTTTGCAGCTTTCTCATAGCAAGCCGCAGCCTCAGCCACATTGTCGAGTTCCATGTAAGCATCGCCCATAGCACCCATTGCCAATGGCTTCATGAACTGATCCTTGCCTTTGTAATCTTTCAAATAGCTGATCGCATTGTCAAATTCACCCATATTCAAATAGCACAAGCCTGCATAGCATTTTGCCAAATTGCCTGATTTTGTGCTGCCGTATTCATTGATAACCTGAATAAATCCATCGAAATTGCCATCACCATTAAGAGCTGTAGCAAAATCATCATTTCTGAATGACTGTTCTGCGTGGAACATTGCCTTTGCAGCTGCGACTTCACGCGGCTCCATGACAAATTTCTTAATGCCGAAGATAGCCAAAACAACCACAACAACAGCAATAACAGCTATTGTGATAGACTTCTTGTGGTCTTCAATAAACATTTCTGTCTTACCTAATGTCGATTCAATCTGTTCAAGACGTTCATTGTCTTTCTGTACGTTTTCTTTTGCCATATCAATACAATTTTTCGAGCTGCAAATTTACGTTATTTTTCTTTATGATTGAACATTTTTTTTATATATTTGTAAAAATTTTTCTCGATAATATTAAAACACATAACTAATTCATTTTGAACGCTAAAAAACAAAAACTATACGAGTTTCTCTCAAATTACATCACAGATGAGAGAAAACAGCGCTTCGAACAAGTGCTACAATATCGCACACGACATCTAACTATCGTACTCGAAGACATATATCAGTCACACAATGCCAGCGCTGTTTTGCGAAGTTGCGACCTGACTGGCGTACAAGATATACATATCATTGAAAACAAATGGGTTTACGACATCAACCCCGACATCGTCGTTGGCAGCACAAAATGGCTCGACTTGCACAAATACAACGTTAATGAGTTCAATACACCGGAAGCTTTCGATTATCTTCACAGCAAAGGCTATAAAATCGTGGCGACATGTCCGCATCAGAACGATTTCACCCCTGACACACTGCCTCTCGACCAGCCCATCGCGGTAGTTTTCGGCACTGAAAAAACCGGACTCACCGATTACGCCCTCGAGCATTCCGACATTTATGTCCAGATACCGATGCACGGCTTCACCGAGAGCTTCAATATCAGTGTTTCCGCAGCCTTGCTGATGTACACTCTGACACAACGCCTGCACAAAAGCAATATCGACTGGCACCTCAGCGAAGAGGAAAAACAGGAGATACGTCTCGACTGGACCCGAAAATCATTGAATCGGGTCCGTACATTCGAGAATAAGTTTTACGAGTTGTATCCGGAATTCAAATAATTATTCCGCAAACAGTTTTACAATATTCAGAATCACTTCTGAAGCTTTTTCCATGCTTTCAAGCGGCACATACTCCCATTTTCCGTGGAAATTATGACCGCCCGCGAAGATATTCGGGCAAGGCAAACCCATGAAACTCAAATTCGCGCCGTCAGTGCCGCCACGAATAGGCTGCACTTTAGGTTTAATGCCGGCCATCTCAATGGCTTTGATGGCTTTCTCAACGATAAAGTAATGAGGCTCAACCTCTTGACGCATATTGTAATACTGATGTTTAAGCTCCAAAGTCACGATGTCGCCATATTTTTTGTTTAAGAAATCGACAATCGCCGTGATTAATTCCTTTTTCGCCTCAAATTTCGCCCTGTCGTGGTCACGGATGATGTAACTCATGGTGGTTTCCTCAACAGTTCCCGTTATGTCGGTCAGATGGAAAAAGCCTTCGTAACCCTGAGTGTATGCCGGCCTCTGCTCCACTGGAAGCATCTCGTTCAATTCCATTGCGATAAGCATTGAATTGACCATTTTGTCTTTTCCATAGCCGGGATGGATATTGCTGCCCTGAATGTGAATCTTAGCTGCCGCCGCATTGAAGTTCTCGTACTCCAACTCGCCGATCTCTCCGCCATCGATGGTATAAGCGTATCTCGCGCCGAACTTCTTGACATCGAACTTCGCTACACCGCGGCCAATCTCTTCATCAGGCGTGAAACCTATTTTGATTTCGCCATGCTTGAATTCAGGATGTTCCATCATATACTGAGCCGCATACATGATGGCAGCCACTCCGCCTTTGTCATCCGCTCCAAGCAGAGTCGTGCCATCGGTGGTAATCATCGTCTTGCCCACATATTGCAGCATCTCCGGAAATTCTGAAACTTTCAGATACAGCTCTTTTTCAGCGTTAAGCAGAATATCGCCTCCGCCATAATTCTCAATGATCTGAGGCTTAATATCCTTCCCTGATGCATCAGGTGCAGTGTCAACATGCGCTATAAAACCAATTGCCGGAATCTCTTTTTCAACATTTGAGGGAATAGTGGCCATCACATAACCATATTCATCCAAATCGGCCTCGATGCCCATTTCCTGAAGCTCTTTCTGCAACATCTTCAAGAGGTCGAACTGACGCATCGAGCTGGGCTGCGTCTCAGACTCCGGGTCCGACGTCGTCTCAACAGAGACATAACGCAAGAATTTATCTAATAACTTCTCCATTTTATCAATTCTTTTTTAATTATTCTTCAATTTTAGCACGTTTTGAATCCCAAATCATGTAAACAATAATCGTGATATACATCACAAGTGCTATCAATGATGCCAATGGTGTCGATGCAAAGAGTGAGCCATCGGCTGTTCTTGCCAACAAATCGACATTTGCGAACTTCAGTATTGCGCTCACGACGCCCATCAACGCACCGCCTGCAATGAATCCTGAAGCGATAAGAGTTCCACGGTCATAACGTGCCTTGTTGACTTTTTCGTCTTTAGAACGTGATGAGACAAACCATGATATTGCGCCTCCTATTAACAAAGGTATGTTCAAATCAATAGGGATGAACATTCCGAGTGCAAACGGCAGTGCCGGAATCTTTAAAAAAGTGAGAATCAACGCAATACATGCGCCGATGCCGTAAAGAAGCCAAGGAGCGTTGCCGCCTGACATCATAGGCTCTATAACCGCCGACATTGCATTGGCCTGAGGAGCCACGAGAGCGCCTTCTCCGGTAAACCCGTATGCCTTGTTCAAAATCATGATGACACCGGCGACCGTCGCCGAAGCCACAGCCACGCCGACAAATTTCCATATTTCCTGATTCTTAGGAGTGGTTCCTATCCAGTATCCAACCTTCAAATCGGTAATGAACGCGCCGGCGACAGCGAGAGCCGTGCAGACCACACCGCCAATTATCAACGCCGCCGTCATGCCCGCAGCCCCACTCAATCCAGCTGCCACCATCACCAAAGAAGCCAAAATCAGAGTCATCAATGTCATGCCGCTCACCGGATTTGACCCAACTATTGCAATAGCGTTTGCCGCAACGGTAGTGAACAGAAAAGCTATCACCGCCACAACCAAGATGCCTATCGCCGCATGTCCGAAGTTATCGACAACTCCAAAACGGAAGAAAACAAACGTCAATAGCAAAATAGCCACAATTCCTATCACGATAAACTTCATCGAGAGGTCTTTCTGCGTTCTCTCCACCTCCACACCTGACGATTTCTTTCCTTTAAACTCATTAGCGGCAAGTCCGACCGACGATTTTATCACACCCCACGACTTGATGATGCTTATCACACCAGCCATAGCAATGCCTCCAATTCCGATATGACGCGCATAACTTGTGAAAATCATCTCTGGCGACATCTCCCCGATTCTCATGGTGATTCCGGCATGCATCATATCGATTATGTCGTTTCCCCAGATCAGATTCATACCCGGAATGATAATAAACCACACCAGCATTGAGCCACAGCAGATGATGAATGCATACTTCAGTCCGATGATGTAGCCTAAACCAAGCACAGCCGCCCCAACGTTCACCTTAAACATAAGCTTAACCTTATCAGCAAGTGCCGCACCCCAACCCACGACTTTGGTTGTCACCGTCTCCGACCACCAACCGAAAGTAGAAATGATGAAATCATAAACGCCGCCAATCAATCCGCTAATCACAAGTAGCAACGAGTCCTTGCCTTTTTTCTGGCCGCTCACAAGAACTTGTGTCGTAGCCGTCGCCTCCGGGAACGGGAATTTTCCATGCTGTTCCTTAACGAAATACTTTCTGAAAGGAATTAAGAACAATATACCGAGAACGCCGCCCAGCAACGAGCTCAAAAACACCTGCCAATAATTGATTTCAATCTCATATCCTCTGCCTTGAAGTATATACAACGCCGGCAAAGTGAATATGGCTCCGGCAACAACGCCACCCGAACATCCGCCAATCGACTGGATGATGACATTCTGCGACAAAGCGTCGTTTCTCTTTGCAACACTTGAGAGTCCGATTGCAATTATTGCTATCGGGATGGCCGCCTCAAACACCTGACCAACTTTCAATCCCAGATAGGCAGCCGCGGCAGAAAACAAAATTGTCATGAGCAAACCTACAATCACCGACCATGCTGTGACCTCTTTGTATTTTTTCTGTGATGACAAAATTGGTTCATAAACCTCACCGGGCTTCAACTCACGCTGCGCATTCTCCGGCAATCCGATTTTTTCATTCTCTTCCATAACGCTAATTTATTGATTTACAATTCTATTTCGTAAAGATGCATCTTATTGTATAAAGTCTTGCGGTCAATCTGAAGCAGTTTCGCCGCCACGGTCTTGTTGCCGCGAGCTTTGCGCAACGCCGCCATGATCTGTTCTTTCTCGTCGCCAGGCTGCAACGCCATGTCCTCAACCTCCTGCGGCTTTACAATACGACTTGTCAAAACAGGCAGATTGTCTTCTGTAATCTCCTGATTCTCAGCAAATAATGTCGCTCTGCGTATCACATTTCTCAGCTCACGTAAATTCCCGTCCCATCTATATTCCTTAAGCTTTTCTATCGCCTTCGCTGATATACGTTTCACATTTTTACCCAACTCATCATTGGCTTGTACCAAGAAATGATATGCAAACTCTTCCAAATCATCAAGTCTGTCGCGCAATGGAGGCACTACTATCGAAAATTCATTAATGCGATGGTACAAATCCTGACGGAAACGTCCTTCTTCAATGGCTTTTTCCAAATCTTCATTTGTTGCCGCCACGATTCTCACATCAACGTTTATATCCTGTGCTGAGCCGACAGGTCTAACCTTCTGTTCCTGCAAAGCTCTCAAAAGTTGTTTCTGCACCTCGTAAGGCAGGTTTCCAACCTCGTCGAGAAACACCGTACCACCCTTAGCTTCTTCAAAAACTCCCCTTTTATCAGCTATAGCCGAAGTGAACGAGCCTTTTTTGTGTCCAAAAAGTTCAGAAGGTGCCAACTCCATCGAAAGACTTCCGCAGTCAACCGCGATAAATGGTTTGTCTTTGCGTCCGCTCTGTTCATGAATCATCCTGGCGATATATTCCTTGCCGGTACCGCTTTCTCCAAGGATGAGTACCGACATCTTTGTCGGTGCGACAAGCGATATATGAGTGTAAACCCTCTGAATAACAGGACTGTTCCCTTTCACAACTTTTGTTATGTCGCGCTGTGGCACTCTTTTTTCCTCTTTTTTGATTTCAACGTCCGACTGTTTCAGTGCCAGTTCGATCTTCTGCTGCAACACATCAGGAATAATCGGTTTCTTAAGATAATCGAAAGCGCCGAGTTTGATTGCGTTGACAGCGGTCTGGACATCGGCATAACCAGTCATTATAATAAAAGGTGTCATTATTTTCTTCTCACGAAGGCTTGTAAGGAATAAAATTCCATCACCATCCGGAAGACGCAAGTCACTAAGTATCAAGTCGTAATGACTAGTATTGGTAGCTTGTACAGCTTTTGACATTGTCGATACAGTATCAGCTTCCCAGTTGTTTTTAGTAAACCAAGTCTTCAGCATAACGCCAAAGGCCACGTCGTCTTCAACTATCAATATCTTTTTTGACATAATAAACATTCTGCTCGTTGTGCAAAATTAAATATTTTATTTTTACACCTGTCAAAAAAAGACAAAAAAATTAGGAATCCGGCGCCAGGCGGCGCCGGATTCCCGTAAATATTGAAAACGAGCAGAAAAATTACTTGGTTAGAACAACCAAATATTTTGTTACTTTCCAGAACATCTCTGGATTTGTAATTTCAAGTGTCATGATTTTCTTACCTTCAGCGTCAACACCTTTCACGAGGTTGTATGATTCAGCTGGATGTGTTGAGAGAACAACAGCCTTCTTTGAATTGAACACGATTGAGGTGAGTTCGCGCATGTCAGCCTTTGTGAATTCCTGTGTAGGGACATCACCCTTCAAAACCTTTGTCTTGCTGAGGATAACGCCTTTAGCCTTCAAATCCTTCATTGAACCATCGACATAATAAACTGAGTTCATCTCATTTGTCTGGTTGTTCAAATTGGTGTTGAGGTTAGAAATCTCGTTGTTAGCATTGTTCAAATTGTTGTTGAGGTTTGCCACCTGTGTGTTCAGATTTGCAATCTGGCCGTCTTTTGCAACAATCTGTTCCTGTAAGTTAGCAATCATTTCTTCCTTCTCGGTCAACTGAGCCTGAAGCTTCTTAATCTGAGCGCGGAGGTTAGCATTGTTCTTGTTTGATTTAGCAAGAACCTCGCTCAGTGAGTCCAAACGTGCATGGTTCTCAGCCATCTTCATCTTGATTTGGAGAAGTTCTGAAACAAGCTGGTCTCTCTCTGTGCCTTCTTGTTTAACTGTCAACATGCCTTCTGCATCGCGGATTGCCTGAAGATTGTTCTCAACTTCGTTGATGATGCCGATTGTTGCATTGAACTCTGTCTCCAGATTCTGGTTTTCAACAGCAAGGGCTTCCTTCTCTGCCAATAATGTCTGATACTTCTTTGAACTCTCAACGCATGAGCTTAACACTAAAGCTACTAATGCGACTGACAAAACTGTTAATACTTTTTTCATTTTGCTATAATTTTAAATTAGTCTATGCTAACGAATAATTGTTTGTGCCAAAATTATGCCAAACTTCAATTTTAATTAAAATAAATTATAATCTATTGATAATCAATATTCTAACAATTCAGTCTTTCTCGTTTCCACAATTACACATTGTGGAAAAGTGTAGAAATACTCCACAAAAATCCACAACCCAATGATTTACAGCGCAAATTTACGGATTTTTTCAATACATTGCCCAATATTTTTTATTTTTGCATAAATTTTTTTCGCATGAATCGTTCCATACTAAAATTAGCCATTCCAAACATTATCAGCAACATAACAATTCCATTGCTCGGACTGGTTGATATGATTCTCATGGGGCATCTCAATTCCCCATTATATATCGGCGCAATAGCCTTGGGTGGCACCATTTTCAGTGTCTTGTACTCGTTTTTCAGCTTTCTGCGCGCCGGCACCACCGGTTTCACTGCCCAATCTTATGGCGCAAACGATTCTTCAGAGGTAAGCTACACGCTATATAGGTCATTATGCATCGCCGTAATCGCATTCCTATTAATATTATCCCTACAAAAACCCATCGCCAACATAAGCCTCACTCTTCTCGAAGGCAGCGAGGATGTTAAAAATCTGGCTATCATATATTTCTTTGTCAGAATTTGGGCCGCCCCAGCCAACATGCTTCTCTACTGCCTCAACGGCTGGTTCATAGGAATGCAAAATACAAAAATACCAATGGCTATTGCCATAATAATCAATGTGTTGAATATTGTTTTCAGCGTGTTTTTCGTCGTAGTCTTGAAACAAGATGTCGCTGGAGTCGCTCTCGGAACAGTCATCGCTCAATACTGCGGCCTAATCACCGCATTAGTGTTCATCCTTATAAAATATAAAAACTATCTGATTAAAATTGATTTTCACATCTTATTGAATATCAACAAATTAAAGAAGTTTTTCAAGGTCAATACTGATCTGATGATTAGAAGCATACTTCTCGTGCTCACTATAGCATTCTTCACCAACCAATCGGCGAAATTAGGAGATAACATACTAAGTATCAATATGATACTCCTACAATTCTTCTACATTTTCTCATATTTCACCGATGGATTCGCCTATGCTGGCGAAGCTCTTGTAGGAAAGTTTATCGGCGCACGCGACGAAAAAAGCCTTTTCAGTGTAGTGGCACATCTTTTCAAATGGGGAGCCTATATTTGCGTGCCGTTCGCGATTCTTTACGCGCTCTTCCCCACTCCGTTCGTAAAAATCATCTCCGACCAGACTGTCATCATAGAACAGATTCAGCCCTATTATATTTATATGGTGCTGATTCCTATCATCACCTTCGCGGCATTCCTTTGGGACGGCATATACATCGGCGCCACGGCATCCAAAGCCATCCGCAACACCATGATTATCTCGTCGCTTATAGTATTCCTGCCGATGTGGTATATACTGACACCGCTTTTCGGCAATCACGGACTATGGATCGCATTCCTTGGTTTCATGCTCGCAAGAGGCATCTCCATGACCTTCTTTGCAAAGAAAAACATTTTTCAACTTCCTAATAATCAATAAGATGCATATTTTATCAAAATCAACATATATCAAAGGCGAACAATGTGAAAAAGCCTTATATTTATTTAAAAACCGCCCGTTTTTACGCGACAAACTTAGCATGGAGCAACGCGCCAAATTCAAACGCGGCACCGATGTCGGTATCCTGGCGCAGCAGTTTTTTCCAGGAGGCGTTAACATGACACCCAGCTCTCCGTCACAATTCAGTAAAAAAGTGGCGGAAACGCTGAAAAACCTCAGTAATCCCGCAATCAACGTCATGTATGAAGCCGTATTTCAATACGACGATACGCTCATCATGCTTGATATCATTGTTCGTGACGGTGACAAATGGCGTGCAATAGAGGTGAAAAGTTCACTGAGCCTAAGCACAACATACATGAAAGACGCAGCCCTGCAATACTACGTCCTCAAAGGATGCAACGTACCATTGTCCGATATCCAACTCATGTACATCAATGCCGATTATGTTAGATACGGCAATTTAGATTTATCACAACTATTTGTATTTCAATCAGTTAAAGAATATGCAGAGCAATATTATGACGTTATCGCAAAAAATATTTCGCATTTCAAAGAGATTATAAAACTGCCGCATTCGCCTAAAATCCCGATTGGAAACCAGTGCGACACGCCATACAGATGTGAATTTCACGGTCACTGCTGGAAAGATGTGCCAAACGATAACGACAAACCATATTCTATTGATTATAAAATACTTTACGAGCTTCTCGGCGACAGAAACAAGTCAACGGCTTTTTTAAATCTACTGTTTTATCGCCCCGCGGTGCCGCTTTTCGATGGCGACAAACCATACACCGAGTTCATCATAGCTTTCTCGATTCTCTCAAACAACGGAAACTTCGACCATATATACAATTGGAACAGCCTCGACGACCTCTCCAAATGGAGGGATAGCATGAAAATCCTGACGGAAAAACTCGTTGGTTTCGAGCGTGTCATTTGTTTCGCCCCTCAGAACATAACAGCATCGTTACAGAAATATAACATATTGGAATCCAAAGAGTTAAATTACAAAATCATCAATTTTAAAGACGTTTTACAACAGTCAAAGTTTCATCATGAAAAGGTCAAGAGCGACTTCTCTTTGCAAAATGTATATGAGAGTGTCTTTCCCGACAAAAAGCTCTTCGAGCACAGCAGGATAATTTTGAATGCTTTAAGCGATAACATCATGGAACGCAGTTTGATTACCAACGATTTAGAATCTGAAAACAAAGCTTTGCGTGAGATATACAAAAAAGTTATCAACATCTTATAAACAAACCATCATTATTCATAATTTTGTGGTATGAATAATGACAGCATTAAAAAATCGGGTTTTATTAGGTCACAAGCCACCACTCCAAGCGTGGATGTGCTTAATAGTCAAGGAAGAATACCACCTCAAGCAGTCGATTTGGAGGAGGTTGTTTTGGGTGCGCTCATGCTCGAAAAAGAGGCAGTGAACGCTGTGATAGACATTTTGTCGCCAGAGGTGTTTTACAAGGAGGCGCATCAGATAATTTTTGCGGCAATCAAGGATTTGTTCACCAAATCTGAGCCTGTCGATATCCTCACAGTCACCAATCATCTCAAGACGACTGGCGACCTTGAGGCCGTGGGTGGTGCGTATTACATCTCGCAGCTTACCAACCGCGTTGTGTCGTCAGCAAATATTGAGTATCACTCAAGAATCATATTACAGAAACACATCCAGCGTCAGCTCATTCAGATTTCTTCTGAGACGATAAAAGACGCCTACGAAGAATCCGCCGATGTGTTCGATTTGCTGGATTCAGCGGAAAACAAGTTGTTCCAAATCAGCGAGAATAACCTGCGACGCAACTACGACCAGATGCCCGACCTCGTGAAGCTCGCCATCGACGACATCGAAAAGGCGAAAAATGCCGGTTCTGCCCTTCGTGGCGTGCCTTCAGGCTATACAGAGCTCGACCGCATCACTCAAGGCTGGCAGAAATCCGACCTCATCATCCTCGCCGCACGTCCGAGTATGGGTAAGACAGCGTTCGCCCTCAACATGGCACGTAACGCAGCCGTCGATTTCAATAAGCCTATCGCATTCTTCTCACTCGAGATGTCTTCAGTGCAGCTCGTCACACGTCTGATTTCTTCGGAGACATCGCTCACAGCTGACAAACTGCGTTCCGGACAGCTCGCCGAATACGAATGGCAGCAACTTAATACAAAAGTCACTCCGCTCATCAACGCAAAACTTTATATCGACGACACACCTCAGCTCTCGGTCTTCGACCTTAGAGCAAAGTGCCGCCGACTCAAACAACAGCACGATATTCAGATGATTTTCATTGATTATCTGCAACTTATGACTGCAAAAACAGAGAAAAACGGCAACCGCGAGCAGGAAATCAGTAATATCTCTCGTTCGTTGAAGAGTCTCGCCAAAGAGCTTAACATCCCTGTTCTTGCTCTTTCACAGCTCTCCCGTAGCGTCGAGACACGTCCCGGCTCAAAGAAACCTATCCTCTCCGACCTTCGTGAATCCGGTGCTATCGAGCAGGACGCTGATATGGTTTTATTCATCTATCGTCCTGAATATTATGGACTTAGCGAAGACGAAGACCATTCTTCAACCAAAGGCAAAGCCGTTGTCAGCATAGCAAAACACCGTAACGGCAAACTCGGTGATGTCGAACTTCGTTTCGTAGGACAATACGCCCGTTTCGAAGACCTCGAGCAGGATTACACCAAGAGTTTTGCAGGCAATGAAAATAATAATGCCGGCGGTAACAACGACCAACCGGCACAATTTGCTCCTAACGCCAATTTCAACACCCCAAACGAACGCCGAATAGGCTCTAAAATGAACGATGACGTTCCATTCTAGTTACCAGTTACCAGTTGGCAGTTTCCAGTTGGTATAAGTAACTGGTAACTGGTAACTGTCAACTGCCAACTGTCAACTGCCAACTATTTAGTGATTCTTGTTCCCGCGTTCGGATTTCCTAAACTTGTGGCGTCAGTGATGACAGCTTCATGGCCTGTCTCCTCAACGAACTTGATAGCGGCGCGCATCTTAGGTGCCATCGAACCTTCAGTAAACTGTCCGTCTTCCAAGTGTTTCTTGGCTTCAGCCACAGTGATTCGGCCGAGTGCCTGCTCGTTCTCCTTGCGGAAGTTGATGTAAGCCTGCGGAACGTCTGTCAAGATATAGAACTCGTCAGCTTTAACCTGCACTGCGGCCAATGACGATGCAAGATCCTTGTCGATAACCGCCTCAACGCCAACATAGTAGCCGTCTTTCTCAACAACAGGAATGCCGCCGCCACCAACAGTGACAACGATATTACCGCCTCTAGCAAGCTGTTCGACAAGCTCTATATTATTGATTTCCAATGGCTTTGGTGATGCAACAACCTTACGCCAGCCTCTACCTTTCGGGTCTTCCTTGAAAATAGCCCCTGTTGCCGCCGCATATTTCTCGGCCTCTTCCTTTGTATAGTATGGACCGACAGGCTTGGTCGGGTTCTTGAACATCGGGTCGTTGCCGTCAACCAACACGCGTGTCACAAAAGTGACGATGTTGTTCTTGAATCCGTTCTGTGACAACACCTTGCGGAATCCGGTCTCGATAAGATAACCAATCGAACCCTGTGTCTCCGACACGCAGAAATCCATCGGCATAGGCTGCACATCAAATGTCTTGGCTCCAGCTTCATGCTGCAACATCACATTGCCAACCTGTGGACCGTTTCCGTGACCGATTATCAAATTGTCACCGTTTTTTATGAAACTCATCAAAGCCTCACAAGTGTCAGTGACATTTTCAATCTGTTCTGTGTAAGTTCCTTTCTGATTGCTCCTCAATAAAGCGTTTCCGCCAAGAGCTACAACAACTAATTTACTCATTTCTATTATATTTACTATTTTTCAATTATCTTGCAATAAGCCCGACACCGAGCATCACGAAAAAGACACCAGCCCATCTGACAAACGGGATTGCCTCCCCAAGGAAAAACATCGCCAGCAGCATAGTGAATACATAACTGATACTCGTCAGCGGATAAATAACCGAAAGCTCATAATTCTTAAGCATAAACATGTAAATCACCATCCCGATGATATACAATATCAGTGCCAAAGCAAGCTGCCAGTTGCAAAAACTCCTGAAAAACGCCCACGACATACTGTAATCCACCACCCTGTCCATCCCAATCTTCATAAAATATTGGGCGACGGCAAGAAATGCAGATTGTATTATCGCAGTGATTATCAGTTTAAACATAAAAAAATTTTTGCAAAATTACGTATTTTTTCAATCCAAATAATAATCTTTTAAAAAGTCTTTATATTCTTTTGTGAATGAATGGTCGGGATTTCGCAACACAAAAGTCTCTCTTTCAACTTCATCTATTTGATTTACAACGAGTTGCATATTAACTCTGTTTGATGCTTTACCTTCTATAGGCACGATATGCATCTCTTTCTGAAGATAAAATCCTTGATTTTCAGCATCTTTCAAGAAAGTCTTGGATTCCAGTGCCGGCAACACCAACGCGAATCTCCCTTCCGGCTTTAACAATTTCTTAACTGAAATAAGCAAATCATTATAACTCAATGTGTTAGTATGTCTTGCCAATCCTTTTTTCGCCTTTTCCGGGATATTGTCGCCAAAGAAAAACGGCGGATTCGACACTATCAAATCATATTTTTTCCCACACGTAATGGCATAGTGTTTGATATCGTCGTTAACAGCAAAAAGATGTGATTTCCACGCCGAATTATTGAAATTTTGCGTCGCTTCCTCGTATGAATCCCGGTCAATTTCTACCGCATCGGCGTTTTTTATGCCTTTTTGCGCAAGCATCAGAGGAATCAAACCGCAACCAGTGCCGATATCAAGAACTTCGTCATTTTCCGAAACTTCCACCCAGCGGGCAAGTAAAATAGCATCCGTCCCGATTTTCATGGTCGAGCGATGGTGAAAAAGACCGAATCTCTTGAAAAAAAACGGGCGGCAATCCATTTCTACATATTCAGATACATATCAATCAAGCCTTCAGGAGCCTTGATATTCAATGCCTTAGCTTTTTTATCCACTTTTTCGATGATGTCGTCATGAATCGGAATCAGAATTTCCTTCCCGTCTTTCATAACCTGTATGACAGCCTGCGTAGGGTATTCCAAAACATCTGATATCTGACCTATTTCACCTTTTTCGGCATCAATAAGCCTGAATCCGACAATCTCACTGTAATAAAACTCATCCTCTTCAAGTTCAGGCATCATTTCATTTGGCAAAAAGACCGCCTTGCCGATGAAAGCCACAGCCTGCTCCACTTTCTTCACATCTTGAAGCTGAACAAACATTTTGTCACCACTAATCTTTTGATTTTCAACAAAATAAGGAATCAATCCAGCCTTCTCTTCAACCAAAAGATATCTCAATTCTGTAAAATCCTCCGGATTCGCAACATCGATTTTAATGGTGACTTCACCTTTCAAACCGTGGGTTTTAGTAATTTTTCCAAAGAAAAAGCAGTCGTTTTTAGTCATAGTCTTTATTTTTTAAAAGCCAATCATCAATCCTCCCATACCAACAATAATTCCCATTGCGATTTTTATTCCTTTTGAGAGCAGGAAAGCCTTGCGCGACTCGGCAAGCAGCGGCAACGCCCCATGTCCGTCCTGAACTATTGAATTTGCGAGCAGAATGCTGAATGGCAGTGTCCCGTTGGCAAACAAAAGCACAAAAACCAGATGCGGTCCCGACTGCGGAATGATGCCAACAAGAATAGCAATCAAAAGCACGATGTACGGATTTGCATTCACAAGTTCGCGAATGTCAATATAATGCTCAAGAACCATGATGACCATAATCACGCCGAAGCTCCACAGGAAAATCTTAGGCAGATGCACTTTGATGACGTGCTCCCAGAGATGCTCCTGTAAGAAATGCTCCTTAGCCACCGCCACAATGACCAGAATCACCGAAAACATCGCTATCAACGAGTAGCGGATCCAATCCTCGTCGCCGCCATGTTCGTGACCGTGCTCGTGGCCTTCATCGATGACACCGCTCAAAATCAGACCCAACACCAAGACACACATCGCGATAAGCAACGCACGAACAAAAGTGATGTTTTTAAAATTGTTTCTCACAGTGTGCTCATGATGATGGTGATGGCATTCCGGCTCGTCGTGCAACGGGAACGACTTCTCCGACAATCCGATGAATTTGTCTTTCATTGTCAGCTGGAGAATGGCACCCACGACCATTGCCGCCACAAACATTATCAAGGTGATTTTCAGTGCGTTACCAGGAAACATCGAGAACATGAAAAACGCCTCGTCGCCGGCTGTGGCAATCAATGCAGCCATCAGGGCCGGAAAATTCACCACACGGTGGATATACAGCGACACTATGGTGTAAGTACCCAAACAACCTGGGATTACCCCCATCAGCGCGCCAATCAAAATCTGCATCCAAGGCGACGCCTGCAGCCTCTTCGACCACAAACCGTCGGTCTTCACGTTAATGAACTCGATAATCATCATCATTCCGATGACGAAAGCCGTGATCGTAAGTGTTTGTTGCAGAATACTATACAAATGTTCCAACATCGTTTTCAAATTTTCCGCAAAAGTAATAATTTTTTTAGTTTGGAGTTTGGAGTTTGAAGTTTTTAGTTAAAAATTAAAAAAAAGAGTTGAGAAAAATCTCAACTCTTAACTTCAAACTCCACACTTCAAACTTATAGAACGTCGATGTTCTTAGAAATCTTCATCTCTTTCTTTGATTTCTTCGGCAAAACAACGGTCAGGATGCCGTGTTCTACCTTGGCTGAGATGTTGTCTTTGTCCACATCCTCTGGCAATGTGTAGTTTTGTTCGTAGTTTGTGTACGAGAACTCGCGGCGCAGATAGTGATGTTTGTGATCTTCATCCTTATGTTCTGTCTTGTTTTCGATGGCGATGTTCAAATTACCGTCCTCGTTGATGTTCACACGGCAAAACTCTTTTCTGATGCCAGGGGCTGCAAGCTCCATTGTGTAGGCCTTTTCGTCCTCTTTCACGTTCACTGCCGGTGCTGTTGTGTTGGCACGAGGCATTAAATCACTGTCGAAGAATTCGTCAAATACTGTTGGGAACCAACTGTTTTTAAATACTGGTAACATAATTTATACCTCCTATAATTTGTTAAACATTTTGTTTGTTTTTCATTGTCTTCATATCGTTTTTTCCGCCTCCGCTTTCGCGTCGGCTTTCGACAATGAAATATACAAAATGTGTACCAAAGGAGGATTTATGCCATTTTGACATGGTATAATGACATTTTGACAGATGTATTATTTTACGTCATAAACGAGGCGAACCGACATACCATAGTGTTCTATACCGCTCCAGAATGAAGGAAGTCTGAAATAATATCCAAATTCAAAACACAAAGGATTTGTATACGACAATGTAGACGACCAATAGTAGCCAGAAGCTCCAACTGCTTCAGGAAAATTCTCATCACGATAGCCTCGGTTGCCGGCAGCTGGCAGAAACACCGCCCCTGCAGTCTCAAACAACTCTTCCCAATCCTGTTTCAATATCACATTGCTTTTATAAATGGAATTCGCCATATTGACATCGGCCAAGGCGTATTTCGAGCCATCCCAATTATCAGGCAGCAAAATCATCCCGTTAACATCATTAACAATAGCCTTTGCATATCTGACACCCGAAGTCGTATTTCTTTTATTGAAAACATAATTCCATTCAGCCGAAGTCATGGTACGCCATTTGGCAGCCCCTCCATTGGAAATAGTATTATTTCCCCAATCATTGAAAACACTATAGTCCTTCTTATTCTTCGATGTTTTTATAGGCTTGTCGCCTGTACCCCACCCGAACAAATCTATCCAGCCGTTGTATTTTTTTGATATGTTTTTATTATCCACACCGACCATATCCCATTGGTGTTCAGCAAAACGCCAGGTGTTTGTAGAAGCTTGATATTGCAGGTTTCCTTTGGCAAACTTCACTTTTTTACCATCGGCAACCGTAAATTCTCCGATTTTCTGTGTTGTAATGGTTTTTTTAGGCGCAACTGGATTGACTGGTGTTTTTGGTGCCACCGGATCAACTGTTTTTTTAGGTTCTGTCGTTTTTGTCGTGGTTGTTTTTTCTGGAATCGCAGCTACTACTGTCTTTTTCACCGGTGTGGTGCTTACGAAAAGCTCTTTTCCCAATTCGGCACAGGCCTTATGTATCTCTTGCGACGACGCTTTGCAAAACTTCTCTCTTACTCCACCATATTTTCCGGTTTCAACGTCGAGCATTTTTACGAGGATATAAATATTTCCTTCTTCGGCAATTGCTTCCGGCACAACTATATACTGCACTCCGGCCATCTCTCCCAACCGTTTTATTTCATTATCGTTGACGGCACCCGAACGCTGGAAGTTCAGCTCCTGCATAATAGTTTCAAAGTTTGTGCGGTCATAAACATCATATCCTTCTGTATTTCCGACTGCAGTCTCGAGCGACCCTCTAATCATCAAAGCCTGCATACTGCTCACGCTTTTATCGGCCTTCACCTCCATCACCGCCACTTTCTTAACGTTCTGCGCCGTCATGAACGCCGAAAGCATCATCAGAACCGTAAAAACTAATATTTTTTTCATTTTTTAAAATTTTCATCCAACGTATTGAACTTGCAAATATACAAAAAATGTTCAAAATATGAAATATTTTTTTATAACTATCATAATTTGATATGATATAATACACCTAATAAAATACGTCTAAGACTATTTGTACTAATTCTTATTTCTAATAATGCCCAAACAGTGAAATTACATTAACTTCATTGTTAACTTCGTCAACTTCATATACAATGCGATTCTCATCATTGATTCTACGGCTCCATTTCCCCGTCAGTTCATATCGGAGAGATTCAGGCTTTCCGATGCCATAATATGGATGTTCAACAACATCTTTCAATAATCTTGTTATCCTATCCATTATAATTTTTTGACCACTTTTCTTCCATCTGACAAGGTCTTCATCGGCTGTTTCATAAAAATTGATTTTGTAGCTCATTATTCCCAAATTTTATCAATATCCACTTCGTGTTTCTCACTTTTCTCCCCTTTTCGAATCTTTTTTATGAATTCAGGATCGTAAGGGCTTTCTTCTTTGTCAAGTATCCGCCCTCCCAACGTGGTAAATAATTCAAGCACCTGTTTTAATGCAGTACTTCGACCATCATATTGAATCATTTTTGTTGTCATTATTTATTTCTCCTATATTTCAATTTCGCAAAAATACAACATTTTTCTGAAAAAATCAAGAATTACAAAAAAAAATGTCAACTAGCCACAATAATTCTATCCTAATCTTGTATATCCTGTCAAAAAAAATGCCATCGTGTCTGATGGCATCGTCCAGCGGAGAGAAAGGGATTCGAACCCTTGGAACGCGAAAGCGTTCAACGGTTTTCGAGACCGCCCCATTCGACCACTCTGGCATCTCTCCCCAACCTTTTTATATTAGTTCGAACCCCCGATACATTTCTGTATAACGGTTTTCAAGACCGCCGCGATCGACCGCTCTGCCATATCTCCGCTGCAAAAATACAAAAGTTTTCAATGCCACAACATTTTTTTCAAAAATTTTTATTTTTTTCGGAAATTTTCCATACCTTTGTAACCGATTATGAAGATATTTGAACGACATATTGCCCTTATCATATTGCTAATCACAGCATTATATCTTTGCGCATGTCACAACAAGTCCGTCCCGTCAGAGATATTGGAATATAAAAACAGCTATGAAAACTCCGACGAATATATCCAAAATCTGGCGAAATTAGCCGACAGCTGCTCCGAAAATTACGCCAACAACCCCGTTTTTCTGGAAAAAAAATCACAAATATTCTTCCAAAAAGGCCTCAACGACCTCAAAAACGATAGCTATATAAGTTCCGCAACGGCATTAATCGAATCTTATAACACCCAAAAAAGCTATATCGTAATTAAAAAAACAGCCGACAACGACGATTATCACTATCTGGGACAGATACTCGATAACATCGGCAACATCTATTCCGACGTCAACAGCCTGAAGCCGGCATCTTACTTCTACGACGAAGCCCTCCAACAATTCGAAAACGCCACCCGCCAGCAAGAAGTGATTGACATATTGTTGAAAATTGGCGACCTATATCAGCACAACCATATTTCAAATATAGCTCTGCTCAACTATGAAATCGCAGAGGACAAAAAAAATCTCACCGAAGAACAATACAACCTCATCCAAATCAAGAAAGGAATCGCTTTTTATGACATTTTTGACACAAAAACAGCAGATTCCCTATATGGAAGAATATGGACAAAATCGCCGCAAACAATTGAGTATAAATATTTTACAGCATGTCATTTTTATTACAACAACAAATTTGACGAAGCCCTGCCCTATTTGCTCAAATGTTTCGACGAAGGCGACGCAAAAATGAAAGTAGAGGCCTCGGAAATGCTTGCCAGCGTTTACTTCTCGTTAAACGACCACGACAAGGAACTTTATTATGCCCAATATCAGGCAAAAGCACAGTCAGCCGAGGCGAGACTCACTCCCGTGAAGATGGAACTCGAATCTATTTACGAAAGCTTCGTTATCGCCAATAACCCTGAAAGCTCCACAAAATCAAACAGTTACAAAGGTTTGATCTGGATTCTTGTGATTATCATCGTATTATTAATAATAGGTATCATAGCCTTTTATAAAAATACGCAAAAACACAAGCTCGACAACGTCACATTGCCAAAAACAGATGTCATCACCTCGAAACGCACATTTGAAGAAAGCTATAACATATTCGTTAACACCAAGATATACAAGGACATAAAGTCTTCGCTCGAAGGCAAAGAGATTCTGATTAAAACGGTTGGCGAATATCCGCGACTTGCACTCACAAGGAACAAACTGATAACTCTCACAACAACATTCAACGAGTCATTTCCAAACTTAACACACTCATTATCAGTTGCTTATCCCGATTTAACGCCTGCCGATTTCAGGTTTATCATACTAAGCTTCATGGGCTTCTCCGACCTCGAAATTGCCGTTTTGCTAAAACAAACTTACAGCTCAACAAACAAAAGAGGCAATCGTTTGGAGAATATTTTCAAGACACAACTCGAGATGAATCATTTTATACATGGCTTTTTAAGCACGTTTAAGTACTAAAATTGAAGTGTCGTAATTATCTGTTTTTCATCTAGTTACAAGGATTCCTTCCATATTTTTCCATAAAAAACAGGGCTAAAAACCTTGACAAAATTTTTCTATGGTTGTAATTTTGCACTCGAAACAAATTTAAGTGCATCATGAAGAGATTTTTTATCATCTGCCCCTTGGTCATGTTTGGTATTACGGTCAACGCCCAACAGAAAAAAAACCTGAATTCATATATATCGTACGCCACCTTTAATATGGTTGGTGACGAGGCCACTCCATACGTTGAGACATACATCACTTTTGACAAAGGCAGTCTGGTTTATACAAAAAATGACGCCGGACAATACAACGCCACCGTCAATGTTACAATCATGTTCAAACAGGGCGAGTCGGTGAAAAACTTCGGAAAGTATTCATTATCAAGTCCTTCTGTAGCTGACACCACAGGCATCAATGGTTTCTTTATGGATGTGCAACGTTATAGCCTCGACAACGGCTCATATACATTAGAGGTGATACTGGAAGACGAGAATAACAAAGCCGAGAAACCTTTCAAGGTTGAGGACCAATTGCTTGTCGATTTTCCTGAGAAGTTCTGTTTCTCAAGCATAATCGGTCTGGAGAGTTTCTCAAAAGCCCAAACTGACGGCAACAACACCAAAAACGGCTACGACATCATCCCTATGATAATGCCGTATTACCCTGAGACCATCAACAAATTCTCGTTCTACGCTGAGATTTACAACGCCAAAAAACACCTGGGTGAAGGAGAAAAATATCTGCTCAACACATATATCTGCGCTTTTGAAAACAATGCGAAGTTAAACAACTATTTCTTCACTAAGAGAATGAACGCCAAGGACATAGATGTGGTTATCAGCAGCATGGACATCACCAACCTGCCTTCTGGAAACTATTACCTCGTGCTTGAGGCTCGCGACAGGAACAATGAGATTATCGGATTGAACCGCTATTTCTTCCAAAGAAGCAATTCATCATATCAGATTGACAACTCTCTGATGGCATCCATCAACACCGACGAGGTTTTCAGCGGACAAATCAACAATCTGGACACAATCCGCGAATATATAAGGACATTGTCACCAATCTCGACTTTGGTTGAGAAAGACTATGCTGAAGAACTTATAAGAACCGACGATATCAAGACCATGCAGCAGTATTTCTACACATTCTGGTCAAGCAGAAACAAAATCGACCCGAGACAGGCTTGGCTTGACTATTACGCTCAGGTTCTTAGAGTTAACGCATCATTCAAATCTATCACAAGCAAAGGATACGCCACCGACAGAGGCATTGTGTTCCTCAAATACGGAGCTCCTGACAGAATCGTTCAGAGCTACAACGAACCAGGCGCATTCCCTTACGAGATTTGGCATTACTATGCACTCGGAAGCCAGCGCAACAAGAAGTTCGTGTTCATGACACGCGACATCGTCACCAACGACTTCAAGCTCATCCACTCTGACGCTATCGGTGAAATCAACAACTTCAGGTGGACCAATGAAATATACCAGCGCACCTACGGCACCTACAATGATTACGGAGTTGACGAGGTTGTTAACCCCAACTCATATGGCGACCGCGCCCGCGACTACTACGATAACCCACGATAGTAATTTAAACATACCACATACCACACATACTTTGTTTCGATAATGGGGCTTGATTAAAATCAGGTCCCTTATCATTTTGTATTATATTTTTTCATATTTTTGCAGTCATGAAAAAAGTTGCGGTAGTCATATTGAATTACAACGGAAAGAAGTTCCTCGAGAAGTTCCTTCCGACCGTCATCGAGCATAGCTCTGATGTGGCAGATATTGTGGTTGCCGACAACGCCTCCACCGATGATTCCGTCGCTTTCATGAAACAGGCCTTTCCTGATATCCGATTGATTATCAATGATGACAACGGCGGATTCTCCACTGGCTACAACAAAGCCTTGCGTCAGGTTGAAGCGAAATACTACTGCCTTTTAAACTCCGACATTGAGGTCACACCACATTGGATTGAGCCAATTGTCGAACTGATGGACAGCGACGAAAGCATTGCGGCTTGTCAGCCCAAAATACTGTCATATCACGACAAGACGAAGTTCGAATATGCCGGTGCCGGCGGCGGTTTCATCGACAAATACGGCTATCCTTTCTGTCGTGGCAGGGTTTTTCAGGAATTGGAGACCGACAATGGCCAATACGACGACATAAAAGAGGTTTTTTGGGCTACAGGAGCTTGTATGTTCGTGCGCAGCGACGTCTATCACAAATTTGGTGGATTGGACGACAGTTTCTTCGCACACATGGAGGAAATCGACTTCTGTTGGCGCGTGAAAAATATGGACTATAAAGTGATGTACTGTCCTCAATCAAAGGTTTATCACATCGGAGGCGGCACACTGCCCAAAAGCTCGGCGAGAAAAACTTATCTCAATTTCCGAAACAACCTGTCATTGCTGATGAAAAATCTCCCCCAAGGTTCTGTTTTCGGCATTATTACCTACAGAATACTGCTTGATTGGATTGCAGGATTTAAATTTCTGTTCGACGGCAGTTTTGCCGACTTATGGGCCGTGATCAGGGCGCATTTCAGCTTTTACAGGCATCTGCCGGCACTGAGAAAAAAGAGAAACGCACTTACTCACAAGCACGTTTCACAAGTTTATCAGAAAAACATCGTGTTTAAGCATTTCTTGGAAAAGAAAAAGCTTTACACCGAGCTTAATGAACAGGATTTTTCTTAAAAATCTTATTTGGCGATTAGGTAGTTTATGGCTTCGGCGTAGCCTTCAAGACCGTGTCCGACGATGGATTTAACAGCGGCTTCCGCAGTATATGAATGATGCCTGAACGCTTCCCTTTCGTAAATATTCGAGATATGAACCTCAACAACAGGAATATTTATTGCCCTGATTGTGTCGGCCAACGCAATTGAAGTATGCGCATAGCCTCCGGGATTCATGACAACACCGTCATATTTGTCCATAGCCTCCTGCAGTTTGTCAATCAAAACACCCTCGTGATTCGACTGAAACGAATCTATTTCGCAACTTGGGAATCGCTGTTTCATCTCTGATATATAATCATCAAGTGATTGATTACCATATATTTCCGGCTCTCTTTCTCCGATTAGATTCAGATTAGGCCCGTTTAAAACCAATATTCTCATACTTTCTCTTTTTTAAGAAACCTAATAATCTCGCCAATTATTATCACCGGACTGGTTCCTATGATGCAGATTAGCCAGTCCTGCCATTTCAGTGGTTCCACATTAAACATTTCACCACCATGGGTGATTATCAAGAATTGTCCGAGCAAAATTATTACCAAAGCCAGTTCAAAACCTCCGA
This sequence comes from uncultured Bacteroidales bacterium, assembly GCA_905233445.1. Taxonomy (GTDB): domain Bacteria; phylum Bacteroidota; class Bacteroidia; order Bacteroidales; family F082; genus Limimorpha. The sequence continues at coordinate 27,668 of CAJOEP010000010.1, read as the reverse complement.
ATGACCTGGTCGGATTGCGGAATCCAGATTTTCCGGTATGGAATGCCTTTGCGTTGAACAGGTTCCAGAATTGAAGGAACACAAAGATTGTAAATGTCAGTGAATGCTCATAGGTGGAATAGTTTTCGGCATTTACAATATTGAAATTGAAGAAGTTAGCAAGATAATCTTTAAAAGAGAAATCCATCAAGGTGTTAACTTCCACATGCTTGAAATATTGGATAAAGCCCAGCAAAACTATCACGAATATTATTCCTATCGAAAGTATCGACTGCACCATTGGTTTTGTGAGAATATGCGCGTCTTTTGATCGCGGTTTTTCGTTCATCACGCTTTCTGATGGTGGCAATGATGCCAATGCAAGAGCCGCGAATGTATCCATAATAAGATTGACCCACAGCATTTGTGTTACGGTGAGTACCGCGTCGGTGCCTAGCAATGCGCCGAGCATCACCACTAGACATGCCGCCACGTTGATTGTCATTTGGAACAGCACAAAACGCTGGATATTCAGGTAAAGCGAACGTCCCCACATCACTGCGCGGCAGATGCTTCTGAATGAATTATCCAAAATCGTTATATCTGAGGCTTCCTTGGCCACTGTTGTGCCATCGCCCATAGAAAGACCGACTTGTGCAGCTTTTAGTGCCGGTGCGTCGTTGGTGCCGTCGCCTGTGACAGCCACCACTTCGCCGTACATCTGCTGCAGACGTACCAGTCGTTCCTTATCCATCGGGCGTGCTCGTGACATAATCTTAAGCATCGGGATACGGCGTCGGGCCTCTTCATCCGACAAAGCTTCAAAATCTTTACCTGAGATGTGGTTGAAATCCTTCTGATCGGTATCCTTCCACAAACCGAGCTGACGTCCGATTTCTATTGCTGTTCCTGGAGTATCGCCTGTCACAATCTTAACGTCGATGCCAGCTTTCATGCAACTGGCGACAGCATCAGCCACATCGGGACGGATCGGGTCGGCTATAGCAACAGCAGCAGCGAAAATAAGGTTTTCGGCAACCAAATTATCGGTCTTTTTATCGAATGACTGCTCGTTGACATCGGCTTCCTTATATGCCAACGCCAATGTTCTCATCGCCCTTCCGTTGTATTCAAGGAATTTGTTCTCAATAGTTTTACGATATGGCTCAATATCAACAATGCCATCGTCGGTGATTATTTTATTGCAGTGCGCAAGAATTATCTCAGGTGCACCTTTAACATAAAACATCGGCTTACCAAACGTTTTAGAGTCAACGATGGTTGCCATAAACTTATATTTAGTGGAAAATGGCACCTGATATAACAATTTCATGTCTTCCCTATAATCGAAGTAGTTAACTCCTTGATTATAAAGCCATAGCAGAAGCGCGCCCTCAGTAGGATTGCCTATCGCCTTAACTTTTTCCTTATTTGTATAGTCGAGGAATGCCGTAGTGTTTACAGATATACATTCTTTCAAGATATCTGTTGATTTACAATAAGTTAAAACGTCATTGACACTCATTTGATTTTGTGTCAGGGTGCCTGTTTTATCGGTGCAAATCACTGTTGCAGCTCCCATTGTCTCACAGGCGTGCATTCTTCGCACCAAGTTATTGGCAATCAGCATTCTACGCATACTAAGTGCAAGGCTCAAGGTGACGCTCATTGGAAGACCTTCCGGTACTGCCACCACGATAAGTGTGACAGCAATCATCAGTGTATTAAGCACATAATGGGCAAAACGCATCCATTCCACTCCATCGCTGATGCTATCGTCAATAACGAAATACATCACCAATCGTGTCACAACAATTATTGCGGCGACGATGTAACTCGCGATGCAAATCACCTTTCCGAGTTTGTCGAGCTGTATGTTAAGAGGTGTTTTTATGTTATTATCGATTTGTGAGCCTTTGTAAACCTTGCCCCATTCGGTGGCGTCGCCCACTCTTTCGACTTGCATAACACCATGACCATCAATAACTTTACTACCACGCATCACCCAATTTGATGGATATGTGGCATCTTCTTTAAAATCTTTTTCCTCTATGGTCTTCCTCGCCATCGGTTCGCCTGTGAGGTCCGATTCGTTAACTTGCAGAGAGAAAGCATCGAGCAGGACACCATCGGCAGGCACCTCATCGCCAGGTTCAATGATGACGATGTCGCCTACAACTATGTTACGGCGTTCGACAAGAGTGACATTGCCGTCGCGGATGACTTTCACCGATTCATCGTCATTTACCTGATTAAGGATGTCGAATTTTTTGTTGGCGTTGAGTTCGAACACAAATCCGACGCATGTAGCCAACATTATTGCAGCAAAAATACCAAGTGGCTCAAACAAGACATGCGCCCCCTCATCGGTTGTAAAATATTGATAGACAGACACTCCGATGGAGAGTGCGAGGGCTATCAGAAGAATCTGTATTATAGGATCCTTAAACTTGCCCAAAAACTGATGAAAAACCGACTCTTTTTTGGGAGGAGTAAGAATATTAAAGCCGTGTTTTGCACGGCTTTCTTCCACTTGTTTGAAGTTAAGACCTTGATATTTCATTATCTCAATTTAAAATAAACCGTTTTTTTAACGTTTTTTGTCCCAAAATTGTATTTCAAGTCAATACGGTTGTCGTCTTGAGCATAACAATACTCGGAATTGTATGTGACAACGACTTTGTCGCCAACATTCTTCGCCACTATATCATAGGCGCAATTCGAACTCATTTTAGGCATTTGTGATGTCTTGAGTTTTTTCCCGTCATATACAAGATTAAAAACTATCTTGCCTGGATTGTTTTCCACGATATCAATAGAGATGTTACCATATATTGCATTATACAATTTTATAATACCGTCGATTCTTTTCACTCTGGCGTCAATTTCATCCAGTTCCTCTTTCAGTGAGCTGAGTGCGACAATTGAGCTGGCGATTTGCTCGACAGTTTCAATTTCGTTAAGCTTCATATCCAGTTCATATATCCTATTATTGATATCTTCCTCCTGTTTCTCATAAATGGCAGTCATCTCATCTATTTCAGCCTGAGTGAACGGATACTTCACATATAATTGATAATACTTTTCGCCGCTTTTTTTGTTTTTGAATACTTCATAATAAGTATCAGCCTTAGAAATACTAACCCCTTTAATGGCTGGCATTTTCGCTACTCTTGCTTTTGTTGTGCTCTCAAACTCTGTTTCAGTCACTGCGATGCCGTTTTTAATATTCGTCTCTTTATGCAAGTCGGTATTGTTGACCACGAATGTAGCTATTGTAGACGCCATTGACACACGGACTTTCGTCATTGCTTCGGCTGTTGCTTCTTCAAGAGTTGCTTTGTCGTCAACGTGAACGATAATATAGCCTGGCATACTGGCTTTTCCCACCCATTCAGGTTTCTGTCCGCTTTTCTCCGCGAACTTGAATCCTTGTTTTTGAGCGATGGAACATGACGGGAGTATCAAGGCCATTAAAACTATCAATAATAATCTTTTCATAATGACCAAATTTTATTTTTCAAAAACCCATGAAGCATCGGTATCTGTCGCAGTTTCGTCGGCTGCATCCACGCCGCCCAGCGCTTTGTAATACTCAATAGCCTTTGACTTGCCCATAGTGATAAGTTTTTTCAACTTATGGTCGCGGGCTTGAATAGATTTCACAGCTTTTGCCACTGCTGCGACATCATTGTCGGCCATACCGTTTTTATTGATAATCTCTTGAGCCATAATCACTTTGTTGACATTATCGACAAAATAGAGAGCCACTTCCACTTCCGCCATATGTTGTGGAGGAATAGATGTTGTGACTGTTTTTGACAGCACTGTCACTGACGATACGATAAGGAAACGGCTGTCGTTGGTTGTCGAGCCAAGTCCATTGAGTGTGACTGCCTGGTTCAGACGGTTATACAACACTGTAAGGGCGTCGCCTTTAATGTCATTATTCACAGGCATCATCACTCTGACAGGTATCATTTCCTCGAATGACATTTCTTCTTGTGCCTTAAGCATTGAGCCTGAGATGATTAGCAGCAATGCTGCGAGTAAAAACTTAATATTTTTCATGTCGTTCAATTTTTATTATAAAACCAACCAGACCTCACTTGGTCCACGCATATAAATTGTACCATCGACGTCGTATGTATTTCTCAGATATGTCTGTAATCCTTGCAGATATTCTTGAGTATCAAGGCGTTGCACAGCACCGCGACGGCCAGTTTTTGTCAAAGGAATCATCACCTGGTTGAATGTGATAACATTAGGAGTGATGCTTCTTGTAGGATTGTTGTCAACAGTATTGTCCTGCAGCCAGTAGTAGATGATGTCGCCGAGTGTCGTCTGTTCTCCTTCAAACACGAAAGTGGTTTTCAGCAAATCGTAGTCAGAATTGTCTGTTCTCTTGATTTTAACAGTAATCTGGCGACCGTTTCTCGACATTTTTTCATATTCGTCTTGGAGTTTCTTGCAGAAACCGTCCATATGATTAAGGACTGCTTCTTCAAGTAAAGTATTGATTGATGCTGAGTTAGATGGTTTACCGTCACCATGTGCGTGAGAAATCTCTCGTGCGTTTGCGCTGACATCAACGGCTTTCATATTGAATGTCACGTAGCGTTGTGTTCCCACTTCCATGATTTCAAAATCAAGGTCAACGATAAAATCGACATTAGCAGTACGTTTGATACGGTCTGTTGGTGACTCAGCTATTGAGCCGTCGAGGCCATAGTCGTTGCCGATAAATTTGTTCTCCTGATCTTCCTGATTCATGCTTTTGAGCAGGTATTCAAGGCTTTGCACTTCGAATCCTCTCTTGTTGAATATCTCATTCAGTGAAGAAATAACAAGGCGGAGGTCGCGGCTGTCTTCTCTGTTGAACACGTTATAATCAGACACTGTGTGACTTACGCCATTTTCGTCTTTCCATTTTTGGACATATCCCATTTCGGTGCAATAAACATCTGACGGGACGACCATAAGGATCGGTTTAGCGTATTTTCCGGCGTTGGTGTTTTTAATATCCTGTGCATAACCTTTGTCCTGCATATATTTCAGAAGCTCGTCGTAAAGCACTTGTACATCGACGGAGACCTCAAAGACTTTGCCGTTTTTCACTGATTTTGCCTGTCCGGTTTTATTTATAAAGCGATGATACTGTCCGCCAGGTGCTTTTTTTGTCGGCAATGCGAGAAAGTTCTCGAAAAACGCTATATTTTCCTCTGCTACTGCATATGTCACGATAGCAGGTGTAGCTTTTGTCTGTTCCGAAGCTGTTATTCCACGGAAGAGGCAGGCCGCCACAGCGTCGCGTTTAGCCATCTCGACACCTTCAGTAGCATCTTTAGCTGTGGTTTTCACTGTAAACACTTTAGTTCCATCCTGCCCAACTCCGATGTACTGTACTTCATATTGCTGGTCGAGGATAGAACGTTTCTCGTTGTTTTTCTGTGCGAAAGCGCTGTTAGTCAGAAGCAACAATGCAAGCACTTGGACCAATCTTTTTGCAAAAACTCTCATAATCACAATATTAATATTACACAAAGATATTTGAAATAGCCATTATTTCCAATTAATCGGTACATTGCGCATCTCGATGCGGCAGTCTCCGACGTTGAAACTAATCACTGGCATGACCTTGGTTGTTGACGGGTTTACTTTTCCAGGCACATCGAGGAAAAACTTGACAGGAATATCCGTCAATGTCTTATAGGTTTCAGTGTAATAGCTTCTTGCATGCTCTTCTCCGTCGCAGTCATAAGCCAGGAAATTGCCTCCGACACGGATTTCCTTATTTGTGCTGTGGTTGGTCATCTTGAGCGTCAGCTTTACTGTCTGGTTTGCTCTGCTGCCGATTAAAGAAATGAACTCCAAGTCAAGCCATTCGTCGCATGAATTTGAGATAGACATTTCATTTTCAGTCACTGTTTTTTCATTAGCGACCACTGGTTTTTCTGTCTTTGTTGCAGGTGTCACAACCGTTTCATCCTCTTTTTTACGTTTAATCTTCTTTTCTCTTTTTGTAGTGGTACCTCTTGCTTTCAGAGTTTCCTGTTCAAATGGGTCGTTTGACTGAGCGCAAGTAAATTCCGGCATGGCCGAAAGAAACATAACTGCGATAATAAAATAGAGTAACTTCTTCATATTCAATGATTTTTAAATTATTATTTTTCTATTTTTTTCCACATAATAGGGACATTTCTCATTTCGATATGGCAGTCGTCGATGTCGAATGATATGACTGCGAGTTTTTTCACTTTTCTCGGCACTGCCTTGCCTGGGATTTCTATTGAGAAATCCACTTTTTTGTCTGTCAAAGCTTTGTATTCCTTGGTTCTGTTGCCGCTATGTGATACACCTTCTATGTCGTAGCAAACAAAATTCTTGCCAACTTGGATATCTTTGTTCACATTGCGGTTAATGAAACGGCAATTGAGCACCATTGTCTGTTCCTCCTTGTCGCCAATCAGTGAGATAATCTTGAAATCAATCTCCTCGCCTTCGCAGGGGTTGCTTATTTCTATATCTTTGCTCGAATATTTTATTTTCTGATGTATGGCAGCGCATGACGATGTCAGAATCATCACAATTGCAAATACGAGAGGAAGTAATATTTTTTTCATATAACTCATTTTTTATCAATCATTTACAATATCAGCCAAGCTTCTCCGGGACCTCTCATATAGATTGTGCTTTCAATACCATAGTTGTCGAGGAGATATTCCTGAAGTTGTGTCACAAATTCGTTTGAGTCGAGTCGTCGCACGGCACCTTGACGGTTTGTCATTATCATCGGTATCATCACCTGATTGAATGTCAATACATTAGGTGTGATATTACGTGTCGGGTTGTTGTCGATGGTATTGTCCTGAAGCCAGTAATAGACGATATCGCACAGCTTTGTCATCTTGCCGTCAAACATGAATTTCGACCGTTGGAAATCGTATTTAGAGTTGTCGGTCCGTTTGACTTTCACTGTGACACGATGTCCATTTGTTTCCATTTTCTTGTAATGGTTCTGTATTTTGTCGCAAAAATCGTCAACGTAATTAATCACCGCTTCTTCGAGAAGGGTGTTTATTGTGGCTACTCTTGACGGCTGTCCGTCGCCGTAGGCATGTGCTATCTCCACGGCGTTTGAGCAAGGGTCAACGGCACGCATATTAAATGCGACATAGCGATAATCGTCTATTTCGTACAATGAGAAGTCGAGGTCAACGATATAATCGACGTTGGCGGCGCGTTTGATGCGGTCGAGCGGAGATTCCTTGACAGTGCCAGACAGCCCATAGTCCCTGCCTATGAAGGCGTTTTCGTCGTTTTCGAGCGACAGGCTCTTAAGCAGAAACTCGAGGCTGATGGTCTCGAATCCGCGTGAGGCAAAAATCTCGTTTAGCGAGGTTATAACAAGGCGCAGATCGCGGCTGTCCTCGCGTCCGAAGATGTTGTAATCGGGGATGGTCTGAACCTTTCCTGTCTCATCTTTCCATTTCTGGACAAACTCCATCTCTGTGCAATAAACGTCGGCCGGTACGACCATTATCACCGGTTTCAGATACTTTGAGACGATTGTCTCCGCAGGTTTGTCAGCATAACCGAGGTCCTGCATATATTTCACGAGGTTATCGTACAACACCTGCACGTCGATAATTACATCGACTCCGTAATCGAGTTCCCTGACATCTCTCTCCCATGATTTGGCGACGAATCTGGCATATTTTCCTACGACTTTCTTTGATTTAGGAAGTTTAAGAAAATCAATGAAATAAGCCTCGTTAACTTCTATCACGCTTTCATTCACAATTGCCGGTGAGGGCCTTGTCTTTGTCGATGCCGGCAGTCCACGCAGCAGGCATACCGCCACAGCGTCGCGTTGTGCGAAGGCATGAGCCTCTTCGAGGGTGTTTGCGATGATACGCATCTCGATTATTTTGGAACCTTTCGGACCCACACCGCCGATGCGTATGTCGAATTGAGCATTGAGAATGTTGTCCGCGTCTCTGTTCTGTGCCATCGACACCGACAGAAACGCAGTGATTATCAACAATATAACCGACAACTTCCTTAACATATCAATACACCGACAATTATATATCAATTTCAAACCTGCAAATATAATTATTTTTCCAATACAATGCAAGAAAAATCGTCATTTCTACAGCACATATGCTGTTATTTCCTGATTTGGTTCAAGCTCTACAGGTTCTTTTCCGTATTGGAACACCATCATTTTCTTGCCGCCTTTGAGGAAATACTTGTCGCCAACCACCCAAATCGCTGTTGCTTCGCGCAGTCCTATGACCTTCATGTCCTGACGCACGGCGAGATATTCATTGATACGGTCCTGACGCGTCTCACCGCCATGTTTTATCATCTTATCGATTTCCGGATGCGGGTCAAGATAATGAGGATTGATCTGGAACGGAATGAGATTCAATGTGTTAAAGCTTGCTGGCTGCACGATAGGCATGTCGTTTGTTGTGCAGAGTGTAGGGCATGCGATGTTAGAGCCGGCGCTCCATCCGATATAAGGCGTGCCGTTGTTGGCGCATTCCGCTATAGCCTCCATGAGACCGAATTTATGCAATTCAGCCACAAGATGGAAGGTGTTTCCTCCTCCGACCACGATGCAGTCGGCAGTTTTAACCAAGCCGACTTTATCTTCCACTTCATGGACAGAGACAAACTTTTTCACACCGAGTTTCTCATTGAAGACCTTCTTAACTTTATCAGTATAAGCGTCATAGCTTTTCGGATAGGGGTTGCCGCCAATGAAGACTCCTGCGAATGGCACAAACGCCACCTTGCTGTCGGCACCAAGTTTGTTCTTATCAAAAAACTGCTCGAGCTGTGTCATAGCCCATGCCAAGTATGTCTCACCAAAATTTGTGGAATTGCTGATTAAAAGTAAGTTTCTCATATTAATAATTTTAAAATTTTCTACAAAAATAAAGAATATTTTGATATGAAATGAATTTTGACTTAATTTTGTGAGGAATTTTCAAATTTAAAGATTCAATATTTAAAATTAAAGATTGGAATTATGAAGAGACTTGTTTTATTAGTTACGATTGTTTTTGGGATTATTGGAATGATTAATGGCAATAATGGCATTAAGGGAATTAAGGAGACAAGGGAGTTTGAATTGAAATCGCCTGACAGGATGATTACAATTAACATCAGCGTAGGAAACAAAGTAAAGTATTCGGTAAGGCACGGTAATACGATGATTATCAAAGGGTCGGAGATTTCGATGGAGCTTGGCGACGGACATGTCCTGGGAGTTGGAGGAACAGTCGGGAAAGTCGCGACAAACGCAGTCGATGAGGTTTTACAAGCTGATTTTTACAAGAAAAAAGAAGTTAAGAATAATTATAACGAATTGATTATCAACTTTAAAGGCAATTACTCTTTGACTTTCAGGGCGTTTGATGATGGTGTGGCATATCGTTTTTCGACGAGTTTCAAGAAGCCGATTATTGTGAAAAAAGAGAACGTAAACTATTGTTTTGACAACGATTATTTAGCTTACATTCCATACGTGAATGCCAGAAAAGGCGACGGCGACTTCCTGACGCAGCAGTTTTTCACCTCGTTTGAAAGCCAATATACCATCGATTCAATTTCGAAGATGGACGTTGAGCGAATTGCATTCACACCTTTATTAATATGTCTGAAAGACGGCAAAAAAGCAGTCATCGTGGAGTCGGATTTGGAAGATTTTCCTGGAACTTTCTTTAGAAAAGGCGATGGCAACAGTCTCATTTCGGTGCAATCGACATATCCGAAAGTTGAGGAACAAGGCGGACACAACATGCTGCAGATGGTTGTTAATGAAAGAGAAAATTTCGTCGCAAAGGTCAAAGGAAAAAGGGATTTCCCGTGGAGGGCGATTGTGATTTCGGAAAACGACGCCGAACTGATGAACAGCGATATGGTTTACAAACTCGCATCACCATCAAGAGTCGAGGATGTGAGTTGGATACAGCCCGGCAAAGTCGCTTGGGACTGGTGGAACAACTGGAACATATGGGGTGTTGACTTCAAGGCCGGCATCAACAACGAAACATATAAATATTATATTGATTTCGCATCGAAAAACGGCATTGAATACGTCATTTTGGATGAAGGATGGGCTGTTAACAAGCAGGCAGATTTGTTTCAGGTAGTGCCGGAAATCAATCTTGAAGAGCTTGTGGAATACGGTAAAGAACGCAACGTCGGGCTCGTGCTTTGGGCCGGATATTATGCCATCGACAGAGACATGGAGCATGTGTGCAAGCATTACAGTGAGATGGGCATCAAGGGATTCAAGGTCGATTTTATGGACCGCGACGACCAAAAAGTTGTTGACTTCTACTACAGGATGGCTGCTATGGCGGCAAAATACCACTTGTTCGTTGATTTTCATGGGGCTTACAAGCCGACGGGACTGAGTCGCACCTACCCTAACGTATTGAATTTCGAGGGCGCATATGGCTTGGAGCAGTCGAAATGGGACAGCGAGCTTCATCAGGTGGACTATGAATGCATGATTCCGTACATCAGGATGGTGGCCGGCAACTTGGACTACACTCAAGGAGCTATGGACAATGCCACAAAATCGCATTTCCGCGCCATCTACACTAACCCGATGAGCCAAGGCACACGATGCAGACAACTCGCTGAGTATGTGATATTTGAGTCGCCGTTCAACATGATGTGCGACAGTCCGACGAAATATATGCAAAACCAGGAATGCGTCGATTTCATTTCTGAAGTGCCGACAGTTTGGGACGAGACGGTGGCATTGGACGGCAAACTCGGCGAATATGCAGTGATTGCTAGAAGAAAAGGTGACACTTGGTATATCGGGGCAATAACTAATTGGGATCAGAGGACTGTGGAGGTTGATCTAAGCAAGCTTGGCATCTCAAAAAGCAGTGTTATCATGTATCAAGACGGAATTAATGCAAATCGTAATGCTGAAGATTATCAAATAATTAAAAAAGATATAAAAGATAACAGAATTGTTGTTGAGATGAAGAGCGGAGGGGGTGCTGTCATAATAGTTACCAGTTAGCAGTTGGCAGTTAGCAGTTAGCAGTTGGCAGTTGGCAGTTGGCAGTTAGATTAACTGGTAACTGCCAACTGCCAACTGCTAACTAATAAGTGACTTCTTCGAGGAAGAGTGCGTGGGCGGGCATGGAGGTGCCGGCGGAGCAACGGTCTTTTTGTTCGATGATGTTTCTAAAGCCTTCGAGAGTGAGTTTCCCCTTCCCCACTTCGAGCAAGGTGCCGACGATGGCGCGAACCATATTTCTCAGGAAACGGTCGGCCTTGATGTGAAATACGAGGAGGCCGTTCTGTTCGAACCAGCAGGCTTCCATTATTTTGCAGTTGTTCGTTTTCACTTGTGTATGAAGCTTAGAGAAGCTCGTAAAGTCCTGATATTCAAAGAGAATTTTGGCTGCTTCGTTCATTTTTGCGACATCGAGGGGACCATATATATATAAGGTGTCGTCGGTGTGAAACGGATTTTTGGTACGGGTGACGTAATAATGATAGGTACGCGACTTGGCGTCGAAGCGGGCGTGCAGATAGGGATCGACATGCCAGCAGCGATACACCACGATATCATCAGGCAGGAACATATTCAATTGATTTACAAACTGTTGCAGATCAGCGATAGGCTCTGATTCGAAATGAGCGTAGAAGTTACGCGCATTGACACCAGTGTCGGTGCGACCGCAACCTGTAACGGCAATATCCTGTTTCAGTTTGAGGCTGATACATTTTTCCAGCACCTCTTGCACAGAGATGTCGCCAGGCTGGATTTGCCAGCCGTGATAGGCTTTTCCGTTATATGCCAGATGTAAAAAATACCTGTTCATAAGAAATTTTCGCAGTGCAAAAATAAAAAAATTGCACAAAAAATTTGCACAATTTAAAAATTATTTTTACCTTTGTGGTGAAATTTAACCTCAAAATCGTAAAGCTATGCCAATATACATGCTCAAAGACGAGGTTTATGATTTTCCGTCTGTCAGTCAGTCAACCAGAGACGGGCTGCTTGCTATTGGCGGGGATTTGTCGCCCGAGAGGTTGCTCGTCGCCTACTCATCGGGGATATTTCCATGGTATCAGGAAGGTGAGCCTATATTATGGTGGTCGCTCGACCCGCGGATGGTGCTGAGGCCTTCAGACCTGAAAGTCACGAAATCATTATGGAAGACCATTGAGTCGAACAAATACTCATGTTCGTTTGACGCTGATTTTGAAGGAGTTATACGCGCTTGTGCTACCGTTCCGCGCAGCGATGACCAGTTGGAGGAGGAAGACGACAAGGATGAGCCGAGTCCGTGGATCAGCGAGGACATGATTGCAGCTTATTGCGAGTTGCACGACATGGGATTTGCGCATTCTGTGGAGGTATATCAGGGCAATGAGCTTGTTGGCGGACTTTATGGGGTGTCGATTGGCAAGGTTTTCTGTGCCGAGTCGATGTTTCATACCAAGACCGATGCGTCGAAGTTCGCATTGTACAATCTATGCCAATTCATGACAAGAAACGGCATTGAGCTCATTGATGCTCAGCAGGAAACGGCTCACATGAAAAGAATGGGAGCAGCGCCGATACCGCGCAAGGAGTTTATGAAAACACTCAAAACTCTAGTTAAAGAACAGAGTTTGGTGGGAAACTGGGGAGACGGGAGCGCGAAGTTTATGAAGTTGTTCAGTTAGTCAGTTAACTGAACAACTGATTAACTGACTAACTGATTAACTTTTATAATGATTCTTTGATTCTTACCAATTTCTCGAGAAGTGGTTCGACGAGGTCGAGGCGGAGCATGTTGGCGCCGTCGGATTTGGCGATGGCCGGATTCGGATGTGTTTCCATGAAGAGTCCGTCGGTTCCCACGGCTATGGCGGCTTTGGAGATAAGTTCGATAAGTTCCGGTTTGCCGCCAGTTACGCCGCCAGTCTGGTTCGGCTGTTGCAAAGAATGTGTGACATCCATGATGACCGGGACGTTATTTTTCTGCATGTCGAAGATGTTGCGATAATCGACGACCAGATCCTGATAACCGAAGAAATTACCTCTATCTGTCAGCATAACGCTTTGATTGCCAGACTGTTGCACCTTTTCAACCGCAAAACGCATCGATTCTCCCGAAAGGAACTGGCCTTTCTTGATATTCACGATTTTACCGGTTTTAGCCGCAGCGACAAGCAAATCAGTCTGACGGCACAGAAACGCCGGGATTTGCAGTATATCGACATAATCTGCTGCCATGGCTGCTTCCTCACAAGAATGAATATCGGTGACGACCGGCACATTGAACTGCTTTGAGATATTTTTCAAGACATTGAGAGCTTTCTCATCCCCTATCCCCTGAAATGAATCGAGACGCGAGCGGTTTGCCTTGCGATAAGAACCTTTGAAAACGAAAGGGATATCGAGGCTTTTGGTGATTTGAACCAAACGCTCAGCTATTTTGAAAGGCGATTCCTCATCCTCGATGACGCAGGGACCCGCGAGGAGGAAAAAACGGTTCGGCTTGAGCGATTTCAGAAAAGGATAGTTGTTTAAAGTTATCATTGCTAGAAAATTTTTGCAAAAATAAAAAAAATAGTTATTCAGTTATTCAGTTTGTCAGTTATTCAGTTAAAAGTTGACAATTAATATTAATAGGTATGAAGAAATATTTTTTATTTTTTTTTAATTTTTTTGTTGTCCGTTTAAAAAAAATGTGTATTTTTGCCATGTACTATGTACAGAAAACAACTTAATTATTAATAACTAAAATCTATTCGTATGAAGAAATTTTTTACATTAGCACTCGTGATGGCCATGGCTATCGCAGGTTTTGCTCAGGTAAAGAGCGCAAGACCAGACTTCAGAAAGATGACTCCTGTTCAGAAAAAGACTGTATCAGGCACTGAAGCAGTCACATCTATGAACTTGACACCTTCAACAAGAAGCATCATGACGATAGATCCTGAAGAGGTAGAGTTATCCTACACAACTTATGACTGGCAGACAAACGCTGCTCAGAGAAACTTCACTGCTGTATGGCCTGACGGTTTTGCAGTAATGTGCTACACAATGGCTACCGAGGAGAACTTCTCAGACCGTGGTACAGGTCTCGCAATTTGGGATCCTGCAGTTGGCGAATGGGAGTACACCGAGGAGCGCATTGAGGACATCAAGACCGGTTTCGGTTCAATCGCACGTTGGAAAGAGAATGGTCTCGTTGTTGCATCACACTCAGCAAATGAGTGCCACCTCTGGTTCTGCGAAAACTTCAAGAACGGCAGCCGCGAATTCGAAATGGTTACCATTCCGAACGATTTAGAGCCAACTTGGCCTTCAATCCAATGCTCAGGTGGAAATCTCGACATCGTTCATGTCATTGCTACACAGTACACATCAACAGACCCATTTGACGATGCACTTCGCTACTATCGCTATGAGAACGGTAACTTTACAGTTAGCGGCGAGCTTCTCCAGGCTTTCAGTGCAGACGAGATGGGCGGTGGCGGTTCAAACATCGCTTACTTCATGGATTACAACCCTGCAAAACCTAACCGTGTAGCATTCATCATCAACGATGCATGGACAGACGGCAAGGCTGTTATTTCAGAAGACAATGGTGCAACATGGTCAGAGAGAGTTTACTTCCAGCACCCAGGTATCCACACCACATTTGAAAAGATATTCTACTATCCACGTTGGGTTGATGCTGAGTTTGACGCTGACGACAACCTCAACATTGTTTATGAATACAATGGTTCAAAAGGCGAGCCAGGTTCAGGTTCATACTATCCAGGTCTCGGTGGTGTTGCATTCTGGAGCGAGACTCTTCCATTGAACGACTCATGCGTCGGTGGTATTGGTAACCACGGCGAGCCATTCATCATGGACACCAACTACATCGCAAACGACCTCTACGGTTCATGCTGGTACTGGTCAAATGCTGAGCACAGCCCAGTTCCTGAGCACATCGGTATGTACCAGGTTTTGGATGAGAACTTCCAAGTTTATCCATGGGACGAAGAATTACCAGAAGTCTACTATTGGCTTGATATTAACGCTATACAAGAGGCTGGTGGTGACTCACATGGTGCATACAACAACGGTACTGTAGCATTCCCATCAATGCACAGAGATGGCGACAAAGTGTTCGTTGTATATTCAATGCTTGCAGGTAACAGCACTGATGTTTATTGTACAAATGGTATACACTACTTCAGATTGTTCTGCGACATGTCAAGCGACGGCGGTCTCACATGGGAAGGTCCAAAGCAAGTATTTGCTGAAAACGTGATGACAATGTTTGCTGAAGCAGTATATGGCCAGTTGATTCCATACATCTACACTGATGCAGAAGGTGATTATATGTGGTACTGCTATCAGAGAGACGAATATCCAGGTACCTTTGTACAAGATGATGATGAGAATTCATCAGACAACTGCTACATGGCAGTAAAGATTTACGTTGACTATATGGATGTTGAGGAAAACACTATGACAGTCGGTCAGATGATTAACGTCTATCCTAACCCAGCACAGGGTTCATTCAACGTATCACTCACCAATGCAAGCGATGTCAACATCTACAATGCTGTTGGTCAGTTAGTTAAGACATACAACAACGTTACAGAAATGAGCGTCAACCTCGAGTCAGGTGTTTACTTTGTAAACGCTGGCAACCAGACAGTGAAGGTTGTTGTAAAGTAAGACTTTAGACATTAGTCTTTAGACTTTAGTAGAGACGCCACAGTGTGACGTCTCTACGTTTTTAATAGGACGAATGAGACTCATAGGGCAAATAAGACATATAAGATGAATAATATTAAAGATTATTTGGAAAAGTTGGTGGCGAAGAATAATACGGAGGCGTTTATCAAGGACGATCCCGTGCAGTTTCCGCACAGATATTCTGACATTCATGATATTGAAATCGTATCGTTTTTGGTGGCGACGATAGCATGGGGCAACAGGAAGATGATATTGAACAACGCCAACAAGATGCTTGATATCATGGGGAAATCGCCTTACGACTATGTTATGTCGGGTGGATTCGAGAAGTTGGAGGACTCAAAGTGTGTGCACAGGACGTTTTTTGGTAGGGATTTGAAATATTATTGTAAGGGGATACAACATATTTATAATCAGTTAGTCAGTTGTTCATTAGAGAATGTGTTTTATAATGAGGAGCATGATGTGTGGAGGGGGATTGAGAATTTCAGAAATTTGATGGCGGAGGCTAATGGTGTGACGAGCAAACACATATCAAATCCATGTTGTGAGGCACCTATGAAAGGCTCGGCATGCAAGAGGCTGCACATGGCGTTACGATGGTTGGTAAGGAATGATGGCATTGTGGATTTGGGTGTTTGGAAACGTTTGAGTCCCAAGGACTTGATGATTCCGTTAGATGTTCATGTGGCGAGGGTGTCGAGAGAGTTAGGATTGCTTGACAGGAAGAGCAACGACAGGATGGCGGTAGAGATTTTAACAGAGCACCTGCGTGAATTTGACGCTGAGGATCCTGTAAAATATGATTTCGCTTTGTTTGGTGTGGAATTGATGTAGTATTTAGTTCTAAGACCATATGAAAATCAGTCTGGATATGCTTCGCATACCTCAAGGCCTGATTTTCATATGGTCTTAAAACTTAAAAATGTTGATAACTTTGCAATTTTGGCGAGTTATCAACATTTTTTATTGTTTTTGGGTTGGTTGATAAAGAAATTTTTGTAATTTTGTGGGATTGAATAGTGTGGTGGAATTGTGCGGATTTATATGAAAAAAAAGGAAAACAAATAAAAAATATCAACAAAATGAAAAAACTATTTACATTGATTATCACGGCTTTAATGCTAGTGATGACGAATTTCGTTTGGGGACAGACGAGAGATGAAGAGGTGTATTCAACATGTCTCTTCGGTGCGAGCTACAATTCGCAGAGCGTTTCCAACTACACTTCCACATGGTCCACAACCAACGGTGAATTTACATGGGATATAGCTAACGGAAACAACAACAATAATGGTTGGGCTTATGTGAAGTTTGGCCGTAAAAACAATGCTTCTGTGGGTAAAATCACAACAAGTGCTGCTTATTCGGTAGCCGTAACGAAAGTTGATTTAACCATAGATGCATTAACAGCTGCAAAAATCAATTCCATGAAGCTTTACACCAGTAGTAATGGCACATCGTGGAATGAAGCCGGTGAATTTGATAAGGCGACAGGAGTACAAACTGTCACTTTAACGTCACCAGCATTGAATTTGTACTACAAGATTGAATTTGACTGTGCATCAGGATCAAGTAATGGTTTGGTTACAGTATCAAAGGTTGAGTATTACAAAGAAAGTGGCGGTCAGCAGAGTGTAGCGACTCCGACGTTCTCACCGGCGGCTGGAACATATACCACAGCACAGAATGTGACTATCAGTTGCACGACAGCAGGTGCGACAATTCATTACACTTTGGACGGCACTGACCCGACAACATCAAGTGCGGTCTACTCCTCTCCTATCGCCATCAGCGAGACTACCACAGTGAAGGCTATGGCCGCGAAGTCAGGAATGAGCAACAGTAGCGTGGCTACTGCGACATATTCCATTGTGCAATTGACAGAAATCACATCAATTGCTGGACTTTGGGAGTTTGCCAACACAGTAGGAACAACAGCCACACAAGCCAGTGTAACATTCAACAACTGGTATGTTTCAGGTGTAAAAAACAGTCAGGCTATCATCACCGACGGACAGTATGGTTTCGTGATTTACCAGAGCAGTCACGGATTTACAGCCGGCGACAAACTCAATGGCACAGTTGTTTGCAATGCGTTAATGTATCAGAACCATTATGCGGAGCTTACAGGCGTTAAAGCATCGGATCTGACTGTGACACCAGGACAAGAAGTCCCGATTTTAACCACAACAATCAACAATCTTGAAGTTAGAAACTACGGTACTCCTATCAATTTGGGTACATTGACATATAATGGCACAGCATTTGTTGACGGAGCGCAGAACACCATCACTCCATACAACAACTTCAGCCTCAGCCCGAACCCAATTTCATCATTGGAAAGTAACACACAATACAACGTTAAAGGTGTTTACATTGTTTATTGGCAAAGCGGCAATCCTGTAAAACAAATCGCCCCTCGCAGTGCTGACGACTTTGAAGAATACATTGCTCCTTCATATTACGCTGTGAATATTAGTCCTGTCACAAACGGTCAGGTGGAAGTCAACAAGACAGAAGCACTTGAAGGTGAGACAATTACAGTGACAGCGACAGCTAATGAGAATTTTGAGCTCACAGAGTTGAGTTACATATACGAAGGTGTCAGCGAGCCAATCGACATTATGGCCGACCCACAATTTGTTATGCCGGCTTCAGATGTTACAATTAGCGCGACATTCTCTCCTATTCCACAGGTTGAGACACCTACATTCTCACCGGAAGCGGGCGTTTACACTGCAGCACAAAGCGTGACAATAGCATGTGCGACTGAGGGTGCCACCATTTATTACACATTGGATGGCACAGATCCTACAGAAAACAGTAGTGTTTACAGCGATGCTATTGAAATCAGTGAGAATACGACTGTAAAAGCCTTTGCAGTGAAGGGAGGGTTGCTCGACAGCGAGATTGCATCTGCGACATATAATATAGAGCTTCCAACATTGACATTCAACAAGTTGGCAAGCCACACTGATGTTACAAGCACTGGCACTTACATGATAGTTGATGTTAATGGCGGCTATGCTTTGACCAGCGCCAATGGAACCGGTTCTGCCCCATCAGCTGTGGCGGTTACCATTATGAACGATGCCATCAGCGGCAACATTGCTGACGAGTTGCAATGGAACTTCACAGCAGTTGAAGGTGGTTACAAAATCAGTCCTATTAACGATAATGTAAACTTCCTTTACACAACAAGTTCCAACAACGGCGTGAGAGTCGGCACCAACACCAACAACGTTTGGGAGTTGGACATCACTGACAACGCTAATTACCATGGTTTCAAGAACGTGGCATGCAGCCGTTATATTGGCGTTTACAACAATGCAGATTGGCGTACATACACAACAATTCACAACAACATCAAGAACACACAGATTGAGATCTTTGTCCTTGGTGAGGCTCCGGTTCACACATATTATGATGTGAATGTTGCAGAAGGCATAGAAAACGGCACAGTTACAGTCAATAAGAGTCAAGCTGAGGCTGGCGAGACCATCACGGTGACGGCAACGCCAGAAACAGGTTATGAGTTGTCAACTTTGACATACTCATTTGGTCAGAGCACATTCAACGTCAATCAGGAGACTATGCAGTTCACCATGCCTTCAAGTGCTGTTACTGTAAACGCCACATTCACGGAACTCGAGAAGGTTGCCACACCTACATTCACACCGGCTGCAGGTTCATACATCAACGCTCAGCAAGTGACGATTGCATGTGCGACTGAAGGTGCGACTATTTACTACACGACTGACGGCACTAACCCTACAGAAAACAGCGCAGTTTATGCGGAGGCCATTGCTATCAGCGAGACAACGACAGTCAAGGCCATTGCTGCAAAAGAAGGCATGAACAACAGTGAAATCGGCACATCGACATACACCATCATACTTCCTATAACAATTGCAGAAGCCAGAGTTTTGGCTGACAACCAATATGCATTGGTGCAAGGCATTGTGACATTCATTGATGGCAGAAACATCTACGTACAGGATGACACAGCAGGTATCGACTTGTATCTCAACAACAACACTGTTCCTGCGGCTTTGGCACTTGGCGACATGGTTCAGGCCTATGGCAAGAAGACCGTTTACAAAGGCCTCATCGAGCTTACCGGCATCAACGGCGGCAATGCAAATGAGTTCAACATCATTTCCAACGGCAACGAACTTCCTGTGACCGTGAAGACCATTGCTGAAGTTTTGGCAGACTTTGCCGGTGACAACATGCTGCAATCGACACGCGTACAGATTGTTGACGCAATAGTTGGCACAATCGACACAAGCAACAACACACCTATCACTCAAGGCGAGAGCACATTGAACATTTACAAGATGCCAGTCGTGGAAGGTCTTGAAGAAGGTGATATTGTCACTGTAATAGGTGTCATCGGATGCTACAATGCGCCCCAGCTCCGTGTTGCAAATGCTGACGATGTCACATACGAACATCCGGTTTATCCTACATTGTATGCTAATCCGGCATCATTGAGCGGATTGAACTACGTTTATGAAGAAGGTCCGTCTGACATCCAGTATTTCACTATGAGTGCCAGCAACCTTGTCGATGCGGCACATGTTTATCCTTCGGAGAATTTTGAGATTTCATCAGTAGGCGGAACATATTTCACGCCTGAGAGCGACATTCTCATCAGTGGTGCCAGCACATTTAACAACATCAAGATTTATGTTAGATTAAAGGCAAACCTTGAGCTTGGCACATATTCCGAGAGCATCACAATGTCTTCTGAAGGCGCACAGGTCGTCAGCGTGGCTGTTACAGGTGCTGTTACCGAACCTGCGCCACCAGTCATTCCGAGCGACTACACAAGAGTCAGCGATTTATCGCAATTGACAAGTGGCTCGAAGGTTGTTTTCGCAGCACGTTTTGATGGAAACGCCAACGACTACTATGCCATGACAGCACAAGCATCGGGCAAACCTACAGGTGTGTTGTTTACAAGTGCAATTTCAGAAACAGGAGCCGAGACGCTTCCTGAAGCTTTGGCTGATGAAGAAGACACATATTACTGGACTGTGGATATTGTAGGTACAAACTACACCTTCACAAATGCCAACGGCGACGTATTGGGATACACCAGCGGCACCAACTTTGCGACAGGCGGAGACAACACTGCATGGAGCATCACATTCCAGACATCGGGAGAAGGCACTATGGTTCCTAACTATTCAGGTTTTGTTGTCGGCAACGTCAACAACGCGGTGAGAGCCATTGCCTTGAACAGCAACCATAACTTCGGTCCATACCACACACAGAACATGACTTCAGATAGCTACAACTTCTTCCTCGACATGTTTGCGACAGTAGGCGGCGGCACATTGACATGCGCCACTCCGACATTCACACCTGAAGGCGGCACATATTATGAGGCACAAGAGGTTGAAATAGCATGCAGCACAGCAGATGCCACCATCTATTACACCTTGGATGGCACCGATCCTGATGAGAACAGTGAAGTTTACAGTGAGCCTATCATGGCAGAAACAAGCTTGATTATCAAGGCTATTGCGATGAAGGAAGGTTATGAAAACAGCAACATCGCTACAGCAGAATACACTATTATTATAGGTGCAGCAACCATCTTCGAGCAAGACTGGGAAGGCGACATGAACGGCTGGACATTTGTGACAGTGGAAGGCATCAAGCCATGGACAATCGCATCGTACAGCGGTAACCACTACGCTTATGCCAACGGCTACAACGGCGGCGTCAACGAGCAGTGGTGCATCTCCCCTGCTTTCAGCCTTGACATTTACAGCAATGTGAGCTTGAACTTCAGAAACGCAAAGAACTACACTGGTCCAGATATGGAGTTGTTCTTCTCGAACGATTACGATGGCGCAGACCCGACAGCGGCAACATGGGTAGCTCTTGAGTTCGTCAAATCGACAGGTTCATACGCATGGACTGAGTCTGGCAATATTGACCTTGCCAACTTCACTGGCGATGAATGCTACATCGGATTTAAGTACACCTCAACAGAGACCGAGGCAGCAGCATGGGAAATCGATGACGTGACACTCATGGGATTCACGACAGATCCATATCTGACAGTGACACCTAATGCTTTGTCAGGCTTCACCTATATCGTTGGAAACGGTCCATCACAGGTACAGACATTCACTGTATCAGGTGGCAACTTGCCTCCAGCGCCAGGCGGAACTACTGGTGGTATTACTATCACATGCAGCAACACCCATTATGAATTCTCACTCGACGGAGAAGTATTCTGGCCTTATACTATTGCCATCCAAGCTACTGGAACCCTTGAACCTACTACACTTTATGTAAGACTCGAGGCAGGTTTGTATGTCGGTCAGTGGGACGGCGTTGTCACCTTTGAGGATGGTGGTTTAGAAGTGACTGCAACCGTAAGCGGTACTGTGACAGAAGAACCTATTCCAGGTGGCGACTGGAACCGCATCCTCTCACTCGCTGATCTTGAAGACGGCGACCAGGTCATCATCGCATCACGTTACGACGCTACAATTGGCGACGGCTACTATGCAATGACTGCAGGCGTTTCAGGCAAACCTGACGGCGTGTTGTTCACATCAGTCAACGATGGCGGTGTTGAGAAATTGCCAGCAGAGATTGCTGACGATGCCGACACATATCTGTGGAACGTGACATTGAACGGCGATGTTATCACATTGACAAATGCGGCTGGCGACATGCTCGGATACAGCAGCAGCACCAACTTCGCAGCCAACACAAGCACCGATTGGAACATCGCACTCGAGACATCAGAGGAAGGTGCTTTGATACCTAACTACACAGGATTCGTAATCACCAATGCCGAGACAACCAATAGAGGTGTCGCAAAGAACGCATCGAACAAGTTCGGAGCTTACGCTACAAGCAACATCAGCAATCCTGACTACAACTTCTATCTCGACCTGTTCGTGTATGGCGGCTCAGTGACACCAACAGTGGCTACACCGGTGTTCAGCATGCCTTCAGGCACATACTACGAGACCATCGAGGTTGAAATCACATGCGCAACCGAAGGTGCGACAATCTATTACACCATCGACGGCAGCGACCCGACAGCTGAGTCAGAAATCTATGCAGAGCCTATCGTTGTGGAAAGCGACATGACCATCAAGGCCATCGCAATGATGGAAGGATACGACAACAGCGCCATTGCGACAGCAAGCTACGTCATCATGGGTGATGTTGACATCATCTTGAGCCAAGACTGGGAAGGCGAAATGGACGGCTGGACATTCGTGACTATCGAAGGCAATAAGCCATGGGTCGTCAACGAGCATAACGGCAACCATTACGCCAACGCCAACGGCTACGGCGACGATATCGACAACGAGCAGTGGTGCATCTCCCCTGCCTTCGACCTCAGCAACCGTGACGAGCGCAACGTGACGTTGACATTCAAGAATGCAATGAAGTTCAACGGTCCAGCACTCGAGCTTTACGTCTCTGATGACTACGACGGACAAGATCCTACAGCCGCCACATGGGAGCCATTGGAGTACATCGCATCGGAAGGCAACTACACATGGACAGAGTCTGGTGAGATTTCACTCAACGCTTACGCCGGCGCAAGTAACTGCTACATAGGATTCCGTTACATCAGCACCATCGACGAAGGTGCCGCATCATGGGAAGTCGATGACATCTTAATCGTGGCTGACAAGTATGACAACGTGATAACAGCTGAGGCATCGCTCAACGTCGAAGTCTGGAACAGCTACAATGCTTTGATGATATCGAACGACAGCGACAGCAAGCTCGACGTGGTGGTTTACAACATCGTTGGACAGCCGGTGTTGAGCGAGACCGTCGCTACAGGCACCAGCACCATCCGTCACGACCTCGTTGAAGGCGTTTACATCGTGAGAATCGCCAACGGCAAGGAAATGAAGGGAATCAAGGTGGTTGTGAGACGATACATGACAAATCATAATTAATAAATGCCGAGTAGAGACGTACGGCCGTACGTCTCTACTCTTTTTTTATTATTATTTGCATTTCTATCAAATAATTGTTATTTTTGCAAAAAATATTTCAATATGAAAAAGTCATTACTCCTTATCTTATTGATTATCAGCAGCCTGATATGCTCGGCACAGCTTCAGGTAAAGGAAGACTCATTCAAAAATGTCGAAAGTTTTGTCAATATCAACACCGAGAAAATGTTCGACGACAACGACAAGCCCTATGCTGTGTTGAAGATTAAAACCGAAAATATCAACGACCAACAGCGTCGCGAATTGAGTTTCGGTGGCGATGCCCAGACGTTTTTCGAAACCGAGTACAAAGACGGCGAAGTGTGGCTTTACATCAGCTATTACGCCACTTTCATCAAGATTTCGCATCCCGATTTGAGCTCGACGGAATTTTGGTTCCCGTTTGACATGGAACCGAAAAAAGGTTATGAATTAACCTTGGTGAACAAGCCTTCTGTTGATGAAGACTTTGTCAACCGGTTTGAAAAACTTGAAAATGCATTACAAGGTACAATAGACAGTTTAAACTTCGGATATATAATCATCAAAACCACCCCAGTTGAAGGAGCCACCGTTTTTATCGACGGAAAGGAAATGGAGATGAAGACTCCGTTTATCAGCGACAAACTCTCTCACGGAATACACAGGATTCAAGTGGTAAAAAACATGTATAAGACCTATGTTGACGTAGTTTCGCTAGATAGCAGCAAAGAAATAATAAATGTCGAACTTAAATCAAACAAAGCTGAAATTACAATAAGCAGTGCTGATAAAGCCGAAATATGGATTGACGACGAGAAAAAAGGTATAGGTGAATGGAACGGATATGTGTCTGTTGACAGCCACACTATCGAAGCGCGGAAAAACGGATACCGTACAAAAGTACAAATTGTAACATTCGAAGCCAACGAGAAAAAAACCGTGAAGTTCGAACCTCTTGCACAGATATTCGGCAGTCTGGATATTGATACGAAACCCAGGAAAACGCATTACACTTTACGTTTGGTTGGAGACGATGAAAACAAAATCACAGGCAGGACACCTATAAAAAAAGACAAACTGCCAATAGGCGAATATACCATTAGTTTCAGTAAATGGAAATATTTACCTACCACCAAAAACATTACAATAAATGACGGTGAAAACACGAAGCTAAAAGTTGAGCTAACGCAGAAGCAATATCCTAGATCTATTAGAGAAAAAGGCTGGGTTTTCAAGGCGGAAGCTGGTTTGGGAAAATTAACATCTGCCCATGCTTTCGTATATCACGATCTATATAGTCCACGTCAAGAGGAGCATACTATTCAGCCTTATTCTCATTATACATCATCATATAAAATTAATAATTGTTATGACACTCCAATAACTTACAATCTGTTAGCTAATTTTGGATATCAGATCAATCCTTATGTTTATTTTGGTATTGGAACAGGTCTTATGAGTATTGCAGCTGATTATTTTTCAATACCTTTTTATGTTAATCCAAAATTTTATTTTAACAACAGAAAAGTCAGTGTGTATTTGGGAATCAAAGCTGGTGGATTTATTACATTAGTATCATCTAAAGACTATAAAATCGATACTTATAATGACTATTATACACCAGCATATTATAATGGTTCAAGTTTTGTTGCTTCTGATGATTACAACAACTATTTTGATGTGTCAGTTAAAACAAAGTGCAAAGCATTATTAGCAATAGAAATAGGATTTGAATACAAGCATTCAAGTTTCAGTGTTTCAGTTGGTCAATATGTAATGAAAATGGAAGCTACTATAACAAATCATTATTATCAAGATTTTGAATATAGCTCTAGCACCAATGTTTATACACCAAAAGAATACAACTCAACGACTCATAATTATGAAGACAATAATTCTTCTGCATTTATTATGTTAAACTACGGCTATAGTATCTACAACATTTTTAAGCTTTTGAAAAAATGAGATTCCTCACACCTTAACCATTTTTGATGGTATCATCTTATCAACTATAACATCATCTCCAGCAATATGGAAGATGATGTTCCATTTTTTGTTTTTAGTTATCATCCTTTTCGCTTTAGGATGGCAACGTTGTAATGGTTCATATTTTTTTCAAAATGGCTTCCTCCAGTCGGTCGCTGAATTCCTCAAGGGATTGGTCTTGTTTTGCTTTGCGAAACGATTGTCTATTATTTTCAAGGCTCTCATAACTTTAATTTTTTATATTTGACTTTGCAAAAATACAACATTTTTTGGTTTTGTCAATATTTTTCAAAAAAAAGAGAAATCCTCTTCGATTATTATAACCAAAAAGGATTTCTCCACTCCGCTTCGCTGCTCATGATTGTTAACAATGGCAATGAAACATTGAATATCGTGGTTTACAACATCATCGGTCAGCCAGTGCTGAGCGAGACAGTCGCTACAGGCAGCAACGTGATTCGTCATGACCTAGCAGAAGGCGTTTACATTGTAAGAATCGCCAACGGCAAGGAGATGAAGGGAGTAAAGATAGACGTTAGACCTTAGACTTTAGTCATTAGACATTAGTAGAGACGCCATAATATGACGTCTCTACGTTTTTTATTAGACAGGATTAACAAGATTATTTTGTTTTTGTATTGAATTATTGTTATTTTTGCAAAAAATATTTCAATATGAAAAAATCAATATTCCTTATCCTGTTGATTATCAGCAGTCTGATATGCTCGGCACAGCTTCAGGTGAAAGAAGGCTCGTTCAAAAAAGTCGAAGGTTTTGTCAATATCAACACTGAAAAGATGTTCGACGACAACGACCGTCCGTATGCCGTTCTGAAAATCAAAACCGAAAACATCAACGACAAGCAGCGCCGCGAGCTGAGTTTCGGTGGCGATGCCCAGACGTTTTTCGAGACCGAATACAAAGACGGCGAAGTGTGGCTTTACATCAGCTATTACGCCACTTTCCTGAAGATTTCGCATCCAGACTTAAGCTCTACAGAGTTCTGGTTCCCGTTCGATATGGAACCGAAACGAGGCTACGAGCTGACTTTGGTTAACAAACCAGCAATTGATGAAGAAATCATCAGCCGAATTGAGAAACTGGAAAATTCCAAAACAGCAGTCGCTGGTAATCCCGATAATTACGGCTACATTGTTATCAAAACAGGCTCACTTGAAGGAGCCACAGTGTATATCGATGGCGAAGAGATGGAGATGAAGACTCCTTTTGTGAGCGACCCCATTGAACAAGGTCCGCACAAAATCAGAGTTGTGATGGATGGTTACGAGACATATTCGGACATTGTTGCCGTTGAAGGGAAAGGAATGAGAACGGTTAATGTGGATTTAAAGAAAGAGAAAAAAGTAAATACTGTAAGAAAGAAAGGATTTGTATTTATTCCAGAGATAAGTGCGGCATTAGAAATTGGTTTTCATGATGATGCTGTCATTGACAATCACACAATGATTATGCCCCAATTAAATATTGAATATATGTTTGGACCCAAATTTGGAATTGGAGTCGGTACTGGAGTGATGTATTTTAATAATAGTTTTGATGCAGTCCCTATTTATGCCCAGATTTCATATTATTTAAACAACAGGAAAATTGCTCCTTTTATTAATTTAAAAATAGGTAGTTCAATTAATCTAGGAACCCATTTATACGAAAATGGCAACAGATATATTTATGATTATAAAACTTCAGGTTTGACTGGCGCTATTACTATAGGTGTTAATACAAACCATTCAAGAATCGGATTATTATTTGATATAGCCAGCTTACAATACAAATATGACTCTGCGGGCACGGATCCTACAGTTAAAGAAAAATACTATTTTATTGGTCTATCATACAGTTACATGATTCCGTTTGGGAAAAAGGAGTAATTTTTTTCAAAAAAAGTGTTACATATAAAAAATAATTGTATTTTTGCAATGTAGAAAACTTCTATGGTTCCAAGCACTAATCTCAGG
>CAJOEP010000009.1 GCA_905233445.1 uncultured Bacteroidales bacterium | reverse complement strand
ATGAATCAGCATCATGAAACGTGTATGCGGTGGTGTTGAGATATGCTCATCCATGATATCCAAAACGTGCAGATACTCATACAAAGCCTCAACAACACTGTCTTCTGCTTTAAACCCCACACCGTTCATGTAATGGGCGCGAGCCGAAAGCCAATAATCGGTGGTGTCGAAATAATCGACCGCCTTCAGCAGACGCTTTCTGTTTGATTGCGGATATCCACCCTTAAACAACGCTTCCGAAACGAGCAAATTGAAATAATGTTTGTTAAACGCATCGGTGCTGTCAATGTTGTAGTTTGCCCAAAATCTTGACAATTCACGGGTTGCGCTGTCGGGCTGCAGCCACATGAGATTGTCGATGCGAAGAAGCTCCGGAGAAATGTTATAAGGTTTGTCGGCATACCATGGTTTTGGGTTGCTTGTGCAGTGTGCGAGGACAAGCAAGGAAAACGAGATTGATAGTATAAGATATAGTTTCTTCACATGGCAAAGGTATAAAAAATTTCAGTGCATTTAACTTATAAATTTTGTAATTTTGCACATTCTAAAAGATGACTTTCAATGAAAAAACGTTATACTTTTTCTTCAGGTGATTCTTTTGAAGCTGATTTGGACGATTTGAAACGGTTGCTTTCCGAAAATCAACAATATGTTGAAAACTATGAAGATGTTTTAGGCTCGCTTTACGACAACGAATACGTCGCCCGTGGCAATGGCTTCTGCGACCGCAAATACAGCGACGATTTCGTTGAAAGCCAGCTCGAAAAATACCAGAAACGCGTTGAAGAACTCGAAAACTGGATAAAAGAAGGTTTTCCATTGAAATAAAGTCGACTTGTTATTGAAAATCAATGAAAATTTTTTCATTGCAATTAAAATAATTTTTAATTTTGAAGCGCAGAGTTTAAAACTTAAGTTCAATTACAAAAAACTATCATTATGTTATTATCTATTCTCATCATTGTTGCTATGCTTGGCGCGCCGGCATTGGCTATATTCGCAGTCTTCAAAAGAATTAAAAACAACAATCCTGACATAGCCGGATATGTTTACAACGGAAAAGATTGGGTAGCTTGGATACTTGTGTTCAGTATCATCGCGTCATTATTTATCGGCTTTGTGATGCCTATTTTTGATGGTAGAGAAGAATATCATCCGGAATGGGGTCTTTTGGTATTAATTTTATTGGCTGTGGTGTTTTACATTTGCTACGCTATCGTTGCTTTCGTTCCAGCTACCGCTGAAGAACTTGCACAAAGCAAGGAAGCTGGAAACACTGTTTTAGGCAGTATTGGTGATTCGGCAGCGTCTATTTTCAGTATCATCATGGGTGTGATTGGCGCTACTCTTATCGCTCTTCCGGCTATGCTTGGTGAAGCTTTGAACCCTACCTTGGCAATTAAGAATATTGGCGGAACGATGTACAGAGTCGTCGGAACCGGCTTCGCTTACAGTGTCGGCGGAATTCTCATGTTTGCCTTTATTGCAATAATGGTGTTTGTGCTTATTTACTTTGCCGCACTGGTTTTCGCAATCATTGGCACATTTGCAATTGGCATCATTGCAATAATAAAATTTGTGAAAAACAATCAAAATCTTTTAAAGACAAAAGATGTTGAAATAAAGGAATAATTATTCTGCAATTTCCGGAGCCGTTTCAATGATTTTTTGTTTCAGCTCCATTAAATTCCAGGCGTCTTTCACATCAAAGGCGCCTATTTTTGTGCGACGAAGCGAGATTAAGCAGGCTCCATTACTCAAAGCCTGACCGAAATCGTTGACTAACGAGCGGATGTAAGTGCCTTTGGAGCATTTCACCATGAAATCGACTTTTGGGAAATTGGTAGTGTCGATTTGGAAATCTTCAATGTGAATGAGGCGCTCTTTCAGCTCGAGTTCCTCATCTGAACGGGCATAGTCGAATGCGCGCTTACCCTGAATCTTGATTGCCGAAAACTTCGGAGGGCGCTGCATAATATCACCGATGAACTTCTTGCGGGCTTCGTCCAACAATTCAGGCTTGATGTTATCTGTCGGATAGAATTGATTAGGCTCGCTTTCAAGGTCGAAAGTCGGTGTGGTCTGTCCCAACAGCATTGTGCCGGTATAAACCTTCTCCTGCGCCTGAAAATTGTCGATTTGCTTGGTCATTCGACCGGTGCAGAGTATCAACAAACCCGTCGCCAGCGGATCCAATGTGCCTGCGTGACCGACTTTCAGTTTCCGAATCTGATGATATTTCTTGATGACAGCACGAATCAGATTGACAACGTCGAACGACGTCCAATCAAGAGGTTTATCTATCAAAAAGACTTCGCCTTCTTCAAAATGAAAACCCGTACGGGCGAAACATTTTTCGCCCCTACAATCGTTTTCATTTGTAATATCCGGTTTAAAATCTGTCATTATGCAAAACAGATTGCGAGCGTTCCCACAATGACGCAATAGATTGCGAAATAAATGAGTTTGCCTTTTTTCACTATGCTAATCATCCATTTGCAGGCCAGACAGCCTGTGATGAATGCCGCCAGGAATCCGATGATGAGTGTAAATGGCGAGATACCTGCCATGGCTGCACTCCAACCAACTTCAAGAACATCTTTCGCATCAAACAAAGCCTCTCCCAAAATCGGAGGAATAACCATCAAAAACGAGAACTGTGCAAGTTTTTCTTTCTTGTTGCCAAGCAACAAACCTGTGGCGATGGTCGTTCCGGAACGCGACAAACCCGGCATAGTGGCACAAGCCTGACCGATACCGATGATGAATGCATGCAATCCTGAAATCTCCTCACGCTGACGCGGTTTTGCAAAATGTGCAAATGTCAGCAAAGTGGCGGTAACCAACAACATAATGCCGACAATCAACAAGCCGGAGCCGAAGATTTCCTCGATAGTGTCTTTGAAAAACACTCCGACGATAAACACCGGAATCATAGAGATAAGGATGTTGATTGCGTATTTTGTGCCGTTGTTGAGGTTTTTATATGAATTCCACTGCTGTTTGGTGAACAAATCCTTGAAAATCCATACAACCTCGCTCCACAATACTACCAAAGTGGCACAGACCGTCGCAACATGTAAAACGACATTAAATGTGAGGTTTTCCTCGCCACTCAGACCGAAGATGTTCGACAAAATCGTGAGGTGTCCGCTGCTCGACACAGGAAGGAACTCCGTCAAACCCTGCAGAATTCCCAATAATAAAGCTTGTAACCAGTCCATTATTTTAAACTATTCAGTTGGCAGTTTGCAGTTGGCAGTTACCAGTTGACAATTTAATTGGTAACTGCCAACTGGTAATTATTTGATGATGATTTTTTTCGTTACTATATTTCCGTTATGCGCAAAAAGTCGAATCATATAAACTCCTGATTCTAAATCTGTTACACAGATTTCGTCCACATTTGTCCACACAGATTGTTTAGTGTAAACCATCCGTCCCATCAGGTCGTAAACCTCATAACGGACAATTTCATCATTCATATCATTGATTTCCGGAACATCAGTATGGTCAACAACATTTGCCAGCTCTGCCAGACATCCGATGTTCATGCGGCAATATTGCTGTGACATCTCGAAGCTCGTCACGCTATGTCCTATGGTATCGCCCGGAGTGTGGATATACGGGCTGTAGTGTTGATAATCCTCGAAAGGATAAATACCCATATAACCGTTGTTGTTGAATGAGGTATGGTCACTGTCGCCTTCGTTGAAATTGACATGTCTTATTGGCAACTCCGGAAAATAAACGCTACCGACATTCATGTAATAGTCGCCGATTGGAGCCACAGAGTTAGGATATATGCAGTCGATATGAATCTGGTCGCCATAAAGATAGCCGTTCATGTCGTTGTTGAAATATCCCAAAATTTCCATTCCTTCCTGCTTGCAACGTGAAGCGTAGGCGGCGCTGCCGTAAAGTCCCATCTCCTCGCAGCCGTAGGCGCAATAAATAATTGAATATTCAAAATCATATTGTGTCATGATTCTTGCGCTTTCGAGCACACTAGCCACACCCGTGGCGTTGTCGTCAGCACCGGGACAGTTGCCACTACCATACATAGCCTCGTATGAGAATGAATCGAAATGGCTGCCGCAAACCACATATACGTCTGGGTAAAGTGTACCGCGTTGAATACCAATGACATTAGGTGCTGCCTGACCGCTTCCAGTCCATGTGCTGGCATAGAAAGGTTGCTGCTCCACCTCAAGGCCGAGAGCCGCCATACGACCAGCTATCCAGTCGGAAGCGTTAAACGCGTTTTGCGAGTTCCACATACGGTTTTGATAATCCTGCAGATGCTGCACAGTAGCTTCAAGCGAGTCCATACTCACCTGGTTCATCATCTCACGGATAATGGCATTTTCTTCAGTAATAACTGGAAAATCACGAGTTGCGACAGGCAGTTTAGCCTCTTTGTTGAAAATAGCAACAGCACCATCGTTCTTGTACGGCATAGCAACGCCTTTCACAATCACAAAGTTGGTGGTTTGTAGTAATGCCTCGCCATCACCGAGATATGACTGCTGCTCTTTTTGCGGACAATATACCAATGTATAGACGTCATTGCCTGAAAAAGCTTCAGAATCCAACACTGTCATACTCTCATCAGCAGTTTTCGCTGTCGCCAAAACGAAATTGTCGGTATAATAATGGATTGTCAAATTGTCGTTGGTAAACAATTTTTCGGTTTGTTGTTGATTATCAACGTTGATCATCACAAAACTCTGTGCTGAAACGCCGAGTGCAACTAACAAGATTGAGATTAGAAGTAATGATTTTTTCATAGTTTATTCCTTAGGTTTTTTCATTATTGCGTAAAACTGTATTCCAAATCCTATCAAAATAAGGATTGGAGAAAGCGTAAGCCTTCTGAAGTTGAACATTCCCTCGTTGAAGACGTCGGGGTTGTCGGAGCCGCCGCCAATCATCAAAAGGAATCCTACCAAAAGAAAGGCCAAGCCGATGAGAACCCATTTGTAGTTTTCACGACCGAAAGGCATCTCTTTTTGCTCTTTTTCTGTGGTTTTCAAGTTGTTTTTTTCTGCCATTTCAGTAATTTTTAATTATTCGTAAAGATCATCAACATCGGCGCTGAGATATTTCCTAAGTGAGAAATATGTGGATAAAGTCGTTAAAATAACTCCTAAAACCAGGACTGAAATATAAATGACAGCCAAGTTGCCGAAGTTTACCAAAAGTTTCAGTTCAGGAATATTATTAAACAATGCCACAAGGAAAAAGGTGAGGAGTATCAATGATAAAACGGCTCCTATAAGTCCTTGAATGACAAAGTTTTTCATGAATGGTTTTATAATAAAACCTTCTGTGGCGCCGACAAGCTGCATGCTGCGCACCACAAAACGTTTCGAATAAACCGAAAGCCTTACAGTATGGCTTATCAGTGTAACCGCCATGATGAGTAAAACAAATCCGATAAGAAGTAAAACAAAAGCTATCTTATTGACATTCTTATCAATAGAGTGTATCAATGACTTTTGGAAATAAACTTCTTTAACGTTTTTGTTTTTCAAAACCCATTGCTCAATCTTCGTAATGCTGTCGTTGTTGGCATAGTCCGAATTAAAACGTACGTCTATAGATGGCAGGAGTGGGTTTTCAACATCGCCAAGCCACTCGAGGATATCTGTTCCAAGGTCTTCGGTCAAACGGCGTGTAGCTTCTTCCTGTGAAATGTATTCTGTCGATTTGACATATTCTTTTTTATCCAAAATACGTTGAAAATCAATAATATCATTCTCTTTTACACCTTTCTTCATAATGATTTCAAAACCGATATTTTCTTTGATGTAATCAGAGATTTTATTTGCAAAAAACACCAACGATGAAAAAAGACTCAGCACAAAAAGCACGAGCATAATACTCATCAAAGAGATGAGATATGAGCCTCTGATACGGCGTTTCGTTGTCGAATTTTCCTTTTTCATATTAATAACCTGCAAAGATAATAATTTTTATTCAAATAAACGTATTATTTACCGATTTATCGTAATTTTGCATAAAAATTTATCAACATGAAAAAGTCATTCATAGCAATTTTATCAACAATCCTGATTTTTTCAGGGTTTAAAGTAAAAAGTCAAGTGGAATATGACAAATATTTTACCGATAATCAGTTAAGAATTGATTATTATCTTTTCGGCAATGCCGACACTGTATCTTACGCTCTTGACAAATTGGTGAAAGAGCCTAAATGGGGCGGTCCGCGTACCCAGCTTATCGATGAAATGAACTATGGAATGTACTTTTTTGAGGTTACGCTACCAGATTCAGATTTGGTGCTGTATTCTCATGGATATAACTTACTTTTCGGTGAGTGGCAGACAACCGATGAAGCTACAAAAATAAGCAAAGGATTTCATGAATCGGTGGTGATGCCATTTCCAAAAGAGTCTGTTGAGGTAACTTTCTATTCTAAAAACTACAATTTAGAGCTTATGGAACAGATGAAAATCATTGTTGAACCAAATGATTATTTTATAAAGCCAGCACCGAAACTTCCCTACGCAATTTTTAATGTTTATGGCAATTTTCCAACTGAAAAAGCAGTGGATATAGTTCTTTTGCCAGACGGATACACAGAAAAAGATATGGGAAAATTTGTAAAAGATTGTGAATTTTTTGTAAAAAGTCTGTTCAGTTATGCACCATACGACCGTTATCAAAACAGTTTCAACGTGCGTGCAGTGATGGTACCTTCACAAGATTCTGATATCACAATGCCTGGCGACGGACTTTACCGCAACACCGCATTGAGCTGCAGTTTTTGGACTTTCGACAGTGAGCGTTACTGCATGACATACGACAATGAAACTATGAAAACCTTAGCTGGACAAGTGCCTTACGACCAGATTTATATTCTTGCAAACACCAAGAAATACGGAGGAGGAGGCATCTTCAACTCTTATTGCGTGAGCACAACAGGCAATTCATATTCTTCTGATGTGATAATTCACGAGTTCGGACACGGTTTTGCAGGTCTGGCTGACGAATATGCATACGAAGGCACCGACAACTATCCGCTTGATGTGGAACCTTGGGAGCCTAACATCACCACTTTGGTTAATTTTGACAGTAAATGGAAAGATATGCTAGGCAAAAAAACGCCAGTTCCGACACCTGTCGAAAATAAATATGAAAAGACTGTCGGTGTTTATGAAGGCGCAGGCTATCAGATGATAGGCATCTACCGCCCGATGATAGACTGCCTGATGCACACCTTCGACGGCGACAAATTCTGTCCGGTATGCGAACGTGCCATTGAAAGAATGATTAAACATTATACGGAATAGTTGTCTTTCTATTTTTTGAAATTAATAAAAAAGAATTAATAAAAAAATCAGATATATAACTCTATGTTGATAACTGTTTAAGTCAATAAAAATCATAGTGTTAATATATTGAAAAGTGTTGATTTTATTGTTAAATACGAAAAAATAAATATTTAAAACTTATCATTTTTTCAAGTTATTGACATTCTAAAATTTTTATCAATTTTTATCAAAATTTTATTAACAAATATTTCAAAATTAATGTTGATAATTTTCTAAAATTGATTTTCAATGAGATACAAAAACAGTAAATTTTTTGTAATTTTATAACTGATTAAAAATTAACGAAAAAGAAATTTTACGTCAAAAATTTTTTCTATTTTTGTAAAAATTTTTTCAACATTTGTAAGATGAATCAAATAATTCCTATAGCATCTGACCATGGTGGATTTGCCATGAAACAGTATCTAATTGATAAACTTAAAGATAGCGGTTATGAGGTAAAAGATTACGGCTGTTATTCGGCGGAAAGTGTCGATTATCCGGATATGATACATCCTTTGGCGCAGGATATCCAGGACGGAAAATATCCGCTCGGAATAATTTTGTGCGGAAGCGGTAACGGCGCCCAGATGACTGCTAACCATCATCCTCATGTGAGAGCTGCACTTTGCTGGAATGTGGAGCTTGGAAAGTTGGCTCGCCAGCATAACGACGCTAACATTTTGGCTTTGCCTGGAAGATTCATCAGCAATGAAATGGCATGGGATATTGTGAAAGCTTATCTTACAACTGATTTTGAAGGCGGAAGACATTTGAATAGAATCAAGAAGATTGATTTATGACAGAAAAAGGTGCGATATTTAGTCAGAATGTGAAGAAAGTTGCATTCGATGACGAGCATCTGAAAAGGTTGAATGCTCGTTACGATTTCTTTATGTGTGTGGCTGAAGATTGCGCCAATCATTATGCCAATATTGAGCTTGAAAAGAATCGTGCCTATAATATAAGGAATAAGGCTTTCAAGTATTATGATAAATATTTGGTCGATTTTGAGACTAACGTAATCGAAAACGGTGGAATAGTACGTTGGGCACGCGATGCTGAAGAAGCTAAATATATGATTTACAATATTTTAAGTGATGAAAGAGTTAAAAATATTGTAAAGACAAAAAATATTTTGGCGGAGGAAATAGGTTTAATGCCTTTCCTTGAGATGAAAAAAGTGAACATAACAGAGACCGACACAGGCGATTTTATTTGTTATCAGTTCAATGAGAGGTCGTCGGATGCTAATCATCCGGCGGCGCATAAAACAAAAAAGGAAATTTCGGATATCTATGCTGAAAAATTCGGTGTCAGCGACAGCCTTAATGCCAAACAGTTGATGACAGTAACTCGTAAAGTATTGAAAAATAAATACTTAAATGCTGATGCCGCAGTTACTGGTGCTGATTTTTTTGTTGCCGATACAGGTGATATTATTATTTCCGAAGACGAAGGAAATGTTTTAAAATCAATAGCAAACACTAGTGTTCATATCGTTTTGGTTGGTATTGACAAACTTATTCCTTCTATTGACGACATTAATGTGTTATTGCCGCTTTCGTCGCTGTACGAGGTGGCTAATATCAGATCCAAGGCATGTTATACTATTTTAAGCAAACCTGCGAAAAACCAAAAATTATACGTTGTCTTGGTTGACAACAACCGTTCTGCAATGCTCGCAAAAGAACAGCGGCGAAGCATTATGACATGTCTCGAATGCGGTGCTTGTCATAATGTTTGTCCGGTTTTCAAAACAATAGGCGGACATGTTTACGACAACGCTTTCCCCGGTCCTGTAGGTGTCGTAAAATCTATTGTTGACGGTTATGAAAACGCCGCTCATATGGCATCTCTTTGCTGTTCGTGCCAACAATGTGAGCAATATTGCCCTATGACAATCAGAATCAGCGACTTGATTTTGAAAAACAGGATTGAGATTGCCAAAAATGACGGCAATTTGTTGGGTGAAAAACGACTTTTCAACTTCATTATAAAGCGTGTTGAAAACCGCAAAGATATGGATAAGACCAAGGATTTCCTCAACAGGCTTGAGATGAAGCAGCTGCTAAAGAAGACTTGGGGCGTTCATAGGGAGATTCCTACATTCGCCGAAAAGAGTTTCTCGGAAATCTGGCGTGAAATGAATGCTGATTAAGCTATTCTTCAACTGATTTTTTCCATTTGAAATATCCAAACACAGCAATTATCACATAAAGCGCGTAAAGGCTCGCTTTGAATGGGATATCTTTGTAAAAATAAAGGCCGCAGGTGACCACATCGACGGCAATCCAAATGAACCACTGCTCAAGATATTTGTGCGCTAATGCCCATATTCCGATGATGCTAAGAGCGGTTGTGAAGCTGTCGGCAATCGGGACATTGCTGTTGGTTAAATTGATGAGTATCAAATAGATAACCAGCCATACAACGGCAATTATTCCCAACCAAGGCAGTATCATTTTACGTGGAAAATGCCGAATCTGTAGGGGAGAATTATTATTTGCCTTATTTGAAACGTGCACCCATTTCCAATAGCCGTAAACCGTCATTGCGAGGTAATAAAACTCCATTCCGCAGTCGGCGTAGAGGCCTTTTTGGTAATAAAGAACGATGCCGAGCGCCTGCATCATGAAGCCGACGAGCCACATCCAGACACTGGCCCGATATTCGAGTAGAATATAGGCAAGTCCAAGGACTGTTGTGACGATATCGAGCCAGTGTTTAGCGATGAATTCCATTAGAATTTAAGAGTTAAGTTTGCCATCACGTTGAAGCCAGCCATCGGGATGAAGCCGATTTGGTAGTAGCGGTTGTCGTTCGGGTGACCGTAGCTTTCGCAGATTGCCGAGTAAACCCAGCCGCTTGCAGCGTAACGTTTATTGAAGATATTGTTGAAATTGACCTTAAAAACAGCTTCTTTAACAACTTTTTTAGGTTTGTAGGTGTAGCCGACGCTCACATTTGAGGTTGAATAGCCAGGCAATGAACGGTCGATGTTTTCGGTATTGTCGAGATACATTCTTGAAACGTAGTTGGTGTGCCATGTCGCCTCAAAACCTTTGTGATGTAATGTTACAAAACCATTCAAAATCGTCGAAGGCGAGAACGCCAAAGTCGAGTTGTCGTAATGAATTGTTGTAGTTCCGTTATCCCAGTCTTCAACAACTTCGTCAAAATCTTTAATTTTATTTTGGCTAAAAGCGGCATTTGCCTCGATGGTGAGCCATCTTGTAGGGTTGACACCAGCCTG
Organism: uncultured Bacteroidales bacterium; assembly: GCA_905233445.1. Classification (GTDB taxonomy): domain Bacteria; phylum Bacteroidota; class Bacteroidia; order Bacteroidales; family F082; genus Limimorpha. The sequence goes on along the minus strand of CAJOEP010000009.1, from coordinate 63,573 downwards.
CACCTCGATGCCCATACGATACGACTTCTTGATATTTGTTGTGAGGTTTTCGCCGATGTCGCTCTTTTCGCCAGTTTGCACAAACTGGTTGTCGTAATCCATATAATAAAGGTTTGCTCCAGCCGACAAGATATTGCCGTTGTAGTTGTAACCTAATTCATAATCAACGAGTTGCTCAGGTTTTGGAAATGGATAAGAACCGTTGTCGGTGAAATTGTTTCTTTCTGGTTCACGATGGCTCATTGCCACTGAAGCGTAGGCATGATGAGCGTTCATATTAAATGAAATGCCGCCTTTCGGATTGAAGAAATCGTAAGTCTCGTGGATGTCGAGAGGCTGGTTGTAATAACCACTTTCGTCGTCGTAAAACTTATCGTTTATGCCGTCAGTTTTATAGTCGACATGGCGGTACTGAGCATCGCCAAATACCGTCCAGTTTTCGCAGAAATTGTAAGCAGCCTTGATGAAAGCATTACCGTCGAGCTTGCTGGCGTCGGAATCATAATATTTGTAATCGCCATTAGCAAGATATTTGTTTGCGACCTCTTCGTTTGCGATGTAAGTCACATAACCGAAATGGTTTCCTTTGAAATTCTGCAAAGAAACGCCACCGATGACATCCCATCTGTTATTTTTGTAGTTGGCGTTCCAAACCAAGCCGTATGTATCCTGACGAAGGCCTTTTTTGCGAACCGCGTCCGAAACTATTCTTTCGCCTTCTGAATCGTATTCGTTGATACCGAATTTCTTGGCCAATGTGTTTTGATATCTAAACTCATCGTAATAACCATATCCGTAAGTGTAATGCAGTGATGCTGATGTTGTCCAGTGTTCGTTGATGTCCCAAGCTGCTGAGAGTATGTTGTGATCCTGCCAGAAGTTGTCGGTGGTCTTATCCCAATATTTTCCATTGTTGAGTTTGTAACGTTCGGTGACGTAATTACCGTTTTCATCTTTCACGAAACTGCCGTTTTCATCAGTGACGAGATATTCATATAGCGAGTTATACTGCCCCAAACCAACATGGAATAAATCTTCGTAAGTCCTTATGCCTGTGTGAGTTCCGTAAATTCCTTCCATAAGGCTCATGTCGTTATTTCCGGCTGTCACTCCATTCCATGCCTGGCCGGTGTTTTCGAAGTTTCCGATGTTTTTGTAGCGAATCACGAAGTTGTTTCCCATCCAGGTGGCGCCGCCGTAGTAACTTCCGCTGCGTCCTGATGTGCCGTGTATGAAGCCGTCGGTGCTGGTCTCGTGGTAGGCGCCGTCAACGATGAGGTGTTTCCAAAGCAGACCCGTAGAGGCTTTCGCGCCGAAGTTGAGAGTGTTGAAAGAGCCGTAAGAGCCTGTGATTTCAGCAGTTGGCGTTATTGAAGGCGATGCTGACGACATGGCTATAGTGCCTCCGAATGCGCCATCGCCATTTGTTGATGTTCCAACGCCGCGTTGAATTTGTACGTTACCGAGTAATGAGCCGTAGCTGTTCATGTTTGCCCAGAACACGCACTGGTCTTCAGGTGAGTTGAGAGGCACACCGTCTAGTGTCACGTTGATGCGGGAGTCGCCTGCTCCGCGGATTCGCATGTACGATGTGCCGGTTCCGACGCCGTTCTCACTCCACGAAATGATGCCTGGAGTCTTGGCGAATAAAAATGGCAGCTCCTGGCCGGTCTTTGAGAACTCGGAAAGCTCGTTTTTCTTGATGTTCGACACTGCGAACGGAGCGTTTTTCTGCACTTTCACGCCGCTGACGACCACTTCCTGAAGCATCTCGAAGTTGGTTGTGTCGAAAACGATTTCATTTTGCGCATTCACATTTGCTGCAAGGAAAAACGCAGCGATACAAATAAAAATTCTTTTCATTACTGAACTTTTTGTTAATTTGTTAATAAATGTGAAGGGGAAAATCGGTAATATCCATCCCTACGCCGGCATTACCCGGATCAGGTTTTAGGGTATCATCTCAGCCCTCTAAGGAGCACCCCTTGAATTTCGGCTGCAAAAATACAAATTTAATTGATTCGTGAAAAGAAAATTTAAATATATGCAAACAGCAGTCTGGAAGCATTCGCTTCAAAGGCCTGCTTTTTTGCACATATTTAAATTTTTTTTACTATCTTTGCAGAAATAAATTTGAAAAAATGAAAAAACTGTATCTCGTTGCTTTTGCAAGCATTTTACTTTGTGTTTCCTGTGGGAAAAAAGAAACCGATTCGGAATGTGTCGCTATGCGCGGATTAGTTGAGCGTGTAGTTCCGGAATATTCGAAACATATTGTGCTTGAACGACTTTGCGATACAATGGATTGTTTTGAAATAGAGACAATTGGAGGTAATTTGGTGATTCGGGGCAACAACGCCAACAGCATGGCAGTGGGACTCAACCATTACCTTAAATATTATTGCAAGTCTCAATATTCATGGTTTGAGACAGAAAAGCTTGAAATTCCTTCAAAAATGCCTCGAATTCCAGAAAAAGTGCGCTTGAACGCCCGTGTTCCTGACCGTTTCTTCCTGAATTACTGCACTTTCGGCTACACCATGCCATGGTGGGGCTGGTCGCAATGGGAGCATTTCATCGACTGGATGGCGCTCAACGGAATAAATCTGCCTTTGGCAATCACAGGACAGGAGTCGGTGTGGTATGAGGTGTGGCGTGATTTCGGTTTGACAGATGAGGAAATCAGAAGCTATTTCACTGGTCCTGCACATCTTCCTTGGCACCGAATGCAGAACATCGACCGCTGGGGTGGACCGCTTCCAAAAGTATGGCTTGAGAATCAAAAAGCGTTGCAGAAACAGATTGTGGCTCGTGAACGCGAACTCAACATGAAGCCTGTTTTGCCAGGTTTTGCTGGTCATGTGCCACCATGTATCACACGTATATATCCTGACGCACCGCTGGCGTCGCTTGGCGACTGGGCAGGCTTTGACAGCACCTGCTGGTGCAAGTTCCTCGACCCGCTCGACCCGCTTTACACAGAGATTCAGAAAAAATTCATTGCAAAACAGACAGAGTTTTATGGCACCGACCATATCTATGGCATCGATATTTTCAATGAGCTTATTCCACCAAGCTGGGAGCCTGAATATCTCGCACGCGTGAGCCGTCAGGTTTATGAATCGCTCGAGGCAGCCGACCCTGATGCAAAATGGCTCGAGATGGCTTGGCTCTTCTGGAACGAGCGCCAATATTGGGAAGTTGATAACCGCATCGAGGCTTATATCACTTCAATGCCAAAAGACCGCCACATAATGCTTGACTACTACTGCGAGCGTCAGCCTGTTTGGGAGCGCACCAACGCTTACTACGGCGTGCCTTACATCTGGTGTTACCTTGGTAACTTCGGCGGAAACTCAATGCTGGCAGGCAATCTCAATATCGTAAACGAACGCATCGAGCATGCTTTTGAGGCTGGCGGTGACAACTTTGTCGGCATCGGCTCGACTTTGGAAGGCTTCGACTGCAATCCGTTCATGTACGAATATGTGTTCGAAAAGGCGTGGGACAACCCGCTCACAAAAGATATTAAAGCCTGGGTTGAGTGTCTTGCCGACCAGCGTGCCGGAAAGTTCGACGAACATATGCGTGAAGCTTGGCGACTTCTTGCCGACAGCATTTATAATAAGGTGTCGTCACCAGGCCAGTGTGTGCGAATCAACCAACGCCCTACAACCGGAAACATCAAGGATTACAGGCAATATTACATCGCGCCGACATATAAATACAGTAATATAGTTCTTCTAGATGTTTTAGATAATTTGTTAGCATCAGATTGCGACACTCGCACTCGCCATTTCGATATTGTCAACATCACTCGCCAGCTTTTAGGAAACTACTTCAGCGATTTATACATCGATTACATAAATGCCTATAAAGACAACGATTTCGAGACGATGCATCAGCTTGAAAAGACCATGGTTTCGATTCTTGACGACACTGAAGCCATTCTTGCCTCGGAAAACGCGTTCCTTGTCGGAAAATGGATAAAAGACGCGAGAGCGATAGGAAACACTGACGAAGAGAAGGATTATTTCGAAAGCAATGCACGTAATATCATCACCACTTGGGGCGAGGAAGACGCTTTGTTGAACGAATACGCCAGCCGCGCATGGGCGGGACTCACCGCTACATACTACGCTTACCGCTGGAAAGAGTTCTTCAAAGACATGGATGCAGCCATTGCTCAAGGTGTTGATTTTGATGAAGTTGCATACCACAACCGCATTTGCAAATACGAAGGCCAATGGTGGCGCGAACGCCTTGGCACATTCAGTGCGGAACCAACAAACAACGGTGTGGCTCTGGCATTCGAAATAGCACAGAAATACAGGGAAGAATTGGAAAAGAGATACAGATAATCAAATAATAATTTGACATCAACCATTAAAGTAATTGAAAAAAAATATATCTTTGCAACGTTAAACGTTTAATTATGAAGAAATTTGGTCGTACAATTTGGGTTGCAATCCTTTCGGGACTGGCTTTTTTGGGTGCTTGTGCTTCACAAAAAGGTTTGACAAAAACGGAGAGAGCTCAGTTAATCAAAGAACGCGATTCCATTCAGTCAATCATCCAAAGCCGCGAAGGCTCATGTGTTTACGGCTCACCTGAAATAATAAAGGAATATGGCGAGGAAACACAGCGTTTGCGCAACCAACTAAAAGAAATAAACTCTCGTTTGGAAGCCGATGAGTCAAAGAAAAAATGACAGACTTGGCTTTAACAAAAGAATAAGGCTCGAGCTTAACCGCGTGAACCTCCTTCAGCGCACTGAGGAACACGAACTGCACCAACTTTTTTGGGAATGCACCCTGCGATGCAACCTCAACTGCCGCCATTGTGGCAGCGACTGCCGTATGCTTTCCGAGCAAAACGACATGCCTTTAGACGATTTCCTTAGAGTTTTGGATGAGATAAAACTCCACGAAGCTCCGTCAAACGTGATGGTCATCACCACCGGTGGCGAACCAATGATGCGCCGTGATCTCGCCTTTTGCGGCAGCGAAATCTCGAAACGCGGCTACGTCTGGGGTATGGTGACCAACGGAATGCTGCTCACACACGAAAAACTCAACGAATTTGTCGAAAACGGCCTCAAATCCATCGCCGTGAGCTTCGACGGATTTGAAGAAGACCATAACTGGATGCGCGGTAACTCGTTGAGTTACAAGAATGTACTTGTTGCGGTAGATGCGATGAAACAGCATCATACATTGACCTGGGATGTAATAACCTGCGTCAATCAAAGAACAATAAAATATCTACCTGAGTTTAAGGATTATCTAGTATCTCTAGGAATTAAGAGGTGGCGCCTGTTCACCGTTTTCCCATTTGGTCGCGCTGCCAACGAGCCAGATTTACAACTCACTGACAGTCAATTTATTGAAATGCTTGAGTTTATCAAACAAACCCGTCTCGAAGGCAAAATCCGTGCCGACTACGGTTGCGACGGCTTCCTCGGACGTTATGAAGGCGAGGTGCGCAACCATTACTACTCATGCAGCGCAGGTATCAATATAGCATCAATACTTGCTGATGGCTCCATTTCAGGTTGCCTCAGCATCCGCAGCGACTATCACCAGGGAAACATCTACAAAGACAGTTTCTGGGACGTCTGGCAAAACAAATTCGATAAATATCGCGACCGCCAGTGGATGAAAACAGACCAGTGCGCCGACTGTAAGATGTGGCGCTATTGCCTCGGCAACGGCATGCACCTCCGCGACGGCGAAGGCAAGCTACAAGTCTGTCAGTATCATAAGATTACTTCCTCACGATAACGCTTCCGCTGCCTTGATAAGTGGCGAGGATCAACACCTCGGCAATCTGCACGTGTTCAGGAGCGTTGGCGGCATAAACTGCCACGTCGGCGATATCGTTGCCTGTGAGCGGGTCGATGCCTTTGTAAACCTTGGCTGCGCGTTCGGTGTCACCATGGAAACGCACGTTGCTGAAGTTCGTCTCCACCAGTCCCGGCTTGAGATTCGTCACACGTATGTTGCTGTCGGCCACGTCGAGACGCAGACCGTCACTCAAAGTCTTAACCGCCGATTTTGTGGCGCAATAAACGTTTCCGTTGGCATAAGCGGCATCGCCAGCCACCGAACCAATGTTGATGATATGTCCGCGGTTGCGCTCCATCATGCCAGGAACCACAAGGCGCGTCATTGTTAGTAAACCTTTGATATTGGTATCGATCATCGTCTCCCAGTCCTCGAAATCGCCTTGATATTCAGGCTCAAGGCCGAGTGCCAGACCTGCATTGTTCACCAAAACATCGATATTTTTCCATTCTTCAGGCAGATTTTTGATGCATTCGGTGGCTTTTTCGCGGTCACGAACGTCAAAAACCAGAGTCAAGACCTTTGTTCCATTGACTTCAAGTTCTTTGCGAATCTCTTCCAAACGCTGCTCATTGCGGCCTGTCAGAATAAGTTTATCGCCATTAGCGGCGAATTTGCGCGCACATCCGAGTCCGATACCGCTCGTTGCGCCAGTTATCAACACTATCTTGTTCATATTCAATAAATTATTCTATTTTCTGACCGCAAAATTACAAAAAATATTGCATTTTTCGAAAAAAAATCTGAACTTTGCAACTCGAATTTCAAATCATTTAAATATGAAAAAACTTAAACTTTTTACAATTTTTGCAGCTATGATTATGACTCTTGTTTCATGCGGACCTAAAAATGCACAAAAGGCGCTGGTTCTTTACTATTCACAAACCGACAACACCAAGTTGGTGGCCGATGAGATTGCCAAACGGCTCAATGCCGATGTTGAGCGTATCGAGGCGGTGAATCCATACGACGGCGATTTTAGGCAAACTATCGAGCGTTGCATGAAAGAGCGCAACGAAGGTATAATCCCTGATATTCAACCTGTTAAGTCGGATATTTCGAAATATGATGTGATTTTCATAGGCTATCCGGTTTGGTTTGGCACCTACGCTCCGCCAGTCATCACGTTCTTGAAAAACACCGACCTCAGCGGAAAGAAGATAGTGCCGTTCTGCACTTTCGGAAGCGGCGGTCTCGAGAGCAGCCTCAAAGATTTGAGTAAAGCACAGCCCAATGCTGTTATCCTTGAAGGATATGGCGTTCGCGCTGCACGTCTGGATGCCGTTCCACAGGAAATCGACCAGTTTTTGAAGGCAAACGGATTCATACAAGGCGAATATGTACGGTTGGGTGATTTTACAGAAATCAAAGATGTCACAACAGAGGATGCGGCTATTTTTGATGCTGCAGTCGGCGATTATCCTATGATGAAGAATGCTAGGGCCGAAATGGTGGCATCACGAGCAATTCCTAACGGTACAGAATATCTTTTCGTTGCCGCCGACCAGCCTCGTGACCCGAAACCGGATATGCCTCCGGCGGGCAAAATGAAGGTTTACGTCACCGTTGTAAATGGCGAAGCTCCAGTTTTCACTAAAGTTGTAAGATAAAGACTATCAATGACAATCGTGTGAATGATGACCGTGACATGAGCAATGGTCATTTTCACACGAACAATGCTTGTGTTTTGAGAAAAACGCGAAAATTAGCAAGGCTCCCAAAATCAGACTGCAAATCACGTTGAAGATTGACGAGTCTTCATGGCTGCATATTTTTTCTTGAATAATGCTTGATGTGAACCATTCAGTAGGCAACACGAGGTCGATTAAAAGTCCGAAAGTTATCGCACCAAGGATAATCGAGAACAAATAAACCCACATCGTTTTCTTCTCCAAAACCTTGCCAATCACCATGATGGAGGCCATGTTACATGCTGGTCCCGCCATCAGGAGCACCAAAGCGGCACCTGGCGACAAGCCTTTGAGCATCAACGCGGCGGCAATCGGGATGGAGCCGGTGGCGCACACATACATCGGCACCGACACGGCAAGCACCATCAGCATGGTCAAAAGCGGTTTGTCGCTGAAATAGAAGAAGAAATCGTCTGGCACAAACACAGTGATAAGTCCGGCTACCACCAGACCAATCATCAGCCACTTACCGATGTCCTGCATCATCTCGATGAAACCATATTCAAAAGCCTCTTTGAGTTTGTTCCAAAAGCCTTTCGGGCGCTCATCGTTAGCTTTTACTGCAATTTCTGAGCTATCAGAATTCTCATTGCGTGTTGCAATGTTAACTAATTGTCCGCCGAAAAGCGCAGTAATCAAAGCCGCAATCGGTCGAATTATCGCGAAAGGTATTCCGAGCAGCGATGCTGTCGCCAGAATAGAGTCAACGCCAGTTTGAGGTGTTGCAATCAAAAACGAGGTCGTGGCTCCTTTCGATGCGCCTTCTTTGCGCAACGACATCGCTGTCGGGATGACGCCGCACGAACATAACGGCAGTGGCACGCCTATCATTGCAGCCCATAGCACCGAGCGGAAATCGTTTTTCGAAAGATAGCGGTGATATACCTGCGTTGGCACGAAAGCGTGCAGCAAGCCCGCCACGCCGAATCCCAACAGCAGATACGGCGACATTTCATTTATCAGATTCAAAATTTCATGCATAACAAAATCATTTTTTACACTGCAAAATTATAGCATTAAAAAATACCGAAACATCATCATTAATAATGATTTTTTCGTTTTTCATCCTCTTTTTTAACGATATTTAATCACCAAAGTTATTTCGACTTCACTCCTTTCCGCTCGAAATGACGATAAATAGTATGAAAGACCATTTTGTAAGATTTTTTTAATATTTTGAGCCGAAGGCGACCCAAAAAACATTATTTTTGCAAAAATTTAAATTATGGCCAAAACTAAAACGGTATTTTTCTGCAAGGAATGTGGCAACGAGTCCCCAAAATGGATCGGACATTGCCCTGGATGCGGAGCATGGAACAGTTATGTGGAAGAGACGGTGGTGACAGGAAAAGACAGCAAATCCGTTTCAAAAGATGTTGATATTCAAAATTTTAAAAGCAAGCCGACTCCTATTCGAGAGGTCACAAGCGCACAAGAGGAGCGTATCGATTTAGGTTACGAAGAGCTGAACCGTGTGCTTGGCGGCGGTCTTGTACCAGGTTCTCTGGTGCTTCTCGGCGGCGAGCCGGGCATAGGAAAATCGACGCTACTGCTGCAAATGGCGCTGCGAATTAATAAAAAGGTGCTTTACGTCTCTGGTGAAGAGAGCCAGCAACAAATCAAAATGCGTGCCGACAGGATTGGGATAAAAAACGATAACTGTTTGATACTCAATGAAACTGACACTCAAAACATCTTGAAACACGTCAAAGACGTGATGCCTGAAATAATGATTATCGACTCGATTCAGACCTTGGAATCTCCTTCAGTGGAGGCAACGGCAGGAAGCATAAGCCAGATTCGCGAGACGGCGGCGGAGATGAACAAGATAGCGAAATCATTACATATTCCGGTTTTTTTGATCGGTCACATCACCAAAGACGGCACCATTGCTGGACCGAAGATTTTGGAACATATCGTTGACACAGTGATTCAGTTTGAAGGCGACCGCCACTATGGTTTCAGAATTCTGAGGACAGTGAAAAACCGCTTCGGCTCCTCGTCAGAACTCGGCATCTTCGAGATGAACGCCGAAGGCCTCAGAGAGGTCAAAAACCCCAGCGAAATATTGCTATCGCAGCGTGAGACATCTGTCAGCGGCATCGCTATCGCAGCTATGGTCGAGGGATTGCGTCCGATGCTTGTTGAGACTCAGGCTTTGGTGAGTTCGGCGGCGTACGGCACGCCCCAGAGGTCAAGCACAGGCTTCGACATTCGTCGTCTGAACATGCTTTTGGCGGTTCTAGAGAAACGTGCAGGCTTCCGTCTCGGTGCAAAAGACGTGTTTCTGAACATTGCCGGCGGCCTCCGTGTCGATGACCCCGCCATGGATCTTGCGGTGATGGCCGCAGTGCTGTCGTCGAGTGAAGATGTCGCTATTGATGGCAGGTGCGCTTTCGCGGCGGAAGTTGGTCTTTCTGGTGAGGTTCGCGCTGTGAATAGGGTGGAGGCTCGCATTGCAGAAGCCGACAAACTCGGTTTCGACAAGATTTTCGTCTCAAAATACAGCGTGAAAGGCCTCGACACCAGCAAATACAAAATCAAAGTGGTGCCGGTGGCGACGATTGGACAACTCTTTAAGGAGTTATTCAGTTAATCAGTTGCCAGTTGGCAGTTACCAATTCACATAACTGGTAACTGGTAACTGCAAACTGCCAACTTAACCGAGCACTAGTGCGAGGTTGTTATCAATATGTCCCGCCTGATAATCCCAAATCACTGGATATCCGTATTCTTTCACTTTCTCAAAAATGATTTCCTTGGCGGTCATGCCGAACGGAATCGTATTATCGTGCATGTCGGTGAACGCCCCGACCAGCAAAGCCTTCAGATTTGTCAGTTTTCCCGCGCGTTTCAGGGCCATCATCATGCGGTCGATATGATAAAGATATTCATCCAAATCCTCGATAAACAATATTTTTCCATCTGTCTCCGGGAAAAGGTCGGAACCCAACATTGAATACAGGACCGATAGGTTGCCGCCAACAATCGGAACGTTGTCGAACGATTGTAGAGATGTGCCATGGCGCGTCTCTATGGCGTTCCATTTTCCTGTTAATGCATTATATAATGATTCCAGCGACTCCTTTGTATTCTTCTCGAAATTTATTGCCATTGTCCCGTGAATACTTTGATAACCAAGTTGTTGCATCTTTGCGTGCAGCACTGTCACGTCGCTATAGCCGACAATCCATTTCGGGTGTTTCGCAAACTTCGTAAAATCCATTTTATCTACAATTCTTATGGTGCCATAGCCGCCTCGGACACACAAAATCGCATCGATATCATCTCTGTCGAGATAGTATTGCAACACGCTGGCACGAAAGTCATCATCACCCGCAAGTTGATGATATTCAGCGAATAAGCGGTTATCATAAACCGCCACGAAGCCTTTTTCTTCAATCCATTTCAAAGCCGCCGCAATCTCATCGCGTCCAATCTTCCTCGCCGGTGCCACGAGAGCTATCTTCGAGCCTTTTTTTAAGTATTCAGGAGTTTTCATAGCTGCAAAAATAGGAAAAAGTCTCTAGTTGTTAGTCGTTAGTCTTTAGTTTTTTGAAAAATAATTACTAAAGTCTAAGGTCTAAAGACTAAAGTCTAAAAAAACTTCAAACTTAAAACTCGTAACTTCAAAACTTTTTTGTATTTTTGCAGATTAATTAAACGAATAAAATTAAAAACTTCATATTATGTCAAAAAATGAAAAATTTGTCGAAGAAGGCTTGACTTACGACGACGTTTTATTGATCCCCGCTTATAGCGACATCATCCCGCGCGATGCCGATTTGAGAACGAATTTTTCACGCCGCATCAGGCTGAACATCCCAATCGTCACCGCAGGTATGGACACCGTCACTGAGGCCCCGATGGCTATCGCTATCGCACAGGAAGGCGGCATAGGAGTGTTGCATAAAAACATGACCATCGAGCAGCAGGCAGCTGAGGTGACAAAGGTGAAACGCGCTGAAAACGGCATGATCATCAACCCGGTGACCATCAAAGAAGGCGCTCTCGTCCGCGACGCCCTCAAAATCATGAACGAATATCATATCGGCGGCATCCCGGTAGTGAACGACGACAACGTGCTCGTGGGTATCGTCACCAACCGTGACCTGCGCTTCGAGCGCAAGACCGACCGTCCGATTTCGGAAGTGATGACAAAAGACAACCTCATCACCACAACCGAGTTCACCGATTTTGCGACAGCTGCCGACATCCTTCAGGAGCATAAAATCGAGAAACTGCCGGTTGTTGACAAGCACAACCACCTCATCGGACTTATCACTTACAAAGATATCATCAAGATCAAGGCGCGTCCGAACGCTTCGAAAGACGAGCACGGCCGCTTGAGAGTCGCTGCTGCTGTGGGTATTACTTACAACACCATGGAACGCGCCCAAGCCCTTGTGAATGCTGGCGTTGACGCCATCGTCGTCGATACCGCTCACGGTCACTCAAAGAACGTTTTCAACGTCACAAAAGAACTCCGCAAGGCATTCCCGAACATCGACCTCGTCATCGGTAACATCGCCACAGCCGAGGCTGCAAAAGACCTCGCCAAACTCGACGTCGATGCTATCAAAGTCGGTATCGGACCTGGCTCAATCTGCACAACCCGTATCATCGCTGGTATCGGCGTTCCTCAGTTGACAGCAGTTTACAACGTCTCCGAAGCTCTTAAAGGCAGCGGAATCCCTGTCATCGCTGACGGCGGCATCCGTTACACTGGCGACATCGTGAAAGCTATCGCAGCAGGTGCTTCAACAATCATGGCAGGCTCGCTGTTCGCAGGCGTCAACGAGTCACCGGGCGACACCATCATCTACGAAGGCCGTAAATACAAGACATACCGTGGCATGGGCTCACTCGAGGCTATGCAGCATGGCTCGAAAGACCGTTACTTCCAGGATATGGAAGACGACATCAAGAAGCTGGTTCCTGAAGGCATCGTCGGTCGCGTTCCTTACAAAGGAAGCCTCTCGGAAGTTGTCTATCAGATGGTTGGCGGTCTCCGCGCTGGCATGGGCTACACCGGCTCGCACACCATCGAGGAACTGCACAACGCCCGCTTCATCAAGATCACCGCATCGGGCATGAACGAGAGCCATCCGCATGACATCACAATCACACAGGAATCACCGAATTATAGCAGAAAAGCATAATAAAAGTTACCAGTTTGCAGTTATCAGTTTACAGTTAAACAACTGGTAACTGCCAACTGCCAACTGGTAACTGCCAACTTAAAATAACTTGAAAAATATGAATAAATTAAAAATTTTAGTCCTTTTAGCAATGATGCTGCCAGCCCTCCTCTTTGCCCAGGGTTGGAAAAACAAGACATTGATAACCATCGGCGATAGAAACATCACCGCCGGGGAGTTTATGGCTGTTTATGAGAAAAACAACGTCAACAGCGAGGTTATCGATAAAAAATCAGTCGATGAATATATCGATATGTTTATCAAATTCAAACTGAAAGTCACTGAGGCTGAAGCTCGTAAGATGGATACACTGCCAAAATTCATCAAAGAATATGATGGTTACCGCCAGCAACTCGCAAAACCTTATTTCTCAAATGAAGAAGCAACTGAGAAACTCGTTGAAGAAGCTTACGACCGCATGCTTTGGGACATCAACGCATCGCATATCCTCGTGAAATGCGAGCCACACGATGTTCCTGCCGACACCCTCAAGGCTTACAACAAAGCCCTTGAACTTCGCAAACGTATTTTAAACGGCGAAGACTTCGGCGATGTCGCTTATGAGACTTCTGATGATCCTTCGGCACGCGACACTATATGGAACGGACGTTTCTACAAAGGAAACCGCGGAAACCTTGGTTATTTTACCGTTTTCTACATGGTTTATCCTTTCGAGACAGGTGCCTATAACTCTAAAGTTGGCGAACTCTCAATGCCGGTGCGCTCCAAATATGGCTATCATATCATAAGAGTTAACTCGAAAACTCCAGCATGCGGCACAATTAAAGCTGCTCATATTTTCCTTAAAATCGATGATAAAGACCCAATGAAGACCGATTCGGTAGTTAGAGAAAAAGCGTATAATATCTACAATGAGATTGAAAAAGACGGCTCAAATTGGGATCTTATAGTTAAAAAATATTCAGATGACAAAGGCAGTGTGCAGCACGGCGGAACCCTTACTCCTTTCAAGGTTTATCAAGTGGTTCCTGAATTTGTCAGCGAAGTCATTGATTTAAACGAAAAAGAGATTTCCTTGCCAATCAAGACAAGCTACGGATACCATATCATCAAACTTATTTCAAAGAGCGGTGTCGGTAGCTTTGAAGATGAACAGGAAAACATCAAGAAGAGCGTCGAAAAAGACATGCGCTCCAGCTTGAGCGAGGAAGCAGTCCTCAGCCGTCTGAAAAAAGAAAACAAATTCAAGGAATATGTTAAAAATAAAGACGGTTTCATCGCTACAATCGACAGCACATTGAAAGAAGGAAGATTTGTTGTCGCTGAAGGAGTTGACACAAAAAAACCTCTCTTCAAACTTCAGAAACAGAGTTTCACCGTCGCCGATTTCATTGAATATATTCAAAATCATCAGAAAAAACAACCGTTCATGTCATCGGCATCGTATGCCTACCAGCTATATGAAGAATTCGTGAAAGAGTCAGTGTTTGCTTATGAAGACGCACATCTTGAAGAAAAATATCCTGACTTCAAACTCCTCGTTCAGGAATATCACGACGGAATCCTTCTGTTCGATTTAATGGATAAGGTTGTCTGGAAAAAAGCCGAAATTGATACAGCCGGCATTAGACGTTTCTACGAAGACAACAAGAGCAATTATATGTGGGACAAGCGCGTCAAAACAATTGTTATCAATGTTAATTTACCCGAAAATGTAGCAAGAGCTGAAGAATTGATTCGTCAGGATATCTCCGTCGATAGCATCAAATCAGTCGTTAAAGCCGAAGGACTGAAAGGTTTGAACATAAAATCACCTTATTTCCAAAAAGGTGATAATGTCGATATCGACGAAACCGACTGGGTCGTCGGAACAGTACGCGTGATACCTTCAACAGTCGATAAAACGACTAAAATCATAAAGATTATAGACGTTCGCGAGCCGGAACCTAAGACTTATAAAGAAGCCAGAGGCGTGATAATTTCAGCTTATCAAACCAAACTGGAAAACGACTGGCTTAAGGAATTAAATGAAAAATATCCTGTGACAGTCGATGAAAAAGTGCTTGAAAAAGTGAAGAAATGCTATTAAAAAGAGTTTTGATCGGATTGGTTTGTGTTCTGGCATTATTATCGTGTCAGGATTCAACAAATGGCCTTGGCGACAAGGTAGTGGCCAAGGTCTATGATAAGGAATTATACCAATCCGATTTACAAGATGTTCTGTATGAAGGCATTAGCTATAACGACAGCATCGTCATGACCAAAGCCTTCATCGATAAATGGATCCGCCGGCAGCTGCTTATTCATCAGGCCGAGGAAAACATCGATAAGTCGGAACTTGATTTTTCAAAACAAATCGAAGATTATCGTAACTCGTTGATAATCTATAAATATGAAACGATTATGATAGAAAAAAATCTTGACACCGTCGTTACCGATGCCGATATCGCGAAATATGTCAACGAAGGTAGCATCCCTGTCGGGCTGGAAAGAGATGCTGTGAGGTCTATCATATTGAATATCAGGAAGAAAGAGCTAATAGAAAAGATGAATAATAACCTTTATAACAAGGCGGTAAAAGATAGGGTTTTTGTAATTTATTAATCTGGAAATATGAAGCTGAAAAAGATTTTTGCTTTATTTGCTTTGATAACAGTTTGTTTGTCAACAACTTACGCTCAACAGCAGGTTATTGACAAAGTCGTCGCTGTTGTCGGCAAAAACATAATAATGCAGTCGGAAATTGAGGAACAGTATCTGCAATACCGACTTCAGGGCGGCATAAAAGGTAGTGCGCAGTCAATCAGATGTGAGATTTTGGAAGACCAGCTGTTCAGAAAACTGATGCTGAATCAGGCGGAACTCGACAGTATCGAAGTGACCGACGATCAGGTGGAATCCGAAATGGAATATCGTATCCGTTATTATCTCAGTCAGCTTGGCTCACAAGAAAAAGTTGAGAAATACTTTAACAAGACGATGTCGGAAATCAAAGAAGAGCTTCGTACAATTATTAAAGACCAAAAGCTTATAGAGGAAGTCCAGCGAGGTATTGTCTCTGGTGTGAGCGCCACACCTGGCGATGTGCGGGAGTTTTACAATAGTATCCCGAAAGACTCCATCCCGATGGTCAATGCGCAATATGAGATAGCGCAACTGGTGAAGAAACCGCCAATCACCCTTGATGAGAAACTCGCGGTGAAAGACAGGCTTTATGGTTTGCGCAACAGAATTTTGAAAGGTGAGCGTTTCTCAACATTGGCGTTGTTGTATTCCGAGGACCCTGGTTCTGCCAAAAAAGGCGGCGAGCTTGGTTTTCAGGGTAGAGGCGAGCTGGTGCCTGAATTCGAAGCCGCGGCATTTGCCCTTAAAGACGGCGAAATTTCGGAAGTGATTGAAACTGAATATGGTTTCCATATCTTGCAACTTATCGAACGCCGTGGTGACTACGTCAACGTGCGTCATATCCTACTTACTGTGAAAGTGTCGCCAGAAGCATTGCAAAAAGCCTACGACCAACTCGATTCTATAGCAAATCTTATAAGAAAAGACAGCATCACTTTCGACCAGGCAGTGAAAATGTTTAGCGATGAAGATGACAAAGTTAACGGCGGATATCTCGTTAACCCTAACAGCGGCAGCACTTTGTTCTCAGCGGAAGACCTCGACCAACAAGTCTCAGTCGTAGTCAACAGACTTCAGGTAGGCGAGGTGAGCAACCCGGTCCCAATGAAGACAAAAAACGACAAAGACGCATACAGATTGTTGATAATCAAGAGGAAAACAACTCCGCATAAAGCAAATCTTAAAGAAGACTACGCCCTAATCCAACAATGGACAATGCAAAAACTGCGTCAAGACGCCATCAATAAATGGATTAAAGACAAGTCAAGCAAAGCATACGTGAAAATTAGCGAAGATTATTGCGACTGCGATTTTCAATTTGAATGGAAAACTAACTGAACAACTGAATAACTATGTTTAACAACGACGTTGAAGGCGCGAAAGCCCTTGTAAACAAATACGAATCACTAAAAAAAGAGATAGGAAAGGTCATCGTCGGACAAAACGAGGTGATTCACGATACTATCTTGTCAATTTTTTGTCAGGGCCATGTTCTTCTCGTCGGTGTTCCTGGACTTGCTAAAACATTGTTAATCAATACAATAGGTAAGGCTTTGGGCTTGACGTTCAACCGTATTCAGTTCACTCCCGACCTGATGCCTTCCGATATTGTCGGTACTGAGATTTTGGATGAGTCACGTCAGTTTAAATTCGTGAAAGGCCCGGTATTTGCCAATATTATCCTTGCTGACGAGATAAACCGTACGCCTCCTAAAACCCAGGCGGCTCTGCTTGAAGCCATGCAGGAGAAAAATGTCACCGTTTCGGGCAAGACATATAAGCTGAGCGAGCCGTTTTTCGTGCTTGCCACGCAGAATCCTATCGAGCAGGAAGGAACATATCCGCTTCCTGAGGCGCAACTCGACCGTTTCATGTTTAATCTTAAACTCGATTATCCTTCTTACGAAGAGGAAATTGCCGTTGTGAAAAATACTACCGCTGCTGTCAACAACAGAGTTGAAGCCGTGATGAGCGCCGAGGAGATTCTTTATTTCCAACAGCTCGTACGCCGCGTACCGGTGCCTGATAATGTATATGAATATGCGGTAAACCTTGTCTCAAAAACCCGTCCAAACACTAAGCGCGCCCACGAGTTTGCCAACAAATACTTGAGCTGGGGCGCAGGTCCGCGTGCATCGCAATATCTCATCATCGGTGCCAAAGCCAACGCCCTGATGAACGGCAAATTCTCACCCGACATTGAAGACGTGAAAAAAGTAGCGGTGCCGGTACTTCGCCACCGCCTTGTTCGCAACTACACGGCTCAAGCTGAAGGAATCGGGATAGAGGAAATAATCGAACAGCTTTATTAGAATAAAAATTTATTGCCTAAATTGCAATTTTATTTGTAAACTAATAAAATATTCGTATATTTGCAGAAGTAATTAAAAACTCTGCATTATGAAAAAACTGTTTCCTAAAAACCTGATTTTATTACTTGTTGCGTTTTTGCACATCACATGTTTAGTTGCACAAACAAAAGTCGGCATGAGCTTGGGAAGCATTGAGTTTGTTATGCCTACAGCAAGTGTGACATTGGCCGAACGCATATTGAAAATGTCAATGTCAAACTCTTTTATCCCAACGAGTTTTGTTAAAAATGTTGGCGGTGTGGCTTTTGTCCAGACTGCCGAACCAGAGTTTACAGTCAATTCTTTTAATCTATATTGTGATACAATTGACAATAGGGCTTATGCAATAATTAATGACAATACATATCAAATTCCACTGAATGCCTGGATGCTTGCTCCTATTGTGGATTATGCAAATGACAATAATAACGCCATTGTGACTTTGTTTGGCGGTGAAAAATGTGGAATAAAATATCATGAGGCGTTTATCGACAAACTGTTAGGATTGCGTTTGTTACAAGCCGATTTGCTGCTGACCGATTATTTGATGCTGGAAGGATATAAATTGCCTAATTATCAGAATGGTGATGTTATTTTAGCGGATTCTGAAAAAGATTTTTCCAACGACAGTATTAAATCAATAAAGGCGTATTATGCAATATTGGAATATATTTGCAAAGACACAATTAATAATTATTATTCCTCTTATTTATATACTGATTTCAACGAGCCGATATTTTTCAACGTCAACAATAATAATATTGTAATAAAAGGAAAACCTTACTACAGATTTACAAAATATGTTTCCGGAGAAGATATTATGGATATCTATGATACTGCTTTGGAATACATAAACAACTATAATTCCCAAAGAAAAATGTATAAGAATCCAATAGCGGAGGAAGCTTTTACATCTAATACTAAAATAAACAAGATATTAAAGGTCAAAAAATCTAATAAAAGTATCGAAAATAAGACAAAAGAGGTATATCACATACTTGATTATAAAAAAATGCCAAGCGACTGTGATAGTTTGTGCGCATTTGTTGAAAAAATGGGTTATTCCTATACTCGCCAAGGATATGATAACTATTATATCAGATATAACCAATGTAAAAATTTTGTGAACCAGGCATTTAGAGACAGATTAATGTTAGTTACACATTATGCTAAAAAAAATGCTTCCGATTCTCTGCTAGTTTTAATTGATGAAATTAGAAAAATAATAACAATAAATGATAGATTGAAATTACCTATTAGAGAAAAAATCCCGGTGTTGGCAGCATATACCAGACATTTTTTAGAATTATACCCTGATAAAAAACTTGAATCTCTTTTAAAATACACTTCAACATACGATGATGTGTTGGTGGCCAGTATTTATGAAAAATTCTATAATGCGGAAAAAGCGGTTGAATTAATAGGTATAACATCTTGGTTGAAAGAAAATAATACTATTGCTGGTGATTTAAACCCTATTGTTATGGATGAAGCGACTGATGTTTGCCAATGGAGTGCGTTTTTCAGATATGCCAAGAAGAAAAATCCAAAAAATTGGAGCAGTTTTGTTAAAAACGTCAAAAAACTGAAATACGACGCTATGAAAATACAAACACCTATAGATTTTAAAAACAAGCATCAGTAAGGGTTGATTATGAAAAAAAAGGTGTTTTTAAGCTATTCGTGGAAAGACAAGCAAATTGCAATGCGCTTGTATAACGACTTGGTAAGGTCGAATGTCGCAATTTGGAGAGATCAAATTGATGGTAATCCATTGGCCGATTTCGAACAAGAGTTTCTGCAGGCTATAGATGTATGCGATTATTTCATAATGCTCGACAGTATCAATTATCGTGAAAAATCAAACTGGTGCTGCGAGGAAATTGAAAGATGTATTCAAAACCATAATAAAAAAGGAACACCCGATATTATTGTTTGTTTGTTGGATGAAGACGGCAAATGGCGTTGTAGCTTTAAAAATAAACGATATAAAGACGTTTTTTTGCAAATAAATAAACTAAAATATCAAAAACTTTATCATAACGTCTACGATAATGAAAATGTATATGATACCGCAATAAACTTTATATGCGGTTTGCTTGGCGTTAGTTATGAACGATGGGATAAAATACCATCTTATCAAGATTTTATGGACGAATTGGAAAACGCCGAGAGTTCAATGAAACAAGACGAGACCACGACAAATATTTTACTTAATGAGTATAAAAATATTCTGTTGAAAATCGACAAGCGTTATTCGAGTGTAAAAGAATCGTTCAAGATATGGATTAACGACTGCAACGAATCGGGGTTACATTTGTTTTTCCCGCAATGGACCTATTCTGTTTGGCTTGTCAACCAGGAAAGTTTTGACGCGAAAGAAGCATTCGATTCATTTTTGAAATTGAACACAAGTTTTCCAAACGATCCGAGATCATGCAGAGGTTTGGGCAATATTGCAGCGTTGATGGGAAACTTTTATTTTAATGACAACGATAAAAAAAACGCTAATTATTATTATTCGATAGCTGAAAAACTGTTATTACAAGCCGAAACATTAATAAATTTGGAATCAAACTACCGACATAAGCAGATTTGTGAATTTGAAATATCAACAAATATCGGTCAGTTGTATTATAACACCGGCAGATATGCTGAATCTTTGGCTTATTTTGAAAAATCGTTGGTATTGATGAAAAAAGAAAGGTTTTTCTTCGAAAGATTGATTCAAAATATATTTGTTTTGAAGAAGTTTTTATCAATACCTCTTAGTGATATAGCAAGCTGGCTTGATGAGCTGTTGAATGATTACCAGGTCGAACCGATTCTATACCAATTGCTTGGTTTGTGCAATTGTGAGCTTGGATTAGCCAAAAAAGCTAAAAAGATGTTTGAACTCGCCTATTCAATTAATCCTTCGATGGAAAATTTGTTTTATCTGGTCAATATAAAAACCAGCATGGGGGTTATGGATAGTAATGAAAGGAAAAACATTCTTGAAATTATTAAAAACGCCGATAAATCGGATAAAATTTGGGTAGATGAAATAAAAAAGAGGGTATAAATCTCAAATTTATACCCTCTTGCACAGATATTCTCAACTTTTAATAAACTTTCAGCTTATCTCCTGTCTGATCAATTATCGCCTTGTAGAACTCATCGCTGTATTTCGGCTGTTCCACCTTCGGGGCGTAGTACTTGTAACCCTCAGGAATGGCGCGGGCTGTCTTCACATTGCCGTCCATGTATTTCACAAAGAGATACTGGTAGAACATCTTCCAGTCGGCACAGAGTCGCATGGCTTCGGTATTTGAATATTTTGTGAGGAATCTCACCGCCTCAGCCGGGTCTTTTGCATAAATCTCAGCTGCTTTAGTGTTGATGTTCTGCACCGATTTCACCCAGCCCTGTTCATATTCAGCCTGTTTAGCTTCTATTTCTGGATGTATGTAGTCGTATTTTGTGTAAGCCCAGTTCGAAACTTGGTTGAAAATCCAGAATCCGGCTGTCTCGGAATATTCCATCATCGAGCCGTTGCCAACGCGATAGCAGAGCGGGATTTCTGTCATGCAGGTGTACATCGGGCAATAGACCGTGCTTGCAGCATCGTCAACGCCCCACCAGATGATACCGCCGATATTGGCGATTCTGTTGGCATTGCTCTGCGATACGAATGAGAAACCGGTCTGCTGTGTGGCAGTTGTTCTCTCATGCTGATAAGTCACTCCATCGACTTCAAAATCCATTGGACGCCAACGGTATGGGCAGTGGAATGGACCTGCGCCGAGGTCGAGAGCCATATCAAGTTCGGTGCCTTCGAGGTGGTCGCGCATGAATTCCATCATGTCGAGAACCGACACCTTATTATTAGGTTCGACCCAAAGAGGCATTCTGTTGCTCGGGAAGTTCTCGACAGTCTGCGGCTGACCTTTAACATATGGCTTGGCACGCTTGATGTCGCGTCCTGTCGCATATCCGAAATAGGCGTCCATTCCGTCAGTCACCTTGTTGAACATAGCCCAAACACGCATTTCGCAGCCGCGTGCGGCACCGAAGTCAACAGGAGCGTAAACATCTGAGAATGAGAAGTCTTCGTCTTTTCCAACATATAAATTATTTTTCTTTGCAAACGAAATGACATCGTCGGCGTAGATGCAGTCGATGTTCATGTCGGTCATGAATTTCTTGAAATCTTTCGACGTGACAGAGGTCTTGTTTTTCTTTGCAAGCGGGAAAGTGGTGATACGAGCCTGGTTGGCATGGCCGCTGACATATCCGTCAGGGATGCGGCGCGCTACCCAAACCATGCCTTTCTCGAATTTGCCTTTACCAATCATTTCCATAATCCAAACCTCTTCGGTGTCAGCGATTGAGAACGACTCGCCTTCGCTGATATAGCCATATTTTGCTGTAAGTTCAGCAATATTGCGGATGGCCTCGCGGGCAGTCTTGCAACGCTGTAAAGATATGTAAATCAATGTGCCGTAGTCCATCAATCCGTCGCCTTCCCAGAGGCACTCCAGTCCGCCGTAAGTGGTCTCACCGATGGCAAGCTGCCACTCGTTCATGTTTCCTACCACGTTGTAGGTGTGTCTCACTTCCGGAATCTGTCCGAGATATTTTCCGCTGTCCCAGTCATACAGGTCGCGCATGGCCCCTTCCGGATAATCAGCAGCAGGGAAATGATACAATTCACCGTAAAGTACATGAGAATCAGCGGCATACGAAATCATAGTCGAACCGTCAGTCGATGCTCCCTTGGTGACAAGAAAGTTGGTGCATGCACTAGCCTCCGTCATACCAAGAAGGCAAACAATTGCTAATAATGTCAAGAATTTTTTCATAATTATTTATTTAAAATGTTAATAATTTTCTGTTCGTCAATACTAATCTGACGTTTTAAGGCTTCAAAATTATCAAATTTTTCGTCGTCTCTGACAAAATCTACAAATCTTATTTTTATTTCTTTGTCGTAAAGGTCTTTATCTAAGCCAATAATATGTGTTTCAATGCTTTGCGGACGGTTATCATGCATCGTCGGACGTTTCCCGATGTATGTCATCGAAGGATATGACAGTCCGTAAATATCTACAAAAGTGGCGTAAACTCCTTGATGTTCAATGAGTTGGAATTCTTCTGCAACTTCAATATTGGCCGTCGGATAGCCCATTTTGTGTCCAACTTGTTGACCGTGAACGACTTTACCTGTGTATGAAAACTCGTATCCAAGCAGTTTGTTGGCGTTTTTTATATCTCCGTTTTCCAAGAAATTACGAATTTTTGTAGAGCTAACCGCCACATTGTCAACGTCTTTCTCTTTGATTTTCTCAACTTTGAAATTATATTGCTTGCCAAGCTTGTAAAGCATATCAAAATCGCCGGTACGGCCTTTTCCGAAATGATGGTCATAGCCGATAATCAACACAGCAGGGTGGATGTTTTTTACGAGAAAATCGGTGATAAAACTATCAGAAGGAATAGCGGCAAACTCTTTTGTAAATTTTATAATGATAAGATTATCAATGCCTAACGCTTCCAGATGACGTATTTTTTCCTCTTGAGTGGAAATAAACCGAATACCAGAATCATTGCTCAACACCTGCCTCGGATGCGGATAAAACGTCACCACGACGCTCTCGCCACCGAGTTCTTTGCTGTGGTTCACCATGTTTTTCAATATCTCCTGATGTCCACGATGCACCCCGTCGAACGTCCCAATGGTAACAATGGCATTCGGTACTGATTTAAAATTCTCTATGTCGTAATATATCTTCATTTATTTCTAATCTTTTTTTTCTCGCAGATTACGCTGATTATTCAGATTTTGTTAGTCCAGATCTGCGGGATTGCTCGCGACGCGAGCTTGCAGATTTCGCAGAAAGATTATGATAGAATTTTGCGTTATCGGCGTAATTTGCGAGAGATTATTTCCGCAATTTGCACTGCGTTTGTCGCAGCACCTTTTCTTATATTATCGGTCACAACCCAGAAGTTGAAGCCGTTTTCTATGCTGCTGTCTCTTCTCATTCTGCCTACAAAAACCTCGTCACGGTCGTAGGACATCAATGGTGTTGGATAGATGTTTTTGCTTGGATCGTCAGCTACAACAACTCCAGGAGTGTTTTCTAATATGTTTCTAATCTCCTGTAAATCATAAGGTTGTGAAAATTCCACATTAACAGACTCGGAATGTCCGCCATAAGCTGGAACACGGGCCACGGTGGCCGCAACGGCTATATTTGAATGCAAAATCTTATTTGTCTCAAAAATCAGCTTTTCTTCTTCGGTGGTGTTGCCGTCTTCTAAGAAATTGCCTCCTTGAGGGATGATATTCTCATGGATTGGGTGAGGATATGCCGGGTTTTCAGCTTTCTCGCCACGTTGCTCGCAATGCAGCTGGTTCAAGCCTTTGATGCCGCTGCCGCTGACAGACTGGTATGTAGAAACCACAATGCGTTTGATGCCGTATCGACGGTGCATTGGAGCCAAAGCCATCACAAGTCCTATAGTCGAACAATTCGGATTGGCAATGATATGAGTATCAGCCGTTATGTCGGTGGCGTTGATTTCCGGAACAACCAAAGGAATACCTGTTTTTTTGCGCCAGGCAGAACTGTTGTCAACCACATAAGTGCCTTTTTCTGCGAAAAGCGGTGCGTATTTTAACGAAGCATCAGCTCCAGCTGAGAAAATCGCGATGTCGGGACGTTTGTCTATTGCATCTTCAACCGAAATCAAAGTATATTCTTTGCCTTTGAAAAGCGTCTTTTTTCCTATCGAACGCTCCGATGCCGCTACAATGAGCTCATCAATAGGCAGGTTACGCTCCTCCAAAACCTGAAGCATCTTCTGCCCGACCAATCCCGTTGCTCCGATGACTGCTATTTTCATGATTTTTACCTCCTTAAATGTAAAATTCGTTTACAATTAAGCCCTTTTTATTATAAAATTTTAAGATTTCTTCCGATTTTATGCAAGTTAAGTTAATACTGCTTAAGTGCTAAAAAACCAAAAAAAATTTGTTATACTTTTGCGCAAAAATAACAAAAAAACAAAAGCAGAAGTCGTTATGGATGCAAAAATGTTAAAGATTCTGGCATACCTTATATTAATGTCGCCGCTTTGTGTCGCCGCTCAAGTCATTGAAAACTTTTCAGACGGCGATTTCACCGACAACCCGAAATGGTCGGGCAGCGAATCCATATTTATGGTTAATGCCGATAATCAGTTGCAACTCAACGACAATACGGCCGGCAACGCATGGCTTTTTTGCGAACAGAACATCGCTGAAGGCGTGTCGGATGGAGCATTTGAATGGCATTTTTGGCTGCGTGAGGCCTTTTCGCCTTCAAGCAAAAATTATAGCGATGTTTATTTATGTGACAATTATTTTTTAAGGTTCGGCGAAACGGGGAGTGACGACGTTGTAGATTTGCAACGTGTTGGAGACGGGACAACGGTAAGTGTGTGCCGTGGAACAGACACGTTTATAGCGTCGTCTTTTTCCTCGTTTTTTAAAGTGACACGAGATGCACACGGTACCTGGAAAGTTTATATAGATAAAATAGGTAACGAGGATTATACCCTTGAAGCTCAAGGAGTTGACGACACTTATGAACCAACTGGCAAATTCGGTATAAAAATAACATATAGCGCCAGCAATGCCAAAAAGGTTTATCTCGACGATATTTACGCCGGTGCGTTTATTATTGATACGGAACCGCCACGTCTAAAAAACGTTATTGTGTTGAAATACAATAAGTTGGAACTGGATTTTAACGAGCCAGTCGATGAACACTATGCTCTCGACGCAAACAACTATAGCGTTGACAATGAAATAGGTAACCCTATGTATGCTGAGTTTAATGGCAGTAATCATACTTCAATAATCCTGTCATATTCGAAAACAATAGAGGAAAATGTTGATTATACATTGACAATCAATAAAATACAAGATCTTTCCGGAAATTTGGCGGATAATATTCATCATACGTTTAATCATTATACAATTCATGAAAATGATATTGTTATTAATGAGATTATGGCTGATTCGGAACCTGCTGTGGGACTTCCATCGTATGAATATGTCGAATTGTATAACACCACAAACCATGCGATAAACCTGAAAGATTGGACGCTTAACATAGGCAGTAGCGAAAAGATTATAACGCAAGATATTGATATTCAAGCAAATAACTATTTAATATTATGTAAAGAAGAAGCAATTCCTTTTTTATCAGAATATGGTGAATGTGTGGGTTTTACATCGTTCTCGATTCCTAATTCCGGTTCTTTGTTTTTGCTTTTTGAGTTTCATAAATTTTTGGTTTTTGAGTTAGATTTTAATCAATCTTGGTATCGAGACAACGAAAAATCCGATGGCGGATGGTCATTGGAACAAATCGACCCACACTCACCATGTCTGGAAGCTGAGAATTGGCACGCAAGCAGAGACTCAAAAGGTGGAACACCGGGAGAACGTAACTCAGTGTATGCGGAAAACATCATAGCACCCGACATAGATTATGTCAATGTGTTGTCACCAAACAGCATAGAAATCGTTTTCAATCAAAAAATGATGTCGAGTTCATTGGAAAATACTGACAACTTCTTCATAAATGAAATACAATCACATCCATATCTTAACGTCCCGTCGCAAGACAATAAAAAAAGTGTGACATTGGTTTTCCAACAACAATTAGGTAATAGTTTTTATAAAGTTTCAGTTTTTGATTCGAAAAATTGTACTGGTATTCCTGTCTTGGACGGTTGTAACAGCACTTTTGGAATACCCGGACGTGCGGTTTGGGGCGATGTGGTCATTAATGAAATACTTTTTGACCCCATCAGCCCTGCCGCTGATTACGTTGAGATTTATAATAAATCAGATAAAGCATTGAATATCAGTGATTTGAAGTTGGGAGTGATCAAGTCGTCGTTTCCCAATCCTCCAGATACAACTATCAAGAAAATCACTGACGAACACAGACAGATTTTGCCTAACCAGTATCTTTTGCTGACCACAACGCCTGAGACTATTAGCACACAATATGAGTGTTCTGACAAAAACTTCCTGAAAATAAGTGCCTTGCCGTCATATCCGAATAGTGGCGCTACGGTGGCTTTGTTTTTTGACGATACAATAATCGATTTCATGAGCTATTCCGACGATTCGCATTATCCCTTGCTCGCTGAGACAAAAGGTGTGGCATTGGAACGAGTCAATCCCTATATAAGCTCTACAGAACCTGATAATTGGCATTCGGCAGCTGCACCTTTATACGGAACCCCGGGTTATCAAAACTCTGTCTTTGTCGAAAACCATGATGCTGAAGCCGATGTCGAGATTTTTCCACCTGTTTTTTCTCCCGATGGAGATGGTTTCGACGACGTTACAACGTTGAATTTCGCAAACC
This sequence comes from uncultured Bacteroidales bacterium, assembly GCA_905233445.1. Lineage (GTDB taxonomy): Bacteria > Bacteroidota > Bacteroidia > Bacteroidales > F082 > Limimorpha. The sequence continues at coordinate 36,482 of CAJOEP010000009.1, read as the reverse complement.
TTGATAATGATTATACTGCAAAAATATTGATTTTTGACGCACACGGAAAATTGGTAAAAAATCTGGTTAACTGCAGAAATATTGCTTCAAAAGGCAGTTTTGTGTGGAATGGATTGGATGATAACGGGCATGTTGTTCCTGCTGGAATATATGTTGTGTTTATAGAACTATTTGATACTCAAGGAGATATAATAAGATTTAAGAAGGCTGTCGTTGTAGCGGTAAAATAATTACTAAGAATTTGTCGGTTGTTTTAAAAAAATATTTGTACTTTTGTAGTTTGTTGAAAAGTATAGATATATGGTGTTTTTCCACGGTGCACTGATGGGCTTGACACTGGCCACAATCTTCGGATTCGGTCCAGCGTTCTTTTTGCTTATCCAGACCAGCATCAGCAAGGGTTTCAAAACTGCATTATTGTTCGACTCAGGCGTGTTGTTGAGCGATATTTTCGTCGTCGCACTGATGATGATGACATCGATTCAGCTCACTCTTGGCAACACTGGAAACATGATGCTTGCAGGAATCACTGCAGGCTTGATAATCATTGGGTTTGGCGTGTTTACATATTACAGCAAACCTGAAAAAATTGTAGCTCGGTCGGAGAAAAAAAGCGCCCAACTTGCCGAGATGGACAAAAAATTTGAGAAAATCGACCAGCAATTTGACAAGATTGAAGAAAAACTCGATATAAAACGCACTGGCCCAAGGTGGTATGTCTATCTTTCTAAAGGCTTTGTGATGAACATCTTCAACCCATTTATCTGGGTCTTTTGGATGACGACCGTCGCAACTGTCTCAGGCTCAGAGATTTATAACGGAAACGAATATCTTGTCGGATTGTTCTTTTTGGGAACGTTCGCCACGGTGTTCGCAATTGATATCTTAAAAATCATCGGCGCATACTCACTGAAACGTTTCTTCACCGAAAAACGAATGAAAGTCCTTAACCAAGGCACCGGAATAATCCTTGCCCTCTGCGGTTTGATACTGATAATCAGGGTGATATTCTTTAGATAGTTATAAGTTGTTCAGTTGATTAACTGACTAACTCTAAAACTTGATGTCTTTGACGTTGAGTTGTAGCGTGGTCTTTCCTTGCCAATAGTTCTCCTCGATGTAGTAGCACATTGTGAATGGCTCTTTGTCGTGGATACGTTCGTACAGATCGCCTTTTTGGAATGCGATGCCAGAGAACACGAAGTCGGTGTTGCCTTGTTGCATTACGCTGAGTTTCAGGTGTTTGCGGTTACCTACGGCACGCGAGAAGCCTGCATCGACAACATTTCTGGTGAGAAACACAGGCGAGAGGTTGCCCGGACCGAACGGAGCGAACTGTTTGAGGATGCGCACAAACTTAGGAGTTATGTTCGTGAAGTCCATCTCGATATCGACGTTGAGTTCCGGTGTCAAGTCTCCTTCTTCGAGGTTTTCTGATACATATTTCTCAAAACGTTCTGAAAACTCCTGTAAATTCTCAGGTTTCAGCGACAGACCGGCTGCGTATTTGTGACCGCCGAAGTGCTCGAGCAGGTCGGAGCAGCTGTCGATAGCGTCATAGATGTCGAAATTCTTTATCGAGCGAGCCGAGCCAGTGATGAGGTTGCCTGAGCGTGTCAGCACTATTGTCGGACGATAATACGTGTCGGTGAGACGTGACGCCACGATGCCGATAACACCTTTATGCCAGTTTTCATTGAATATCACAGTGCTCTTGGCATTGCGCATCTTTTCGTCGGCGTCAATCATCTGAAGCGCTTCCTCCGTGATGGCGTTGTCAAACTCGCGGCGTTTCGAGTTGAGGTCGTTGATGCTTGCCGCAAGTTTCTCGGCATGGTCGTTGTTGGTCGCAAGAAGCAGACGCACAGAGTCGCTGGCTTTCTCCAAACGTCCCGCAGCGTTGATGCGCGGACCGATGAGGAATACCAAGTCGCTGATAGTCAACTCTCTTTCGAGTGCATTCTTTTGTTCAGCCTGACGTAAGACAGCAGCAATGCCCGGACGTGGGTTCTTGTTAAGCTGTATCAAGCCGAAATATGCCAATACCCTGTTTTCTCCTGTAATCGGAACTATATCTGCTGCGATGCTAACTGCAACATAATCAAGGAGCTCATAAACCTCCTCTATCGGTCGTCCAAGGCGCATCGACAATGCGGTGACGAGTTTGAAACCCACACCGCAACCGGATAGCTCCTTGTAAGGATATTCACAGTCTGGACGTTTCGAATCGAGGACCGCAACAGCGTTAGGTATCACCTCATCAGGACGGTGATGGTCGCAGATGATGAAGTCAACGCCGCGCTGGTTGGCATATTCAATCTTCTCCACCGCCTTGATGCCGCAGTCGAGCACGATGACAAGCCCGAAACCGTTGTTGGCAGCGTAATCAATGCCTTTGTATGAAATACCATATCCTTCCTCGTAACGGTCGGGAATGTAAAACTCTATCTTCTTTTTGTTGACGAAATTCTTCAAATATGTGTAAATCAAAGCCACCGCCGTGGTTCCGTCAACATCGTAGTCGCCATAAATCAGGATTTTCTCGCCATCGTTCATCGCCTTCTGAAGACGGTCAACAGCCTTGTCCATATCCATCATCAGGAACGGGTCGTGCAACTGCGATAACGACGGACGGAAGAAGTTTTTCGCCTCTTCGAAGTTCGTTATGCCACGCTGAACCAACAAAATAGCCAAAATCTCGTCGATGCCCAGCGACTCCGACAAGCTTTTAACTAATTGTTTATCTACATCTTTTGCTATAATCCAGCGCGTTTCCACAAACAAAAAAAATTTAACTCGCAAAATTACAAAAAATATATTTTTTTTACAAGAAAAAAATAAAAAAAATTAATAATAAGGTTTTCATGGTCGCCTTCGGCTCAAAATCTCAAAAAAAATCTTTTATCTTTTATCTCTTATCTTTTATCTTTTTATTATATTTGCATTTCAAAACTTCTTAAGAAAATGACAAACAAGAAAATCACAAGTGCTTTAATATCAGTATTTTACAAAACAGACCTCGATAAAATCGTCGCTCTGCTGAAAAAGAACGGTGTCCAGATTTATGCCACTGGCGGAACACTTGATTTCATTAAGAAAATCGATGATACAGTGCGTTCGGTGGAGTCGCTGACAGGCTACCCCTCAATCCTCGGAGGCCGAGTGAAAACCCTGCATCCGAAAGTGTTCGGCGGCATCCTCGGTCGTCTCAATAACGACAGCGATATCGCTGAAATGAAACAATACGAAATTCCGGCTCTGGATCTTGTCATCGTTGACCTTTATCCATTCGAAGAGACCGTCAGAAACACCGACGACGAAGCCCAAATCATTGAGAAAATAGACATCGGCGGTATCTCCCTCATCCGCGCAGGCGCCAAAAACTTCAACGACTGCCTTATCGTACCGTCTTCAAATTACTACAAGGAATTCATGGAGATGTACGAAAAACAAGGCGGTTGCACCACTTTGGACGACAGAAAACGCTTTGCAAAATACGCTTTCGCAACAAGCTCGCACTACGATACCGCTATCTTCAACTGGTTCTCAGGCGAGAAAGTCACACCACTGAGATATGGCGAAAACCCTCACCAACAGGCTTTCTTCAACGGCAATCTCGACGATGTTTTCGAAAAACTGCACGGTAAAGATTTGTCGTACAACAACCTGCTCGACCTCGACGCAGGCTTGAACCTCATCCGCGAGTTCGATGAGCCAACATTTGCGATTTTAAAGCATAACAACCCTTGTGGAATTGCTTCAAGACCTTCAATATCAGAGGCTTACGATGCCGCTTTGGCAGGTGACCCAGTCTCGGCATTCGGCGGAGTGTTCGTAAGTAACCGCCCTATCGACGTGAAAACAGCCGAAGAGATGAACAAGATGTTCTTTGAGGTGTGCGTCGCTCCAGGCTACGACGACGGAGTGCTGGACATCCTCTTCTCAAAGAAAAATCGTATAGTATTGAAATTAAAATCAAATAAATTTCCTGCAAAGGTCTATAAATCGGCACTTAACGGTATTTTGGAACAGGAACGCGACTTGCATATCGAAACAAAAGACGATTTCAAGCCAGTGACGGATAAACTCGTTGATAATGAAGATGTTGACGACTTGATTTTTGCAAATAAAATTGTAAAACACAGCCGTTCTAACGCAATAGTTTTAGCTAAAAACAAACAGCTTTACGCTTCGGGCATAGGACAGACATCACGCGTCGATTCGTTGCGTCAGGCGATAGCAAAAGCCAAAAGTTTCAACTTCGACCTCAACGGTGCAGTGCTGGCATCCGACGCATTCTTCCCGTTCTCCGATTGCGTTGAAATCGCCAGCGAAGCAGGTATAAAATCAATCATTCAGCCAGGTGGCTCGGTGCGCGACCAAGAGTCGATCGACGCTTGCAACAAACTCGGAATCGCTATGGTTTTCACAGGATACAGACATTTCAAACATTAAAAAACTTCTAATATGGGATTATTTTCATTTTTCGATAAAGAACTGGCAATCGACCTCGGAACAGCTAACACCATCATCATGTACAACGACAAAGTTGTTGTTGACGAACCTTCGATTGTTGCAATAAAACGCGACACACAGCAGATCATGGCTGTCGGAAAACGCGCTATGATGATGCATGGTAAGACTCACGAAAACATCAGGACTATCAGACCTTTGCGTGATGGTGTCATCGCCGACTTCCAAGCTGCGGAGTTCATGCTCAGGGAGATGATAAAAATGATAAACTTCCACCGTTCGATGTTCCCGCCAGCGTTGAAAATGGTCATCTGCATCCCTTCAGGTATCACCGAAGTGGAGGAGAGAGCTGTTAAAGACAGCGCTGAACAGGCAGGCGCAAAGGAAGTACGACTGATTCACGAGCCTATGGCCGCCGCTATTGGTATCGGCATAGACGTGCTTGAACCAATGGGCAACATGATTGTTGACATCGGAGGCGGTACCTCGGAAATCGCCGTCATCGCACTCGGTGGCATCGTCACAAACAAGTCAATACGTATCGCTGGCGACGACTTCACCGACGAAATCGTGGAATACATGCGTAAGGAACATAACCTCAACGTGGGTGAACGCACCGCTGAGCTTATCAAGATAGAAGTCGGAGCCGCCATCCCGGATCTCGACAACCCGCCACAAGACTACGCAGTCCACGGACGCGACATGCTTACCGGTATCCCGAAGGAAGTCAGTGTGAACTATAAGGAAATCGCTCACTGCCTCGACAAGAGCGTGTCGAAGATTGAAGCTGCAGTGCTTAACACTCTCGAGACAACACCTCCTGAGCTTTCAGCAGATATCTACCGTACAGGTATCTACCTCACCGGCGGCGGCGCCCTGTTGAGAGGCCTCGACAAACGTCTCCACGACCGCACACAACTGCCGATACACGTGGCTGAAGACCCGCTACGCGCAGTGGCTCGCGGCACAGGTATCGCTCTGAAAAACTTCGACGGATTCCCGTTCCTGATAAAATAATCGGGGAAAAACGATGTATAACTTATTCATTTTCTTAAAGAAACACGGTGCAGTAATACTTTTTATTCTGCTGGAGGTTATATGCCTGATAATGATAGTGCAAAGCCTTCCTTATCATAATAGAAAGATGGCAAGCGTGTCGAATGGCATATCAGGTAACTTCCTGAAAACAGTGTCAAACTGGAACGACTATCTGCACCTAAAAAGAGAAAATGAAACTCTTGCTGAACAAAATGCATTGTTACTCAAAAGATTAGGCTGTGACGAAACAGAATCTGACATGGAGTATTACGACGACGTTTTCACTTATGTCCCAGCACATGTTGTCAATAATAGCATTTATGATGTTAATAATTATATAGTTATCGACAAAGGACGTGCTGACGGCATAGAACCTGATATGGGAGTAATATGCGAAAACGGAGTAGTGGGAAAAGTCGTGAACGTCAGCAGTCATTTCGCATCGGTGATGAGCATGCTGAACACTTATTCCATTATCAGTTGCAGATTTGTTGATAATCAATATGTTGCAAATGTGGTTTGGGATAGTAAGAACTATCGCTACGGACTGGTGAAAGATATTCCGTCGCACCTTATTATTAATAAAGGCGACACATTGGTGACAAGCGGCTTCTCGAACTCGTTTCCAGCTGATGTTCCCGTTGGGACAATTGAAAACGGCCACGACAATGATAATGAAATGTTCAGCACGGCAAAATTGAAGTTTACAACAAATTTCAGCACCCTGCGACATGTTTTTGTGGTTAAGAATAATTATAAGTCGGAAATAGATTCGTTATGTATAACAAATTGATACACAATATATTACGATTTATACTTCTGCTTGTTTTGCAGTTGCTGGTTTTTGATAACTTGAATTTCGGAAGCTATATACATCTGCATATCTATGTGCTTTTCATCCTTCTCCTTCCTTTCGACACTCCACAATGGCGCTTGATGATTGACGGTTTCCTGATAGGATTGGCAGTCGATGTTTTTAATGGAACACCAGGACTTAACGCCGCCGCAACGGTGTTTCTTGCGTTCATGAGACCTTTTATAATAGGTATAACTACTCGGAAAAGCGATTTGGAAGGAAAAAACGAACCATCGATAACCGAAATGGGTCTTTCATGGTTCACCGTTTACGGATTATTGCTAATATTGATGCATAATCTCGTGCTATTTTGGCTTGAAGCATTCAGTATCAAACTGTTAGGAATAATAATACTCGAAACACTGCTGAGCTCTTTGGTCTCATTATTGACAATAATTTTAATAATATACTTATTTAAACCAGTAAAAAAATGACTTCTATGAAAAAATTATTTTTGGCTTTAATGGTTATGTTTGCAATGGTATCATGTACCAAAACATTCAAAATCAATGTGAATCTTGATAATTCTGACGGAAAAACAGTTTATCTCCAGAGATATGATGGCGAAAACATGAAAGTTTTAGACTCTGTCGTCGCAAAAAACAACAAAGCTGTTTTTAAAATCCAACAAAACGACAACCTCGACGCATATTGTATTACAATGAAAGGTTGGAGACGTCCTCTGACATTCTTCGCTGATAATCAGAATGTTAATATAACAGGCGACTATCAGAACTATAACGGAATCAATGTTTTGGCCTCAGAAAGTCAGGCAAAATTAAACAAATTTATGGCTGAAGTCGTTAATATCGAAGACGAACGAGAGCTTCATTATTTTGTCCTTGATTTTGCCAAGCAAAACTACGAAAATCCTGTCGGTCCATATGTTTTGTATCGCTACAAATGGGCTGTTTCACTCATGGATTTGAAAAATCTTTATGAGGTTATGCCAGCAGACATGACAAGCGCTTATAAGGAACTTGTTTTGAAGTATATCAAAGGACTGGAACGGACTAATGTAGGAAAACCTTATATCGATTTCACACAGAAAGACGTGAATGGTGAAGATTTTACACTTTCAAGCGTCATTGGCAAATCAAAAATCCTCATGATTGACTTCTGGGCCTCGTGGTGTCCCGACTGCCGTAAAGTCAATCCGGAGCTTGTCGAGGTTTATAATGAATTCAAAGACAAAGGTTTGGATATCGTGAGCGTGTCACTCGACACAGACGAAAACGCATGGAAAAACGCTATTGAGAAAGACAACCTCACATGGAAAAATCATGTTTCAGACCTCAAAGGTTGGAATAACGAAGCCGCCGACTTATATACAATCGCATTTATTCCACAAAATATCATTCTCGACGAAAACGGCATTATTGTCAAGAAAAACGTGCCAATGGAGAAAATGAGAGAACTTCTGAACTATCTCCTTAATTAATATTTTCGCACTTTCGTGCAGCAAATATTATAGTATTACGTTATAAAAACGACAGTAAGAAAAATTTTTCATTTTTTTCTTGCATGTAAAAAATTTTTACTATTTTTGCAGTGTCTTAGATACGTAGTACACTATGATAAAACTTAATAACATAAACAAGACTTATTTTGGAGCGCAGCCGTTGCATGTGTTGAAGGGCATCAACCTGGATGTGGCGGAAGGTGAACTGGTGTCGATAATGGGCGCATCGGGTTCTGGGAAGTCAACATTGCTTAATATCTTGGGAATTCTTGACAACTACGACGAGGGCGAATATTATCTTGCAGGGAAATTGGTTAAGAATCTTTCCGAGAATCAGGCCGCGGAGTTCAGAAACAAACTGATAGGCTTCATTTTCCAGTCATTTAACTTGATTCCGTTTAAAACCGCTCTCGAAAATGTGGCTCTGCCTTTGTTTTATCAGGGTGTGAACCGTAAGAAACGCAACATGATGGCGATGGAATATCTCGAGCGTTTCGGATTGAAAGACTGGGCCGATCATTATCCGAACGAGCTTTCGGGCGGACAAAAACAGCGTGTTTCTATTGCACGTGCCCTTGTCACATCACCGAAAATCATCCTTGCCGACGAACCGACAGGTGCTTTGGACAGCAAGACTTCCGCCGAGGTGATGCAGATACTTCGCGAGGTGAACGCTACCGGAATCACAATGGTGATTGTGACTCACGAACGCGGAATCGCCAATCTTACAAGGAAAATCGTGCACCTGAAAGACGGTATCATCGAGTCGATTGAAGAAAACGATCCTGATAAAATGGATTTCACAAAAGAGATAAAATAATGTTCAACAGAGATTTTTGGTCGGAGATTTTCATGGCGCTCAAGCGTAACAAACTGAGAACCATTCTCACGGGATTTGCCATCTCCTGGGGTATCTTCATGCTGATAGTCCTGCTTTCAGCCGGTAACGGACTGAAAAACGGCGTCACGGGCAACTTCGCCGACCGAATCAAAAACACCTACACCATCTGGTCAAGTTCAACCGAGCTGCCTTATAAAGGACATAAGGCCGGACGCTTTATCATGTTGAATAACAAAGACATACAACTCCTTGAATCGTTATACCAGGTCGAAGAGGTGTCGCCGGTACTGTCGAAAGGCGGCACTCTCATCTTCGGCGAAAAATCAAGGAACGTAAGTATGGAAGGCGTGAAGCCTATTTTTAAAAACATCGAGGGCGTTAAGGTTATCGAAGGCCGTTTTATCAACGAAAACGATATGCGCAACAAGCTCAAGGTGGTTGTAATCGACAAAAACACCAACGAGGAACTACTGCGCACATCTGAAGAGACTTCCATGATGGGTAAAACAGTGTATATCAATGGATTAAGTTTTACGGTCATTGGCGTTTCAAAAGGAATGGCGTTCGGTGAGATGGGTCAGTGTTATGCGCCGTACAGCACCATTCGTGCAATTTACAATGTAAATGAGTATTATCAGCTCACCTTTACTACAAAAGGTCTTGATACAAAAGAGGATAACGAGGTTTTTTCGAAAGAATTAAGAAAAAAAATCGCGATGTTGCATGAGTTTTCACCTGATGACAACCGCGGTGTATGGATTGATAGTCAGATGGTTAACTCATTGGAAACCATGAGGATTTTCAACACAATCAACATCTTTATCTGGGTCATAGGCATCGCAATGTTGATTTCCGGCGTGGTCGGTGTCAGTAATATCATGAGAATCACAGTGAAAGAGCGCACCAACGAGATAGGAATCCGCAAAGCATTGGGCGCAAAACCACGTTCGATATTGCTTTCGATAGTGATGGAATCGCTTGTAATCACTACTATTTTCGGATATATCGGCATGATTTGCGGTATAGGATTAATGGAGATTGTCAACTCAATCATGGAGTCGAGCGGCGCCGGCACCAACAGCGAGATGGGAATGTCGGTGTTTGTCAACCCGACCGTGGACATCAGCATAGTGGTGATGGCAACATTAGTGTTGATAATCAGCGGAGTAGCTGCCGGATTCGCACCAGCATGGAATTCAGTAAAGGTTAAACCAATAGAAGCAATGAACTACAGATAAAATGTTCGATTTAGATAATATAAACGAGATTTGGCAGACTATTGCCCGCAACAAGACCCGCAGCATCTTGACAGCCTTCGGTGTGTTCTGGGGAATCTTCATCCTGGTGATTCTGCTGGCGTGCGGCAACGGTTTCAACAACGGACTGCAAAGTCAAATCGAGGGTTTTGCCACCAATTCTTCATTCATGATCCCAACCAACACAACAGTAGCATACAAAGGCTATCAAAAAGACCGTGAATGGCAGTTGGATATGTCTGATATGGAGGCTATTAAGAAGAAAATCAAGGGAATAGACGATTTGTCTCCAATATCGAGCCGATGGACATATAATGGCGAAAACAACGTGTTTTACGGCATAAAAGGCGGTAATTTCAGCATGAAAGGTGTGCTGCCGAATTACAATGAGATAGACCGCTGCAAGGTGCTTTACGGACGTTTCATCAACGAGGCAGACATAGCTGATGCCCGCAAGGTTTGCGTTTTGGGAAAGAAAGTCTATGAAGACGTTATCGGCACCGACAAAAATCCTTTGGGCTTGATGATCAAGGCAAATGGCATCTATTATCAGGTGGTTGGAGTGATTGAGGCATACAACAGCAAGGTGAGTATTATGGGTTCGGTCAACGAAACAGTGGTATTGCCTCTGACAACAATGCAAGTGGCTTATCACACCGGCAACAAGTTTGATTTCTTTATGTTCACCACCGCAAGTGGCTATAATACCAAGGGTTTGCAGGCGGAGGTGAAGACTTTGCTGCGTGAGCGTCACGACATCGCACCCGAAGACGAAGGCGCTTTTATGTGCTTTGATTTAGAGGATGTTTTCACCATGTTTGATTATTTGTTCCTTGGAATAAAGATATTGATTTGGATTGTAGGTATCGGCACTCTGCTTTCGGGCGTGGTCGGCGTGAGCAATATCATGCTTGTCACCATCAAAGAAAGGACGCGTGAAATTGGCGTGCGACGTGCACTCGGCGCGAAACCATCGGTCATCATCCGTCAAGTGATGGCTGAGAGCTTGCTGCTGACGATTTTGGCAGGCGTTGTGGGACTGGTGATAGGCGTGGCGATAATGGCTGTAGTGTCAGGAATTGTTGGCAATACGCCATCAGAGGATATGATGTTCCTCGACCCGCAGATTGGATTTGGAGCGGCAATCGTGGCAACAATAATCATCGTGCTGTCGGGACTTCTCGCCGGAGTTCTGCCAGCAACCCGAGCGATACAAATTAAGGCTATTGATGCCATTAGAGAAGAGTAGTTTGAAGTTTGAAGTTTGGAGTTTGAAGTTAGCAGTTGGCAGTTACCAGTTGTTCAATTGGGAAAAATATTTTGAAAGATTTTTAAATAGATTTTGTAAGATTTTGAGCCGAAGGCGACCATATAAAATGAATATTAAATATTGAATATTAAATATATAAAATTGAGTGATATGAAAAAATTCTTTAAAATCTTGTTTTTCATCGCGTTAATCGCAGCAGTGGTGTGGACATTCAGCTATCTTTTCAAGAAATCGCAGCCACAGGAAAAGATGTACGAAACGGTTGAAGCCACAATCGGCACAATTCAGAAAAAAACCGTCATCACCGGACAAATAAACCCGCGCGACGAGGTCTCCATCAAGCCACAAGTGTCCGGAATCATCAGTAAAATATATAAAGAAGCCGGACAAATGGTGAAAAAAGATGATGTGATAGCAATGGTGAAAATTATCCCCGACGTCGCAAATCTCGCATCTACAGAATCGCAGGTGAAACTCGCAAAGCTTAACCTCGATAATGTCGAAAAGACGTTCAACCGTCAGAAATCATTGAAAGACAAAGGGTTAATAGCCGCCGAGGAGTTTGAGAAGTCGCAGCTCGAATATGAGCAGGCGAAGGAAAACTATAACAACGCCCTTGACCAGCTTAATATCGTGAAGGAAGGCATCTCGAAAAACGCATCAGAATATACCAATACCTCAATAAAATCTACCATCGACGGCATGATACTCGACATCCCGGTGAAGGTGGGTAACAGCGTCATAAACTCAAACACTTTCAACGACGGCACCACCATAGCCACTATCGCCGACATGCATGATATGGTTTTCGAAGGAAAGATGGACGAGACCGAGGTGGGACGCATCAGCGAAGGCATGCCAATGTCAATAACCATCGGAGCCATGAACGACAGAATGTTTGACGCATTGCTGGAATACATCGCCCCTAAAGGAACTTCAGAAAACGGAGCCGTGTTCTTCAAGATGAAAGCAAGACTGATAATCCCCGACGACGTGAACCTCCGCGCAGGTTACAGCGCCAACGGCGAAATCATCATCGAACAGGCTGTAGATGCCGTCACCGTGCCGGAAAGCTGCATCGTTTACAGCAACGACAGCACATTCGTCTATAAAGATAACGTGAAAACCCCTGTGAAGACAGGCCTTTCCGACGGAGTTAACATCGTAATCACCGAAGGACTTCAAGTCGGTGATAAGATTAGAGGAAATGAAATATATAATTGAGATTCCTCACTTCGTTCGGAATGACAACCTGTTCCATACACCCCAAGAATGTTGTCATTCCGAGCACGAAGTGCGAGGAAACTCTTAAAATTAAATACTATATGAAAAAGTTTGTTTTAATTATTACAATAATAACGGCATCGTTTGCGAGTCGGGCACAAAAGGTGTGGACCCTCGACGAGTGCGTCGACTATGCCATGGAGCACAACCTTACTATCTTGCAAAGTATTGTGAGTCAAAATAATGCGGAGTTGAAATATAAAATGGCGAAAAACGCCTGGCTGCCGACCGTCAGCGCCGACGCCAGCGAGAGCTTCGGATTCGGACAGTCGCCCTCGGCAAACGGCGTCTATGTGTCGGATAACTCTTCTTCCACATCGTTCGGAATATCAGTGGGAATGCCGCTTTTCAACGGTTTGAACCTCTATCATGAGACGAAATCCAGTAGCCTTGAACTTAATGCCGCTAAAAAAGACCTCGAGGCGGCAAAATATGACCTCAAACTCCTCATAATGTCGTATTACATGCAGGTGGTCTATAATAAGGAAATTAAGGCCGTTGCCGAGAAACAGCTCACCCTCACCGAAGAACAGCATAGCAAGACACAGCAGCTATACGAGTTGGGAAAAGTCGCCGAGTCGAATGTGTATGAGAGCGCCGCTCAAGTCGCGACAGCGAAATCATCACTGGTGCAGGCTAATAACAATCTGATGCTCAGCATTTTAGACATTGTTCAAGCCCTTGAACTCGAAAGTGTCGATGACTTCGACGTTGTCTCACCCGATGATTTTCAAAATATTGATAATCAAATAATTCCGTCGCAAGAAACGACTTATGAGTTTGCCCTGAGACATCAACCTAGAATGGAAGCCGCAAATCTGCGCCTCGAAAAGTCATATGTCGATGTAAAAGCTACAAAATCAGCGTGGTATCCGTCGCTGAGCCTGTTTGCCGGCTACTCAAACGGTTATTACAACTATTTCTCGCAAAGCTATAACCAGCCATTCTCCGACCAGATAAAAAACAACGGCAGAACGAGCTTCGGCCTGAGACTCAATATCCCGATTTTCAATGCCATGCAAACCAAATATCGTGTTGAACAGACTAAGTTGTCAATTGAAAATCAAGAACTTGCAATAAACAATGCCCAGAAGGAACTGAAAAAGGATATCCAGCAGGCATTCTATAACGCCGTCGCCGCAGAACAGAAATACAAAGCTGCGGAAGAGACGTTCCAATCAGCCGAAGTGGCTTACCGCTTCTCAAACGAGAGCTATGATGCCGGAAAAGCCACACTGCTCGAACTCAACGAAAGCAAAAACCGCCTCTTCAAGTCAGAAAGCGAGATGCTTCAGGCAAAATACGAATATCTTTATAGAATAAAAGTATTGAATTATTATAATCAATAAATTAAATAGTATTTGGTTATTATAATTAAATAGTATTTGGTCATTATATTATAGTTGAAAAATTTTGGAATTAATTTGTGAAAGTATGCAGCAAAATGCGTACTTTTGCGTTTTCAAGATGTCAAACATTTTGAAATTAATACTTAACGACATGAAAAAACATTTACTTTTCGCAGCTTTTATGCTTCTGGCAACAGCGGGTCTTTTCGCTCAGACAGAAAAAACAGTCATTATCAGGCAAAACAATGACGGCGATGAAAACGTGACAATAGTCAAAAGAGTGTTTCAAAGCAAGCTTCATCAGACACTGCCTGATTGGTATTACGGAAACCTTAACATGTACAGCGGCCAGTTCGGTCCCGAGGCCAACCTTCCGCTCCGTTCCTCATCGTTCGAGTGGGGTACCTACAACCAGCATACCCTCTTCATGGAGAGAAGCGGTCATTTCGGAATGTCGTGGGGTGTCGGTTTAAGCAACAGCTACAACTATTTCTCCCACGACGTGGTTTTGAGATTAGACAGCGAGGGAAAAGCTTATTTCCAGTTGCTCGACGACTATTCGCAAGAAAACGGCAACGGCCCGAGAAACGCCAATGCCCACAGAACTTTCCTGCGTTACTGGAGCTTGCGTCTCCCTATTCTTTTGCAGGTTCAGATTGACGTCAACGACACACCTGTGGCACTCGCAGCCGGTGTCGAAGGCGAGTGGCGCTTCGGAGTACGTTCGTTCGCAAGATACGGCGGCTCGAAACATACCATCACCAACAGCCTCGACTACAGCCCTATCGGCCTGAACGCTCTGTTTGCTTTTTCTGCCGGCGACTTCATCCTGTTCACGAGATTCGGCCTCACCGACTTCTTCAATGTCAAAGACACCAAAGGCGAATACAAGGATATGTATCAGATGACGATTGGTATCGGTTTTAATTTTGACTAATGATTGAAAACGAACATTTCGAAAATCAGCAACACGAATGGGAATCTGCATTGCAGGTGACTGGCACCGACCAGCCTGCAGTGCAGGTTAACCCCAAAGCGCTTGAGCGTCTGATGCTTAGCCGTCAGAAGCTTCTGCCTTTGAAAGAATACGTCGACGGCATTCTCGCCGGCGACATCACCATTTTGAGCAAGGCGATAACCCTTGTCGAGAGCTCGTTGCCCGCTCACCAGAAACTGGCTCAGGATATCATCGCGGAGTGCATCCCGCACAGCGGCAAGGCTCTCCGACTCGGCATCACCGGCGTCCCCGGAGCCGGAAAAAGCACTTTCATCGAGGCTCTCGGCATGGAGCTATGCCACCAAGACAAACGCATCGCCGTGCTTGCCATCGACCCTAGCTCACAGCGCTCGAAAGGCTCCATTTTGGGTGACAAAACCCGCATGGAGGAGCTGTCACAGCAACGCAACGCCTACATCCGACCGTCAGCATCCGCTGGCACTTTGGGCGGAGTGGCGAGAAAAACGCGTGAAGCCATAATACTATGTGAAGCGGCAGGTTTCGACACCATCATCGTCGAGACGGTGGGCGTCGGACAAAGCGAGACAGCCGTCTATTCCATGGTCGATTATTTCCTGCTGATACTCATAGGAGGCGCCGGTGACGAGCTGCAAGGCATCAAACGCGGCATCATGGAGATGGCCGACGGCATCGTCGTCAATAAAGCCGACGGCGACAACGTGACACGCGCCGAGAGAGCCGCCGCCGAGATACGCAACGCCGTGCATCTTTTCCCACCATCGGAATCAGAACAACCAGTCAACGTGATGACATGCTCCGCCACAACGCATTACAACGTGCCTGAGGTGTGGAACATGGTGCTCAATCACGTCGAAAACATAAGAAAATCAGGGTATCTCAACGAAAAACGCGCCCGCCAGGACGTCCAGATGATGCTCGACACCATCGAAAACACACTGAAATCGAACTTCTACGAGAACACGCTCATAAAAGACATGCTGAAACTTGTTGAAAACGATGTTGAAAACAAGAGAGTGAGCGCGTATGAAGGAGCAAGGAGGTTGCTTGAACTATATGAGGTTCCTCACTACGCTTCGCTTCGTTCGGAATGACAAGGTTTTATATGAAACATAGTGGGGGCGTGGCGCAGCCGCGCCCCAGTTTTTTCTCTTTTTAATAACTGCCAACTTGTAACTGCTAACTTCCAACTAAAAAAAGATTGTTGATAAAATGTTGAAAAAATTGTCGTGCGTATGATTTTTTGCCGTATCTTTGCAAGTCCAAATACATTGTAAATTTTATATAAAAAATATTTGCATTTTATCATGGACGCTAGAATTCAGATGAATCCCAATCTGCTGGTGCGCTATCTGCAGAAGCCGGCGGCAGAGTTCACAAAGCTCGACATCATGCGCTATTGTGAAGAAAATCAAGTGGAATTTATTAACTTTCATTACTGCGGATGGGACGGCAGGCTCAAAACCCTCAACTTCGTCATCCACAGCCTCGAACATCTCGACAGCATCCTCTCGGCGGGCGAACGCGTCGACGGCTCAAGCCTCTTCCCGTTCATAGAAGCAGGAAAATCCGACCTCTACGTGATGCCGAAGTTCAGAACGGCATTCCGCAACCCGTTCACCGAGATCCCGACAGTCGATATCCTCTGCTCGTTCTACAACCGCGACGGAGAACCGTTCGAGAGCTCACCGGAGCATATCCTCCACAAAGCTCATCAGGTGTTCCAGAAGAGCACGGGCCTCAAGATGGAGACCATGGGCGAACTGGAATATTATATCATAGCCGATGACGAGCAAATCTACGAGGTGCCTGACCAGAAAGGCTATCACGAGAGCGCCCCGTTCAACAAATTCACCGAATACCGCGTGGAAGCCATGCGCCTCATAGCACAAGCCGGCGGCCTCATCAAATATGGCCACTCAGAGGTGGGTAACTTCACCAAAGACGGCAAGATCTATGAACAGAATGAGATAGAATTTCTGCCTACCAACATCGAAGACGCAGCCGACCAACTCGTTGTGGCTAAATGGATTATGCGTCAGCTGGCATACCAGTACGGCGTCACCATCACCTTCGCCCCGAAAATCACCGTGGGCAAGGCCGGAAGCGGTCTCCATGTGCACTGCAAGTTCACCAAGAACGGCAAGAGCGTGATGGTGCGCAACGGCGAACTCACTGACTATGCCAAGAAAGCCATCGCAGGTTACATGATGGCTGGTACCTCATTGCCGGCATTCGGTAACCCTAACCCGTTGTCATTCATGAGATTAGTACCTCATCAGGAAGCCCCGACATCGCTCTGCTGGTCGTTCTCGAACCGCAGCGCCTTGGTGCGTGTGCCTCTCGGCTGGATCAACAACGGAAAAGACATGCTCGCCGATGCCAACCCGGTGGAGAAGCCATCAAACCGTGACTTCAGCGACAAGCAGACTTTCGAGTGGAGAGCCTCCGACGGATGCGCCGACCTCTACCTCCTTATGGCAGCATTGTGCGCGGCAGCACGCTATGGCATGGAACACCCTGACGCACTGAAAGTTGCAGAGAAAACATACGTCGGTTTGGGCGTGAATATCCACGACGACAAGAACAAAGCCGTCGCTGAAGCCCTCGAACAGCTCCCCGACTCATGCGTGAGAGCCGCCGAAGAACTCGAAAAAGACCGCGAAATCTACACCGCAAAGGGCGTATTCTCTGACAATATCATCGATTACCTCATCAAATACCTCAGAAACTTCAACGACGCTAATCTGCGTGCAGAATTAGGCAATGACGAGGAAAAAATCATGAAACTTGTGAACGAAAATATCCACGTCGGATAAAAATTTGCAGGTCTGTTGATAAAAAAATTAAAAATTTGCGTGTGGGTATTAAAAAAGTGCGTATATTTGCGAGTTAAAAAAATAGAAGACAATTAACAAATTTATTAACAAAATCATTCAAATTATGAGTAAAAAACTTATTCTCTTTTTGATGGTGCTCTTGTTTGGAAGTGCAAACTTCTCAAGAGCTGAAGTAGTGACGATTGGAGAAGGTACAGGCACAACGTACTATTTCCCAATCGATAATTATTTCAACTACTCCTGCACAGAGCAGATTTACTTAGCTGAAGAGATTGGAATGGCCGGCACAATCAATGCCGTCAGTTTCTACTACAACTATGGTACTGCTTATTCAGCCAACAACGTGACGATGTACATGAAACATGTTACACGTTCGAATTTTGCCACAATCGCTGATTGCGAACCTCTCGCAGCCGGCGACGTTGTTTGGACTGGTAACATTGCGCCAACAGAGGCAGGATGGTTCACATTCACTCTCGACACTCCATTCGACTATGATGGAGGGAGTAACCTCCTTATCGCTTTCTATGATGGCACAAGCGGTTACCCTGGAACAAGCTACACATGGCGTCAGACAGCGGCTCCTGAGTCAGCCAACATGGCACTGCGCTACTACAGCGACAGCAGCAATCCAAATCCTTACGATCTTGCTAATTACTCTGGAAGTAAAGCTACGTACACCTATCGTGGCAACGTCCAGCTTGACATCACAGCCGGTGGCGGTGGCGTAGCAGGCGAAATCACAGTTCATGACGGAACAGTTACAAATGGCTTCGTTCCTGTTTATGGTTTCTACGCCGACGCTTACAACAAGTGCGAAATGGTTTATCCTGCAACAGAATTGGCAGCTATGAACGGTGGCGATATCAACAGCCTTAAGTTCTATGCTTCACAAAGCAGCGTGTCATGGGGCAGCGCAATCTTCCAGGTTTTCGTTGCTGAAGTTGCTGATGCAACAATTAGCGATTTCGCAGGTCCTGGCACAGTCGTTTACGAAGGCGCTTTGAGCATCGTTGGCGGCGAAATGGTTGTCAACTTCACAACACCTTACCACTACAATGGCGGTAACCTCCTCGTTGGTGTATATCAGACAACAACAGGTAGCTATGTTACTTCATCATGGTATGGTGAAACTGTAACAGGTGCTTCAATCAGTGGTTACGACTACAGCAGCCTTTCAAGTATTTCAGCAATACAGCGCAACTTCTTGCCTAAGACCACTTTCGCTTACACAACATCAGGCGGCGGCCCAACTGAACCTTGGGATCCTGACTACAACGCAGCTCTCGGTACAATTGAAATCGTTGCTCCTGAAAACGGCCAACAGAACGTCAACCCGACTACACTCACATGGTACAACGCTGAAAACGCTGAAAGTTATATGGTTGAGTTCGGTACAGTGTATGGCAACCTCGACCCAATCGTTTCAGGTGATGTTGAAGGCTGGAACGGTTCTTTGAACCTCGCTGAATATGGCATTTCTCTCAATAACAACACACGTTACTACTGGAGAGTGACCAACACCAACAACACAGGTTTGGTTTCAGAATTCGCAACATTCGTCACAACAATGTCAACAGCTACCAACGTGAGAGTGACAGACGAAGAGATCTTCACAGACGAGACAACAATCGTGAAATGGAGCATCACAGGCGGCGGCATCGGCGATCTTCCTGAGACTCACATCGGTTCAGGTACTAACTCGAACTCCTACCTCCCGAGCTATTCGTTCTACAACTACTCACTCACACAGCAGATCTACACAGCTGACGAAATCGGCGGCGCCGGTCTTATCAACAGCATTTCGTTCTATAATAGCGGTTCCACCAAGACCCGTGACTACGACGTGTATATGGTCAACACCGATAAGGAAACCTTCGCTGGAACTAACGACTGGATTACCGTCACTGCTGACGACCAAGTGTTCACAGGTTCTGTGACAATGACCGCTGGTGCTTGGACGACCTTAACACTCGCCAATCCGTTCTTCTTCGATGGCACCAACCTCGCCATCATCGTTGACGATAACTCAGGTTCATGGGAAAGCGGCATGAGCTGCTACTCATTTGATGCTACCAGCCAAGCTATCTACGTTTATAACGATTATGACGACTACGACCCGATGGCTCCAACAGGCTATACCGGTACTGTGTTGAACGTGAAGAACCAGATCATCATCAACATCGGTGCTAAGGGCGGCGTTACAGAAAACCGCGAACTCCTCGGCTGCAACGTCTATGTTGACGATGTCAAGGTGAACGATGAACCTATCACAGAAAGACAGTACACCCTTTCAGGTCTCTCATACAACATTGAAGACGGCCACAGCATCAACGTCACTGGCGTTTATGAAATCGGTGAGTCAGAATATTCAAATACAGCATATGTTTGGGTCTCTGGCTACGGCACAGCAAACGGCTGGGTGAAAGAATTGATGGATGCTACTGCAATCGCTGGCGTGACAGTTAAATATGACGGTAATGACGAATTCGGCAACACAGTTAACTACACAACCACAACAGCTGCTAACGGCACCTACACCATTAATAATATAAAGGCAGGTACATACACCGTTAAGGCTATCTTAGCAGGTTACGAAACAGCAATAGAAGAAGAAGTTGTTGTTGAAAACGAAGGCATGACAGAAGTCAACTTATATATGCACGAAGTTTACACACCTGTATATAAGGTATATGCAGAAGAAGGTGCAATCATGGGCAACCCTGTTGCAGACGTTATCTGGTCATTCAACAACTTCACCATCAACAACGGTGGTGGTGGCGGCGGCGGCACAGGCAACGGTGACACATTCAGCGTTGACTTCGAAGCCGGTCTCCCTGCAGGTTGGACAACAATCGACAACGGAAACCCAACAGGTTACGGCTGGGATCTCGCAAGTGTTGTTATGAGCACAGGCTACGGCCACAACGGCTCAGCAGACTGCATGGTTTCAAAGAGCTATGACAACAACTACGGTGTCCTCTATCCGGACAACTACCTCGTTACACCACAGGTGAACATCGCAGCAGGTTCAACATTCAGCTTCTACGCTTGCGCTCAGGATGCTTCATACGCAGCTGAACACTACGGCGTGGCTATTTCAGACAACGCTACAGGTCCTTGGACAATGGTTGAGGAATGGACAATGACAGCAAAAGAAGGTCCTAAGGGTGCCCGCGGTACAAACGCACAGGGCAACTGGTACCAGAAGACTGTCGACCTCAGCTCATACGCAGGCCAGAAGTACATCGCTATCCGTCACTTCAACTGCTCAGACCAGTTCTATCTCGACGTTGACGATGTCGAACTCAGCAACGGTGCCAAGAGAATTGACAGCAATGCAGAAGCTTGCGGTACCAACATCAAGACTGCTCCAGCTAGAGAAATGTGGGACCTCCTCGGTTCATTCGAAGGCACAAGCGCTGGTCAGCAGGCTGTTGCTACAGACGGCAACTATATCTACACAGCCAGCTGGCAAGCCACACCTACAGGTGGTTACACCTTCTATCAGTATGATATGAATGGCAACTTCATCGAAGGATTCAATATTTCAGGTGCTACAGGCATCCGCGACCTCACCACAGACGGTGAATACTTCTATGGTACTTCAGGTGGTGCTAACATCTTTGTTTTAGACTTCAATACCAGAACATTGGTCAGCACAATCTCATGCTCAGGCTTGACATCACGTCACATCGCATACGACCCAGAGCGTGACGGTTTCTGGTCAGGCAACTGGTCAACATTGGCATTGTACGATCGTAATGGTGCTTTAGTGCAGACAGGTGCAGCTCCATCAAGTGCTTACGGCTCATCTTACTTCAAAGATGCTGATGGCGTTGAACACCTCTATTTGTTCTGCCAGCCAAGCAGCGACGCTAAAGTATATGACTACAACATTGCTGCTAACACAATCAGCGGTCCTATCTTCGACTTTGCTACAACTCCTGGCTTCGATGCAGGTATCTCTGGCGGTTGCTTCATCGCTAACTACGGCGACAAGCTCGCATTCTTCGGCAATGTACAGCAGAGCCCGAACCTCATCGGTATCTATGAACTCGGCGCAGCACAAGGCGGCGGTGGCGGCGGTGGCAGCCAGTTCGCAACAGAAGATCACTTCTTCAGAGTCTACAGACAGCCTGTCCTTATCGAAAATATGCCAGAAGAAGTCGAATATGACCTCCTCGCTGACAACTATGGTTTGAACTTCGCTGACACAATGTACACAGACAACGCATGGAACTCACTCCCAGCAGGTATCTACCAGTACGGTGTTTCTGCAGTCTATCCATGGTGCAGCAGAAACGACAACAACGTAACTGATATCATCTGGTCTAACTACATTGAGAAAGACATGGAGACAACAGTTATCGTTAAAGCTAATGTCGCAACAGGCTTCTATCAGGGAACAGTGTTCACATTGACCAACGTCAATGAAAACCTTGAATATGTAATCACTCTCGATGAGGCTAACACAGACACTATCGCAGACTTCCGTAAAGGTGAATACATCGTTACAGCAGCTCTCGCTGGCTACGCTTCAGACTACAATGAGACAGAAGTCAGCATCTGGGATGCAACAACAATCGAAGCTACACTTATTGAGGCTCTCACACCAGTCAGCAGCGTTGAAGTTTCAGGTACAGGTTATGCAAGATGGACAGACCTCATCCCTGCAACAGATGTCGCTATGAGCTACTATATGACATTGGACGGCATGTTCATCGGTGAGACAACAAGCTGCTACGAAATCATCAATCCTGCTCTCCTCGAAGTAGGTCAGGAGTATATCTTCGGTGTCGCAGTGTTGTACACAACAGGTTTGAGTGACTATGAATATGCAACATTCACATACATTGGATGCAATGCAGTTGACCCACAGGTTACAGGTCTTACAGCTACAAACGAGCCTGGTGACTTGAACGTTGTTCTCACATGGAACGGAGCAACTCCAACACCTCCAACACCTCCAACACCAGGTACAGGTACAACATTCACTGAAGGCTTCGAAGGCGGCATGCCAACAGGCTGGAACGTCATCGACGCTAACAACGACGGTTGGACATGGTGCATGACAAGTGCAATTCCTACAACATGGACATACTATGCAAGCTTGACACTTGACTGGTACAGAACAGGCAGCAATGCTATCTGCAGCGGTTCATACATCAACGGTGTTGGTGCTTTGACACCAGACGAATACCTCGTCACACCACAGGTTGACCTCGTTGCCGGTTCAACATTCTCATTCTGGGCAGCAGCAACCGACGCAAGCTATCCTGCAGATCACTTCGGAGTATTCGTATCAGACAACGGCACTTCAGGCTGGACATCAGTTCAGGAATGGACATTGACAGGCAAGAAGGGTGCTAACGGCGGCCGTGAGTCACGCGACGGCGAAGGCGCTAAACTCGGCACATGGTACAACTACTCAGTTGACCTCAGCGCATACGCTGGCCAGAAATACATCGCTATCCGTCACTTCAACTGCTACGACCAGTACATCATGTGCGTTGACGATATCGAACTCTCAGCTCCAGCTAAGAACCGCGATGAAGTTACATACGACTTCGACGACAGCTCACTCCAGGGTTGGACAACAATCGACGGCGGTTCACCAGCAGGTTACGGCTGGTCATTGGCAAGCAACAAGATGGGTACAGGCTATGGCCACAACGGTTCAACAGACTGCGTCCTCTCACAGAGCTACGATAACAACTACGGTGTTGTTTATCCGGACAACTACCTCGTATCACCTGCAAAGGCTACATATTCACAGATCAGCTTCTATGCTTGCGCACAGGATGCTTCATACGCAGCTGAACACTTTGGTGTAGCAGTTTCAACAGGCAATGCCTCAGCTTCAGAATTCACAACAATTCAGGAGTGGACTATGACAGCTAAGGGTGAAGGCGCTTCAGTTATTGGTCGCGACGGCCGTCAGACAAGACAGGGCTCATGGTATCAGTACACAGTTGACCTCAGCGCATACGCTGGCCAGGAAATCTGGGTTGCTATCCGTCACTTCAACTGCTCAGACATGTTCTATCTCGATGTTGACGACATCACACTCACCACTGGTGGTGGCGGTGGCGGCGGTGGCAGCACAGCTACAGTCTTCACACCTGGTAAGTTCAACATCTTGGTTGACGGTGTTATCGTAGGCGCAACAAGCGAAAGCACATACACATATGAAGTTGCTGACTACGAAGAGCACAACTACACAGTTGTCTATGTTGACGCTGACTACAACATCTCATGTGTTGTCGAGGATGAAAACTCAATCGACTACGCAGCTGCACCACTCGGTGTTGACGAGAACGAAGTCATCAACTCAATCTATCCTAACCCAACAAGCGGCGACCTCCATATCAACGCTACAGCAATGAGACACATCAGTGTTGTCAACGCAATGGGTCAGATGGTTTACAACCAGGATGTGAACGCCGACGAAATGGTCCTCAACATGGCTCAGTTCGAAGCTGGTGTTTACATGGTCAACATCATTACTGAAAACGGTTCAAGCGTGAAACGCATCACTGTTGTCAAGTAATTGAACACCTAATTAATATAAGATAAGGAACGTCACCCTAAAAAGTGACGCTCCTTATTGGAGTTAAAATGAAAAATTGAGAAAATTAACATAATTATTAACTAAATTTTTCTATCATGAAAAAAGTATTTTTATTCTTGACGATGCTTTTGTTTGCCTTCACAGGCGTAATGAGAGCTAACGTCCAGCAAAATCGCGCCGACCAGGTAATCGAACAAGGTTTCGAGGATGGCTTGGGCGACTGGACAATGAACCATTGCCATTCCTCATCAGGTCCAACAAGCTCATACGGGGGAAATACTGGTAATTATGCTTTCAGATTCTATTACACAGCAAATTATCCTCAGTACCTCATTTCACCTGAGTTGGATGACAACGACGGTGTTAATTTAACTTTCTATGCTGCAAGGTATAGTAGCAGCTATACTGAAACATTCAAAGTCGGTTATTCATCAACCACGAATGACCCAACAGAATTCACATGGGGTAGCGAAGTGACTTGCACAACTATGTACGGAGCTGGAGCATATGAAGAATACAGCTATGACTTTCCAGCCGGCACAAAGTATGTTTCTATCGCTTGCACATCAAACGACCAGTTCTATCTGTTCGTTGACGACATCACAGTGACAGCAACAGAACCAGCACCAGCACCAACTCCTGGTGAAACCGTTGAAGTGACCATTGGTGATCCTACATCAACGGCAGTAAACTCATATATTCCAGGATACACTTTGTATGACTATGCTATTTCACAGCAGATTTACACTGCTGACGAAATCGGTGTGGCCGGAACAATCGAAACACTCACTATGTGGCTGAAGAACAACTCTTCATACGCCCGTAACATTAATGTTTACATGAAGGAAACTGAAGCATCTGAATTCGCAAGTACAAGCGCTTGGGAGAGCTTTACAGCAAGTGACATGGTCGCTTCATTCACTATTGAAAATGCTTATAACGCTCCTATTGAGTTTGCGATTCCTCTCAGCACTCCTTTCGAGTACTCAGGCACTGGCAACCTGGTGATTTGCTTCCAGGATGTTACAGGTCAGTGGAGCAGCGGCTTGGGCGGTGTTGAAATGGCTGCTAATGGCAACCAATCGCTCTACGCTTATCGTGACGGTACTGTTTATGACCCATCAAATCCAGGTGTGAATGGCACTCTTCTTGCAAAGAAGAACGTTATCAGACTCAGCATCATGACTGGTGGTACTCCTATCGAACCAGGTTTCCATGTAATTCCAGCCGAAATAGGATATCGTCCTATCGGTGCTTGGATGGAGCCTACCACAGTTGAGTTAGCATATTTGGGCGAGCCTGTGACAGTTAACGGTTTTGATACCGAAAACGGCAACTTCACAGTCAACGCTGAAGTTCCTTTCACATTGAATGGCACAACACAGACCAAGGCTATTGAAATGGAAATCAATGCCACTACACCTGGATTGGTAGAAGACAATTTGGTTGTTCTCTACGCAGGTAGAAATATGGCTTTGACTCCTGTTTCAGGTATCGCATACGAACCAGAAGACGGTGACGTGGTTGAGACAGCTATTGAGCTTAACCCAGCATCACTTCCATTCTCATTCAGTGGTAAGCCAGCAGGTACAATGTACCACAACTACAACCTCCTCAATGCCGAGGAAGGCGCAGTTGACGCAGTTTATCAGATGACCTTCAATGAGGACGTCCTCTTCACAGCTAACACAACAGACGGTGTTGTTTATCTCTATGAAGAAGGCTTCCAGGGCGAACAGGGTCCTAAGGATAACAACTACTACTACAACGAAATCAGCGGTTTAGGTGGTAACAACTCATTCACAGAAGATTTCGAAGGCGGTTTGAACGGTTGGAACGTTCTTACAGTCAATGCTGGCGAAGGTGAATGGATCTACAGCGATGATAACCTTGGTGGTTATGACTACACAGAGCTTGCACACACTGGTACAGGCTTCTACACACCTCAGAAGTATAGCATCGTTGATGGTTCAACATTGACATTCTGGGCTGACAATGCTAACGACAGCTATCCTGAGAACTTCTCAGTGTGCGTTGCAACAGCTGACAACCCAACTGCAGCCGATTTCGTTGAAGTTTGGTCAGGTAGTGCTAAGGGAACTGCTAACGGTGGTGACAAAGTTCGTCATCAGAACAACCGTTCCAACAACTGGCGTTCACACAGCATCGACCTCAGCGCATACGCAGGTCAGGAAGTTTACATCGCATTCCACGATGTCAACTATGACATGTACGAGGTTTGGATTGACGACGTTGAGTTGACAGTCGAGTCAACTGAAGGAGTTGCTTATAACCAAATGCTTGTTCCGGCAGGTACATACTATGTAGCATATTCAGGAACAAACGATGTCAACATCCAGGTTGTTGCAAAACCGGCTCCAGCAGAAGTTACATACATCCGTCCATTTGACGGTCAGACAGGTTATGATGCATCATGGGCAGCTCAGTGGCAGCTTGATGTGTTCACTACAGAGATGCAGGTTTTGTTCGGTACAGTGTATCCTCCAACAGTTCTTGTTGATTGGACAGACGACCTCGTATCAACAATGACATTACCGGGTCTCCAGAACAACAAGACCTACTTCCTCCAGGTGAACCAGCGCAATGAAAACGGCGTAACATATGGTCAGATTATTGGTTTCACAACTAAGATTGACGGTGTTGAAGGTTTCACAGTTGAGACAGAAGAACTCTATCCAGGCGATGCAGCAGTGTTCTCATGGACAGCTAACGGCCGCGATTTGCAGGGCTACAACCTCTATCAGGATGGTGTGAAGGTCAACGATACACCTATCACAGGTACAACTCGTTCAGTTGAAGGTCTCACCTACAACATGGTTCCAGGTTACAACTTCACTCTTACAGCTGTTTATGCAGAAGGTGAGTCAGAACCTACAGAACCTATCAACGTTCGTATGACTGGCACAGGCTTCGTCAACGGTCACGTTTGGGAGATTGACAGCATCACTCCAGTTTACAATGTGTTTGTTGAGGCTTTCGGTATCGACGAGCACGGTAACTTACAGGTTCTCCCAGTTGGTACAACAAACCCAAGCGGTTACTATGAAGGCGAAATCCTTGCTGGTTCATGGTTTACTTATGGTAACAAGGAAGGCTATAATCCTGCATTAAGTTTGAGTGAAGCTTTTGAACTCGCATACACAGCAACAGCAGATGACGTTGAAATCTACATGGTCGAAGACTGGGCTCCTCTCGGAATGATCAAAGCTACAGAAGAAGAGAACGACGTTTTGGTTGAGTGGTCATGGGATCCGGCATCATTGGTTGTCGATTTCGAGACAGGCGACTTCTCACAGGCAGAGTTCACATTACCAGCATCATATCCATGGACTGTCACAACAGTTAACCCACACGAAGGCACATACTGCATGAAGTCAACTTGCGAAGGTATTGCAAGCGGCACATCATCAATTGAGGCTACAGTTGAGGTTCCTTACGATGGCAAGATGGGATTCTGGGTAAAAGTTTCTTCAGAAAGCAACTATGACAAGTTCCACTTCTACATTGACGGTGTTGAGCAGGGTACAGCATTGAGCGGCAATGTCAACTACACATATAAAGAATATGATGTAGCAGAAGGCACACACACATACAAGTGGGAATACGCCAAGGATAGCTCAGTCAACAGCAACGACGACTGCGTCTATGTTGACGACATCACAATGTATCGTCAGGATGTTCCTGTTCCACCAACACCAGGTGCACAGGTATTTGACTTCGAAGACAGCTCACTGCAAGGTTGGACAACACTCGATGCTGATGGCGACGGTTACACCTGGATGGTTGCTTCAGACCTCATGAGCACTGGTTATGGCCACAACGGCTCCACCGACTGCGTGCTTTCACAGAGCTACAGCAATACAGTTGGTGTTCTCTATCCTGACAACTACCTGGTATCACCTACCAAGATTGCTGCTCAGGCTGGTGCATCAATCAGCTTCTATGCTTGCGCACAGGATGCTTCATATGCAGCTGAACACTTCGGTGTTGCAGTTTCAACAGGCAACGCAACAGCAGCTGACTTCACAATGGTTCAGGAATGGACAATGACAGCTAAGGGCGCACAGGGCAACACAGCCGACAACGCCAAGACAATCCGTGGCACAAGAGCACAGGGTACATGGTATCAGTACACAGTTGACCTCAGCTCATATGCAGGTCAGCAGATCTGGGTGGCTCTCCGTCACTTCAACTGCAACGACATGTTCTATCTTGATGTTGACGACATCACATTGAACGATGGTGCAGCAAAACGCGCAGAAGGCAACCGTACATTCTCGAACTTCAAGCTCTATCGTAGAAATATCAACGGTTATGAAGATCCGGATGAGGCTCCAGTTGAGCTCATTGCTTCTCCAGCATCAGACGTGTTCTCATACACCGACAATGCATGGAATAACCTCGAATACGGTGTGTACCAGTGGGGTATCCAAGCCAAGTACGAAGGCAACCACCACTATCCAGAAAAGGGTGACAGAGATTCATACGAGGTACAGATTGGTGAAGGCACAAGCACAACAGGTTACTTCCCATTCTACACATTGTACAACTACAGCATTTCAGAAAACCTCTTCCTCGCATCAGAATTGCAGGAGGCTGGTGTTGGTACAGGCAACATGACAAGCTTGAGCTGGTATGCTACAAATACAACAGGCTATGAGCAGCAGGGTCTGAGCATCTGGATGGCTAACGTTTCAGACGCAGAATTGACCACAACATCACATGTTGTAACAGGCATGACATTGGTTTACACAGGTTCAATGACACCTCTTGTTGGTTGGAACGAGTTCGAGTTCAACGAGGGTAGCTTCGCATGGGATGGCACAAGCAACATCTTGATTTTCGTACAGCGCAACAATGGTGCTTGGAACTCAACAATCAGCTGGCAGGCTTCAACAGTCGGCTTCAACGCAATGTCATACAAATATCAAGACAGTGGCGCATTTGATGTTACAGTTGCTAACACAATGTACACCAGCACGACACGTCCTAACATCATCATGAAGGGTAATGCCGGCGGCGGTGGCGGCGGCGGTACAACAGGTGGCTTTGGCGATTCAGACATCCTCTGGTCAAATGTCATCGAGAAAGACATGTATTCACAGGTCACATTCAACCTCGCCTTGAACAACGCTCAGTCAGTAGCTGGCATCGAGATGGCTCTTGCAGGTGTTGACTTCGCAGAAGAATACACATTCGACGAGACAGGTACAATGACACTCGAGCTCCGCAAGGGTGAATATATTGTTGCGATTGCACCTGAAGGTTACTATCCTGTCTTAGATGAGTTGCTTATCGACCAAGATGAGATGTCATTCAGCTACACTCTCCTTGAAGAAATTAATCCAATATCAGACCTTTACGTATCACCTACAGGCTTTGCAGTATGGGGTGAATTCGGTGGCAGCCCAACACCAGGTCCAACACCACCAGGTGGTGATGAGACATTCACAGAAGGCTTTGAAGGCGGTTTGAACGGCTGGAACGTTCTTACAGTCAATGCTGACGGAGGCGAATGGATCTACAGCGATGATAACCTTGGTGGTTATGACTACACAGAGCTTGCACACACTGGTACAGGCTTCGCAACTACACACCTCAGAAGTATAGCATCGTTGATGGTTCAACATTGACATTCTGGGCTGACAATGCTAACGACAGCTATCCTGAGAACTTCTCAGTGTGCGTCGCAACAGCTGAAAACCCAACAGCAGCTGACTTCACACAGGTATGGTCAGGTGGTGCCAAGGGTACAGGTAACGGTGGCGCAGCTTTACGTCATCAGGACAACCGTTATCAGAACTGGCGTTCACACAGCATCGATCTGAGCGCATACGCAGGTCAGGAAGTTTACATCGCATTCCATGATGTCAACTATGACGAATATGAGATTTGGATTGACGACGTTGAGCTCTCAGTTGCTAACAAGGGCAACCGTGCACCTATCAGCTACATCGTTAAGATTGACGGTGTTGTCGAGGGCAATACACACGATCTCTTCTTCCAGCACAATGTTGAAGGCTTCGAAGAAGGTTCAGAGCACACCACAGAAGTTATGCCTGTTTACGCAAGCGGTACTCCAGAAGAATGGGCATCATATGATTGGACATATGTATCATGCAGCAACTACGCAGGTGTAACAGACTACGAAGTTACAGCAACTACAACAGAAGAAGGTCCAGTTGTTAACCTCTCATGGACATTACCGGAAGGTGGTGGTGGTGTAACACCTCCAACACCAGGTGAGGGTCAGTGGTACTACTATGACAATGGCACCAATGAAGACGCTATCGGTACAAATGGTGGTAACTTCTGGTGGGGTGTCATGTTCCCAGCCGGTTCATACGAAGGCAATGCTGTTACAAAGGTTGCAGCATACGACTACATGGCTATGACAGGTGATGTCACTATCTACAACGATGGTGCTACAGCTCCTGCAACGGTAGTCGGTACAATGAGCGTCACAATGACAGGTTCAGAAGACTTCGTTGAATACGAATTTGCAACACCTGTGACAATTGATCCATCAAAGAACGTTTGGGTTGTCTTCTACAACGGCAGCGGTGCAACATTCCCGGCAGCAGTCTGCGCTAACACAGGCGACGCTAACGGTCGTTGGGTATCACTCGACGGTACAACATGGGAAGACCTCGCTGGCTACGGCTTAGACAACACATTCATGGTTCGCGCATACATTGCAACAGCTAAGGGTGAAGTTGTTGAGGTTTCAGTTCCTACACAGAATGCTGGCAATGGTACATTAGCAAATGCTGGTGTTGCCAAGGTCAAGAGAAGCAACCGCAACATGTGGGATCTCCTCGCAACATTCGAAGCAGCTGAAAGTGGCCACTACGGTGTTGTGACAGATGATGAATACATCTACACAAGCAATTGGGGTTACAGTGGTTGCGCACACAACTTCTACAAGTATGCAATGGACGGCACTATGATTGAAGGCTTCGAAGTTTCAGGTTGCGGTACACTCCGTGGCATGACATTCGACGGCGAATATGTGTACGGTGTTGCTAACTCAAGCACAGTCTACTGTGTTGACCTCAAGAACCATACATTGGTAAGCACCTTCACATCAGCTTACGGTGCAATGCGTGCTATCTCTTACGATCCTGAGCGTGACGGCTTCTGGGTAGTTGGTAACTGGTCAGGCAACTTGACACTCATCGATCGTACAGGTGCTATTGTCCAGGCTGGTCCGGCTCCGTCAAGTGCATCAGACGTTGCTTACTACAAGGATCCAGACGGTGTTGAGCACGTGTTCTGCTTCAACAATGGTACAAACGATGTTGATGAATACAACATTACAACTGGCACATTCAACAGTGCAGTGTTCAACTTCAACAGCACTCCAGGTTATGACTCAGGTAGTTCAGGTGGTTGCCACGTTGCAACATACCAGGGCAAGACAGCCTTCTTCGGTGACATCCAGCAGAGCCCGAACTTGATCGGTATCTACGAGCTTGATGAAGAAGTTGGTCCAACACCACCTCCAACACCAACAGGCGATATTCTCGGTGTTATGATTTATCGTGACGGTGAACTCATTGCAACAGTTGACGCTCCTGCAACAACATATGTTGATGCAAACGTTGATTGGGATACAGAGTACACATACTGCATCGTGGTTGTTTACAGTGACTATGCAATTTCATGTGAACAGTGCGAAGAAGTTACAACACCTGTAAATCCGGAAGCAATTGCTGAAAATGAAGTTGTCAATTCAATCTATCCTAACCCAACAAGCGGTGACCTCCACATCAACGCTGAAGCAATGACACACGTAACAGTGTTCAACGCAATGGGTCAGATGGTTTACGACCAGGATGTCAACGCAGACTCAATGATCCTCAACATGGCTCAGTATGAGGCTGGTGTTTACATGGTCAGAATCGACACAGAAAACGGCAGCAATGTTAAACGCATCACTGTTGTAAAGTAAGACTTTAGTCTTTAGACTTTAGACTTTAGTCTTTTGAGAAATAGGGGCATCTTTAGGGGTGCCCTTATTTTTTTTAGTTAATCAGTTGGCAGTTGGCAGTTGGCAGTTTACAGTTGGCAGTTGGGAGTTGGGAGGTGTGGGGAGGAGTCTTGGTTTTGATGGAGGGTAGTGGTAAGTGATTGATAATTAGGGAGATGGCGAATAATTGGGGATTTTTGGAGTTAAGTTATTGGGAATCAATGTGTTGTGAAGAAATGTAAACGTTTATTAACATTTCAAAAATGGTATTTAGGGTGATTTTGTAAGTGTAATATATTGATTATTAAATAGTTATATGGGTGGAATAAAAATTAGTCGTTTTTCGTACGACTAATTTTTTTTGTTGGTAGTAATTTTGCGGAAACAGTTGGCAGTTGGCAGTTAGCAGTTAGCAGTTGGCAGTTAGCAGTTAGCAGTTGACGGTTTTATTTAGTAGTAATTTAAAAAGATTTAGTTATGGGAACATTGAGAAATTCGGTTCATTTGATTGGACGTCCGGGTTCGGATCCTGAGATTAGGACATTTGGTGACAGGAAGAATGCAAGATTTAGTTTGGCGACGAACGACAAGCATTACAACGACAAGATGGAGCTTGTTACGGACACGCAGTGGCATCATGTTGTTGCGTGGGGTAAGACGGCTGAGCAGGTTGAGAGATTTGTCCGTAAAGGGCTTTTAATGGCCGTAGAAGGCAAATTGCAGAACAGGACGTATGAAGACAAGGATAAGAACAAACGACAGATTACAGAGGTTTTAATTGATGAATTCATGCTTGTTGAGAAGATGAGTAATGATGAGGAACAGAAGAACGACGCGGAATAGATTCATGAGATGGGGCATGCCGCTATGGGACTCCTCCAAGTCCCATTTAAATCATTTTGTTTTACGATGCTCATAAATTTTGGTTTCATCTTCGGTTATAAATAATAATCACGGTACAGGTCGGCAGGCCCCTTCATGAATAAAAATGCGGCACGCATTAAAAAAAAGACTATCTTTGTTGTTTGAAACAAACTATTATAACGATGAAGATAGTCTTTTTGGAGCCGTTAGGACTCGCGGTGGAGGCCGTGGAGAAGGCTTGTTTAGAGTTAAAGAAACAGGGTCATGAAGTTGTGGTATATCCTGACCGCAGGCCTGAGTTGAACATTGAGCGTGCGGCGGGAGCTGACGTTGTTGTTGAGAGCAACATGCCGTTGCGCAAGGAATTTTTTGATGCGTGTCCGAACTTGAAGATGCTTTCGATAGCGTTTACAGGTCTCGACCACATTGACATGGACGAGTGTGAGCGTCGTGGCATTATCGTTAAGAATGCCGCAGGGTATTCTACGGAGGCGGTGGCTGAGGAGACGATATGCATGATGATAGGGTTATACCGTCATGTTATTGAGAATGACAGGATTACGCGCAGTTGTAAAGGTCCTTCGATGGCACCAGGGCGTGAGATTGCGGGTAAGACGGTAGGTGTCATAGGAATGGGAGCCATTGGGCAGCGGACGGCGGCATTGGCTCAGGCTTTCGGATGCAAGGTGATAGCGTGGAACCGCATGCCTAAGCAGGTGTCGGGAGTGACGTTTGTTGACAAGGAGACGTTGCTGAGAGAATCAGATATTGTTGCCTTGCACATCGCTTTGAATAGTGAGACACGTAATTTCTTGACTGCTAAGGACTTTGCAATAATGAAGCCTACTTCTATTATCGTAAATGCAGCACGTGGTCCGGTGGTGAACACGAATGACTTGGGGGAGGCACTGAAGAATGGGGTGATTGCTGGTGCTGCGTTGGATGTGTATGACGGGGAGCCGCCGTTGAAAGAAGACAATCCTTTGCTGACGGCACCGAATACTTTATTGTTGCCGCATATAGGATTTTCAACTAAAGAAGCGTTTGAAGAACGATTAATAATAGTAGTAGAGAACATTGTGAGATTCATCGCTGCGCTCGGAATGACAAACTAAAAGTAGTAGAGAACGTAATGAGGTTCCTCGCTTCGCTCGGAATGACAGGCGTAAAAAAAGAGACAAGGGGAGAGGAGGAGGCGCGAAGCGCCTCCTCCTCTCTAATCAAGTTCTTTTCATAAAAATCTTTGTCATTCCGAACCACGAAGGGGTGAGGAAACTCATTAAATAAAAATCAAAAATTATGAAATCGAAAAAATATTACATATACATAATGACTAATAAATACAGAAAGGTTCTGTATATTGGTGTTACAGGAAATTTAGAACAACGTATCTGGCAACATAAAAACCATAAATTAAAAAATTCATTCACAGACAAATACAATTGTGAATATTGTATTTATTATGAAGAGTTTGATTACATAAACGATGCCATTGACAGAGAAACAGAGTTAAAGAAATGGAACCGAAAAAAGAAGGAAAATTTAATAGATGCTAAGAATCCAGGATGGAGAGAACTTGTGAATGAGAGAGGTTTTATAAGACAATGAGGTTCCTCGCTTTAAACTATTTTGTGATTACGATTCCGAGGTCGCGGTTGATGCGGGTACGGATTTCATCGAGTTTTTTCTTTTTTTGGAGGAGGATGAGTTGGTCGTCGGGGTCGGTGGTGGATTGGAGGTCTTTGACGATGGAGGCACGGCGGTCTTCGATGACCATGTCTTTGTAGCGTAGGATGGATGTAAGGACGGTTTTTTTGAGTACTTCGTCTTCGGTTTTTACTACGATACGGTGACGGCGCCAGTCGTCGAGTTTGTATTGTGTGCTGAGGAGATTGGCGGCGAGGACGGCCACGTCTTGGTCTTCGCTTGATGTAAAATCCTGAGCGGTAGGGATTTGGCCTGTGTCGAGGCCGCGGTCATAGGCGTTGAATATCTTTTTATGAACCGGGTCGCGGAATAGCAGTCCGTCGTTTTTAAGGTCGTCGATAATGAGAGAGGCAATGGTAGAGGTGTAAACGATGTCGTTGTCGTCTTCGTCTTTACCTTCAATGTCGATGGTTTCGGTGCCGTGAGTGAGGAGAAGCTTCACGAGTTCCTGCTCTTGGAAGAAGCCGATGGGAGTTTGATTTTCAGCCTGCGGCTGAGATTGATAGGACGGAGAGGTCTGAGAGGACTCATAGGTCTTATATTCCTGATACGAAAGCTGAGAGTCTTGTTTTGGATTCAATCCTAATTGTTTGCGATATTTCGCACGGAGGATCTTGTTGACCTCGTTGGTGAGCGTTTGTTCAGCCATCTCGAGGGTGCGGCTGCATTCTTTGATGTAGGAGGCGCGATAGATCGGGTCGGGGATGACGGCGATGGTCTCGACGATGTCTTTGATGACGGTGGCGCGTTTGATAGGGTCGTTTTGGGCATCTTTAAGAAGGAGATTCGTCTTGAATCCAATGAAGTCGCGGGCGTTGTCTTCGAGATATTTTGTGACAACTTCGATAGGGTTGTTTTGCACGAAGCTGTCGGGGTCGTCTTCAGGCGGCAGCACCACGATGCGGACGTTCATGCCTTCTTCGAGGATCATGTTGGTGCCACGGAGAGCTGCGTGGATGCCGGCGGCGTCGCCGTCGTAGAGCATGGTGACGTTCTTGGTGTAGCGGCTTATCATGCGGATTTGCTCGGTAGTGAGCGAGGTTCCGGAGCTTGCTACCACGTTTTCGATGCCTGCCTGATGCATGGAGAGCACATCGGCGTAGCCTTCGACGAGGATGCAGTTATCGAGGCGCGATATCTCGTTGCGGGCGAAGAAGATGCCGTAGAGTGTCTGGCTTTTATTGTAAATTTCTGATTCAGGGGAGTTTACGTATTTAGCCTTGGTTTTTTCTTTTGTTAAGATACGACCGCCGAATCCGATGACTTTTCCGGTGAGGTTATGAATCGGGAAGATCACGCGGCCTTGGTAGCGGTCGTAGAGACGGTTTTCGTAGCTTCCTGAGAGGCCGACTTTGATGAGAAGGTCTTTGTCGTAGCCGTTTTTAGTGGCAAACTCGGTGAAAGCGTGGCCGCTGTTAGGGCAATACCCGAGCTGGAACTTGTTGATGATGGCGTCGCGGAAGCCGCGTTCGTGGAAGTAGGCGAGGCCGACAGACTGTCCTTCGTCGGAGGTCATCATGGTGTCGGAGAAGTATTTTTGCGCGAAGCTGTTGATGTTGAACATACGTTCGCGTTCGTTCTGCGCCATTAATTCTTCTGGAGTCTGTTCGCGTTCCTCAATTTTTATGCCGTATTTCTTGGCGAGATAACGCAGTGCTTCCTGGAAGGAATAATGTTCGTGTTCCATGATGAAACGCAC
>CAJOEP010000008.1 GCA_905233445.1 uncultured Bacteroidales bacterium | reverse complement strand
GACTTGAAATTACGTTTGAATAAAAAAGCTCTTAATATTTTGTAAATCTATGGCTTTAAATAAGAATAACACATTAAACAGCAACTTTTCAAAGATTACGATCAGTTTGGCATCGCCGGAGTCAATTGCCGACCGTTCATACGGTGAGGTGCTGAAACCTGAGACAATAAACTACCGTACCTACAAACCGGAGAGCGGTGGTTTGTTCTGCGAGAGAATCTTTGGACCTGTGAAAGACTGGGAGTGCCACTGCGGTAAGTACAAACGTATCCGTTACAAGAACGTGGTTTGCGACCGTTGCGGCGTGGAAGTGACAGAGAAGAAAGTCAGACGTGAGCGTACTGGCGACATCAAGTTGGTGGTGCCGGTGGCGCATATCTGGTATTTCCGCTCGCTTCCTAACAAAATTGGAGCTTTGCTTGGTATTCCGACCAAGAAACTCGACAGCATCATTTACTATGAGCGCTATGTCGTCATCCAACCGGGTATCAAGGCCGAACAAGGCATAAACAAACTCGACTTGCTTTCAGAAGAGGAATATCTCGATATTATGGAGAGCCTTCCGATTGAAAATCAGCACCTTCCGGCTGATGACCCTAACAAGTTCATCGCTAAGATGGGTGCGGAGGCTATCTATGATTTATTGGTTCAGATTGACCTCGAGAAAGAAGCGGGTGAACTTCGCGATAAGGCACATAAAGAGACATCACAGCAGCGCAAGGCAGAGGCTTTGAAGCGTTTGCAGGTGTTTGAGGCATTCCGTGAGGCTAACAAACATGTCGAGAACCGTCCAGAGTGGATGATTTTGAAGGTCATCCCTGTGACACCACCTGAGTTGAGACCATTGGTCCCGCTCGATGGCGGACGTTTCGCAACATCAGACTTGAACGACCTCTATCGTCGTGTCATCATCCGTAACAACCGTCTTAAGAGACTCATCGAAATCAAGGCTCCGGACGTGATTATGCGTAATGAGAAACGTATGCTTCAGGAAGCTGTTGACTCATTGCTCGACAACTCACGTAAGTCAAGCGCTGTGAAGACTGACTCTAACCGTCCGCTTAAGTCATTGAGCGACAGCTTGAAAGGTAAGCAGGGACGTTTCCGTCAGAACTTGCTCGGTAAACGTGTTGACTACTCAGGCCGTTCGGTTATCGTGGTCGGTCCGGATTTGAACATGAACGAATGCGGTCTTCCAAAGGATATGGCAGCTGAGCTTTACAAGCCATTCGTCATCCGTAAGATGATTGAAAGAGGTATCGTGAAGACAGTGAAGTCGGCAAAGAAGATTGTCGATAGAAAAGACCCGGTCGTGTGGGATATCCTCGAGAATATCTTGAAAGGACACCCGATTCTGTTGAACCGTGCTCCTACATTGCACCGTCTCGGTATTCAGGCCTTCCAGCCTAAGTTGGTTGAAGGTAAGGCAATCCGTCTGCACCCGTTAGTATGTACGGCTTTCAACGCTGACTTCGATGGTGACCAGATGGCTGTGCACTTGCCATTAGGCAACGCGGCAATTTTGGAAGCCCAGATTTTGATGCTCGCATCACACAACATCCTTAACCCTGCCAACGGAGCTCCTATCACGGTGCCTTCGCAAGACATGGTTTTGGGTCTGTATTATATCACAAAACCACGTAAGAGCACTCCAGACCATATCGTCAAAGGTGAAGGCAAGAAATTCTATTCAGCAGAAGAGGTTATCATTGCCTACAACGAGAAGAAAGTCGATATGCACGCCATCATCTACGTGAAGGTGCCGGTCCGCAAGGAAGACGGCTCGATCGTTGAGGAAATGGTGGAGACAACAGTCGGTCGTGTCAAGTTCAACCAGGTTGTTCCTGCAGGATTTGGCTACATCAACCGTCTGTTGAACAAGAAAGCCTTGCGTGACATCATCGGTGAGATGGTGAAACTCCTTGGTACAGCTGTGACAACCAAGTTCTTGGACGATATCAAGAACATGGGTTACTACATGGCTTACAAGGGCGGTTTGTCGTTCAACCTCGGCAACGTTTTGATTCCTTCGGTTAAGGAAGAGTTGATTCGTCAGGCTAATGAGGAAGTGAATGCAATCCGTGAGGAATACAACATGGGTTTCATCACAGGCAACGAACGTTACAACAAGATTATTGATATTTGGGGTCACGTCGTCACCAAGTTGACCGAAGAGGTTATGAAGCTGTTGCAGGAGCTCGTGGTAGTAAGGAGCAGATTCGTCAGCTTTGCGGTATGAGAGGTTTGATGGCAAAACCGCAGAAATCGACAGCAGCCGGTGGCGCTGAGATCATTGAGAACCCTATTCTTTCGAACTTCAAGGAAGGTTTGTCGGTGTTGGAGTACTTCATCTCAACCCACGGTGCTCGTAAAGGTTTGGCCGATACCGCTTTGAAGACCGCTGACGCTGGTTACTTGACCCGTCGTTTGGTTGACGTCGCTCACGATGTCATCATCACTGAGAAAGACTGCGGCACATTGAGAGGTTTGTCGATCGGTGCTTTGAAACGTGGTAAGGAAATCGTCGAGTCTTTGTACGACCGTATTTTGGGCCGTGTCGCTTTGCACGATATCTTC
This sequence comes from uncultured Bacteroidales bacterium, assembly GCA_905233445.1. Taxonomy (GTDB): domain Bacteria; phylum Bacteroidota; class Bacteroidia; order Bacteroidales; family F082; genus Limimorpha. The sequence continues at coordinate 63,926 of CAJOEP010000008.1, read as the reverse complement.
CATCCTCAGACAGGCGAGTTGCTCTGCAATGGCGGCGCTGAAATCACTGAGGACATCGCAAAGAGAATCTGCGATTCACCATTGAAAGACCAGACCATTGAGATTCGTTCCGTGTTGACTTGCGAGTCGAAGAAGGGCGTTTGCGCCAACTGCTACGGACGTAACCTGTCATCAGGCAAACTGGTTCAACGCGGTGAGGCTGTCGGTGTTATCGCTGCACAGTCAATCGGTGAGCCTGGTACACAGTTGACACTGCGTACATTCCACCAGGGTGGTACTGCATCAAGCACATCGGAAGACTCAATGATTAAGGCAGATTACGCTGGTAAGATGATTATCAACGACTTGCGTGCTGTTGACTATGTCGATAAGGACAATAACAAGTATCAGGTTGTTGTGAGCCGTGCATCTGAGATGAAGATTTTGGACCACAACACTGGTGTTGCTCTCGTCACAGAGAACATCCCTTACGGTTCGAAGTTGTACATCCCGGCAGGCAGCGATGTCAATCAGGGCGATATCATCTGCGAATGGGATAAATATAACTCACTCATCATTTCTGAACATGACGGTAAAGCGCGTTTCGACAATGTTGTTGAAGGTGTCACATTCCGTAATGAATCGGATGAGCAGACAGGATACAATGAACGTGTTATCATCGAGGGACGTAAATTCTCGAAGAACCCGTCTATTTCAATCGTTGACAAGGCTGGCGAGGTCATCAAGTCGTACGACTTGCCTGTCGGCGCACACGTCATGATTGAAGACGGTGACAAGATCAAGGCTGGTGACATCCTTACCAAGAAGCCGCGTGCTACTGGAGGTTTGGGTGATATCACAGGTGGTCTTCCACGTGTTACAGAGTTGTTTGAGGCTCGTAACTCTTCAGAGCCGGCTATCATCTCTGAAATCGACGGTGAGGTGTCATTCGAGAAGAAGCTTGTCCGTGGTAACCGTGTGTTGGTTGTCACATCGAAGACAGGCGAGGTGAAGAAATACCTCATCCCGACAACGAAAGAGGTTTTGGCATCAGAAAACGACTATGTGAAGGCTGGTCAGCCATTGTCGGAAGGTGCTATCACACCTGCCAACATTTTGGCTATCGAAGGTCCTATGAAGGTTCAGGAATACATCGTGAACAACGTTCAGGAGGTTTACCGTTCACAAGGTGTGACCATCAACGGTAAGCACTTCGAGGTCATCGTCCGTCAGATGATGCGTAAGGTTGAAATCGACGATCCGGGTGACACAAGATACCTCGAGGGCGAGCTCGTGAGCAAGATCGCGTTCCAGGACACCAACGACGATATCTTCGGAAAGGTTGTTGTTACCGATCCGGGTGATTCGGAGACATTGTATGTAGGTCAGATTATCTCGGCAAGAAGACTGCGTGACGAGAACTCATCGTTGAAACGTCGCGACAAGAAGCTTGTTGAGGCTCGTGACGCACAGCCGGCAACAGCACATCAGGTGCTTCAGGGTATCACCCGTGCCGCTTTGCAGACTGACAGCTTCATCTCGGCTGCTTCATTCCAGGAGACAACGAAGGTCTTGACACAGGCTGCTATCAGCGCGAAGACCGACTATCTCGAGGGTATGAAGGAGAACGTCATCGTGGGTCACAAGATCCCGGCAGGTACAGGTTTGCGCGAATACGACGATTTGATTGTCGGTTCGAAGGAAGACCTGCAGCCTGAGGCGGTGACAGTCGCTGAAGAAGTAGAGGCGTAAAAAATCATTAGCCATTAGCTGTTAGCTATTAGCCATTAGCATTGTTTTACACAATAATTTTCTAATGGCTAATGGCTGGTAGCTAATGGCTTTTTTAAATAAATAGAATTATGGAAAACAACAAGAAACAATTGAATATTGATTTGCCGGAATCGGTGGCTGACGGCGTATATTCAAATTTGGCAATCATAAGCCATTCACCGACCGAGTTTGTGGTCGATTTCGCGCAGATTGCGCCGGCCATGCAGAAGGCAAAGGTTCGTTCGAGAGTGATTATGACTCCTCAGAACGCAAAGAGATTATACCGTGCATTAGCTGATAATCTGCAGAAATACGAGCAGAACTTCGGCCCGATCAAGGATGTGAACGATGCGATGGCACCGTTTACGATGAACGGGTCAGCAGGGGAGGCGTAAGACAGTTTGGAGTTTGAAGTTAGCAGTTGACAGTTAACAGTTAATCAGTTAGAAGAATATGGATTATAGAGACGATGTGGACATTGTCTCTATTTTTTTTGTTTTTTGTTAAAAATTTTATATTTTTGTACCGTTAAAATAATCTAATATGAAGAGATTTTTACTTTTACTATTTGCTGTTTTTCTATATATGACGGCTTTTGCCCAACTTGAGGTGAAGAAGGGCTCGTTTAAGGAAGTGCCTGGTTTTGTGAATCTTAACCCGGATGAGAACTATCAGTTGGATGACAATAACTTGCCTTTTGCAGTAATAAAAGTTAGAACTGAGAATATTAATGAAAAGGAGCGCAAGCGTTTGAGTTTCAGCGGTAATATGGGCACTTTTATCAATTTGGAATACAAAGACGGCGAGGTTTGGGTATATCTTACCGCACAATATGCCGATTATCTGAAGATTTCGCATCCCGACTTCAGCTCTATAGAGTTTACCATACCTTTCGATTTGAAACCCAAGAAAGGTTACGAGATGACTCTTGTTAACAAAACAGGTATGGTCCCCGAAGTTGACATTTACAACTATCTCGTGGTGAGTGCCGACCAGCCTAATGCCGCTGTATATATCGATGATGTTTTTGAGGGTGAGCAATTTGCCCAAAAGTCGTTTATGGCAGGCGAGAAGCACCGCTGGCGTATTGAATGCGAGCTTTATCATACCGAGAGTGGAGAGGCTGTAATTCCTGAAAAGGAAGGCGAAAATGTTACAGTTGAGAAGAAATTACGCCCGGCATTTGGATATTTGAACGTGACAAGTAGCCCTGAAAGTGGTGCCATTGTGTATATCGACGGCAAAAAAGTCGGAGTGACACCGTTTACAACCGATAAACTGGCAAGTGGCGAACATAAAGTGCGCGTGATGAAAGAGATGTACTCCGCTGTTGAGAAAACCTTCACTGTTACCGACGGCAACACCACACAAGCCCCGATGACAATGAGTGCCAATTTTGTTAATGTGACCGTTACAACCGACTCGGAATCTGATATTTATGTTGATAATGAGCTAAAAGGCAAAGGCAGTTGGAAAGGACGTTTGAGTGACGGTAACCATGCCTTTGAGGCTCGCAAGGCATCGCATCGCAACTCGGTGGAGAACATCAAACTCATTCTTGGAAAAAATGAGAACATTGTTATCCCCAACCCGACGCCAATATACGGAACTATTGACATTTCAACAAACCCGATTGGCGCCGACATCATTATCGATGGAAAGAATTTCGGAACAACACCGCGAGTTTTAGCCAATGTGCTGATAGGAACCCATGAACTTAGACTTGAAAAGACCGGTTGCACTCCGGTGGCAAAAAACATTACTCTTGATGAGAAAAACAAGCTTACAATAAGCGAGAAACTCCAAACTGGCCGTGAAATAGCCATCTCCACCGACAAAAGTGGTGACCAAATCTATGTTGACGGGAATTATCTCGGCACAAGCCCGGTGACAACCACTTTGAGCTTCGGCGAGCATAATGTAAAGGCCGTTCGCGACGGCAAAGAAACCTCGAAAAAGATAACGGTGGCGCAGAGTGGAGGCACAACCTCGGTGCAGCTGGCGTTTTCCGATAATAGAACCTTCACCGTTAACGGTATTTCGTTTGAGATGGTAGCAGTTAAAGGCGGCACTTTCACAATGGGGGGCACCTCCGAACAAGGAAATGATGCTGAAAGTGACGAAAAACCAACACATAGCGTGACTTTGAGTGACTATTATATTGGCAAGTTCGAGGTTACACAAGAATTGTGGCAAGCTGTTATGGGAAACAACCCAAGTTATTTCAAAGGCACAAATCTTCCAGTGGAGCAGGTGAGTTGGAATGATATTCAAGATTTTATAAGAAAATTGAATAAAAAGACTGGGACGAATTTCCGTCTACCGACAGAAGCAGAGTGGGAATATGCAGCTCGTGGAGGCAACAAGAGCAACGGGTACAAATACAGCGGAAGCAACAACATCGACAACGTGGCATGGTACGGAAGTAACAGTGGAAGCAAGACACATCCTGTAGGACAAAAAACTCCGAATGAGTTGGGAATATACGACATGAGTGGCAACGTTTGGGAATGGTGCCAGGACTGGTATGGCAATTACAGCAGCAGTAGCCAAACAAACCCGAAAGGACCGTCTTCAGGCTCGCACCGCGTGCTTCGTGGCGGTAGTTGGTACATCAACGCCGGGTACTGCCGTATATCGCATCGGTTCAACTACAATCCCTTCAACAGGAACAGCAACTACGGGTTCCGCCTCGTCCTGGTTCCTTAGTTATACTACGACGAAGTCCATCATACTAAGCTAAAAAAAGGTTTATTATAATGGAGCGAAGCAAGCCGCGGAACGGAGTGAAGCAGGCAAGCGAAGCGAAATAATAATAAACCGCAACGTTGGAAAATATATGCAATACAGGATTTTTACAATACCAATAATAGGAGGAGATGTTGAGACTGACAGTCTTAACAAATTCCTTCGTGCAAATAAAGTGGTGAAAGTCGATAAGGAACTTGTGGTGAATGGAGAAAGCACATATTGGACGTTTTGTGTGCAGTATCTGCTGCCGCCCCTGACAACTCCTGTTGGTGAGAAAAAAGAAAAAAATGACTACAAGAGTGTTTTGGACGAAAACCAGTTCAAAACATTTAGCCTGTTGAGAAAAATCAGGAAAAACATTGCGGATGAAGAAGCCGTACCTGCCTTTGCTGTGTTTGTAGATGCTGAACTTGCAGAAATGTCGAAACTTTCTGAAATAAACTTAAAAACGATGATGTCGATTAACGGAATTGGAATCCAAAGAGCTGATAAATACGGAAAAAAACTAATAGAGAAACTTAATGAAGAGAGTGGGAAAGCTGATACAGACAATAGCTGACACAGACAATCTTTTTTTGGCTTATTACAAAGCGGCAAAAGGCAAGTGGCGGAAAAGTGAGACCTTGTATTTTGAGAAAGATCTTGAGAAAAACATACTAAATCTGAGAGAAGAGATTCTATCAGGAGATGTCTCGGTTGGCAAATATGAATTTTTTTACATCGAAGATCCAAAACTGAGGCTTATATGTGCAGCGTCGTTCAGAGAACGCGTTTTGCATCATGCCATCATGAATGTATGCCATCCGTATTTTGAGCGCAATCTTATCGAAACTTCTTATGCCACAAGGATTGACAAGGGCGTTTACAAGGCTATCGACCGGGCTCGGAAAGCAATGAAGAAGTATAAATTTGTTGCAAAATTCGATTTCAGGAAATATTTTGATTCAATTTCACATCATATTTTAAACGAAAAGTTAGAGAGGCTGTTTAAAGACAAAACACTTTTGGTAATATTTTCGGATATAATAGCTAGTTATTCAAAAACAGAGGATAGAGGTATACCAATAGGTAATCTCACAAGTCAGTATTTTGCAAATTATTACCTTTCTGAGATGGATCATTGGCTTAAGGAGATGCTGAAAGTGCCTGAATATATCAGGTATATGGATGATTTTCTGGTTTTCTCGAATAATAAGGATGAATTAGATTTTTGGGTTGAAGAAATAAAGATTTTTGCCTCATCGAACCTTAATCTGGTGTTAAAACCTGTAATTGTGTCAATGTCGGATGATGGTGTTGATTTTCTTGGCTATAGGATATATAATAACAAGGTGTTGCTTACGCAGAGAAGCAAGAAAAGATTCGCTTTGAAAAGCAAGGTGTATTGTAGAAATTTGAGTGATGGACTTTGGAATGAGAATGAATTTTATGAGCATATAACTCCGTTACTTTCGTATGTTATGAAGTCGTATTCGAAAGGATATCGGAGGAGAATGATAACGGCATGAATAAAACAGGCTCGAACCGCGTGCTTCGTGGCGGTAGTTGGAACAACAACGCAAGGAACTGCCGTATATCGAATCGGAACAACAACAATCCCGACAACAGGAACAACAACAACGGGTTCCGCCTCGTCCTAGTTCCTTAGCTTAGTATGATAGATGGATGTCGTCGTAGTAAACATTATTCATGTCGTGTTTGGCGATTGAGGAGCCAAACGAAAACGAGCGGTCGCGAACCGCCTTACATCCGGTGCTGGTAGCTGTGGTGGATTCCGCTGTTGAAGGCTCCGGATTTTTATTGCGGCACGATGCTTGCATAAAAAAGGGAAAATCAACGATTTACCCCTTTAAACTTTTAAACTATAAACTGCTCTACACTCTAAACTCTACACTCTAAACTCTACACACTAATCTTTCAAACTAAATAAACTCCAGTTTGTCTTGCGTCGTGTTCTTTTCGCAGTAGTGGCAATGCAACTTGATGTTGCCTTCAGCGTCTTTGATTACCGTGAACTTGGTCGGGACGTCGTGCTCTTTGTTGGTGACGCAGTTCGGGTTGAAGCATTTCACTATGTGCTCGATGCTTTCAGGAAGCGTAACTGTCTGTTTCTTAATCACTTCGTAATCTTTGATCTCGATGATTGAAGCTGTTGGGGCCACAAGACCGATTTTGTTGTAGTCTTCAGGTGCGAAATATTTGTCGGCAACCTTGATGAAGCCTTTCTTTCCGTATTTCTTACTGTCGACGTTGGTGCCGAAATATACTGGGTTGCTTACTTTTTCAAGACCCAAAATCTTAACGACTTGGAACACTTTGTCGGCAGGGATATGATCGATGACGGTGCCATTCTCAATGGCTGAAACTGTAAGTTCTTTTTTCTTTTCCATAATTCTGATTTTTATTTAAGTCCTAAAATAGTTGCAATAAGAGCCTCACGGGCGTAAACGCCGTTTTGTGCCTGCTGGAAGTAGTAAGCCTTCGGGTTGGCGTCGACGTCGACATGGATTTCGTTGACACGTGGAAGTGGGTGCAGCACGCGGCAGTTAGGCTTCGAGTTTTCGAGCATTGCGTTGCGCAACACGTAGGAATTCTTAACCTTTTCGTATTCTTCAGGATCTGGGAAGCGTTCGCGCTGGATGCGGGTCATGTAGATGATATCTGAGTGCGGGATGGCTTCTTCGAGTTCTGTATATTGATGATATTCAAGGTGTTTGTCTTTGATATGCTGTTTCACCACGCTCGGGAGTTTCAGTTCGACAGGGGAGACGAGGTTGAACTTGGCGTTGAAATTGCACATGGCTTCGACGAGGCTGTGCACTGTGCGTCCGTATTTCAAGTCACCGACGAGGGTGATTTCAAGGTTTTCGAGAGTTCCTTGGGTTTTGCGGATGCTATAGAGGTCGAGCATGCACTGTGTTGGGTGCTGGTTGGCGCCGTCGCCTGCGTTGATGACCGGCACTTTCGACACTTCCGATGCGAAACGTGCTGAGCCTTCGATTGGGTTACGCATGACGATGAGGTCGGCGTATGATGCCACCATGGTGATGGTGTCGGCTAATGATTCGCCTTTCTGTACGCTGGTGCCGGCGGTGCTGCTGAATCCGATAACGTTGCCGCCGAGCAGCTGGATGGCGGTCTCGAAGCTGAGTCGTGTACGTGTGGAAGGCTCGAAGAAGAGTGAGGCGATGATGCGGCCGTTTAGAAGGTTCTGATGCGGGTTCTTCTCAAAGTCCTCGGCTATGTCCAGAACATGGCAAATTTCTTCAGGCGTGTAGTCGCTGATTGAAATGAGGCTGCGGTTTTTTAATGAGATTGACATTGTTGCTGATATTTTGATTTGTTAATTATATGATTTTCGGGCAAAAAAAATGACGGTTTCAATTGACCGTCAGCTGATAAAAAACGATGAAAAGTTGAGGAATTGCTTCCTTTTTTGACGCCATTGTGGCGCTTGTCCGATAATGTTTTTTGTAGTATCATCGGATTGCAAAGATAATGCAAAAAATGTTAGATGCAAAAAAAATCGTGAAATTTTTTTGAACAAGATATAAACAATCTTAGCTGTTATTACACAAAGCTTTTGTGTAATATTTGTTTACAATAATTGCGTGATAATGAATAAGTTGTAAACAAAATTTTACAATTTTTTTCTTGACAAATGAAAAAATTCACTATAATTTTGCAGCGATAATTAAACTCTAAAAATTATGAAACGGGTTGTTTTCAAAACGATTGGTTTGAGCCTGTGGTGTGTGCACAAGTAATCGCAGGCAATGACAAGAAAAAATTTAATGTGCGTAGTTAAACAAATTATTAATTTTCTAAAATCATGTTTATGAAACGGAAAAAAATTAAAGGATTGGCACTTGTTGTGCTTGTGGCGGTAGTAGCTGCCATTTATCTTGCGGCTTGCAAGAAAGAAATTGTAACACCTATTAATAATATAGGGCAGATTAATGATTATCCGGGATATACTGCTGATGCTAAGATTGTCGCTGGCAAAATCATGAAATTCAAATGTCAACTTAATGATAAAGAGAATGTTGTGCGAAGTGGGCTGTATATGCCAATTGACAGTGTCATATGGAATGTGGAAGCTCTGTTCAATGCGGAGTATGCGTTTCCTGAGCGCAAATATCTTGAGACGGTAAAACAGGAACTTGAGTTTTTTGTTGAGGTTAATGGAAACAACGAAGCACGGTTTGAAGTTGTAGCTGAGTTGTATGATGAGATTACATCAACAGTGCGGCAGGCATATGCCAACGATGGCATTAATTATGAGAAATCGCTTATGGCAGTGGTTGTTGATAAAGGCGAAACCGTTGGCAATAGTGTAAAACTCAATGTTTGTGTGGTATCTGGTCGTATGGAGCCTGAATTTACGGTCAAAAACCCGACTTCGGGACCTTTTGGTAATCACGACTGCTGGTATTATGGCGAATATGGCGGCACATGTGATGACCCGTCGGTTTTCGGCGATGCGGCGGAGATTATAGAAGATACCATAAACTATTATTATTGTGGCGCATCCGTGCCGCAGTCGGGCTTCAGGAAGTTGAACTTTGGTATGTTTAGGATTTCACTTGATGGAAGCGAATACCTTGACGAGAACGGAGAACCATATTTGTATTGGTATAATGCCAATGGTAATCCACCTTTGTATCTTAATGGCGAATTGCTCAACTATTATTATACGCGTGAGCTTGAGGTACTGTTGCATCTTTTGCCAAACAACCTGGTTTCGCAGGGATTGCTGCCTGAAATACCGGCATTTATCGAGGTTGATATCGTTGGAATGATGGGATATGTCGGAAACGGCAGCTATTATCATCATCAAAACTATGTCATTTACGGACATAAGGCTTTAATACCAAGTCAGGAGTTGCCTCCATTGAGAGATTTATTGATTAATTAGGTGAAAAATTAAAGGATTTTAGAAAAAAAGTATTGATTATCAGTCATGAAAGGGATTTTAATTACGGCGTTTTGCCTTGTGGTTGTAGCAGCGCAATCGCAGCAATGGGTGGTTTCATATCCTGTTGACGACGGGGTGGCACTTGTTGGTGGAGCGTGCAACGGAGATGGCAACTATATCTTCGGGGCTTGCAATGATAGCTCGGGTTTCGGTTATTTGGACGCATATGCGATGTATTTTGATAAAGATGGTGACTATATCGAAAGACGATTTTCATATGATGGATATAAGTCGCACTGGTGCAATGCGTTATGTCTTGACAATGGCGATGCATTCGTCGTTGGAGTGAAAGGCGGCACGTTGACGAATCATTTGTACGATACATTGTGGATTGCAGTGATGAATCGAGATCTGGAGATTGTCGAGGAGCGCGGTTATCCGCTTATTGAGCCTTACATTACATGGACTACGGATATTTATCTGGAGTTTGATAATTATGGTGATATAATAGTGCTGGCAGATGTTAGTGAACGCAATTATCCTTACATGACAAATGGTGTGTATGCTGTGTTCAAGTGCGATAAGCATGGAAATGTGTTGAAGAGTAGTTATTTTTCAGAAGGACACGGGATGAGTGGTGCGAGGCCTACCGGATTGATTCGAGTGCCTGACAGTGATAATATGATGATGCTTGGTAAAGGTTTTTTTACAACGAATTGTCATAGTATTTGTTATATTGACAACGAGTTGAACAAGATAGAAGCATATCCGCTGTCATGGTTGGAAGATATTTGGAATTACACGGATTGTTGGAAAAAAAACGGGCATTTTTTGATGTCATCGATGACGCATCATCAAGGAATTGTGAACAACTCTTATTATGCTGCTGTGTTTGAAGTTGATGAAATGGGACATTATGTTGACACGTTGGTGTATGATAGGGCGGACACGTCGGATTATACGGCTCAATTTGGAAGCATGGTTCACTTTGACGATGAGACTATATACATAGCTACATATTGGGACAGTGGCGAAAATGAATTGCCGTCTGATGCTGTTATATGCTTGATAGACAACGATTTGAATCTGAAGGGAACGAAAAGATTACAGATTGATAACACTAAAATAAGGATAATGCATTGCCAAATGACTTCCGATGGAGGATGTCTTGTTTACGGCCAGTGCAAGGAAAGCTATGGAAGTGAAATGGTTTGTGTTTGGAAATTGCTGCCTGAAGATTTTGTGATTCCATGGACTTTGACGGAATATCCGGAGGTCTTGCCACACCAGAACGCATATCCAAATCCAACACGAGATTGTCTGAATATTGTTTTGGATAATGGTGATAGTACATGTGTTATATCGATATCAGATGTGTCTGGACGAAAATATTTCGAGCGTCGTTTTGATAGAGGCAATGCCATTCTAACTATAGATATTTCGACTGTGGATTCTGGAACATATTTTTATGAAGTTATTGCAAACGGACATATTGTACAACAAGGAAAGTTTTTGAAAAATTATTAATAACATTTTAAATTTTTGATTATGAAACCAAGTGTTTTTTTATTTTTGACATTGTCACTTGCTGTTTGTGGCAACGTTATTGCGCAGGAAAAGGGTGGTTGCGACTTATGTGGACCATCAGGAACATCTCAAAATCAAGCGAATGGTAACTATTCTGCTACGGTTGGTATGTATAATATTGCTAATGGAGCAAACTCTATGGCTGTCGGACAAGCAAACAAAACGTTTAGCGCAGCATCGGTTGCTTTGGGAAAGTTCGCATGGGCGAGGGCGACCAATGCGATTGTTATAGGCGGTGGCATGGGGGATACTGAAGCTAAGGCATTGATTAACAACTATTCCGGCAGTTTGATGATTGGATTTAATAGCAACAAGCCTACGCTTTTTGTCAGTTCGTCGAACGGACTTTCTACAACTGGAAAGATAGGAATAGGTAATATCACCAATCCTTCGGCGAAACTGCATATGGTGTCGGATTCGAATGAAGATGCCGGTTTTATTCTCGAACCGTCAAACAAAACAAACAAAAGCGCTTTCCTGCAGTTCTATGACAATAAACACAAAATTGTTGTTTCGAAGGAAGGAATGCGGATTTCGTCTTTAGACGATGCAATGTTTTTTGATGCGGGAAATATCAGAATGAATGGCAAAGTCGGCGTTAATGTTGATAATGGTTTCGTGGGAAGCTACGACTACGCATTGGCCGTGAATGGCGGAATCCTTACAAGTGAGGTATATATTAAGGAGGTTGACGAATGGCACGATAATGTATTTTTGCCGGAATATAACCTGATGTCTTTGAATGAGTTAAATCAGTTTATTAAAACAAATGGCCATTTGCCTGATTTGCCATCCGAAACGGAAGTAATCGAAAAAGGCTTTAATGTTGCGGAAATGGAGGGAATACTATTGAAAAAAATAGAGGAACTCACATTATATGCTATTGAATTGCAACGTGAATTGGAGACTCAAAAGTTAATTATTGAGAAGCTTACAGGTAATAAATAGAAACAATTAATATATTGTATTATGAAAACGAAGTATTATTTAATATTTCTTGTGCTACTATTGTCATTCTGCTTCCATAATAAAGTGTCAGCCCAGAAATGTCTGTTGTTTAAATATGATACCGGTGGAAATAGAATAAGCAGAACCGTGACAACAAATTGTAATATAGTGCGAGAAACTGTTAATGAACCTGACAATCTCATCGCGGAAGATGATGTGAAGGTTTATCCAAATCCCAATTATGGATTGTTTATAGTTAGTATGCCAGACAGCGTCAGAAAATCTAATTCGACTTATAAATTATATGATATTGAAAGCCAGTTGATTACGGAAGGTGCGCTTGGTAAATATGAAACGGAAATTGATGTTGGGAATAAACCGGCCGGAGTGTATCTGTTGAAGATTATCAATGGCGAAGACGTGATTTCTAAAATTGTATTGAAACAATAAAAAAATGACTTATGAAGAGATATTTATTATTTATATTTTCAATGTTGGTTGCTGTATGGCTGAATGCGCAGACGTATCAGCAGACAGACATGGAACTTGATTTGGAAATCCCCAAAGATCAAAGCCTTGTGTATGAGGCATCTGCGTCAATTAAGCTGCTATCCGGATTTCACAGCAGTCCTATTAACGGTCATTCTACTAAATTTTCTATTGACAGGTTCGGTGTTTATCCACCTGAAGAAGGACTTATCGGTGGTGCGTCAATATCAAATTATGGTGGTGTGGTCGGGGCGTTACCTGGCGAATTGAATATAAGCGACTTGGGTGCCGCTGTTTATTCTATACCGATACTTATGCCTAATGGCTTGGGAGCAATAACACCTAATATAGCAGTCACATATAATAATCAAGTAGGCAACGGATTACTAGGCTGGGGATGGAGTATTTCAGGGTTGTCGTCAATAATAAGAACTGGACAAACCCAATATCATGATGGCAATCAATCAGCCGTGAATTTTATCAATGACAGATTTGCGATTGATGGTAAAAGGTTGATGTTGTGCTCGGGAAACTATGGCGAAAATGGTTCGGTATATAAAACCGAACTTGACGAGATGAGTAAAATAGTGGCATATACTGATGACTACAATGGCCCATCCCGATTTGTAATATATAAAAAAGACGGCACAATATGGGAGTACGGTTGCAGTGAGGATTCAAGAGTCGAGCCGCAAACATTAAATAATACCGCACTTATGTGGCTAGTGAATAAAATCAGCGACCCAGATGGTAACTATATGATTTTTAATTATTTGGAAAATAAAGAAACAGGCGAATCATATATCAATACTATCGACTACACTTTAAATGACAAAGTTGGTATTAGCTCAATGTATCGAGTTTGCTTTAGTTATGGCAATAGGTCGGATGAGGAAACCGGATATGTTTATGGAAATGTTGTGAAAAGCAGGAAACTTCTAACAAACATCATAATTAAAAACATGATGTCGGGAAGTGTTTTGTATGAATACTCTTTTGCATATAATGAGCCGGGTAATTATTCAAATGATTATAAATCAATGTATTATAGGCTCGCTGCAATCGGACTAACTGCGGATGGGATGCAACTGAATCCAACAATAATTAATTGGAACAAAAGCAGTCATTACCCTGACAATTTTTTGTCGTATCCGTTGAGTAAAAGTATATTCAACAAAGTGCCATTTGTAGGCGATTTCAATGGAGACGGCTTCTCTGATGTAATCACAGTGCCTTATAAAGTCAGCAACACTTATTCGAATGATGTTTCTGCTCCTATGTATATTAATAAAGGCGATGGAATATTTGAGGAAACGCCGTTCTATACTTTTATTTTTGACAAAACGCTTGAATGGGTGTATATTGTTGATTTTGATGGAGATGGGAGGGATGATGTGATTCCTTTTTACGCTAATTATGATGCAAATTCAAATTGGAAAGCAAAGATTTGTGTGTATTTGAATCGAGGGAACACTTTTACGTATTTCGATGAATATGTTTCAAGTAGGTTTTTTAATGTTTATCCAGGCGATTTTTTAGGAAATAGAAAGGTGGAGCTTTTTATAAATCATTGTAATGATGGTTATCCTGTACCTTATTATCCGGTTGTTGTATATCATGAAAACAATTCGTTCATGACGCAATCACTTGGAGCCACAGCATATTCGTTTGTTCCAGAACGAATTATTGTGGATGATTTTAATGCCGATGGACTCTCAGAAATCATGTATTTAATGGAACACTCGTCAATTGTGGCAAAAATCATAAGAAATAGTATAAATGCTTTGGAGTTTTTCCATTTGTCTGCAGATGACAATTTCGACAGCGACGATTTTCTTTTTCCTGGCGATTTTAATGGCGACGGTTACACTGATTTGTTGAAATATGATAACAATAATTATTGGGGTATTTCATTTTCTGATGGTCGAAGATTTACAACTCCGATTTCATGCATGAATAACAATCTGTTGAACAATCTTGTACTTACCCCGATAGACAGGTATAATTGCTCTTTACAAGATTTGGATATGCCGTCGGTAACAATCAGAGCGGCTGATTTTGACGGTGATGGCAAAACCGATGTCGGCGTGTTTAAGAACTCAGGTGGCAACTATTTTTTAGAAGTCGGATTGTTGTTATGTGAGAACGGGAATAACAACTACGGTTTTTCTGATATTCGACGTTTCTATATGCATATCAATTATTCGCATCAATATGTACATGTCGGGAACTTTCTTGGTCATGAAAATGCAAGCATTCTCGGAACTGTCAGGACTAATCCATTTAGCAACGAGATTCCTAAAATAGTGTCGCTAAATCCGCATACGTCAAAATATAGTGTTGAGCGAATAACCGATGGCATGGGTAATGCACACGGATTTAATTACGAATATTTGATGCCTAAAGACAATGGTTTTTATAATTATGATTATAAATGGATTAATCCTAATTTACGAACTGTTGCTATACCAATGACAGCGTTGAGATCAGACACTGTTTTTGTAAATGATGTACCTGTTGTGGCAAAATATTCATATAATAATGCTATATATCATCATAGTGGTCATGGTTTGCTCGGTTTTGAATCTGGAGAATGTAGTATATTTATAAATAATGCTTTATATGAAACAGTATCCAGTAACAAAGACACGGAGAGTACAAGTGATTATTGTATGTTATTGCCCAAATCATGTTTTAAATCAAATAGTAATAATCAAATAATTTATAATGAGGAGTATTCATACGATGTTTTTTCGTGTTCGCAAAACGCAAAGGTTTTGATGCCATTACCTTCAGTTAAAAAATCAATAACATATGATAGTAATTCCCCCAAATCTGTTTTGAAATCGATTATTCAAAATATTGAATATCAAACAGATATGTCAGGAAATGCTTACCTTGACATTGTAAATACAAGAAGTTCGGTTGATGGTGTTGATGGCAGTTATACAGGTGATGATGCATTGTCGTGTTCATATTGGGCCGAAACAGAATACACATATGCCAATATTCTGCCTGAATGGGTGGTGTCGCGACCTTTAACTATCAAAAAATCTGAGCATTATGAAAATAATGAGTCTGTTGGTGAGTATGTTGTTTTAGATTATTCAGGATCTAACCCATATCAAGTGACGAGAAAAACATCATTGCCTAATACTGCAATGAATTACGCTGATCCTCTGAAAATAGTGACAGAATATGCATATGACGACCTCGGCCATATCATAATGCAGTCTTCCACATCGCCGTCAGAACGGAATATGAGGGTTGAACGAGTTTCTTATGGAGAGGAATATGGTTTCAGATTTCCAACAACAATGATAAATGAAAACGGTTGGGAGATGAATTACTCCTATGATAATAATTATGGGAACTTGTTGTCATCTTTGGATTATAATAGTTTCGAGACTGGCAGTTTATCCGATCCGTTTGAGATTAATAAAGAAGTGGCTCTGCCTGACGGAACAAGGAATATAAAAGTCAAAAGATGGGCCAAAGAAAACAAGCATTCACCTAGAGATGCTGTTTATTATACATGGGAAAAATCCAGTGGCAATGCCGAAACTATGTCGTTTTACACTAAAAATGGAAGACTTGTCCGCGAAGTGACATTTGGCCTTAACGGTGAGGCTGTTTATGTTGATACGCAGTATGATGTTAGGGGTAATGTCACTTCAAAATCAATGCCTTATGTTGCGGGTGACGAAGTGTTCTGCTTTTGGTATGTTTATGACAATAATGACAGGTTAGTGGAGGAAATATGCCCCAATGGTATGATGAAAACTTATACTTACAATGGCTTGCAAAAGACAGTATCCACAGAATCAGTCGATGGCCTCTCACATGTTGTGATTGAATCATATAATCCTAATGGATGGAGAGTCCAAACGATTGATATTGGAGGTAATGTTGTTGATTATGAATATTTTAGCGATGGAAAACTGAAGAGTACAACAATCAATGGCAATGCTAATACTAATGTGGAATATGAATATGATGGAAGACGTAACTTGTTGAAAATGAAAGACCCGGCAATAGGTGAGACATTGTATGATTATAATGCTTATGGGGAACTAAAAATGAAAAAAACTGCTAAGAATGCCATCACAACATATGATTATGATGATATGGGGGAGATGATTCGACGTCAAGAGTTTTATCCTGGCAGCAGTCAAAGTATTGTTACTCAATGGATTTATGATAATAAAAAAGGTAAAATCGGAACTTTGTCAGGCGTTGTCTATGGCGATTCACACTTCGTATCATATGATTATGATGATTTGCTGAGAGTATCTGTGATTTCAGAAACTATTAGCAATAAGGAATATATTACCACTTATTCTTATGATGCGGCAAATAGAGAGGAGTTTGTGACATATCCAAGCGGACTTACGATTCAAAAGAATTATTCTAATTCCGGATATTATAGGATGATGGTCAACCCCGATGAAAATCAAGTTCTTTGGCGGTCTAACGCAGCGAATGCTATGGGCTATGTTACTGAATATCAAGTTGGTAATGGTCTGACAACACATCGAAGCTATGATAACAAAACGTTTTTATTGAGCGAAATAATGACCAATTTTGATGATAAGCCATACCTTAATCTTTCTTATGGATACGATGGCTTTGGAAATCTTATTAATAGGACTAGTCATGTTGGCTCCAATAATAGCGAAAGCTTTGAATATGACGACTTTAACCGTCTGGTCGGAATCAGTTTGAACGGGAAAAAGACAGGTGAAATGGTTTACGATGATTTGGGAAACATCTTATCTAAAACAATAGATGATAAAGATGTGTATTATGACGCCCGTTATGACGGCAGTTGTCCCTATGCGGTTCAAAAAGTCAAAACAGATATGGATAATTTGAACGGTTTCGAACAAACAGTCGGATATACTGCTTTTGACAAGATGTCGTATATAAATAGTGTAAATAATTCATTGTCAATAGAATATGGCTACGACCACAATAGGGTGCGCTCACTTGAAACAATCAAAGGGAAAAAGAAAGAAAAAGTGTTTGTGGGAAATTGCGAATATGTAGATAATGAAGGAGATGTAATTATTTATACATATCTCGAAGGCCCGATGGGTGTGTTTGCGGTCTGTTACACCGATGCCAAAGGAAATAATTCAATGGTATATGTAAACAAAGATAATCTTGAATCATGGTGCCTGATAACCGATGAAAACGCAAACGTCTTACAGAGAACGAGTTACGATGCCTGGGGAAACACGAGAAATGATAAAACATGGAGCGGTAATTATAGCGGTGAGCTGCTGTGTGACCGAGGTTTTACAGGACACGAGCATTTGTCGAATTTCGGAATTATCAATATGAATGGCAGGGCATATGACCCGATGCTGTCAATGATGATGAGTCCGGATAGTTTCATCCAAAACACTGATTTTTCACAAAATTACAATCGTTACAGCTATTGTTACAACAATCCGTTGACGTATTATGACCCGTCTGGCGAATGGGTCGAATGGCTTATGTATGGTATGTTTAACGGTGTGGTGAATCTGGTGTGTAATCGGGATGATATTGATAATTTCGCTGAAGGATTGTTGTCGTTTGGCGCTGGTTTCATTAGCGGTAGCCTTTCCCAAGGTTTATCGGAATGCTCGTGGGTGTTGCAGGTTGTCGGCGGAGTGGCAGGCTCCACATTAAAAACCGGACTGAATAATCTGGTGAAACAAAATACTGGCAATGGTATAGACTGGAGCCTGATAAAAACAGCTTCATTCAAAGACGATGTTATGTATGCACTCGGTTCAAATCTTGCGAGTTCTGTGCTGAACGCGAATTTGGCGCGTCCGACAGATTCTGAAGAAGGAAAAACAATAGCATCCATCTTATGTAAACAGAAAGTCAATAGAAAACTGTTTGAAACGGCCTCGAAAAAAATTGTTGGAAACATTTTTGCCGGCAGAAAGTTGTTAGATGGTTTCAATATAACTAAAAAGAACTGGGAAGATGCCTTGCCTTACCTGGAATGCTTGGCAGCAATCGTGAGTGATAATCTGGAGTTTGAAACAAGTTCCGAAACACTTGCCAACTTATCAGATAAAGTGTTGAAGTTTGATTTTTCAGGTGTGGCAAGCAAATTCGGGAAAGATGTTAACTATTGCTATAGCCAGTTTCGGGCTTTATTTGTAAAAAAAAGGTGAATAATTAGAGTTTTTTTACTATCTTTGCACCCAAATAATTTTTAACGATTTGTACTATGTTGGAACAGATTTTGAAACAGCTTTTTGTCGATGCCTTCAAGAAACTTTACGGGCAGGAGCCTCCAGCGCAGAACGTGAGTTTCCAGAAGACAAGACCGGAATTTGAAGGTGATTTTACCATTGTGGTTTTCCCGTTTGTGAAAATGGCCGGAAAAGCCCCCGAAGTCCTTGCCAATGAACTCGGAACAGAGATGATGAAGGAAAGCACTTTTATCGCCAAATATAACGTGGTAAAAGGCTTCTTGAACTTGCTCATCAGCGACAGCTATTGGATCGACTTTATGCAGAAAAATCATCTCGACGAAAGGTTTGGACGAAAAGAAGTTTCAGGCAAACCAGTCGTAGTGGAGTATTCCTCACCGAATACCAACAAACCGTTGCACCTTGGTCATATCCGCAACAACCTGCTGGGTTGGAGCGTGACAGAAATCCTGAAAGCCAACGGCGAAAACGTGGTGCGCGTGAACCTTGTGAACGACCGTGGAATTCATATCTGCAAGAGCATGATAGCATGGCAGAAATGGGGTAACGGATGCACTCCGGAATCGACAGGCAAGAAAGGAGACCACCTTATTGGCGACTTCTACGTGATGTTCGACAAGCATTTCAAAGAAGAAGTGAAGAGCTTGCTGCCTGCTAACTACGACGAACTCAGCGATGAGGAAAAAGACAAGGCGAAAGCAGAGGCCGAAAACGCTTCTCCGCTGATGCAGGAAACACGCGAGATGCTGCGCAAATGGGAGGCCGGCGACAAAGAAGTGCGTCAACTTTGGGAGATGATGAACAACTGGGTTTACGAAGGCTTTGACGTGACGTACAAACGTCTCGGAGTGTCGTTCGACAAGATTTATTACGAGTCACAGACCTACTTGCTGGGTAAGAGTACCGTGATGGATGGCTTGAAGAAAGGCGTTCTGTATCAAAGAGATGACAACTCGGTGTGGTGCGACCTCCGCGATGAGGGATTGGACGAGAAACTGTTGCTGCGTCGTGACGGCACCTCCGTTTATATGACTCAAGACCTGGGAACCGCTCAACTGCGTTATGACGAGTTCCACCCGAAGAAACTGATTTACGTGGTTGGTAATGAACAGAATTACCACTTCGACGTGCTGAAACGCGTTTTGGTGAGATTGGGCTTCGAGTGGGGTAACGACATCGAGCACCTTTCCTACGGTATGGTTGAGTTGCCAAGCGGTAAGATGAAGTCGCGCGAAGGAACAGTCGTAGATGCCGACGACCTTATGGACGAGATGGAAGCAACAGCGAAGAACGTGTCGGAAGAACTCGGAAAAGCTCACGGATTGAGCGACGAAGAGTCGGCGAAGCTCTATCACATGATAGGACTCGGCGCTCTGAAGTACTTCATCTTGAAGGTTGACCCGAAGAAGACGATGCTGTTCGACCCAAAAGAATCGATAGATTTCAATGGCAATACAGGTTCATTCATCCAGTACACTCACGCCCGTATCTGCTCTGTGCTGCGTAAGGCTGCAGATGCCGGAATCGTGACGGGAGATAAGGTCGACGTTGAGAACATACTGCCTGAAGAGAAAACGCTGCTAACCAATATTCATACATGGCCAGGAGTTCTTGAACAAGCTGCAATAAACCGCAGTCCAGCCATGATTGCCAACTTCATCTACGACCTCTGCAAAGGTTTCAACCAGTTCTATCAGGAATGCAGTATCATGAAGGAACCGGACGAGAAACGCAGAGCGTTCCGTTTGCAGTTGGCGGCTATGACAGCGCGTCTGCTGCGTAACGCGGGCGAATTGCTGGGTATGCAGATGCCGGAGAGAATGTAAAGAATAGTAAAGATGAACGTTTTTTACTTACCGGACGCAACAGAAGGAATGGTCTCCTTCCCTGAGGAGGAATCGAAACACTGTGTCAAAGTTCTGAGGATGCAGGCAGGAGACCGTTTCTGCGTCACCGACGGCAAAGGCTCGTTGTACGACGGTGAGCTTGTGGAAGCACACCCGAAACGCGCAACAGTCTGCCTTACAAACAAACGCCCGGGCTACGATAACAAAACGTTCAAACTCGAAATAGCTATAGCGCCAACCAAACTCAACGAGCGCACTGAATGGTTCCTTGAAAAAGCTACCGAAATAGGTATCGACAAGGTGCAGCTGTTCGCCTCGTATCACTCAGAACGCCGTGTGGCAAACGTGGAGCGTTTCCGCAAAGTGATGATAGCCGCGATGAAGCAGTCAATAAAATCGAAACTGCCTGAAATTGAGGACGTTGTCGATTTCAACAAACTCGTGAAGCAGCCATTCGAAGGACAGAAATTTATAGCCTGGATTGATGACGACGTTACCGAGTTGCTTTGCGATAAATACGAAAAAGGTCAAAACGCACTCGTGCTTATCGGTCCTGAAGGTGACTTCAGCCCAGAGGAAGTGCAACTGGCAAAAGACAACGGATTCATTCCTGTGAGCCTTGGAGACGCGCGCCTCAGAACGGAGACAGCCGCTGTTGTGGCTTGCCATACAGTGAACCTGATAAACCAAATGAAATGATTATGAAGAAGTTGCTTCTCGTCATATTGTTTTTGTTATCGTTTTCGTTCGTAGCCTCAGCCCAGCAGACGCAGATAGCGCTCCTGAAATACAGAGGCGGTGGCGACTGGTATGCGAACCCTACATCATTGCCGAATCTGGTGAAGTTCTGCAACCAGGAACTGCACACCGACATCAACCCCGACATTGCGACAGTGGAGGTGGGGAGTCCCGATATCTTCAATTATCCGTTTGTGCACATGACAGGTCATGGATATGTGAGTTTCGACAAAGCGGAGTGCGAAAATCTGCGAAACTATTTGCTGGCAGGCGGATTTCTGCATATCGACGACAACTATGGGTTGAAAGACTTTATCATGCCGCAGATGCAAAAGGTGTTTCCTGAACTCGAATGGGTGGA
Organism: uncultured Bacteroidales bacterium; assembly: GCA_905233445.1. Classification (GTDB taxonomy): domain Bacteria; phylum Bacteroidota; class Bacteroidia; order Bacteroidales; family F082; genus Limimorpha. Next base: position 42,314 of record CAJOEP010000008.1, on the reverse strand, counting down.
GCTGCCTTATTCACATGAAATATTTAAGGAGCCATACGCATTTCCTAACGGTTTGCCTAAAGTGCACGAACACGACATGAAGACTCCGCAGGCGTTCGGCTTGATTTACGACGGCCGTCTGATTTGCCTCTTCACATACGAATGCGACCTCGGCGACGGCTGGGAGGACCAGCGCGTGCATAAAGATTCCGACGAAATCAGACTGAAAGCCCTGAAAATGGGAGCAAATATTATACAATATGTGTTTGCCAAAAACTAAAAAATGTCCTTATTGCAATAAGATTATTGAGGGAAGAACCGATAAGATTTTTTGCGACGACAGATGCCGAAACAATTTTTATTATAAAGTTAATAACGAACAGAAAACATTTATTAGGAAAATAAACAGCGTTTTGCTGAAAAACAGAGGAATACTGAGAAGTTTGAATCCCTCGGGGAGAACATCCGTACCAAAGGCCTGTCTTGAAGAACTCGGTTTCGATTTCAATTGTTTTACAAGCATTCATACGACAAGAAAAAACCGCGACTACTATCTCGTTTACGACCAAGCCTACAGCATTGAGCCTGATGGCGAAAGAGTTAGCTTAGTCGTTTTCTATCGTGATTCTCAAGCCGTCGTAGGCTAACATCATATTCGAAGGCAAAGCCTTATTAACATCCTCGGCTTTTCCCATGGAATGGCTGATGTGGGTGAACCATACTTTCTTGACGTTCAATCGGTTGGCGATGTCGATTGCTTCAGGCAAGCTGATGTGCGAATAGTGCTTTTCCTGTCGCAATGCCTCGATGATGAGATATTCCACGCCTTCAAGCTTCTTGAGACTGTTTTCAGAGATGTAGTTGAAATCGGTGACGTAGGCGAAGTTGCCGATACGGAATGCGTAACATAACATTTTGAGATGCAGCAACGGAATGGGTTTGATGGTCAACTCATTGATAATGATTGGTTTGTCGTCTTCTATATCGATAAGATTATAAGTCGGTGCACCTGGATAAAGCTCGCTTTTATCGACGAAAGCGTAAGAGTATTCGCGCTTGATTTCCTCTTGTGCTTCAGGCGACGCGTAAATTGGCATGGAGATGTGCTGCAGAAAATTGAACGAACGCACGTCGTCCAAACCGCCGATGTGGTCCTTGTGCTGATGCGTGATTAGAATCGCATCGAGATGCTGCACATTTTCACGCAACATCTGCTGACGGAAATCGGGACCTGCATCGACGCAGATTGTCGTCTGCTCCGTTTGTATGAGAATCGACGTACGCAGACGCTTATCGCGAGGGTCAGCCGACTTGCAAACCTCACAGTCACAACCGATTACAGGAACACCTTGCGAGGTGCCGCAGCCTAATATGGTAATATTCATCATTGTCTTAAAAATCGATGCAAAGATAAGAAAAAGACCTTAGTCATTAGACATTAGGCTTTAGTTTTTAATTTTTTTACAAATAAGATAGGTGATTATTGAGAAAATTCGTATCTTTGCAAGTTTTATTAGTATGGCATCAGAACGATGAAGGCTATTGTTAAGTTCTTTAGGCAACGGGCTATAAAAGGATTCCTGAAACGTAAGAAATCCTGCATATTGCCGGATATTGGAAAATATCCTTCGTTGGCTATTTTGCTTGACATAGATCAGTTTAAACGTTATAAAGACATAGAAAACACACTGAAAAGGCTGTTCGAGATGAAACGATATGCGTTTATTGTATATGTTGACGAACTTCCGAAAGATGTGATGCAAACCGATCGGTACTTTTTTATCAGAAAAGAGGATTTTAACTTCTGGGGATTGATAAAACAAGAAAAAAAAGAGTCGCTGATAAGCCTGTCGTTTGATATGGTTATCGATTTTGCAAGGACACCTGATGAGTTGATGACGAATACTTATATAATGACGTTGATTAACAACACTTTCAGAGTGACTTTCGGTAATACATGTACGGCGTTGTATGACATGGTAATAGATTCGAAAAAAGACGATGATATGTTGAACCAGATAGAAATTCTGAAGAATTATCTGTCGATGTTATTGGGAAAGAGATGAAAATGAATCCGTTTATAGGTACTGGAGTTGCACTGATAACTCCGTTTAACGATGATTATTCCATTGATTATCAATCGTTAAGAAATATTGTCGACTACACTTTGCAGAACGGAGCCGACTTCCTCGTGGCTCTCGGAACGACTTCTGAGGCTCCTACGATGAACGCCGAAGAGAAGGCAAAGGTTGTGAAAACCATCATCGAGACGGCTAACGGTCGCTGCCCGATTTTGTTGGGGATGGGCGGAAATAACACTTCTGCTCTAATCGATAGTATTAGGAATCAAGACTTTACAAAGATTGACGGCATCTTGAGCGTGGTTCCTTATTACAACAAGCCTAACCAGCGTGGCATGAAAGCTCATTTTCTGCATGTCGCTGACGTGTCGCCGGTGCCGGTGATTTTGTACAATGTCCCAGGTAGGGTGGGAGTGAACCTTCAAGCCGCCACAACGGTGGAACTAGCAGAGCATCCTAACATCATCGCGGTGAAGGAAGCATCGGGCAACCTCCAGCAAATCATGGAGATTCTGCGCGACAAACCTGAAGACTTCAGAGTGCTTTCGGGCGACGACGGCATCACCCAGCCTATGATGGCCCTAGGAGCAGAAGGCGTGATCTCAGTGGCTGCCAACGGCTATCCGAAACCGTTCTGCGAGATGGTTCATCTGATGCTCGAAGGTAAAAACGAAAAAGCACTTCCATTGCATTATAAGATGCTGAAAATGAACGGCTTAATCTTCGCCGACGGCAATCCTGCAGGTATTAAAGCCCTCATGGCTCACGAAGGCTTGTGCAAAAACGTGCTTCGTCTCCCATTGGTGCCGGTTAGCGATAACGTTCGCCAAGATATTGAAAATGAATATAAATCTTTATAAAAAATGAAAACAAAGTTATTTTTATTACTTTTTCTATTTGTCACATTTGGACTAACAGCACAAGAAAACAAACTCAACCGACTCATGCAAGACCGCAATGAGTATTATTTCACCTTTGAACTCAACGGCAACGACAATCTTCAACAGATTGCAAAGACAATCTCCGTTGACAAAGTTAACAGCAATGTCGTTACAGCTTACGCAAACAACAAGGAATTCGCTGAATTTCAGAAACTTGGATACGAAATCACACTTCAGACGCCTCCTTCAATGATGTTTGAGGCTGAGATGTGGGACGGCAGCAACCGCGCAGAATATGACTGGGACCAGTACCCGACATATCCTGCTTACGAGGCAATGATGCAGCAGTATGCCACTGATCATCCTGACAGATGCACTTACATGGAATTGGGTACTCTGAATAGTGGCCGTAAGATAATGGTGTGCCGCATCAACAACGGACAGACTGACGGCAAACCTAAGTTCCTCTACACCTCCACAATGCACGGCGACGAGGTGACCGGCATGATGCTTATGCTCCGTCTCATCAACGAGCTCTGCACAAGCAACGACGCTCGTATCTTGAACTTGGTCAACAACTTGGATATCTTCATCAGTCCTTGCACCAACCCTGACGGAACATATCACGGTGGCAACAACACTGTCAATGGCGCTACCCGTTACAATGGCAACGGCGTTGACCTTAACCGTCATTTCCCTGACTTTGACGACGGTCCGCACCCTGACGGAGCCAGCCATTATGAGAATGAAGCCCAATGGATGATGGATCTCGCTCAGGAATATCTTTTCACAATGTCGGCCAACTATCATGGTGGCGCTGAAGTTATGAACTATCCTTGGGACACATACCAGCCTCTTTGTGCCGACGACGCATGGTGGCAACTGGTGAGTAGTGAATATGTGGCTCTCTGCAGACAAGTCAGCTCGAACTATATGACTGACACATCTTCCAGCGGTATCACCAACGGATATGCATGGTACACCATCACAGGCAGCCGTCAGGACTATATGAACTACTACGGACAATGCCGCGAAGTTACTATCGAGTGTTCAAGTGTTAAAACGCCGAGTGCCTCGCAGATGCCTAACTTCTGGAACATCAACTACAACAGTATGTTGGCATACATGGAACAGAGCTTCAACGGCATTCACGGCACAGTTACTGATGCCGAAACAGGCCAGCCTATTGTCGCTACCATTACTCTCGTCGGACATGACCATCACGGCTCTGAAGTTACAAGCCACATGCCAGCAGGAGACTATTACCGTGTTGTAAAAGGCGGCACCTACAATCTGAGAATATCAGCAAATGGTTACGAGCCATTCGAAACATCGGTGACTGTTGTTGACAATCAACCAGTTGAAGTCAATGCTCAGCTGACACCATTGGAAGGCATCGTTGCTGACTTCATCGTCGACGCTACAGCAGTGGCAGTTGGAGGCGAGGTGCATTTCACCGACAACTCATGGGGAGCACAGCTCGTTAGCTGGGAGTGGGAGTTTGAAGGCGGTACCCCCGCGACATCAACAGCACAGAATCCTACAGTGACATATAACCAGGCAGGAACTTTCGGAGTTCGCCTCACAGTGACCAACGCCGATGGCGAGAGCGACACAAAATATGTGCCTAACTACATCACTGCAGCGGAGTCATACAATATGCAAAACGGCACCGTAACAACCTGTGACGCAATGTTTTACGATAACGGTGGCCCGAATGCCAACTACAACGATAATTTGAATCTTACAATGACATTCCTTCCAAGCACACAGGGCGCAAAGATCCAGGTCGAATTCATGTCGTTCTCTGTCGAAAGCGGCTGGGATCACCTCTATATCTATGACGGAGCCTCAACATCGGCTGCACAAATCGGTGATTTTACCGGAAACAACAGCCCCGGTACAGTGACAGCTACCAACAATCAGGGAGCACTGACATTCAAATTCACTTCCGATTACAGCACTGTTAGCTCAGGATGGTCAGCTTATGTCAGTTGCATCGGCTTGCCATTGGAAGTAACAGCAGACGTTGAACATGATGAGATTTTTATCGGTGAAACCAATAAATTATATGCCCTCCCGACTGGCGGTTCAAACGAATACACGTATTCATGGAATCCGGCCGAAAACCTTGACGATTCACACGCTCAGGCTCCGGTGTTCACCGCAACAGAAGCCGGTGACTTCACTTACACCGTGACAGTGAGCGACGGAACAGAAACGGCCACAGCATCAGTGACTTTCAAGGTTATAGACAACACAAATGTCAACGAAATTGTGGCAGAAAATGTGACAATTTTCCCGAATCCAGCATCATCAGTCATCAACATCAATGGCTTGAGCGACTTCGCCAATCTTGAAGTCAATGTTTTGAACCTTCAGGGACAAGTTGTGATGACAGTTGTCAACTCATTGGAAATCAATGTGAAAGATATTGAATCGGGAGTGTATTTCCTCAATATCGATTGCGACGGAACAAATATTATCAAGAGAATTGTTGTGGAATAATCTTCCACAATAATTTTCTTTGAAAAGACGTTATAAGATAGCTAAAAAAAACGTAATTTTGCAGCATGCTTAAATATAGGTTTTTCTTATCGGTGTTATTGTGTCTGCTGGTGCTCGCATCGTGCAGCAAATATTCGAAATTGCTAAAGGGAACTGACAATGAGGCTAAATATCAGGCTGCGTTGGACTATTACGAGAAAAAGAACTACGACCGCGCCCTTCAGCTTTTCGATGTGATGCAGGCGTATTACCGTACCAAACCAGAGGGCGAAAATATAGCTTACCTCACAGCCGAATGCTATTTTAACAAGAAAGACTATTACATAGCAAGCAGCTATTACAAGCGTTTTGTGACTAGATATCCTATTTCGAAAAAAGCCGAGGAAGCTTTGTACAAAAGCGCAATGTGCTATTATATCGTCTCACCTAAAATATCACTCGACCAGTCTGATTCATATACTGCCATAAAGGAATTCCAGAACTTCGTTGACATTTATCCGAATAGTACAAGAGTTGACGACGTGAACGCTCGTATCGACACCCTTCGTATGAAAATAGAGGAGAAAGAATATGACATATGCCAACTTTATTTCAAGATGGAGGAATATCAGGCGGCAATTACAAGCTATGAGGCGTTTTTGAAAGACCATCCGCAGACAACACATCGCGAGGAAATACTTAACAATATGGTTATCAATTATTTCCGCTATGCTGAGAAAAGCGTGCCATCAAAGCAACGCGAGCGTTATGAACAGGCTTTAGAAAAGTATAACACCCTGTGCTATGTCTTCCCGGATAGCGAATATATCGCCAAACTGGAGCCTACGGTAAAGAAAGTCAGAGAAAAATTAGAAAAATATAAATCGAACAAATAAAATGATAGATTTCAGAAAAGTTAAGACGGAAACAACCGCAATCACACGTCAGAAAGACCAATTCTACGTTGGAACAGGCAATATCTACGAAACAGTGGCAATCCTTGCGCAACGTGCCAACCAGATTGCGACGGAAGAGAAACAGGAACTGAACAAGAAGATTGAGGAATTCGCTTCACAAAACGACTCACTCGAAGAAGTGTTCGAGAACAAAGAACAAATCGAAGTGGCAAAGTTCTATGAGAGACTGCCAAAGCCGACTCTTATCGCCATTGACGAGTTCTTGAACGACAAACTTTACTATCGTAATCCTAACAAGAAAAACGAAGGCGACTTTTAAAAGGAGGTATAATGCTCACCGGAAAGAAAATCCTTATTGGAATTACGGGAAGCATTGCCGCATACAAAATACCGCTTTTGGTTAGGCTTCTGAAGAAGCAAGGTGCTGAGGTTCAGGTCGTTATGACCGATGCGGCAAAAGATTTCGTAACACCACTCACGTTAGCGACGCTGAGTGGTTTACCCGTTTTATCGAAGGGCTTCGACACAGAGACGGGTAAATGGAACAGCCACGTGGAACTCGGTCTCTGGGCAGACCTCTTCGTGATAGCTCCCGCATCGGCCAACACATTGGCGAAAATGGCAGCCGGAATAGCCGACAACTATCTGCTAACCGTCTGTCTGTCAGCGAAATGCCCGATAATGTTTGCTCCAGCGATGGACCTCGACATGTACAAACATCCTGCCACACAAGAGAACATCCGCACTCTCATCAGTCGCGGATGCCGTTTCATTGCACCAGCTTCAGGCGAGCTCGCATCAGGACTGTGCGGCGAGGGCAGGATGGAGGAACCGCAGGAAATATTCAATAGAATCAAAGAGTTTTTCCAGAACAAACAACGCTTTGCAGGCAAAAAAGTGGTGGTGACCGCCGGCCCGACTTACGAAGCCATAGACCCGGTGAGATTTATAGGCAACCATAGCTCAGGCCTTATGGGTATTGAGATTGCACGCGCTTTCGCCGACCAGGGAGCCGATGTCACTTTAGTGCTCGGTCCGTCGTCGATAAGACCGGAAAGAAGCAATATCCAAGTGATGCCGGTCACGTCGGCAAAAGAAATGTTCGACGCCACAACAGCAGCTTTTAAAAATGCCGACATCGCAGTGCTCAGCGCCGCTGTGGCCGATTTCCGTCCCGAAGTCGTTGCTAATCAGAAGATTAAGAAAGATCCAGACAAGGATGAAATGATTCTGAAACTTGTGAAAACCGACGATATCCTCAAGACTCTCGGGCAAAACAAGAAAGAAAATCAGATACTTGTCGGATTTGCACTCGAAACGGAAAACGGAATAGAGAACGCAAAGAAAAAACTGCATTCCAAAAACCTCGACATGATAGTGCTTAACACTATGAACGAGGCAGGAGTGGGGTTTAAGACAAAGACCAACAAGGTGAATATCATCACTGAAAACGATGAAATCAGCGCTTTTGAGCTTAAACCGAAGAGTGAAGTGGCTCAAGATGTGCTAAACGCTGTGTATCAACTGCTTACAAAATAATCATTATGAAAAAAATCATCATCCCGATATTGTTTCTGCTCTGCTTTTTATCACAAAGCATTAAGGCTCAGGAGTTTAACTTTACGGTGACGGTAAACACCAAACAGGTGGCAGGTACCGACCAGCGTATCTACGAGGCTCTTCAGGAAGCCGTGATGAACTTCATGAACAGCCGCGTGTGGACGAATATCAGATTTGAAGAGCAGGAACGCATTGAAGGAACGATGGTGATAGTGGTGAAAAGCAGGGATGGCAACAGCATCACAGGTGAACTCAATATCGGTTTGCGCCGCCCTATTTATAAGTCGAACTACAACAGTACGCTGCTCAATTATGTCGATAATGACTTTAATTTCGTGTATGTCGAATCGCAACCACTTGATTTTGACGACAATTCATACATGTCGAACCTCACCTCAATGCTCGCATTCTATGCTTACTACTGCCTAGGAGTGTATTTCGACACGTTCGGACTTTATGGAGGCGACCAGATGTATAAAGCAGCCGAACAGGTTGTGACTCAAGCACAAAGCTCGGCCGATGCCGGTTGGAAAGCATTCGACAGCTACAGAAACCGCTATTGGCTGCTCGAAAACTTCACAAACCCAGCATACCGCCCGATTCGTCAGTTCCTCTATGAATATCACAGACTTGGACTCGATGTTATGGGCAACGGAAAAGTCGATGAAGGTCGTGCTACAATTACAAAATCGCTCGATTACATAAAATCGGTTTATAGCAGCAAGCCGAACCTGTATTATTTCCAAATTCTTAACGACACCAAACGCGACGAATGGAAAAACGTGTATTCGATAGGTCCACAACAGGAACGCACTAAAGCTGTCAACACTCTGCGCGAACTCGACCCTACACACGCCGAAGAATACGAAGAATTGCTCAATGCAAAACCGAAAATGTAATCTCAATGCTTAAACATCTCACAATCGGTAATTATGCCTTAATTGACTCATTGTCAATAACATTTGATAATGGATTCAGCGTTATTACCGGCGAGACAGGAGCGGGAAAATCAATCTTGCTCGGAGCTTTGGAATTCGTTCTTGGAGAACGTGTCGATACAAATATCATGCTCGATGATACAAAAAAATGTACCGTTGAAGCGTCATTCGTCATTGATAATGATCGGTTTAAATCTTTCTTTGTAGAAAACGACCTGGATTTAGACGAAGAACTGATCCTGCGCCGCGAGCTTTCACCAACAAAGAAGTCGAGGGCGTTTATTAACGATACTCCTGTAACAATTCAACAACTGAAAGAGCTTGGGAATCAATTGGTTGACATTCACTCACAACACGATTCGTTACTTCTGACCAATGCCGATTTTCAGCTGAAAATCGTCGATGACGCTGCCGATAACGCTTCGCTGCTCATTGATTATCAGAAAGTTTACAATTCTTTTGTCGCTTTACGAAACGAGCTGAAACGTTTGCGTGAAATGGCACAAAAGAACGTCGCTGAAAACGATTTTCTTGCATTTCAATTGGATGAATTGGTAAAAGCAGACTTGCAGGATGGTGAATATGAAGAGGTTGGCCAGAAATTGGAACTTTTAGAAAACGCTGAAGAAGTAAAAACGCTTCTTGCACAGTCTCTGAGTTCTCTGAACGATTCCGAGTACTCGATTTTGAACCAGCTCAATGACTTGAAATCTTCCGTTGATCGTTTAAAAAGATATCTCCCTCAAGCCGAGCAGTATCTTGAGCGCATCGATTCAACGAAAATAGAGCTGAAAGACATAGCGCAAGACCTTGATAATCTGCAAGATAGCACACAATTTGATGCCGACTCATTAAATGATATCCAGGAACGATATGATTTGATTCAGTGCCTGATGATGAAACATCATGTTAGCGATTATGCTGAATTACTAAAGATTCGCGAAGAATTGCAGCAAAAAGTCGGTGCTTTTGCCAATATTGATGAGGAAATCGCAAAAAAGGAGCAGGAACTCAAAAAATGCGAGAAAGAGCTTACAAAACTCGCTGATAATCTAAGCGACAAGCGTAGAAAAGTTAAAGTATCATTTGAGAAATCAGTAACTGAAATTCTGCGACAGCTGAAAATGCCACATGCAGTTTTCGAGATAGAAATCTCTGAGTTCTCTAATATATCTGATTTCTCTTCAAGCGGCCGCAATAAAATCCGTTTCCTCTTCTCCGCCAACAAAGGCATCGCTCCTGATGACATGAGCCGGGTGGCTTCTGGAGGTGAATTATCCCGTTTGATGCTGGCTATCAAGGCGGTAGCCGCCGGCAGCAACTACATCCCTACCTTGATTTTCGATGAAATCGACACGGGCGTTTCGGGTGAGGTGGCAGCGAAACTGGGCGACATCATGCATAAAATGGGGGAGAGCCTGCAAATAATTTCGATTACGCATCTCCCGCAAATCGCATCAAAAGCCAAAAGCCATTTCTTCGTTTACAAGGACGAAGACAACGAAAAAACACGCTCATGCATCAGACAACTGTCTCACGAAGAGCGCGTTACGGAGATAGCAAAAATGCTTTCAAACGATAAAATAACCCCGGAAGCAATTCGTGCCGCCGAGGTCATATTAAGTTAGAAGTTGACAGTTAGCAGTTGGCAGTTACCAGTTATCATGCAATTGACCTATAATTGGTAACTGCCAACTGCCAACTGATAACTGTTATTTGAAGATCTCCTTATATTTCAATTCCTTCACATTCCCGTATTTGTTCAGTGCCTTCATGTCGATTTTCTTCTTGTTTCCCGACATCATGATGACAATAGGACGGTCGGCGACGAATTTCTTATAGAAGTCGTTAACGTCTTTGTATTCGGTCTTCTTGATGATTTCTGTTGCCTCCATGCGAGGATCGTGATCGTAACCTTGCTCAATCCATGAGCTTACGGTTGCAGGCATGCTTCTGAAACCGACATAATTCGATGCGCGCGACATAATCAGTGCGTCTTTCGAGGCGTTGAATTTCTCGAGGCGTTCTGGCATGTTGGTGATGAGGTCGTGGAACACCTCGATACCTTCGTTGGTCTTGTCAGACTGAGTGCCGAGATAGCCTAACAAAAAGCCCGGTGTTCTGTTGAGATAGTCGTAAGTGAAATAACTGTAGGCAGTGTATCCCAACGAACGGAACTCTCTAATCTCTTGGAACACAATTGAGTACATGTCGGTGCCAAAGTATTTGTTGAATACTTGGCTTATCGCTTTGTCTTTCTGATTCAGAGTCTCGCTTGGCACATACATGAAAATATTGCTCTGACGGAACTTCTTATTGTGAGCCATAAATATTTGATTATCAGTGTATTGCTTTTCAACTTTATACTGTTTTTCGGCTTTGATGGCATCGTTGTTCACAAGGTTGTATTTGTCTAATCCTTCAATAACTTTCTGATTATCAATGTTTCCAACAAACAAAACCTGACCGTTGTATTTGTGTGCAGTCTTCACTTCCTCAATGAGTTCGGCACCTGTACGTTTCTTCCATTGTTTCAGTGGTGTCTTTGCCAAAAACACTGATTTCTCGCCATACAAGGCGTAGGCGCGTACTGCGTGAGCCCATTCCGAAGGGTCTTCTTTCAATGTCTGCTCCTCTACCTTCTCATTATCGTAGATGATGTCTTTCTTCTTCTCATTGTTTGCCGGATTGAAGAGTTTTTCTGAGCAAAGAGCTAGAATCTTATCGAAATCCTTTTCGAAACCTTCAATTGACACAGTGTTGGTGGTATTGCCTGCACTTAATGATATGCTGGCTCCAAGTTTCTGAAGCTCAAGGCTTAATTCTTCGAAACTCATATTCTCGGTACCCTGCATCTCATAGTAGGCAATGGCGCGTCCGAGGTCGGGATTGCTGATTAAACCATAGTTGTATTCTATATTCAGGTTGAAGATATCGTTGTAAGGATTCTTCGATGAATACATTGTGAAACAATCGTTGACCTTAGTGATTTCGACGTCTTTGCCAAACTCTATGACCTGTGGAGTGACCTGTGGAACCTCTTCGGCGTCAATCATCTTGGCGAAATCAGACATGGCTTCGGTGTTCTTTGCCTCGATAGGCTTCCAGTTAGGCTTGTCAACCTTGTCCTTGTCTGGGAAGCCCATTTTCGAACGGACATCGAGGTAATCTTCACCGAAATATTTATTGGCGATTGCCACGACTTCTTCTTTGGTGATGGTCTTAATGCGTTCTGTCTCAGCGAGATAGTCTTCGTAGGTCATTCCGCGCTGCTCGAGTTCGAGGAAGAGTTGTGCCAAACTGTTAAGGCTTTCGGTCTCCTGCTCGCGTTCTTTCAGCATGTTGATGCGGATAGCCTCGAAGAGGTCGTCGCTGAACTCGCCTTTTTTCAGTTTGTCCAAACTTGCGAAGATGTATTGCTCGGCTTTCTTGTGCGACTGACCGATGATATTCGGGACGTAGATGATGATGTTGGCGCCGTGGTCTTCAAGTGAGAGTGGCATAAGAGCCGCCATCATGATGTTGCCGTCGAGCATGTCTTTGTCCATGAGGCCGGTCTCACCGTTGCTGAAGATGCTGCAAGCGATGCTGAGAGGGAGGTTGTCGGGGTCTGAAACCTTCACACCACGCCATGCTAAAACACCGACTTTGATAGGTGTCAGTCTGACTTCCTTCAAAGTCTGTCCTTTGAACTCAGGCAATGTGAATTCAGGCTGTGCTGGGATCTCGCCGCTGCGCCAGCTGCCAAATTTCTCTGCTACCATAGGCTCTATCTCTTCAATGTTGAAGTCGCCGACGAGGATGAGAGTCATGTTGTTGGCAACGTAGTAAGTATTGAAGAATTCACGCATCTTGCTGGTCTGCGGGTTCTTAAGATGTTCGGTGAGACCTATGACCGGACGGCCGTAAGGATGCTCGCCGAAGACTTCTTTGAACATATACTCCTGAAATGCGTTGATAGGACCGTCGCCGTACATGTTTTTCTCCTCATACACGGTTTCAAGCTCGCTCTGGAAGAGACGGAACACAGGATAGCGGAAACGCTCTGCATACACATCCATCCACTTGCCTATCTGGTTTGCAGGGAAGGCATTGAAGTACATAGTCTGGTCGTAGGCTGTACCAGCGTTGAGACCGGTGCCGCCCATCTTGGTGAGAATCACGTCAACCTCGTTCGGGATGGCGTATTCTGTTGAAGCAATCGACAATTCGTTGATTTTCTGCTGGATGGCAGCGCGCTCGTTGACGTCGGTAGTCTCATGTAGCTTGTCGTACATGATGTCGATGCTGTCGAGATACACCTTCTCGGCCTCCCAGTTGATGGTCCCGATCTTGTCGGTGCCCTTGAACATGATATGCTCGAAATAGTGAGCCATACCTGTGGCATCGAGAGGGTCGTTCTTGCTGCCGGCATGCACATACACTGCGCCGTAAGCCTTCGGTGAGCTGTGGTCTTCAGCCATCACCACCTTCAAACCATTGTCAAGATAAGTTGTCTTGACTTTCAATTGAGCGTTCATAACATTGACGCTCAATAAAATAACTAATGATAGAATTAATTTTTTCATTTTTACTATTTTGAATTTTGTTGCAAAGATACAATTTCTTCTATTTTAATTCCATACAATTCCATTTTTTTCAGGAACTCCGGCACTTCGTTTTCCAAAAAGTCTTTCTTCTGTTCCGAAAGAATCTTCTCCTTTGCGTCCTCGCAAACGTAGAATCCGATTCCGCGCTTGGTCGCGATAATCTCTTTCATCTGCAGTCGCTCGAATGCCCGCATCACCGTGTTGGGGTTCACTCCCAGCTCCACTCCCAGCTCTCTCACCGACATCACACGGTCTCCGCTGCGGAACTCACCGCTCAGAATGCGCTCGCAAACATGATCGTAAATCTGCAGATATATAGGCTTATGTCCGTTAAAATCCATAGTTAATCAGTTATATGTTAGTATTTTTGAGTTTTAATCTTGTAATATGTCAGCCACAGCATCACGACCGAAACAACGGCTTCAATTACTAACGATGCGCGCGAGGTGAAATATATCAGGCGTTTGAAGAAAGCAGCTGCATTTTCCTCGCACATTTGTTGGAAATATTGTTCATGATTTGACACGTAATTAACCATAACAATCATGAAAACGATGAACAAAAGGACGAGAATGCCAATCATTTTGCCGGTTTTACGCTTTTTGAAGACCATATTGCCGAACATGAAAACCGTTGAAAGCATCAATAAACCAAGGATGTTTGATAATACCAACACTGTCGGGGACAAGATTTTTGCATAATCTTCATAAACAGGGTAATCTCCGTCAAGCATAAAGCCGCTCTCGACACCAAAGTGCTTTAATTGTGCTAATTTGTCGAAATATTCTGTTATCGCGAAGCCTTCGTAAGGTCCGCCGATGAGCGTCAGGACAGAGTCAACGGCGAGTGCGCCTGCCAGATATAACACAGGAGCCACGATGACACAGTAAAACACCATACTTATGAATTTCTCGAGCGAAGATGCCGGCAGCATAGCATATCCAATACCTTTGCGTGAGTCGTTGCAGTATTTGTAAAGTCTTGCAGGAGCAAGGATGATGATAATCTTCAGCAATGTCCCGATAATGCTGATTCTTGATAGAGTCTCCATGTGGCCATCGCCGGGTGTCAGGCTGCTGAAAAGCCAGATTGCGACAGGAATAGCCCATAAAACTATGAGCGCCAGGCTCAAATTCTGAAAAAAGCTCATTGCGTCATGCTTGATGACTTTTCCTAATCTGCTGATATCTAATGTGTTGTTCATTTCATTAAGTTTTTGATGGTTTCTTTATTCTTCATTACCGCATTGAACAGCGCCTCGATGTTGACGTTGCTCTCCATGTGTTCTGTGTTTGGCAGCACGTTGATGTAGCCGCCCGGCAGCATCTCGGTGTAGTAGGCGTTCTGAATCCTTTCCGGACCGTATTCGAAGTAAATCTTGTCGGTGATTTCGGCGAAGCTGGCGTTCAGCAAAACGTCGTCGCGGTCCAAAATCACGATAGGGTCGATGAGGTTTTCAACATCTTTCACCTGATGGGTCGAGATGATGACGGTGGTCTCGTCGCTGCAATATTGCGAAATCACCTTACGGAACAAGGCTTTAGAAGGAATATCGAGGCCGTTGGTCGGTTCGTCGAGGAAAAGATAGTCGGTCTGTAATGAGAGCGCGCATGCCAACAGAGCTTTCTTCTTCTGTCCGTGCGAAAGCTCGTTGAATTTCTTCGACAAATCAACTTCAAGCTCTCCCATAAGTTTATTGAAAAGACCAAAGTCGTAACGAGGGTAGAAGCATCCGATTTTCTGGATGAATTTCTCTGGCGTGGTGTCCTCGGTGATAACTTCCTCAGGAAGGAAGTACACATTCTGCAGGAACTCGGGTTGACGTTCTGATGGCGTGAGTTCGTCAACTGTCACGCTGCCGTGTTGTGGCGTCTGCAGACCGCATATTAATTTCAATAAGGTGGTCTTACCGACACCGTTTTCGCCCAAAAGTCCGTAGATGTTTCCCTTTTGGAACTCCAAGCTGATGCTTTTGAAGACTTGCGTGTTCTTGTAAGCGAAGTCTAAATTATTGATTTTAATCATGTTATAAATTTTTTATTGTCATTCTACTTCTGTATTAGTCATCTAATACACTGCAAAAATACAACAATTTTTTTACATGTCAAGAAAAAAAATTAATTTTGCAAAAAATTTTTTAATGAGACGATTATACATATTGTTGTTTCTGTGTGTAGCTGCTGCCACGCTGCAGGCTCAGATTCCTGCGGGGTATTATGATTCCGCCGAAGGTCTCACTGGTACTCAGCTTAAAGCAGCGCTGCACGACATCATTGACGAGCATACAACTATTACATACGATAACATTTGGAATGCCTTCAAAAACACTGACACCAAGGGCAACAATGTCGTGTGGGATATGTATTCCGACGGAGCTAATTACACCTATAATTATAATAATAATCAGCAATGCGGCACTTATGAGAAGGAAGGCGACTGCTTTAATCGTGAGCATTCTTGGCCCAAGAACTGGTTCAATGGCGATGAGAGCACTGTCCCCGGACGCGACTTGCATCATATTTTCCCGACTGATGGCTATGTTAATGCTCAACGAAGCAATTATCCTTATGGAGAAGTGCAGTCGGCATCTTGGACATCGGCAAATGGTTCAAAATTAGGCACTTGCAAATCTTCTTTGGGCTATAATGGCACTGTTTTCGAGCCTATCGACGAGTACAAAGGCGATTTCGCACGAGCTTTGATGTATATGAGCGTTCGCTATTATGGTGAAGACAGCGGCTGGGGTACATCGGGTATGACAAACAAGTCGGTAATCAATGACTGGGCAATGACAATGCTGCTTCGTTGGCATCATGACGACCCTGTCGATGATAAGGAAAGAAACCGAAACAACGTGATTTACAGCACGTATCAGCACAACAGAAACCCTTTCATTGACAATGAGGATTTCGCCTATATGATTTGGGATCATGAATGGACAAACAGTTATCAGATCGCTGTCGCGGCAAATCCTGTAGCAGGCGGTTCAGTCAGTCTTGTGTCTGCTGTCGCAGATACGGTTTCCATCGATTTTTCAGCACAAGGATATTCAAACGAGCAGGAAGTAACGGGTGCAACCATTGATGATAATGTATCGGTAGCATTTAATAAAGGTACTAATAATTCAAATCCGCCCAAATACTATGCTTCTGGCACTGCCATCAGATGTTATGGCGGTAATTATTTTACTGTCGGCACGACTTCAGGCTCAATTACTAAAATCAAATTGACTTATGGAGGCAGCGACGGCAGCAATGCGATAACCACCAATGCCGGCTCTTTCAGCACAAATACCTGGACGGGCAACGAATCGTCGGTCACATTTACGATAGGAGGCACTTCTGGCAACCGTAGAATAAAAGCCATTGAAGTGATTTATTCGCATGAAGGCTCTCCTGTACAACAGGCGATTTGCGCCAATGGCACTTTAGTCACAATAACAGCAACACCAAATGCCAGTTATCATTTCGTGAATTGGACGAAAGGCGGTACTGAGATTTCGACCAATCAGACATATAATTTCACAGTCTCGGAAAACGCCACATATCAGGCCAATTTCGAAATCAACACATACACAATCAGTGTTGCGGCAAATACCGGTGGTTCGGCATTTATAGGTGATGCTCCGTCGCCAAGTACAACAGTTTCAATCAACTTCTCGCAACAGGGATATACTAATGCACAAGATATTACAGACGTAAATGTCGATGATAATATAATAATAACATTTGGTAAAGGAAATAACACTCAAAATTCGCCAAAGTACTATACATCTGATGCATCTGTAAGATGTTATGCAAAAAACACTATCGTCGTGAGTAAAAAGGCTAATTCCAATGTTTCAATAACATCTATTACATTAAGTTTTGCATCTTATAGTCCAGCTGCGACAATTACACCTAATGTGGGTGCATTGTCTGGAGCAACGTGGAGCGGAAACAGTTCATCAGTGACATTCACTCTTGGTGATTCGGGTCAGCGCAGAATTACACAAATGTCGATTACGTATTCCGGCGGCGCTCCGGCAACAGAAGCCACTTTCAATCATGGAGCGACAGCTACTATAACAGCTGTTCCGACTTCAGGATATTCATTCGTCAACTGGACTAAAGACAACGCGCCGGTCTCTGCAAATGTTTCATACGAATTTACAGTGACAGAAGCTGGAGCATATACAGCGAACTTTACAAGCAACACTGTGAGCGAAAGCACTTTGATTCCGTCGCTTACATTGGCCGAAAATGTGACATTCACTATCAATCCGAACATTATTCTTACGGTTGATGGACCTATCACACAAGCTACTGGAGCGAAGATTGTTATTGAAGACGGGGGACAGCTTGTCAACAGCTCTTCGGGTGTCACTGCTACAGTGAAAAAGAATGTAACACAATGGGTTACGTCGCCTTCAATCAACGGATGGCACGCAATTTCAACTCCAGTGAATGATGTGAATTTTAATAATGTCGCCAATCTTACAAGCTCAGCATACAATGTTTATCGTCTGAACGAGCCTAATCTTTTGTGGGAAAACAGTCAGGATGTAGCTGGCGGACACTCGTTCTCCACGTTCGAAAAAGGCCGCGGCTACCTCTATCGCAAAGGTGACAACAGCCAGATATCATATAACGGCACTTTGAATTACGGCACTGTGACATACCCGCTGACTTACACCTCGGCGGCGACCAAAGGCTTCCATCTGATTGGAAATCCGTATCCTCACAATATATATAAAGGTGCAAATGCGGCCATTCCTAACACATATCTTGAAGACGGGTTCTACACTCTTTCATCTGCCGGCGGATGGGTTGTCGGATATGACCACACAACGCCTATTGCGCCGTGTCAGGCTATTCTGGTGCAGGCCAAGAGTTCCGTCACAAGCGAAAATCTGATAATGACAAACACAACGGCAACAGGCGTTTCCAAGGATTTTAACGACAATATAATGTTTGCCGTGTCGAATAGCAGTTACGAGGACGTGGCGTACGCCGTGTTCAAGGATGGTCATGGCTTGAACAAGGTCGAGCATCGTAATGAGGCGATTCAGAAGCTCTACATCCAGTACAATGGAGAGGACTTCGCCATAGCCAATATCGGTGAGGACACTCATGCGTTTAACCTCAACTTCCACACCCCTAAAACAGGCATTTATACAATGAACATTAAGCCTTCCGGCGATTTTAGCTATCTGCATCTTATCGACAACATCATCGGCGAGGATATCGATTTATTGCTTGACGACGAGTATTCGTTCGTTAGCTCAAAATCTGACAAGGAAAACCGGTTTGTCGTCAAATTCAAATACCAGTCGTCTTCCGATTCGGATGATGAAATCTTCGTTTATCAGAGCGGCGATGAAATGGTGGTCGATGGAGTGGGAGAGTTGCAGATATTCGATGTGATGGGGCGCATCGTATCAAAACAATACGTGAACGGTATGGAGACTATAATAAAACCGTCACAAAACGGCGTTTACATATTCCGACTAATCGGCGAAAGCGTGAAAACCCAAAAAATCGTTGTTAAATAATTGAAAATTAGGAGATTGGCAATGAAGAAGATGTTTTTTGTTTTGGCATTGGTTTTTGTGTTGGGCATTGATATGTCGGCGCAACGCAAAGACGGCTTTTTCAATGATTTTGACAACGACCCATACAATAGGATTGAAAATCCGGAAAACGTTTTGAATCTGCCTTCAGGAACGCTTGGCTCGACAAACAGTGAGCCCGCACCTCTCGGCAACGGGCTCGTCATTCTTACTGCTCTCGGCCTAGGCTACGCTATCAAAAAACGGAAATCCTAGTATCTGTGATATCTGTTTGCTTGCAAACTAAATCCTTTCGGGAGAATAGTTCTGTGTAGTCTGTGCAATCTGTGTGAGATTATTATTTCTTAATGCTGAGAATCACGCCGAGCGCCACTCCCAATGCAGCTGCAAACAACACCTGAAGCGTTCCAGGCAACAGGAATGTGATGGTGTGAGCCGGATACCAGAACAGCGGTATCGTCTTCTTGAAAACGAAGCCATACTGTATGTTCCAGTTGATTTTCTCCGACATGGTTTTCTGAATCTCCAGCGGTTTGCTGAAGAAGCCTTTCAACGAGCCGCCAGTCTCAGCGATATGAATGTCAGTGATTTTGTGAAAAGTCATGAATACCGGCGCGAACAAGGTGTTCATCAGTACGCTGACACACAACGCCACGAAGAACTTGCCCCAGCTTAGCGTTCCTGCAAACCATTCGGCAGCTTTCCCGTCGAGGTGGAACCCGCCATCGAGCAGTTTCACCGTTCCGGTCTTGAAAATTGTCATCGCAGAGGCGATAACGACACCTAAAACACCCCAAACAAGCAGTTTCGGCATCAAACCGAATCCTTTTTTCATGTAAACGCCCTCTTTTATTCTCAAAGAAAGCATCTCGCCGAAAGTTCCCAGAATTGCAAACTTAAAGAAACTCATCAACAATCCGTGGTTGGTGGTTGTCCTTAAGAACCATTCCCATGCTCCCGGGATAAAAGCAAAGCCGCAGATGATCGCAGCGATAATCACAATTGCTGTAATGTCTGACTTTTTCATATTCTATTGAATAATAATTTTTTGCGTTGATTCTCCGATTTTAATAAAATAAATTCCTTTAGGTAAGTCACATTCTATTATGGGATTGTTCGTCGTTAAAACATTTCTTCCCATAAAGTCGTAAATGTCTATTTGATTGATTTTGTTGGCAAAAGATCCCAAATCAACGATGAATGTGCCTGACGACGGATTTGGATGACAGGTGAAATAAGGTGTTTCCGCTTCATGGGTAAGCAATATGCCCTGCAGTTCCTGCTCAAAAGCGGCGCTTCTCATCCTAAAAAAGGTGTCAATCGTGTCAAGGTCACTTTCCCATCTTGCCACAGTGGCCGGAAAACCGAATCTTTCCGACTGCTTTGGAACATCGTCTTCAATTATGTTTTGATATTCATTGAGATAGTTTCTCAGCGAATTATAGCTGAAATAAGACGACTTCAACTCATTATACCTATTGTAAAACTCTCTCTTGAAATAGTCGTTTTGAAGAAAATGATTGAGGACATAGCTGTCGTGGCCGCTGTTCATCGCCATGTTTAACGCGTCATAGTACCATCTTATGAAACATCCGTCACCGTCGAAGAATAGCATCCTGAATGGCTCTCCCGTCGCTGGCTGCCATATCCTGACGTTGTTGAAAGGCCAGTCGAGGTTAGCGGAAAATATCTCGAAAATCATGTAGTCGATGAGGCTGTGGACATCCATCCGTGAGAATGCCACGATCGAGTCTTCAGCCTGGCTTAAGTCGGAATGTTGCAGCCAGTCGAAAAACGTCCACCAGTCGGTAGCGTCACCGTATTCCTGCACCACGAAGTATTTGATGATGTTAACTGCTTCCAAATCAACTTCGTAATGATCTTCCAGATAGCGTTCGTCAGGGGTTTCCTCAAGAGTATATATTCCCCAATATTCACCGTTTATGAAAACCGAAACCTGACGCACAGCCAATGCGTCAATGTCAAGGTTTGATGCCACCTTGTGTGCAAGAAAATCCTGCGCTCCTGTTTGTAACCAAACGCTGCATCTGAACGGATGTAGGCTTAAATGTTTGAAATCGTCGAGTTCGTCGTTTCCAAAAAATGGGAATTTAAATCTTTTCTTGCCATATTCGTCGCGGGCGTAGAGTTTCATGCCTTTTTGCTGAAACCAACGGGATGCGTTGCCGTGTGTGCGCAGTCCGCATTGCTGGTTGACACCGAAGTTGTTCTGCTCGTAAAACTCGAAATTTATCTTGCGCTCCCAGTCTTTTCCTCTTTGGTAATAATTGCCTGTATGTCTGGGGTCTTCGGGATCATAATGCACTCCAGGGACAAATATGCCCGTGTAATAGTCAAACAAAGACAAAGAGTCGGCGGAAATTGAGATGACTGGCATCTTGTAAATGTCGCAGCCTAACGACCTGATGAAATAAGTGTTTGTCTTCACCGCACTCACACAACTGTCGTTGTTGTCAAAAACAGCAGCTCTGATTACTATCGAGCGTTCCACATCTTCGGTTTGGTAAAAAGCCGACGGGATGCAGTTTACAATGTTGTGGATGTTTGAATTAGAAAACAAATCCTCATTCAGAAACAAAGGCCCCGTGTATAGCGTGGAATTCGATGTCGGTGTATTACCGTTTGTCGTGTAACGAATATGATATGACCCGTCGCATGACAATGTAAGGTTGAAACTGTTGTTGTAGAATCCTCCTTGATGAGAAAACACTACTGATGCCGTTTGCGACATAAGCAGCAATGGCATCAGTAGCGACAATATGAAGAATAATCTTTTCATGTAATCTATTTCTCAATTCTGATACGTGCGTCGACGGCTGTCACATAGCGCGGGTTGCCGAGCAACGGGTTGAGGTCCATCTCTGCAATCTCAGGAGCGGCCTGCACCAATGCGCTCACGCGAGCTACCTGGTCGGCATAGAGGTCGAGGTTTACACCTTCCTGACCGCGGACGCCTTGCAGAATCTTGTAACCCTTGAGCTGCTTGAGCATCTCCTTGGCTTCGTCGGCTGTGATAGGAGCGAGGGCGCTCTGAACGTCCTTCAGCACCTCGATGAAGATGCCACCCAAGCCGAAGAATATCTGATGTCCGAACTTGGCGTCTTTGATAGCTCCGATGTAAACGTCGGTACCGTCGAGCATCGGGTACATCTCCACTGCGTATGTCTCGGGGATGACGATCAAGCGGTCGAACTCCTTGGCAACGGTGTCGAGGTCTTTCACGCCAAGCGTCACGCCGCCAACGTCTGATTTGTGGAGCGGACCGACGACCTTCATCACCAGCGGTACATCTTTCGAGCAGCCCACTTCTTTGGCGAAGGCGAGAGCATCTTCTTTCTTGCTCACTTCCACTGATTTCTTGCGGCTGATGCCAGCTGCGTCGAGCAACTCATTGTAGTCGGCAATCTCCAAATAACCTGACTTGCAACGGTCGATGGTCTTGCGGATGCGAGCCACGTCAATCTTTGGCAGTTCAACATGTTCTGGCTGTGGTTTCGGCGTGTTGTAAACCTTGCAAATTGCGTTACCTAAAACACACTCCTCTGGGAAGTTGATACGTCCTTTAGCGATGAAGTCTTCGATTTCGTCCTTCACGTTGATGATTGACGGTAACACAGGGAAGATAGGCTTCTTGCAGGTCTTCATCTTAGCGTCAAGAAGGTCGTAAACCTCTTTGTTGCTGAACAATCCAGGTGAACCGAAGATAACGACCGAGAAGTCGATGTCGGTGTATTCGTTTTCAACTGTGTCGATGATATATCCGAGCTGTTCGGCTGTTCCTGTTGCCAAGAAATCGATAGGGTTTCCTACTGACGAGCCTCCGAAGAGTTTCGCGAGCAGGGCAGGGCTTGCCGGATGGTCTTTCAATGGTGGAACCTCCATGCCGCCGTTGCTTAAAACGTCGGTGAGCATGACAGCCGGACCGCCAGCATGTGTGATGACAGCGCAGCGTTTGCCTTTGATTTCAGGGTGCATGAACACACCGCACACCGTTGTCAACTCCTGTCGGTTCTGGCAACGCACGATACCAGCCTTGCGGAACAAGGCATCGACAGCGGCATCGTTGGTGGCAAGAGCACCAGTGTGTGACGATGCTGCACGTGAACCAGCCGCTGAACCACCAGACTTGATAGCTGCGATATGGCAACCTTTGTTGATGAGGTTGCGTGAGTGTTTGAGCAATCTCTGCGGGTCGCCGATCTTTTCCATGTAAAGCATGATGACATGACTCGATTTTTCAGGGTCGAATGTCTCATCTAAGTGTTCCAAAACGTCTTCAATACCGAGCTGAGCACTGTTTCCAACTGCCCAAACGCTGTTGAACTTCAGTCCGTTGCTCATGCCGTATTCCTTAATAAACACTGCTGTCGCACCTGAACCAGTGATGAAGTCAACGCCTTTAGGGTCGAGCTTCGGAATAGGTGTGTCGAAGCAGCCCGCATAATTCACGTTGAGGAAGCCAGTGCAGTTAGGGCCAATCAAACTGCCGCCGACGCTGTTGATGGTATCGACGATATGTTTCTCTATCTCGGCGCCTTCGTGGCTCTCCTCCGAGAATCCCGCGCTGATGATGATGAAACCTTTACAGCCTTTCTCTTTTGCCAAAACATCGACGGTCTGGGCGCAGAACTTGGCGGCGATGCATAGGATGGCGCAATCGACCTGCGGAAGCTCATTGACGCTGGCGTAGCATTGAACGCCTTGCACCATGGTCTCTTTCGGGTTCACCGCATAAACAGGACCTCTGAATGGGCTTTCTAGGAGGTTTTTCAATGCTTTTCCACCAGGTTTGTGAATGTCACTCGACGCACCGCACACAACGATGCTTTTCGGATTTAATAACTCTTTTGCAATCATAATAAAATATTTTTAATCTTTAATTAATTTCAAATCTGTTTGTACAGACGACGTGCACATCGTCACTACGGAACCACAAACCGTATCGCCTGCTTCTTATTCTCCACTATAATCTTTTCTCCTTCCAAAATTTCTCCGTCCAATGAAACGCAAAAGCCCTTGCCGCCTTCAATAACAACCTGTTTCGCTCTGCGATAAACAATATACTTCTCAAACTTTGGATTGTCGAGATGTGTTCCGTTGGTATAATATTTCTTCAATAATGCGAATTTTATTCTCGAAACTGGCTTTATGAGGCAAACCTCCAGCAAACCATCGTCGTTCAAAGAGCGTGGGGCGCATTTGTAGCTGCCTCCCACGTATCTGCCGTTGGCAATGGTGCACAGACAAATCTTGCCGTCGTTGAGTTTCTCACCGTCTGCATAAACGGTGCAACGAGTGCGCATACCAGTCAAAAATGCCTTAAAAACTGCGATAGGGTAGCACATCTTGCCTCCAATAATCGGGTAGCGACGTATTATGTTCATCGATTTCGCGACTACAGAATCAAGGCCGAAATGTGTGGCATTGATGGCAAAACGGTCGTTAACTTGCATGATATCGACACGTTTCTCAGTGCCGTGTATTTCTCTCTCAACGTTTCTAAACGTCTGTAAATCAGCGTAATACTTGATGTAGTCGTTTCCGCTGCCGTATGCCAGGACGGCTAAACTCGCATTTGGGTAACCGTAAATGCCGCTCGCCACCTTGTTTAATGTACCATCCCCGCCACAGGCATAAAAACGCACTTCCTCGTCGGGATGTGTCTCGAGGTAATCTTTGATTTTAGCGACATTGTCTTTTGCTGAATCGGGTGTAAATAATTCATAATCAATAACTTCGCTTTCGTTGGCGATTGCTTTCTCCACCTCTTTGAGGCAAGAATGCTCGCCCGCAACAGTATTAACTATGAAAATATGCTTCATTCTCGTTCCCAATTTTTTGCAAAAATAGGGAATTTTATTAAAAACACCAAATTAATAATAAAAATTCGATTCGTGACATGAGACTTCGTGACACGGGACAAGTCTCGCGTCTCAAAGTCCCGCGTCTCGCGTCTTCATATAAGCGTAGGTGATGACTTTTCCGTCCCTTTTTATCGCGAAATGCCATTCATCGTCAACTTTTTTACGGTAGATTCGCAGCACGTCGCCTTCCAGACTCTCTGCCTCGTAATGAATCTCCAACTCCTTGAGTGTCATGGATTCTAGCTCTTTTATGGAGAAACAGTCGAGCACCATCATGCAGTATTTTGTGTTGTTGGTGTGATGCGAAATGTCAATATCGCAGGCACGGATTGTCTTTTCGTAAACGAAGTAGTCTTCTGTAAATTCGTCTTTGAATCTTTTAAATGTAGGTTCGCAGGCTCTCTCTGTAATGAATTGAATATCAGGATATTGCACGCTGTCTGTCTTTCTCAAACGACGTGTATCCTTATCTAAAATGACCCATTCTGCGATGCTGTTTACAGCTGGTTCAAGATTGGTTTTAAGTATCTGATACGAACGGAAGCATCTCAGCGTCTCCGGTCCCGACGGCCACGTCTTCAAAATGACGTCTTCATGGTCTTTTACGACGCTCTTAAACTCGAATTTTATGCGACGTACCACCCAGAAAGCGTTGTCACGCTTCATCAAGGTTGGCTGGTCGATGCCGAGGGCGGTCGCGTTAGCGTCAGCAAGCTCCTCAAACAAGGTCTGCATCATGAAAGGACTCAGCCTGTTCACGCTGTCGCAATGACTCGACATCACCTTGATGCCCTTTGTATAATGATTGTTTTCCATATTCAAATTTTTATTGAGTTTCCTCGCTCTTCGTGCTCGGAATGACAACTTGTTTTGTTTTATTGTGGCGCGGCATGTAGGTTCCTGCAAATTATAATGTTTCTTTAAGCCACGCTTTTATGTCCCTTTTTCTGTCTTGTCATTCCGAACCCCTAAGTAGTGAGGAACCTCATTTAATTCTTCTTTGTCGGATTGCCTCAAACGTCACAATTGCAGTAGTTACTGATACATTGAGCGAGTCAGCAATGCCGTTCATCGGGATGATGATATTTTGGTCGGCAGCGTCAACCCATTGCTGAGAGATGCCCGTCGCCTCAGTTCCCATCACTATCGCCGATGCTTTCTTAAAATCTGCATCGAGATAATCAATGGAAGCCTTCAGATATGTGCAATATATCGTTATCTTATTGTCTTTCAACCATTTAATGCATTCCTCCGACGAGCAGGCAAACAATGGCACCGAGAAAATGCATCCCACGCTGGCTCTAATGGCGTTCGGGTTGTATAAGTCGGTTCTTGGGTCAGCGATGATGACTGCATCAACACCAGCAGCGTCAGCAGTACGCATCACAGCGCCGAGATTTCCTGGCTTCTCTACGGTTTCAAGTACAATGATAAGCGGATTCTTCTTTTTAGGCTTAAACGCTTGTAAATCAGCGTATTTTGGGATTGCCACTGCAAGAAGTCCGTCGCTGCCCTCACGGTAAGCAATCTTCTCGAAGACCTCCAACGAGACTTCCTCAATCGAGCGCGCCGTTATTCCAGCACCATCTTTTGCTATCTCGGCACAAACAAACAACGTGTCAATTTCAAAGCCACAGGCGACGGCGCGCTCGATCTCTCGGCGTCCTTCAATGAGGATGCGGTTCTGCTCACGACGCTCCGAAGTTTTCTCTAACTTAATGATATTCTTTATCTTAGGATTAGTCTTGCTTGTAATCATACTTTTGCCTCCTTCTTTTTTAACTGTGAGAAAATCAAACCGACGACAACCATCAGAATACCCAAAATCTTGTTCGTCGACAGCATCTCGATTCCTAAAATGAAACTGAAAATGCCAGTAAATACAGGAATCAAGTTGCTATACACATTGGCTCTAGATGCACCTAACTTGCTGAATGCATATGCCCATAATGAATAGGCGACAGCGCTGCACAACACGCCGAGGCATACCAAAGGCACGATATAACCACTCACATTGGCAAAATTGGAAGGCTCGAATTGCTCCATAATTATCGTCAAAGGAATGAAATAAATCATGCCGACGATGTTTTGCATCCATGTGATAGTCAATGGTTTATAAAGTTTTGTCAGTTTCGCCAACGAGATGGAATAACCTACCGCCACCAGCACCGCACAGAATAAAAATATCACGCCTTTCGTCGAAGCCACAAACTTAAGGTCTTTGTTGATGAGCATCACCATCACGCCGAGAAACGATACGATTAAGCCCAAAATGTTCATCGGCGAGAGTTTTTCCTTCAGGAAAATCGACGCTGCGATAGGCGTCACCAGCGGAATCATAGCAATAATTGCCGACCCGATGATAGGAGAGGTGTTTTTCAATCCGTAACCCTCAAAAATGAAGTATAAAAACGGCTCGAACATTGCCGCCAACGCAAATAATCCGATATGTTTTCGATCGACCTTCTCGTTTAATTTGAAGGTGAAAAGTATGGCTGTAAAGAATACCGTCGCCACCACCAATCGCAGAAAAATCGTCGCCGTAGGGTTCAGGTTACGATATACCTGCGTTGACCAGATGAACGATAACCCCCAGATAATCATGGCGATAACGCCTGCAATATGAACTATGTAATTTCTGTTTTTCATGGCGCAAAAATAGTCAAAAAAATTGTTGTACAATTCAAAATAATTTCCTATCTTTGTATTTTTAATTTGATATGAAAAAGTTTTTCAGATATTTTTTGTACATTGTCATCGCATTTGTAGGTTTTTTAGTCGCAATGAACCTTTTCGTGCCCGTCTATGTCTTCGACGAGCCGGTTCCTTTTCACGG
The DNA here is from genome assembly GCA_905233445.1 of uncultured Bacteroidales bacterium. Taxonomy (GTDB): domain Bacteria; phylum Bacteroidota; class Bacteroidia; order Bacteroidales; family F082; genus Limimorpha. The sequence goes on along the minus strand of CAJOEP010000008.1, from coordinate 14,610 downwards.
CGATTACCTGTTAAATCCATACCAAGATATCGATTCAACCTATTGGAAATGCTGCAATTTCCATGGACATACGCGTCAATATGGCGGCGTGACTAACGGCCGCAACAATGGCAATGCGGTCTATGACAGCATGTATCGTCTTTTTGGCTACGACCACGTCGGCATCTCCGATTATAATAAGGTTAATTCATACGAAAATGACCGCGATCCTGGTTATATCCCTGGCTATGAGCACGGTTACAACGTCTGGAAGACTCATCAGGTGTGCCTTGGTACTAAAAAAGTCCGTCGCATCGATTATTTCTTCTATCAGACTTTGAGTCATAAACAGCATATGCTCAATAGGTTAGGCGAGCAGAATAGGGTGGTGGCAGTGGCGCATCCGAGCTTCGTCGACGGCAGCTATAACGTCCGCGACATGAAATATCTCAGCAATTACAAAATCCTCGAGGTTTTGAACGGTTTCGTCAATTCGCCAGAGCACTGGGATATGGCTCTTTCCAACGGTCATCTTGTCTATCTTATCGCCGATGATGATACTCATGATGTGCTGAAAGTCAATGATATAGCTTTGCGAATCACTTATCTCAACGCAAAAGACAATGATGCGAACCAACTCTACGACGCCCTCCTCGCGGGCAAGTCTGTGGGCGTTGATTTCGACCTCGACCGCCAAGAGGAGATGAATCATAAAGTCGAGCGTTTCAAACGCGACATACCTTATTTATATAGTGCGAAACTAAAGGACAATTGTTTTGCTGTAAACGTCTCAAAACCAATTAGAAAAGCTGAATTTATCGGACAAAACGGCGTTGTTTTGAAATCGGACTGGCATGAAATCAACGATATCGCATTCACTGCCTCATATCATATTCAGTCTACCGACCAATATGTCCGCACTGTCCTTACTTTCTTCGACGGCACCACGATGTGGCTGAATCCTGTCACTCGTCATGAAAGTCAAATTATTGAAAAACAACGCCTCGACCATATCTCATATTTCTGGACAGCCGCATTATGGTTTATTTGTATTGGAATTATTCTATTGATAATCAAATTTATTAAAAAATAAATACATAAAAATAGTTATCCATGAACGAAGAATTGTACAAAGTAGTAAAAGATTACATCTATTTAAGCCGTAAAAGCGGCATCAAAGTAAACGCAGAGAAAAACACCGTAACTGTTTATGCATCTACATCAGCACTTTATTGGATATTCGGCATTATTTTCCTTGCTATCGGTGCTGTTTTAGTGACGCATGCAGAAACTGCTGTAATTGGCATTGTAGGCTTTTTGATAGGCGTGGCTTTTCTAGGCGGTTTGACAAAACGCACGGTTTTCGATATCGGGAAAAACGAAGTCAGAAAAGAGCTGTTTTTTATTGCGATGGAATCGATAAAACATGATAAAATCGCCAATTATCACACTACTGTGGTGTATATCAACGGCAGATTGGCAGGTTACAATTTTGACATGGAATATTATGGCAGCAATGACCAATACGGTGTAGGGCATAAAACCATGCTGAAAGGTATAGCATCATTTAAAAATCCTGCCGAATTGTATGATTTTCAAGGAGTTGTCACCGCGATACTCACTGAAATGAGAAAAAGCAACAACTCCTAAAAACTTGTTAATCCTTTCTAAAGGCTGAAATGCGGAATCGGCTCCAGCTTGAACAGATTCTTCGCATGCTTGTCGTCAATTTTCGCCTTTATTGCCTCGTCTTCGCAAACACCAGTTCTGATGTACTTGTCCAAAGTGGCGTAGGTGAATCCTAAGTTGTCTTCGTCGCTCTTGCCGCATAGACCGTCTGATGGTGTCTTTTCAACCAACTCTATTGGCAGGCCGAGTTCTTTGCCTATGGCAATGACCTCGCGAACTGTGAGTCCGCCAAGAGGTGAAAAGTCGCCGGCAGCGTCGCCGTAGCGAGTGCTGTAGCCAACCCAGTCCTCCGAGAGATTACAGGTGTTCGCCACGCGACCGTTCATCGACTGCGAAACTGCATACAATGCCGTCATCCTCAAACGCGGCGGCATGTTGATAACTGTCTGACTAGCAACGTCTTTGCCTAATGTCGCAAGCTGTTCCTTCACCGCACCCATCAAGGCGTTGTACGTCTCGCCGATGTTTACGCAGCAATACTTGATGCCGAGATGGTTGATGAGCTTCATGCTGTCGGAGATGTCTTTCTGCACACCATTTGGCATCGTTACACCAATCACGCGGTCCCTGCCGAGCGCCTCGACGCACAAGCCAGCCACAATCGAGCTGTCCTTGCCGCCCGAGATGCCAATAACGGCGTTGCAGCCTTTTCCATTAACCTCGAACCAGTCTCTAATCCATTGAACTACATGGTCTTTTACTTCTTTAGCATTAAATGTATCCATAATATTATATGTTATAATTCCTTTCTCCAAAAATCTTGCTACCGACCCTCACCATCGTCGAGCCTTCTTCGATGGCAATCGGATAATCGTGCGACATTCCCATTGAGATTTCCTTAAACCATTCACAATCAGCGAAATACTTCGATTTTAATGTCGTGAAAATCTCTTTTAAATGCCTGAATTCCTTGCGAACCTGATTCATATCGTCGGTGTTCGTCGCCATGCCCATCACGCCGCAGATGCGAACGTTTTGCATCGATTTATAAATGTCGGATTGCAATATTTCATTTGCCTCGCCCATGTCCAAACCGAATTTCGTCTCCTCTTCCGCGATGTGGAACTGCAGCAGACAATCAACGACTACATTGTGCTTCGCTGCTTCCTTGTTCACTGCCTGTAATAAATTAAAGGTGTCGATGGAATGAATCATCCTTGCGAACGAGATGATGTATTTTATCTTGTTTGTCTGTAAATGCCCGATGAAATGCCAGTCGATGTCCTTGGGCAGAACCTCATGCTTGTCGCGCATTTCCAACGCATGGTTTTCACCGAAAACGCGCTGTCCGGCATCGTAAGCCTCCTGAATGTCCTCCACCGGCTTCGTCTTCGACACCGCCACCAACAAAACTCCCGAAGGGATTGTTTTTCTTACTGTTTCCAAATTTTCCTTGACCATATCAACAAAAATTTAATCATGCAAAGATACAAAATAATCCTGTAAATCATGCCAATCCTGTCTAAAAAAATAATCCTGTCAAAAAAACTAAGGTCTAATGTCTAACGTCTAAAGTCTTTTTGTATCTTTGCAAAAATTTAAAACTATGAAAAAATACGTCATTTATCTTGTCAAGATACTTGCTTTCTTATTGATACTGTTCGCCTCAATGCGTATAGTGTTCATCGTGAACTATTGGCATCTTGTCAACGTTGATATGGTGCCGTTTATCGAAATACTGAAAGGATTTTTCAAGGCTATTCCTCTTGATATCGCCACCGCATGCTATATCATGGCGCTGCCGGCTATCGTGATGTTCGTGAGCTTGTGTCTCAAAAAGAAGTTTAGTTACCGCTGGATGCGTTGGTATTTTTACATCATAATAGCAGGTTACATTCTCGCTGTGATGGGTGAAATAGGTATCTATGGAGAATGGGGTACAAAGCTGAGCGCCAAGGCTTTAGCGTATCTCGAAAACCCGTCCGAGGTAATTAATACGGCATCAACGCAACAAACCGTGCTTCTCATTTCACTATGGGCCTGCTTCACATTGCTGTTCGGTTGGTGGTATGTCCGTTGGATCGAACCGTCGAAAGATGAACATGTTAACGAACGAAAGCCTTATTGGTTTATGTATCCTGCATTGATTATCATAACTGTAGGACTTCTGTTCCTCGGTATGCGAGGCGGATTCAGCGAGATTCCAATCTCAACAAGCTCTGGCTATTTCAGCAACTATAAAATAGTCAATATCATGACTGTCAATCCTGCGTATAATCTGGCGGAAAACATGACAAATGCCCGCAAAGTGAGCGATAACGCGCATTTTAACTATATGGATTTCGAAACAGCAAAAAATATAACTGAGGAAATACATCAAATCGAATGCGATTCCACTGTAAAAATTATCAAGACGGAACGACCTAACATATTGATAGTCTTACTTGAAAGCTGGTCAGCCGACCTTATCGAATCGCTGGGAGGCGACCCGAGCATCACACCTAATTTCCATGCTTTGGAGAAAAACGGTCTTCTGTTTACCAACTTCTACGCTTCTGCCAACCGCTCACAACAGGCAATAGCTTCCATTATAGGCGGTCTGCCAGGACTCCCAGTGACCACAATCACAAACCATCAGGAGAAGTATTACGCCATCCCATCAGTCATCACACCACTTGATTCTCTTGGATATTACTCAAGTTTTTACTTCGGAGGAGAGCTTAATTACGGCAACATCCTGTCATATCTCAGATATAACGAATTCAATAGAGTCATCGAAGGTAAAGACGTGAACGAGCGTTTCCATAAGGGAAAACTGGGGATTCAGGATACCGACATGCTCCCCTGGGCTGCAAAAGATATCACATCGCAGCCACAGCCGTTTTTCACGACTATTTTCACACTAAGCACACATTCACCTTACGATTATCCGAAGATTTTCGAGGAATTGGAGTGGCCTCAGCTTGAAAAAGTGTTTGTCAACTCGGCTAAATACACCGACATCGCCCTGAAACTCTTCATGGACAGAGCGAAACAACAGCCTTGGTACGACAATACGCTGTTCCTATTCATGGCCGATCATAGCCATCCGTCGTATAAGAACCATCCGCTGGAATCCTTTGAGTATCATAAGATTCCATTGCTGATTTGCGGTGAGCCGTTGCTTGATTCACTTCGTGGAACAACATTCGACAAAATTTGCGGAAACACCGATATTCCGGCGACAATTTTGGCTCAGCTGGATGTGAAACACGATGAGTTTATATGGAGTAAGAACGTGTTCAATACGTGCTATAAACCATTCGCATTCTTTGAGTTATATGGAGGTTTGGGATTCAAGACCGAAGAAGGCGAGGTCGTCATATCAAATAATAACGTCTTGAAAAATACCTTCCCGGAAGAGCAGTCCGACAGTCTGACCAATGCGGGAAAAGCATATATGCAATATCATTTCGATTTGTTTAATCGATATTAAAATAATTTGTATCTTTGCAATTTGGAATAATTAGAAAAATTTAGATATGTTTGAAGGCTTAACCGAGAAATTAGAGCGTTCCTTTAAGGTTCTTAAAGGACAGGGATATATCACTGAAATCAATGTGGCTGAGACAGTTAAGGAAGTCCGTAAGGCCTTGCTTGACGCCGATGTTAGCTATAAAATAGCAAAAGATGTAACTAACGATATCAAAGAAAAAGCCATCGGCCAGAAAATTTTGACCGCCGTGTCACCAAGCCAGTTGATGGTGAAAATCGTGCACGATGAACTCGCCGAACTTATGGGAGGCGAACATGTTGAGATTAATATCAAAGGTAGCCCCGCTGTGGTGCTTATCGCTGGTCTCCAAGGTTCCGGTAAGACCACTTTCTCGGCAAAACTCGCCAATTACCTGAAAACAAAGAAGGGTAAGTCAGTGATGCTGGTGGCAGGCGACGTCTATCGTCCGGCCGCTATCGACCAGTTGAAGGTACTCGGAGAACAGGTCGGCGTTGAGGTCTATTCTGAAGACGGCAACAAAAACCCGGTGCAGATTGCCCAACATGCCATCGAGCACGCCAAAGCTCAAAACAAGAACGTGGTAATCATCGATACCGCCGGCCGTCTTGCCGTCGATGAGGAGATGATGGACGAGATAGCACGCATTAAAGAGACAGTGAAGCCTCAAGAAACACTCTTTGTGGTCGACTCCATGACCGGTCAGGATGCTGTGAATACCGCGAAGGCCTTCAACGACCGTCTCGACTTCGACGGCGTGGTGCTCACCAAACTCGATGGCGACACACGTGGCGGCGCTGCATTGACAATCCGTACAGTCGTTGAGAAACCTATCAAATTCGTGGGTCTCGGCGAAAAAATGGACGCCCTAGATATCTTCTACCCGAAACGTATGGCCGACCGTATCCTCGGCATGGGCGATATCGTCTCTCTCGTGGAACGCGCACAGGAACAGTTCGACGCGGAAGAAGCAGCCAAGTTGAAGAAAAAACTCGCCAAAAACGAGTTCAACTATAATGATTTCCTCAAACAGATACAGCAAATCAAGAAGATGGGAAGTATCAAGGATCTCGCCAAGATGATCCCGGGAATGAATAAAATCAACGACGAAGACATAGACGACGACGCATTCAAGAGCATCGAAGCCATTATAGGCTCCATGACACCGGAAGAACGCGAGAATCCGAAAATTATCAACGGAAGCCGCAAACGCAGAATAGCCCTCGGCTCAGGAAACAGCATTGAAGAGGTGAACCGACTCATCAAACAGTTCGATGAGACATCGAAGATGATGCGCATGGTCTCAACAGGCGGCGCCAAGAAAATGATGCAGATGATGCAACAAGCGAAGCGCAGACGCTAACAGTTACCAGTTAACAATTATTAATACGTAACTGCCAACTGGTAACTGCCAACTGCCAACTGAAAAATTTTAAAACTATGAATATAGAAGAAAAGATCATCGACGGCAAAGCAATTGCCGATGCAATGAAAAAAGAAATAGCGGCTGAAGTCGCTGACATGTTAGACAAAGGTATGCAAGCACCACATCTCGCGGCAGTGATAGTGGGCGAAGACGGAGCATCACAGACATATGTCGCATCGAAAGAGAAAGCCTGCCATTCAGTGGGTATGACAAGCTCAGTGTATCGTATGCCTGCAAACACTTCCGAGGAAGAACTTCTCAAACTTATCGATTTCCTTAACAATGACAATGAAATCGACGGCTATATCATACAGCTGCCTTTGCCAAAACATATCAACGAGACAAAGGTAATCCATTCCATCAACCCGAAAAAAGACGTTGACGGATTCACTCCTTTTAACATCGGTCTGATGCAACTCGGAGAACCATGCTTCCTGCCAGCCACACCTGCCGGTATCGTTGAACTGCTTAAACGTAGCGGCGTTGATACAGCAGGCAAACATGTGGTGGTCCTCGGTCGTTCAAACATCGTTGGAACCCCAATAAGCGTCATGCTTTCACGAAAAGGCGCCGACGCCACCGTGACAATATGCCACAGCCGCACACAAAACCTTCCGGAAATAACACGACAGGCCGATATCCTCGTCGTAGCTATCGGTAAACCGTTGTTCCTCAAGGCCGATATGGTGAAACCTGGCGCTGTAGTCATCGACGTCGGCATCCACCGCATCGAAGACCCTACATCAGAAAAAGGTTACCGCATCGAAGGCGATGTCGATTTCGACGAAGTGGCGAAAGTGGCCTCAAAAATCACCCCTGTGCCAGGCGGCGTGGGCCCGATGACAATAGTGTCACTGCTTTACAATACATTACAAGCTAAAAAAAGAAAATAAATATGAAAAAGTCTCTTAAAAGCTTACTTATGCTTCTGATGGCACTGGTTTTCTTGGCACCAATGGCATCTTTCGCACAGAATTATCATACCAATTCAAAAAAAGCGATTAAGTATTTCAAGACCGCCAAGAAAATGTATGGCAAGAAAAAATATCCTAAGACATACAAGTATCTTGCAAAAGCTTTGGACGTTGACGGCAAGTTTACAGATGCTTTGCTGCTCCAAGCTGAATTGTCACTGAAGTTGGAAGACGATGATTTGGCAATAGAAAGCTACGAAAAGATGTTCGCAGCCGACTCCATGGCATTCCCGAAATCAGCCATAACATTGTCAAACCTGTATCTCAAACATTTTCGTTTCGCCGACGCGGTAACAATCCTGCAATGGTACGTCACAGCACCAAACCAGAGGGCTGCCATGACAAACCAAGCCAAGGATTTGCTCGAGATCGCCAAGTTCAGAGACATGGCTTTCAATAATCCGATAAACTACAATCCGGAAAACCTTGGTCCTAATGTCAATACGGAAGGCGATGAGTATATCAATCAGATCCTCCCGGATGGCTCGCATATCTATTTTACCCGTCGAGGCGAAGTCATTGATAAACATGGCTCAAAAGAAGAGTTTATATACAGCTCAGCGATTATCGATGGCGAATATATGCCAGCCCTCCCTATGAATTTCGATTGGCATAACAACAAACGTATGGGGGCAGTGAGCATCTCGGCAAACCAGAATACTCTCTATTTTGTCGGAATCGATTTCCTTGACAGCTATGGCAGAGGCGATATATATATGTCGGAATATGGCGCAGAAGGCTGGAGCAAACCGAAAAACCTGGGTTTCAAGATTAATACCTCCATGATGGAGTCGCAGCCATGCATCAGTGCCGACGGCGAGGAACTTTACTTCGTGAGAGACTCTAAGAACTATAAGAGCGATATTTATTTCAGCCAGCTTTATAAGGGTGAATGGAGCAATCCGAAACCTATAACAACCATCAATTCTAAAGGTAGCGAGATGAGTCCGTTTATCCATCCCGATGGAAACACACTTTATTTCGCCTCTGACGGACGTCCTGGCATGGGAGGATACGATATCTTCATGTGCAAGAAAGTGTCTAAAAACGAATGGGGAACACCCGTAAACCTTGGATATCCTATCAATTCGGAAAAAGATGAGATAAGTTTCGTGGTAAGCACCGATGGCAAGAAAGGTTATATATCCTCGAATCGCGACGGTGGCCTCGGCGGTTTCGACATCTATGTCTTTGATTTGGAATCTATCGATGCACCGGATTCAGTGGATATGAAACGTTTTGTGATGCGTAACATCAACTTCGGATTCGACGATGCGGTGCTGACAGAGGAATCATATGAAGATATCGATTATCTTGTCGATTTCTTGAAAGAGAATCCATCGTTACGTATTGAGATTTCAGGCCATACCGACAATAGCGGCAACAGCGAGCATAATATGGAGTTGTCACTCAAACGTGCTGCCGCAGTGATGTCGGCACTCCTCGAAAGAGGCATCTCTGTGACACGTCTCGAAGTGAAAGGCTTTGGCTCTTCACGTCCGTTGGTACCTAACGACAGCGATAGCAACAAGAGAATTAACCGTCGCGTTGAAATAAGAGTTTTGTAAAAAATCTTTACAGTAGTGTAAAATATTTTTACACTTTTAAAAAGTCCGTTTTATTTAAAATGTTGATACACAACGTCATGCATTTTTGGCATGACGTTTGTTTTATTATTTGTCAAAAAGGAATAAAATGAAACGGATTTTTTTATTTATCGCAATTTTTGCACCTTTTATAATAAGGGCGCAGGATACCATATCGATGGGATTGAAAGACTGCATGCAATATGCGGTTGAGCACTCGACGAAGATAACAATTCAGGATGCTGACAATAGGGATGCGCAGGTGAACAGAAGGGACGCGATTCTGAACACGTTTACTCCTGAAATTAGCGGAAATACCTATGCTTATTATAACTTCGGGCGTAGTATCGACCCGGAATCCAATACATATAGCACCGTGACGTCGTTTCACAACGGCTATAGCTTGTCGGCTGGAATCGATTTGTTTAACGGTTTTCAGGCGGTGAATAATATGAAGATTACGAAAACGGCGCAGATGATGGGTAAGACTAAGTCGCAGCAGCTGGAGGATCAGGTTTGCTTGGCTACGATGGAGGCGTTTTGCAATGTGCTTTATTTCACAAAACTGGAAGAGGCTCTCACAGCTCAGGTTGAGACTGCTGAGAAGGCGCTACAACTGGCTGAGCGTCAGGAAAAATTGGGGCAGAAATCGCATGCCGACGTGGTGCAGATGCAGGCTGACCTTGCAGAACGCCAGTATCAGCTGACAAATTGCAGTAACCGCTTAAATGATGCCATAATAACCTTAAAAGATGTGATGTTTTGGCCTATCGAGCAGCCGCTAAAAGTGGTTGACGACATCACGAATTCGGAGATTTCGTTTGAGAGAAGCGGCGAAGACGCTCAACTGATGGCTCAGAATGCAAAGGAAATTATGCCGTCGGTGATGCTCGCCGAGAGCACGATGAACAACGCTGAACTGGAGTTAAACACGGCAAAATGGAAGCTGCTGCCTCGCCTATCGCTTTACGGCGGATGGTCGACAAATTACTTTACGTATCCCGGACTTAGCGGATATAAGCCAGTATCGTTTGAAGAACAATTCAGGAACAACCGAGGCGAATACATCCAGCTTTCGATGAGCATCCCGATTTATGACAGATTGTCGAGACACTCGAATGTGGCGAGGAAAAAGAACGCTTACATTAAGGCAAGGGCTGACTACGAACAGGCGCTGCAGCAAGTTGAGGCTGAGGTGTATAGGGCTATCGCCGACTGCGACGGCACCGCCGACGCAATGCGTCAGGCTGAGACGAGAGCGCAGCTGCAGGAAGAGGCGTTCGCACTCAACGCAAAACGTTTTGAGCAGGGACTGATTTCATCGATAGAGTATCAGACTGCATCGAACAATTATTTGAACGCCTTAGCGGAGGAAATGAATGCAAAAATGCAGCATTTTATAAAGAAATCCGTTGTACTATATTATAAAGGTGTACCCTATTTAGAACAATAAACATTTAATAATATGGACAGAGTTATTGAAAAGAAAAAAGGAATCAATTTGATTTTCACGAAGAAAGCGGTGCCGTTTTGGCTGGGCGCGGTGCTGGTGGCGTTTATCGTATGGCTCGTGGCGAGAGACGACTCGAAGAAACTGCGGGTGAACATGGACAACATCAGCGTGAGCGCAGTGACGCTCGGACAGTTTAACGACTACATACGCATCAGCGGACAGGTGGCGCCGATTACGACTATTCAGATCAGTCCGCTGGAAGGCGGCGTGGTGCAGGAGATTGTGGCGGAAGAAGGAAGCCGAGTGAAACGTGGCGACGTGATTCTCATCTTAAGTAATGAAAACCTCGATATGCAGATCCTGAATTCGGAAGCCGACCTTGCCGAGAAGGAAAACATCTTGCGAAACACCATGATTCAGATGGAACAGCAGAAGCTGAGCGTGGAACAGGAGAAACTGCAGCTGCAGATGGACGTGCGACGCAACAAACGTAACTACGAGGCGCTGAAATCGCTGTATGACGACGGTCTGATTTCTAAAGAGGAGTTCCTGAAGGCTGAAGAGGATTATCAGCTGTCGGCAAGCCGCCTGAAGCTGGTGGAGAATCGCGCCAAGCAGGACAGCCTATACCGCTCGGTGGAGATAACGCAGATGCAGGAAAGCCTTGAAAACATGCGCCAAAACATGATGATGATTCGCAAACGTAAGGACAACCTCACGATTAAGGCTCCTATTGACGGCGAACTTGGTTTGCTTGACGTGACTCTGGGACAGAGCGTGGCTGCTGGCTCGAAGATCGGACAGATTAACAACCTCGACAGCTATAAGATTGAGGCTCAGATAGATGAGCATTATATTGACCGTGTGTCGGCTGGCTTGGATGCCACCTTTGAGCGGCAGAGCGAACGTTATCAGGCGCAGATTCGCAAGGTGTATCCGGAGGTGCGCGACGGCAAGTTCAAAGCCGATTTCAAGTTCGTAGGACAGCAGCCCGAGAACATCCGCAGCGGCCAGACGTATTACCTCAACCTGCAGCTCGGACAGCCTGTTGAGGCGATACTGATTCCTCGCGGAGCGTTTTATCAGAAGACCGGCGGCAAATGGATATATGTCATGAGCTCCGACGGCACAAAGGCGATACGCCGCGACATCCGCATCGGTCGCCAGAACCCTCAATATTACGAGGTGATAGAAGGTCTTGAACCAGGTGAGAAAGTGATTACTTCATCATACGATAACTTCGGAGACAGTGATGTTTTAATGTTTTAATAAAATTAACCATGAATTCATTTTTAAACTTCCTGAAAAGAAACAAGCTTTACGCCCTGATAAACCTACTGGGCTTGACAATTTCGATGGCATTCGTACTGCTGCTGGCAGTGTATGTGCAGAGACAACTCTCTACCGACGCATTCCAGAAGAACGCTGACCGTATCTATGTCATAACAAACGAGGAAAGTGTCAATATGGGGTACTGGCTCGACAAGCACCTGCGCGGGCAGTTTCCAGAGATAGAGAAATCGACATGCGTGGCTAATGTGTCGATGGCCTCGGAGTACAAAATCGACGGCGAGACAGTCTATGGCAACACCATCGCCGTCGACTCGTGCTTCTTCGAGATGTTCAGCTATGACCTTGTGAAAGGTTCGAAAGACGACTGGCGCATTGCAGGCGACCGCTGCATGGTGAGCGAGGAGTTCGCCAACGCGCATTTTGGTGATAAAGACCCTGTCGGACGGCAGATGTCCATCGGTGACGAGGGCGAATCATACCCGCTGATCGTTTGCGGTGTCTTTAAAGACTTCGGCAATAGCATCCTCAAGACTCCCGATGTGCTTATCCGTGGCGATATTTTAACAAAGATCAACCATTCGCACGACGAGTACATGAGCAACGCTGCCGCAGGTGTCACTTTCGTGATGACTTATCCTGGCGCCGATTTGATGGCACGTCACGACGACATCTTGAACTGGTGCGAGGAGAATTTCTGGATTTACAAACACAAATATGACGAGATACGCATCATCCCGATGCGCGACATGTATTTTCTCAACAACGGCAACTACGACTGGACGGGAGCGTTGAATTTCGGGGACCGCTCGTTTGTGAACCTGCTTCTCGCCATGTGCCTGATGCTCTTGCTCTTCGCAATTTTGAACTATGTGAACCTCTCCACAGCTCTCATCGGATTCCGTGCCAAGGAGATGGCGACGAGACGGCTCGTCGGAGCGACAAAATCTGGCATTTTCATGAAGATGATAGGGGAGAGTACCTTGCTTTGCACCGTAGCTATGGTATTGGCGATATTGCTCGCCGAGGCATTGTCACCAGCGGCAACACGTGTCTTGGATTATCAAATCTCCATTTTTGGAGCGGTAAATATAGTTAATATTTTAGTTGTCATTGCGTTGATGGTGATTCTCGGCTTCATCGCAGGCATCGTGCCAGCTCTGCTGATACAGAAGGCGCAGCCTATCGAGATTGTGCGCGGCTCGCTGCGGTTGAAGACCAAGACGGTGTACAGCCGAATCATCATCACGCTGCAAAATGTCATCACCGTGGTGATGCTCGTCGCCGCCCTGACGATGTACTTGCAGATTCGCAACCTCATAACCGCCGATCTGGGTTATAACACCAAAGATATCTTGATGATTGGCAACGCTTACGGCCAACTGGGCGAAATCAGGCCGTTGCTCGATGCCTATCGCGCCGAGCCGTTTGTGGAAGACGTGGGACAAGGCGACGGCATCCCGCTGCAAGGCACCAACAACTGGACCATGGAGCTTAGCGACGGCAACTGGGTCTCGTTTCAGCAGATTCAGGGCGACCAGCATTATTTCGACATCCTCGGCATCCGCGTGAAGCAGGACAACCAGCTTGCAGAACCTGCCTATTGGCTCAATGAATACGCATTTAAGGAGATTGGAATCGACGAATCGGCAACGACGTTTGAGTCCGCTCAGAATGGGACCTTCGACATCGGAGGCATCTATTACGACTTCAAAATAAGACCGTTGGAGGCGCAGCAGTCGTCGGCTTTGATATATAACAGAGGTGAAGACTGGGATGAAGACTGGCCGTGGACCATTCTCGTGAAGGTCAGGGGCGACCACAAAGAGGCTTATGCCAGATTGGAAAAGGTGACTAACGAAGTGATGCCCGGCAAGCTGTTTGGCGCCAATTATATCGAAGAGATGATCGACAATTGTTTTGTCGACGAGAGCCGTATCCTCCGCATAGTGCTGATTTTCACTTTGCTCTCGATGCTTGTGTCGGGTCTCGGCTTGTTTGCGATGAGCTCGTACTACATGCAGCAACAGCGTCGCAGCGTGGCGGTGAAAAAGGTGTTCGGTGCCGACTACAACGGTGTGTTGCACGAGCTGGTGCTGTCGTTCATGAAGATGGTGGGCGAGGCGTTCGTCATCGGCATTCCCGTGGCGTGGTTGGTGGTGCATCGCTGGCTCGAGGGCTATTCGCACCGTATCAGCCTCTCATGGTGGATATTCGTGCTGGCAGGCCTCGTCGTGTTGCTGATGGCTTTCATTGCGGTCATCTGGCAAAGCGTGCGGACAGCTAAAGCCAATCCGGCAACAGTGTTGAAAAAAGAATAATTAGTCTTTAGTTTTTAGTCGTTAGTCATTAGTATTAGACGATGCTAAAAACTAGAGTCTAAAGACTAGCGACTAAAGACTTAAAAAAATACAACAATGTCTAGAATTATCAAAAAAGGAAAAACAGCCCTTGCTTCATCAATCCTGAACATCTTGGGCTTGACGGCAGCCTTTGCCGCGCTTTACATCATCCTTGTGCAGGTACACCATGACCTCACCTACAACAAGGGGCTTAAGGACAGCGACAGGATCTATGTCCTTACAAAGCAAGAGACCCGATCTGCTGGTTATTCGTCTTATTTGTGTCGCCCCATAGGCGAATATGTGATCAATGCTTCCCCTGACATTGAAGCCGGTGGCTGCGGTCGCATTGCGGGTGTTCCCGCCAAGATTCGTGTGAGCGACGAGCAGTCGCCTGTTTCAGGGTCGCAAGTCGCCTTGAACAAAGGTGCCCGCGAG
>CAJOEP010000007.1:64524-227710 GCA_905233445.1 uncultured Bacteroidales bacterium | reverse complement strand
CAACAACTGGAATGATCTAGGAGGTTTTAGAGAAGGTGAAGATCAATTATTCCCGGGGTTGCCGGGATTGACACAGAACCCTAACAACGACGTCAACGCCCCTCTGGGCAGCGGCTTGCTGGTGCTCACGGCACTCGGCGGCGCCTATGCCTTGGTGAGAAGGCAGAAGCTGAAATAGCTGTTATTAAAATCTCAATTATAACCGTAGGGGTGAATGTTCATTCACCCCTATAGTTTGCAATAGCCTTAGCGCGTTTCTTCGACTCTTCAAGCACTTCTTTCGCCTGCTGGTTGAGCCATTTTTCTTCTTCAGTCTCAGGCTCGATGACCACGCCGTGTGGCTTTGAGTGGTGGTTTTCATCGAGATATGAGAATGTGGCGAAGCCGTCGGCGGCAATCTTCTCAGGCTCGCGGCTGCGGTACATCTTGGTATAGACTGTCAGGGTTGAGCGTCCCGCTGCGATGACCTTGCTTTCGAATGTGACGATGTCGCCAGCGAAAATCGGGAACTTGAAGTCGATGCCGTGAAGCACCAGAAGCACCGTGTCTTTGGTGTCAACATATTGAGCCACAGCGAAATACGAGCTTTCGAGGAAATATTCCGAGCAGCGACCTGCGAAAAATGTCTGATGGTGATTCAGATCAGCGAGTTTGATTAATCTTTGTGAATAAGTTGCTTTCATATCGTTAAAATTTAATTTCTTTTCTTGAATTTGTAATCTTTTTGTTCCCAAACAGGCATCTCGCGTTCGACGATGATGCTATAAAACCGGTTGAAGTCGCCTGGCGAGGTGGTGTTCCATGCTCTTTCAGCCACTCCGAGTGCCTTCGGAAGCATCTGGAAGGTGACGTTGTCGAAATTACGCAGCTGCTCCGACCAGAGATGTGCCGACACTCCAACGATGTCGCCAGTGTATTCGCTAGGGTTCATTGAATAAGTCTTGCGCTCATCGACGAAGCCAGCCCAGAAGAGTCCAAGTTCCTCAGGATCAGCGCTATAGGCGAGGTCAACGTAGTTGTTGGTGGCAGGTGAGAGCACCTCCGGAATGCCGTCCATGCCTTTGCCAGTCCAGATGTTGACGAAGTAAAGCGACTGTTTCATGCGTTCAAGTGTCTCTGGCTCAATGCCTTTTGCGATGTCTTCCCAGCCTGCGAGCTTGATATTGCGTTGTTCGGCAAGTTCCAGCATATTGTTGGTGAACAAATCCTTCATCGCCTTGCGGTCTCGGTTTGCCCATGCGCCGCCAGGAACTTCGTCGCCACCGATATGGATTGCAAGAAGCGGAACTTCGGCTTCGTTATGGAGTCTTATCACCTCGTCAAATACCTTGCCGTAGAATGTGTAAACGCTTGGCAGATAAACACTCAGCACGTTGTCGGTGAAATCTTGTGCCGACCAGTAATGCGAGGTGTCGGCTGGATCTTGCAGACGATATGAAGCGTCGCCGGTGCGTCTCTCATAAGCCTGCATCGCCTTGATGGACGCCCTCGAATGTCCAGGCGCGTCGAACTCAGGGATTACCGCGATGTGACGTTCCCAAGCGTAGCGCAAAATCCGTTTGTATTCCTCTGAGGAATAATAAGTTACGTTATTGATGCGGCCGTTTGCCGTCGGTTTCAGAGCTTCTGTTTCCTGAAGGTTCCAATCGGGCAGGGCATGATGTCCGCTGAAATTGGTTAAATCAGGTAAGTCATTGATTTCTAGGCACCAGGCTTCGTCGTCGCCGATATGGAAATGGAATACGTTGAACTTGTATTCTGCCATCAGGTCGATGACATTGAGCACTTCGTCAATGTTACGGAAGTCGCGTGCCACGTCGAGCATGAAGCCGCGGTACTGGTTGTCGGGCCAGTCTTCGATAGTCATAGGCTGCAGCGGTTTCGGCAGTTTGTTGAGCGTTATCTGGGCATAGAAAGCGCCGTCTTCGTCCTTCGATTCCACTGTTGGCTTGCCATTTTCATCAATAATGATACGATACCAGCCATGAGGGAGATTCTCGGTCGGTTCCATCGTCTCAGTACCGTATTGCACACGTTTCACCTGCGGGATGATGTCGCCGGGTTGCGCCTCATAACGGCAGACGAAATCGTCGTCGATAGCTTCGTTTTTCGGATGTTTTATGAAATTGTATTTCACCTGCATCGGCTTGTCGGGCTTGCCTTTTCGTTGCATTACAAAGCCTTCGGGAGCCCACGACTGCCTAGGCAACGGTCGGCCGTAATATTTCAAAACGACAGTGCCGTTGTTTGGAATGTCGATATACCATGAAGTGCCCTGATAATGGTTGATTTTCGGTCCTTCGACTATGGTTTTTGAGTCGAAAAGCTCTTGAAACCATACACGTGAGCCTTTCGTAACATCTTGAAGCACAAGGGTGTTCAGCGCGCGACCGTCATCTTCGGCCGGTCCTTCGGTCCATTCCGCAACAGGCGACCGTGAGCAGGAAGCCAGAAACATCAATAATAATAGGGAAAGTGATATTTTTCGCATAATTTTTTCTGCAAAATTAGAAAAAAACCGCTGAAATTTTGAAATAATTTTTATATTTGCACGAAAATTAAACTTAAAACAATGAAAAAACTATTACTTATCAGTATCTTGACATCGGTTTTCCTGATGTTTTCAATAAATAACGCTTTTGCGCAATGCGATTTCACTGTCACAAACAGCCAGCCTTTTATAGAGGATTTTGAAGGAAGCACTTTCGAATGCTGGACTGTCGAGACCGTAGGCGCAGGCAACTGGAGCACTGTGGCAGGCACGACTTCGACAGTTGCGGCGTTCTCGTTCACCAATGTTGGCGATGAGGCTCGTCTTATATCCCCTGTTTTGGATATTTCGGGCGTTGACGGTGCCACTTTCAGCTTCTCCTATGCTATGATGGGCTTTTACGATATGGATGAGCTCGTTGTGAGCTATCGTTCTTCGGAGACTGACAGCTGGCATACTTTGGGCACCTACAGCATCAGCGATTATCAGAATTTCTTTGAGGAAACGTTCACTCTTACCGACCTTTCGGCGACATATCAGGTGTCGTTTTTAGGCCGCGGACTTGGCGGATATATGATTTTTATCGATAATATCGAGATAACAGGCGAGGGCGGTTGTGCTCGTCCCGTAAGCCTTAACGCCACTGAGATTTCAGCGTTTTCAGCTACCTTGGGATGGTCAACGACGGGCAACGAGGAGAGCTGGGTCATCGATCTGAACGGTCAGATGATAAACACTGATAATCAGCCATTTACAGTGGTTGACTTGGAGCCTCAGACTGATTATACCTTCTCGGTGAAGGCTATCTGTGGCGACGGTGCTGAGTCGGAATGGGCCACACCGACAACGTTCAAGACCCTTTGCGATGTTTTTGTCGTGACCGACAATGAGCCTTATTTCGATGATTTTGAATCATCTGACTATTTCGTTTGCTGGCAGACTGAAATCACTTCAGGCATCGACAACTGGGTGATCGACCCGGGATATCTTATCGTGAACAACACTGCGTTTTTCATCTGGCTTGGCGGCGAGGCGATGCTCTTTTCCCAGCCTCTGGATATCACCGCTGTCACCAATCCCACTCTGACATTCCGTCACAAACAGCTGGTGGGCTTGAATTATGGCACTGTTGACCAGCTTATTGTCGCATATCGTACCGATAAAAACGACAGCTGGCACGTTTTGATGAACTTCACCGAACCTACCGACGACTGGGAGACTGTCGAGGTTGCACTTCCTGATCCATCAGCCACTTATCAGATTGTGTTTGACGGAATTGGACACGATGCAGAGGGTGTTTATGTTGACGATGTGAGAGTCGGCAACAGTGCAGACGCTGTCGATGAGATTCAGACTATTGAAGCAGTAGTGATGCCAAATCCGACGAATGGCAAAATCACTGTGAATGCCAATATTTCCAATGGAAATGCCATGGTGTACGATATGGTTGGCAAACAGCTTCTCTCAGAAAAAATCGTTGACGGTCTCGCCGAAATCAATCTCAGTGATTTCGCAAATGGCGTTTATTTCGTCAAAATTTCTGATGATAATAACATGAAAACCGTGAAAGTAGTGAAGAGGTAGAGACGCCTGATTATGACGTCTCTCTATCGTTCTCTGCGTTCGATAACATTGTTTAATTTGTAGCGGTTGCCGGTTGATGGCCCGATGGCGTCGATGAACTGTTGGTCGTAGCCTGGTGTCTCGTAACCCCAACGTTGTAAGTTGCCGTTCTTGTCGACACGACGTTTTATCTGGTCGTTGTATCTGACAATCAGGAATTTAGCTAACTTATCCCAGCGTTCCATCATACGGTCGGCATAGGCGATGCTTTTCTTATTAAGGTATTCGTGACGGTCGGCAGGAGTCATCTTCTCGATGGCTTTAAGGACTTCTTTTTGATCTTTGTAATAATAGTCTTCAAGCTCGTTTTGTGCGATGCGAAGGTCGCCGATCATCATCGAGTAGCGTGGGTAAATCATGTTCGCCACCCAGTTGTTCATCCAGAATGCCGACTCGAAGCTGAACTCGTTGCGTGGGTTGTTTTCAGGACGGAAGCAGTCGGGCACCTGTGTGATGCAGCAGTAGAGTGGCACGTATGCCACCATGTCGGCATCGTCGCAGTTGAACCATGTGACGCCGCCCACGTCGTCAGGCAGCCATGAGCGCATCTGGCAGGTCATGGTGAAGCCGCTTTGTTGTGTTGAGATAGGGCGCTCGCGGAAATAGTCGGTGCTGTCGGATGAGCTGAAATGCATAGGAAGCGGACGTATCGGCATACCCCACGGACCGGCGGTCATGTCGGCAGTCATGTCGAGAGGCGTGCCTTCAAAGTGGTCGCGCATGTCGTGTTGAAGATCGCGTAAAGAGAGCAGTTTTTCGGGTTTTACCCAAAGCGGCAACCCGTCGCAGATGTCGAACTCGCCGTTGATATAAGGCAGATACTGATCCATATCCGAGCGGTGATGGCGGAAGAAGCTCCACACGCGGGCGTCGGCGTAGCGCACGTTTTCGAAATCGATAGGGCAGTAGGCGTCTCGGAACGAGAAATCTTTGTCGCTGCCTTCATAAAACCCTTTTTCACGGGCAAAACTGATGACATCGTGGGCGTAGACGCATTCGACTTCGGGTTTGTTGATCTTATTAAGTTGTTTGCTATTGATACTTTTCTTCTTATCTTGCGGAAACTGCCTTATTCTGCTGAGGTTTGCGTGTGCCGAGATGCAGTCGTCGGGGATGCGCAGTGCCACCCACACGGCGCCTTTGCGACCTTCGCCCTTGCCAATGATTTCCATGATCCATGCCTCGTTTGGGTCGCAGATGGTGATGCTTTCGCCGCTGCTGTTGTAGCCGTATTCCTCAACCAGTTCCGCCGTGTATTTTATGGCTTCGCGGGCAGTTGATGAGCGTTGCAATGCGAGTCGCATCAGGCTGAAATAGTCGAGAAGTCCTTCCTGGTTCACCAGTTCCAGACGTCCGTCGAAGGTGGTCTCCACGATTGTCACTTGACGTTCGTTCATCAGCCCAACGACGTTGTAAGTGTATTCCACTTGTTTCACAAATTGTCCTTCGTGTGCCGGTCCCCATCCGTGGATGGCGATAAGCTCGTCTTTGTCGTGTCGTCCGCTGGGGCTGTAAAACAGCGACCCCGAGAATCCGAATCCGTCGCAGTTATAAGTGCACATCACGCTTCCGTCGGCTGACGCTTTTTTCCCGACGATGAGGTTGGTGCAGGCGAAAGCGCCGTATGAGAAGGCGAGGAGTAGGGTGAGGATGAGGTGTTTTTTCATATTTTTAGTTGTTTTCGTTATTGCTTTTTTCGTATTCGTTTTCTTTTTCGGCGGCCATCGGCAGCAGTGTGTCTTCGGTTGTCGGATACAGCACCATCTTCGGTCGGTGTAGCGAGAGGAAATAGTCACACAGCATCGTTTCCACCCTCAGCATTGTCTCTTTTATGCGGTCTGGCTTCAGCTGGCATTCCCAAATCACGATGACGTGCCAGCCGTTTTCCTGTAGAACCTGATAATTTTGCCGGTCTCGCTCTTGATTTCTTCGGATTTTATTTACCCAAAACTCTCGATTTGACTGAGGAATCTTACAACATTCCGAATTCTCAACTTCTAACTTCTCAGTTCTAACTTCTAACTTGACATCGTGTCCGTGCCAGAAGCATCCATTGACAAAAATCGCCGTGTGGTAAGGTCTCATCACGATATCCGGCTTTCCTGGCACCCCTTTCACGTTGAGCCGATACCTATACCCGTGGCTCCACAGCCATCTTCTCACTAGCAATTCCGGCTTCGTGTCGCGAGAATGGATATGCGACATGCAGAGGTGGCGTTGTTCTGGAGTCATTTTGTCGGTCATTATACAACGTATTTCATCAACTCGTCTCCTGTTTCGAAGATAGGAGTTCCTTCAATGTAATCAGGTGAAGATTTGGCGTCCGCAATTATGTCATAAAGACTGATTTTGGTCGAAAGTTGCACCTCTTCATCAAAAACGTAACATAAATAATTGCCTTGAGGATTAGGATATAATGCTTTTTTCATTCTTTCTTCATCCAATGTAGCATGATGATGAACATGGAAAACTCGATATCCTTTGTTTTCGGCATTATATTCATAAAGGATTACGAATTTGACATCCAAACTTGCCAGATAAGTGGGTGATAAAGCACCGTCACGAATATCGACGCCGCGTTTTTTTAAACGGATATTGTAAAGATTAGTGCCTTTGTCGTTTTTGCCCATAATCCAATCCAATTGTTCCTTCGAATGGTAGCAGCCAATGAGGAAATGCTGGGTTGGATAGCGTTGAATATGGTGAGTGGTGAGCAGTGACACAGGTTGTATTGCTCTTTCAGGTTGAACAACGATTGGCAAAACAGTTCGAGGGTCTTGTCCTAACGAACATTGTTTGCAATAAAAGCCTGTATCAACCAGATTTAGAATATACTCGTTCTCATCATTGTATTTTTTGTCTTTGTCGAGTGCGAGTGCAAAATACTGTTGTGTATCTGGAATATCATAAGGAGAGTAAACCTTTCCCAACAATTGTTGGAAATTATCTTTTATGAATTCCTCCGCATTGATTTCTTCACGTGGTGTCATGGCATAAAAGGTATAGGTTTCGTTAAGTCCAGCGCGGATCCTTTGGCGGAAAAGTTCTCTCACTTCATTTTTCCAACGTTGTTTTTCATTGGTGTTGTCGCGTGAATAGAGTGCTATGATATACAGGAAGTTGACATCGTAATGTGCAATCAAAATAGTGTCACGGTCGAACAGACGGTTGTCGAAATGCCTTGAAATATGAAACTTTTTACCATTACCAACATCCCTAGGCGTAATTTGGTTTTGTGAATACCCGCTGTTATCCAGTTGGTCGATGCGGGCGCTTATAAAAAAGTTCGGGACAATGTCATATCCCTCTGTTTCCATATCGCGATATTTTTGATAAGCCTTTCCTCGACTATGTCCATTTTGCTCGTCCATAAAAAGATTCAAGTTGTATTGGATAAGATTCCGGGCATAGGTATATTGCTTGCTGATTGGCTTTACACCAATATTACCAGTTCCTCGCGGATAATATTTGCTGTCGCCGATGTAATATATCTTTTCGTCCTTGTCGTCATGGCTAGTGAGTCTGTAGTATTGGTACAGATGGTCAAGTTGTTTCCCATCTTCTTGAGTCTTTAAGGCTTCCAAATCTTTGTCCAACGGGTCGCCTATCAGTTCGTCGACCATATCTTCAAAAACCTCATGAAAATCATGTACAAGAAGATAATCTTTAACATTGCTGTGAATGCAAATCTTATATGCATAGTTGAAAAAGGCCATGCAAAGTTCCCAAATTCTTAATGCTTTATCAGAAAAGTATTTGTATTTGATTTGATGCAGACGGGCGCTTCCCAATCCGTTGATATATGCTTTAAACCGTTCACCTTTAATCAACTCGAAATTCGCATTTATATTGACACGAAACCCGTATTGCTGGTTGATATATGCCAAAATAGAATAATAGATGACCAGCAGTTCCTCGTCAAAGTTGATAATGCGTTTTTTGTTGATAGGATTCAAGTATATTGTATTGTCGTTTTGGATTATTGCTGGACATTTTGAAATTGTTCGGGCCCAATTAATTTTGTTTAGGCCTCGATGCTGGTTCTTGACGATAAAAGTAAGATAATCCTGATTTTCATGGTTGAATTGCAACAATTCCAAAATCACATCTAGAAAAGTGTAGCGGTCACGGCGTTTTCCTTTGCCCATTTGGGTGATATTTGAACTCACGGCAATGTCGCTGTCGGGGTTCTTTTCGCGATATACGCTGATGGCTCTGTACATCCAGACAGAGAAACCATATACAAACTGTAGTAAATGCTGTTTTTGCCCGTTTTGGTCATCGTTGGCTATGTGAAGCAGGTCTTCAGCCGACAACGATTCATCGATATTTCCTTGTTCGTCAACAATCACCTTAGGGAGTATGAATACACAATCCTCGATCTCGTGGTTATAATAATAACCGACGTGGTCAAGACTTAGTTTGGTGTCGCCCTCCACGTGGCGTGGGTTGATGCCTGAGCCTTCAAGCAGCATTTCCACGTCATCTTTCCGATAGTGATGGTCTTCAATCAGGATTCGCATCTGGATCTACGGTTTTGAATGCTGGTTCCACTTTTTCGATGAAAGCTTGTATCTTTGTCTCATCAGGGACCGTTTTATGATTTTCGTCTTGACGGTAATATTCATGAAATTCTATCAGTTTTCCGTTATCATCACGGAAGAAAGCCGGGCTGTGGTCATAATCTTTATAAACATCGTTCCAAAGGTAGAACAGCACTTTGCTGACAAACGTCTCTGCCGAAATTGTGTTGTTTTCAGCCTTACAGAAGAAAAATCCCAGTTTCTTGTCTTCAGAATGTGTTATGTCGCCAATGTGTCGGTTAATTGCTTGCAGGAATTGCCACCAATTGTAATTCTTGTTAATAACTTTAATATTCCATTTCAATAGTTGGTTGGTTTCTTTGTCATAACCTTGGATAATAGGCATATAGGTCCAATCCCAACGGCGCTTGAAAGCCGAGTCAATTGGGAAAAGCGACTGATCTGAAGTATTCATCGTGGCCCAAATGAATAGGTTTGGTGGGAGAATAAGTTCCTCTCCACTTTTCACTGTTTCTGGGATGCCTTCCCTCGATTCTTTTGAAAGTTGTTCTCCAATGTATGCTGCAAGGTCGTTGTCAGCTTTGATAGGATATTCTGAAAAACCGTTTTTACGGTCAAGAAGCTGGAATAGGTCACCGAAGATTTGTGCACAATTGCCGCGGTTTATTTCTTCTATGACAAGATATACAGGCTCTTCTGTCTGCCAAGCGCGAAGATATGCTTTGGTGAAAGTTTGTGGAACGAACTCGTATGTGATTTTGTCAGGGTCTTGTTTTGGGAAAAGATGGCAGAACTTGACGTATTTGTTGATTTCAACATTGTAATCTTTAGGAATTCCTGCAAGTTCCAAAAGCTTTGTGACATTTACGCTCATATATTCGCCGTCAATATATGGGTAATACTCATAGCAGAATTTCTGAATACCGCTAATCTTGCCAAGTTCTTCGTTGGAGTAGTAGCTGCCCAATTCTTTAGCCAAATCTTCCAACGACATATTCATCCGTTGCTGTCTTCTGGTCTTTGTTTTTGTCGGTTTATAGCATCCAACAAACGTTGAATAATCACTATCCGGATGGAATGTGGTTCGGAAAACATTTTCCTTCGGCTGTGTCTCTGTTATTTCATTTATTGTATGGCTTTTGCCGGTGCCCGGGGCGCCATAGAAGATTTGCTGAATAGGAATCTCATCAATACTTTGAGCATATGTGGTTTTTAGATTTTCTGAAAACAATTGTTTTGCATATAAAAACCTTAAATAATACTTTAAAGTATTGGAATATTGATTCTTTCCTTTATTATCATAATCAGTAAATTGTTTTTGTTTAGCCAGTTTATTGATAACAACTTCAAACTCGTTAGGATTGTCAAAATCTAAAATGGATATTCCTTGTTCTTTAGGAAACAATAACTCAAGACATTCGTTAATACGTTTGAAATCAGAATAGTTTTTTACAGATTTAGCAGCAATGGAAGAGCAGTTTGCTATAAAATCGAGGTATAATTGTAATAGTTTTTCTTTATTCATATTGTTTTAATTTTGAAAATTCTTAAACAATCTTTGTTTGTCGTATATCACGTACAAAGATGTGTATGCATAATTAAATATCGTCTTTTTCAACCAACATATCACTGATAGTAATATTTCCATCTCCTTTTAGCACTAAAGCATCTCTGTTTTCTTGATAACTACGGCGCTGAAATGGATCTATTGAATCATCAAAAACAGCTCTTTCGTAGGATGCTTGCAAATCACCAAACGATTCATCAATTGTTTTCCCCGCAAGAAATGATGATACGAAAGACATCGCAATATTGTTGGTAATTTCATCTATGCCTAAGGGACAATTTGCATCTCCTGTATATCCAACAAATGCTTTGGCTTTGTTGTTAACAAGCACATCAGCAAGCTTGCCGCCATTCAAACACGAAAAAGTGTAAATCAATGCATTGGAAAACAAATAATGATTTGCTGTGGTGGTCACGACACGTTCATGATTTACCAAAAACGCCTTATCTTCCCCATGTCCATACCAAAAACACAAAAATGGTGTATTATTGATAGGGGATAATTTGTCGGCTAAATTGGTTTGGCTTATTGAATCAGACAAACATTCTGTGTTATGCAATTCAACAAATTCTTTGGATGCATAACCAGCAAGCAAACGAGTCGTAGCATCTTTCATCATCACACACAACTCACCAATATCCTCGGCAGAATCATCAGCTAAAACAACAGAATTCAATCTCATTTTCCACGCATGTTATTAGTGAACAATTCTGTTGCAAGGCTCATTATGCCTCGTGTGGTCTCTTTTCCAAACTCATCCTGTTTGCGTATGGATGCAAGAATATCATTTAAAGTATAAATTCTATCGCCAGAACGCATATATGGCTTGTTTCGCTTCTCCTCGTCTTGTTTTAGAATCCATTTTTCCATCACGCTTCGTATGTCATTTTGGATTCTATCATAGGCTTTTCTTATTGTTGTAACAAGTTCGTATGTAGATGCATCTTTGGGAATGCAACTAAATGCGTTGCCGTCAAACATCTTGTTGGCGTCAGCGGCTCTGATATCAGCACCAGTGAACACAATAACAGGCACTAATGTGGAAATCTCGTTAATGTCATTCAAAAAATTCTCTCCCTGCACAGAGCTGTTGTTGAATTTCCAATCAAGAATAACAATGATGTTTTTATCAATATTTTGTTTTATATATGTCAATCCTTCTGACGGTTTCTCAAAATACTTCACTTCATTGACAACATCTTCAATGTCGTCAATGAAAGCGTCATTTTTCATTTTTACAGCGTCATCAATATATACAATTGATACATTCATTTTTTCTTCCATAATCAATCTTTTAGAGGTATTATTATTTTGAATGTCGCACCTGTAGGCTTAAACTCGTTTTCTTCCAGTGTAATTGTGCCTTTTATAGATTCCAACCTGCTTTTAATGATATACAATCCAAGTCCGGCTCCGCCCAAATCAGCCGTTGTCGTATAAAAAACATCAAATATTCTGTCTCTATTCTCTTCGGGAACACCTATTCCATTATCGGAAAACAAAACAACCAAACTTCCGTTATTCCTGTATGCTGTGCATTTTATCCGTTTGTCTTTAATATTTCGCAATGCTTTTACAGAATTATCTATCAGATTTCCAAACATATCCTGGAACGCCTTTTTATTATATGACAATTCAAAATCATCTTCAACAAAATATTCGGCTTTAATGCCATTATCTTCAAACAAAGAAACGTATATATCATCAAACAATTCGGCAATGGCATCTTTTATTCCAAAATATTCAAAAGTTGAATCATCCTCAGCATAGCTTAACATGAAATTCATGGCTTTTGAGAGGTTGTTCATCTCGTCAAACACTTGTTTAGCATGTTTTTCCGATTTGTCGTACTTTTGCTTTAAAGGAATCCATTTTTCAATAAACTCCGCGGATCTTTTAATCGTGCCTATAGAAGTCCTTAAAATATGTGATATTTGGCCGGCATAAGCTTGAAGAGAGACAAGGCTGAACATGATGTTTTCCTGTTGCTTTTTGTCTTTCTCCAATTGAACGAAGTCTTTAGATGTTTCAGAAACAGTATTCTTAATAACACCTAATCGTTTAGTAATGTCATCCAACTCAGTTTCAACTTCAGGAGAAGCAAAAAACGAGTTTTTTTTAATCTGATCTATTTTTTTGGATATATCGCTTATTTCGTTGTCGGCTTTTTTTAGGATCTCAGAATTTTTCTTTTTGGTTATTTCCTTTTTATGCTTTAAATACAGCTCAATTTGATGAATTTGGTTAATAACAAAATCCTTTAAAGCAGCCCACTCTCTGTTGTCGACAAAATCCTGCCTGTTTGTTGAATCTTTAATTTCCGGATTCAACTCGTCGGTAATATCAACCCACCCTATAATATCTCTTGTGCTTAATTTCTCAAAAAAACCGGACCAACGACGTTTGTCGATTCCAAACAAGTCTTTTTGTTCGTCTCTTTTCGCTTTGTATTCTGCAAAAGGTGTTGCAATTATTCCGTCACGATAAACCTTGATTCCATCAATCCTATCTTCTTTGGTAAAGTTTTTCTTTCCTTCTTGGTCGTAATAATAGAGTGTGAAACCAATGGGGCCGAATATTTCTGCAGGCTTTTCTTTGATTTTTATTGTTCCTTTTTCTTCTACAAGATATTCCTGATAATATGTTTTGTTACTATCGTCAAATCTATATTTTAAATTATACGATAACGTTGCTTTGGCCAAGACAATGCTTTCAACCATTCTGTTATTATATGCGGAATACTCAGGAACGACAAAGCGAATGTTGAACGGATACGTTACACTAAATGCTGGTTTAACTATTTTAGAAAGTTCTTTGTAAGCACGAATAATATCATTTTCCGTCCACGAATCACTCAATGAAGTTATTTCCAACAAGGTGCCATGTTCGTCTTTATTTGCCGATTCAGCCCAATACTTATTGTCAATATCTGTAAATAGTTTTTTGTCTTCCAGTTCTTCAAAAGCCAAGCTTAGTTGGCGGTCTTCTTCCTCGGAATATTTTGTCCAGTCAGTTTCCAGACAATGCCATACAGAAGAGCCTTTCTTCTTGGTTTTCATAACAAGTTTTCCACCAAGCTTGTCTACCGCAAATCGTCCGACTCCTTTTTTCCCTGCTACTATTCGATTATATGGCGGAGGTGTTATTCTTTTTCTTCTCTTATTACTCGTGCCAATAACCATCCACTTATCACGAATATCCTCAAACGTCATCCCTAAGCCATCATCTTTTATGATAATTCTACTTTTTTCGGATATAGGATTGAGGTTTTCAAATATTATTTCTACATTTTCGGCATTGGCGTCATAGCAATTTTTCACAAGTTCGAAAAGAGCCGTAATCCTATCGGTAATCAGCTCTCTTCCCAACAAACGGAAGGTGCTGACGTCGAATTTAAAATGCAATATTGAGCTGTTATTATTCGCCATATTCCAAGATCTTTTCAAAAACCGCTTTTGCCAACAATGGCGGAACGGCATTTCCAATTTGTTGTTGAATGTGCATCAAACTGCCCTTAAAAATAAATCTGTCCGGAAAGCTTTGCAATCGGGCGGCTTCCCTTACCGACAAGCCTCTGTCCTGATATGGATGTATCAGCATATTTTTACGATAATTGGAAATCACTACAGACGGCTCATCCGGTTTTAGTCGTTTGTAAATGCCGCTGTGACAATTCTCTTTGTTAGCATAATTTTTCATCAATTCCTCAGGAATTGCGCGCCAATTCTGTCCTTGGCCAATATATTTGTATCGTTCAATAACGTAATCGGCATTCCGCGAAACATAGTTCTGCTTTGAAGTGCGAGAACCTTGGCGCATCAATTGCGCGTATTCGCTGGCATCCTTCGCCGGACATATATATTGCAAGGAATCATCCATCTGACCATTTGACAATTTCGGAAGATCAGCAATGGCATCCATTACTGTAAAACTCTTTTTCTGTTTTTCTGGAAATTGAAATAAAATACCATTCCGATTGCCAACCATTAGGAAACGGTTTCTATGTTGTGGCACGCCATAATCGGAAGCTACAAGGATGGTGTCATTTACTGTATAGCCTAAATCTTCGAAACAAGTTTTAACCTTGTCTCTCATTGTCCCTTTTTCGAATCTATAGAAACCTTCCACATTCTCAAACAAAAACCAATCGGGATTTAAAGTGGCAACAAAACGAACAAATTCTTCAAACAGACTATTGTTGGGGTTTTGCATGTTGCGTGTTACCGTATTGGATGTCGAAAAACCTTGGCACGGCGGTCCTCCGAAAACAATTAGTTGGTCGTCTGGTTCGATAGGTGTTATATGTTGTAATGGGTCAATATTATGGATGTCTTCACATAAAACTGGTGTGTCTTTGTGGTTGAAGCGATATGTTTCAGCTGCACTTTTGTCTTTTTCAACTGCAAACATAATGTTAATTCCTGCCATCTCAGCTCCTAAACTAAGACCGCCAGCACCACTGAATATATCTATACCATACAACATGTGACAACATTTTCAAATTGCAAAACTAATAAAACTTTTTCAAAGTTTTATAAAAACACCAAAATTATTTTCAAATAAAAAACCACCAACATTGCTGTCGGTGGTCTTAGTGGATTCAGGAATTTTATTCTTGCTTCACCCAAATCAATTTTCCTACATCATAGCCTCTTCTTGTGGCTTCGGCCAGAATGGCTTTTTTGACGGACTCGTCAAGCTGCGGGGTGCGCGAAAGAATCCAAAGGTATTTATCGCTGCCGCTTCCGATGAGGGCGTATCCGTAGTCGTCACCGAGCATCAGAACCCTGTAATCGGAATAGAAAGGACCGAAAAACGAGACTCGTAAAAGTGCAGGGGTGTCGGTGGTTTTTGCCTTGCCGTTGGCGGTCTTGGGCTCGCCGTTTTTGATGCCGGTGTTCACCACATTGATGCGGTTGTCACAGCATAAGACGTAGTTCGCCTTGCAATATTCAAGTCCGCGCTCGAAACGATGGTCGAAACGGGCTATCTCATACCACTCGCCGAGATAACGCTGTAAATCAAGGGATTTTACTGGGGTGTTGTCGATTTTTTGTGCTGTGCATCCCATCATCAGGAATGCGAAAAACGATGCAATAATGTTTTTTTTCATAGTCTTTATTTTTTGTTAATAATTTAAAAACTTGAGTACTCATAATGTTAAACGATAGAAATTGTATTTTATTTTAATCTTTTAACTTTTATCATTTAACTTTTAACAAAAAGTTGTATCTTTGCACCCGATTTACAAATCAGGGGTGCTTGCTAAACCCCCTTTAACAAAACAAGGACATGGATTCAATTATCATTTATTCAGGCGGACTCGACTCCACCACGCTGCTGTATGAGGAGCGCGAACGCATCGCTTTGGCCGTCACATTCGACTACGGCAGCAATCACGCTGCACGTGAGATAGCCTGCGCACGCTGGCATTGCCAAAAATTAGGCATAGAACACTTAGTTATAAATCTAGGTTTTATCGGAAAGTACTTCGATTCGTCATTAACATCAGGCGCTGACGCCATCCCTGAAGGCAATTACGACGAAGAAAACATGAAAAGCACCGTTGTTCCTTTCCGAAATGGTATTATGCTTTCGGTGGCATGCGGATTAGCGGAAAGCCGCGGACTGAAACGCGTTCTCATCGCCAACCACGGCGGCGACCACGCAATATATCCCGACTGCCGTCCGGAGTTCGTCAAGGCGATGGATTTGGCAATGACAGCTGGCACTTACGAAGGTGTGAAGCTGGCGGCACCTTACACCAACATCACTAAAGGCGACATCGTGAAACGGGGCGCGAAACTCGGCATCGACTACAGCAAAACGTATTCGTGCTACCGCGGAAAAGAACGCCATTGCGGACGCTGCGGCACATGCCAGGAAAGAAAAGAGGCTTTCAAAGAAGCCGGAATTATTGACCCAACAAATTACGAAGACTAATGTATTACATCAAGAAAACCATAGAAGTGGCGGGCGCACATCAGCTGAGCCTCGACTACCCCAGCAAATGCTGCTCATTGCACGGACATAACTGGATCATCACCATCTACTGCAAAGCCAAGGAACTCGACAAAAACGGCATGGTCGTCGATTTCTCGGAAATAAAACGCCGTATCGTCGATGCTCTTGACCATAAGGTGGTCAACGACGTGCTGAAATGCAACCCGACGGCAGAAAACATAGCCCGCTGGTGCTGCGGACAAATCACCAACTGCTACCGCGTCGATGTGCAGGAAACCACAGGAAACATTGCCACTTACGAAAAAGACGAATGATGCGCGTCAACGAGATATTCTATTCGCTGCAGGGCGAAGGCTTCAACACCGGGACGCCAGCCGTGTTCATCCGTTTCAGCGGATGTAACCTGCAATGCCCTTTTTGCGACACTCAGCATCAAGAAGGCAAGGAGATGACCGAAGGCGACATCATTGAGGAGGTGGCGCACTACAAGGCTAATCTGGTCGTTGTGACAGGCGGCGAACCAGCGTTGCAACTCACCGAATCGCTGGTGGAGATGTTGCATTTCCTTGGCAAGACAGTGGCTGTCGAGACCAACGGCACCGTCGAACTGCCGAAAAACGTGGATTGGATCACGCTTTCGCCAAAAGACGCATTTTTAGGAGAAAAGGCAACGCCAATATTAAAAGAAGCCGACGAATTGAAATTGGTTTTTTCGGAAGAAATGTGTAGAGACGCATCGCAATGCGTCTCAAAATACGCAAGTATCAAGGTCATCCACCGTTTCCTCCAGCCATGCGACACCGGCGACGCCGAGAAAAACAAAGAAATAATCAAAAAGACAATAGAATTTTGCAAAGAAAACCCCGAGTGGAGATTGTCTTTGCAGATACATAAAATATTAAATATCAGATAGTTATGAATAGAGAGAAAGATAATTTGCAATCGCTCGGCCGCAAAGCCGAAATCCCTGAGACATACGCGCCGGAGGTGCTCGAAGCCTTCGAAAACCGTCATCAGGAGCGCGACTACTGGGTGCAGTTCAACTGCCCGGAGTTCACCACGCTGTGTCCAATCACCAGCCAGCCCGACTTCGGCGAAATCAAGATTCTGTACATCCCCGACGAGAAAATGGTGGAAAGCAAGAGCCTCAAGTTGTACCTCTTTTCTTTCAGGAATCACGGCGATTTCCATGAAGATGTGGTCAATATCATCCTCAATGATTTGGTGAAGTTGATGAATCCGCGCTACATCGAGGTGGTCGGATTGTTTGTACCAAGAGGCGGCATTAGCATCCATCCGTACGTGAACTATGGCCGCAAAGGCACGAAATACGAGGCGATGGCAGAGGATCGCATGCGAAATTATCAGATTCGATAATGTAGGGGCAAATCATCATTTGCCCGAAATATTATGGAAAGAACCAAAGAAATATTCAAAGTCACCATCATCGGCAGCGTGGTCAACGTGCTGCTGCTGGTGCTGAAGTTCGTGGCAGGCGTGCTGGGACACAGCTCCGCCATGGTCGCCGACGCAGTGCATTCGTTATCTGATTTCCTTACCGATATCGTGGTTCTGGTTTTTGTCAAGATCAGTGGCAAACCGAAGGACAAGTCGCACGAATACGGTCACGGGAAGTTTGAGACTTTGGCATTGACTGTCATTGGGTTAGTGCTGGTTTTGGTGGCTGTGGGCATCATCAGCGATGGTGTTGTAAAAATCGACGATTTCTTCGAAGGTCAGGAACTTGAGGCACCTGGAATGCTTGCGTTATGGGCTGCGGTGGCGTCGATTTTGCTCAAAGAGGCCGTTTACCGTTATTCTATTATCAAGGCGCGGAAGCTGAACTCGCAGGCACTCGAGGCGAACGCATGGCATCATCGCAGCGACGCCCTCTCGTCGATAGGCACTTTGGTCGGCATCGGCGGCGCCATCTTCCTTGGCCAGCGTTGGGTCATCCTCGACCCGATAGCCTCAGTGGTTGTCGGCGTTTTCATCGGCAAGGTGGCGTTCGACCTGCTGAAAAACGGCGTCGGCGACCTCACCGACAAGGCTCTGCCAGAGAGCGTGGAGCAGGAAATTTTGAAAATGGTGTCGGAAGTCGAAAATGTCGGCAACCCGCATAACCTTAAGACACGCCGCGTGGGAAACCATTACGCCATCGAGCTTCACATCAAGATGGACGGCAACATCACCCTGACGGAAGCCCACGACAAAGCAACAGAAATCGAAAATCTTTTGAGAAGCAAATACGGCAAAGAGACTCACGTGGGAGTGCATGTGGAGCCGTTTTAGTAGAGACGGATGAGGATTTGTGTCAAATAATACTCTCTGGCGAGCATCCCAGGGCCCTGGATAGGGCGAAAACCGTCTGCGCCTCAGCTTTTTGGATGTCCTGGTCGCCTTGTTCGTAAGCCTGAATCATACGAAGCGTGACGCCTGAAATCTCTGCCAGTCTCTGTTGCGTGATTTTGGCTTGTTTTCTAATGGTTTTCAAAACATTTGGCCGCTCAGTCAGATAATTTTCAATTATGCTGTCAGCTGTTTCAACAAATTTCGACAAGTCAGCTTCGTGCAAAGTTGGATACATAGCTGTTATTCTGTTGATATCCAAGCCGTTACGTTGAATGTATAAAAACGATTTCGCCCTAAACCACTGATAATAAGCCAGTGACCATCCTGCCCAAAACTCTTTTGTGCGCTCAAACGGCTGATAATCAATTTCTTTGATTTTAAAATCAGAGGTTTTTTCAAAAACTTTTTGGCATAACTCCACTCCCGAAAGTCCCGAAACAAAACGAGGATTACCGACTTCGATCTGCGAGGCCACGCCACTTGCCAAAAACATCTCAAAAAACACAGAAACATCACAATGTGCAGCGTTTACTGCGCAATCCAACATACTGCCAACATTGTTCATGGCATCTTCGAGGTAATAATGGTTATAAGCGTGTATCATCGTTTGTCCATTTTTGTCTTAAAATATCAATCATGAACACCGCATCGGTCATTGCCGGAAGTAATTTCACATTTTGAAAATCCTCTCTCGCCTTGCGGTCTCGTGCTTGCCGTTTTGGATAGTATTTGCTGGTATCTACAGGGATGCTTTCTATATAATTTAATGAATTAAAAGCTTTTTTGCTTTTCAAAACAATTTGTTCGCCCAGTTTCCCCAAATACATTGCTTGACGCAGCTGTTCCAACGAAATGGTATTGTTTAAAAATGCATTTGCAAACGAAAAATAAGAATCATCAGCGCGATAGCCTGTTATAATATCATAATTTTCATATTCGGGCAAAAAATTGATCAAAAGATAGTCTCGAGCATCGGTTGGCAGGCCTTGCGTAAGCACAAAAGTCCTGTTTTTTAACAAAATAGCGAGCCAATTTAGGATATGATACGGATTTTTGTTAAGATACAAAACGCTCAATCCGTCAAAATTCAATTCATAATGGTTCGCAAATCCGTTGTTGCGCTCCGTACTAGCCCATTCCATTGCAAGTTCTTGATTTTCAGTGCAATAAAATCCCAAGCCATAGTCGTTTTTGGGGTTTCCATCTCCAAAAACTGGCTTCTCTATAATTTTTGTCGAACCATGAAATAGCGTTATCCTATACATAAAAATATCGTTATAACGAGACTTTGCAAAGATACAATTATTTTTTTATTTAATTGATGGTTCCGTAATTTTTTTTAATTTTGCAAATAAAATTCATCTTATGAACGTCAAAATTACCGCCATACGAAAAGCCAACTATTCGGATTTGCAACAGAAATACGAGAATCCGATTGAGCATACATGCGATGTGCATGAAGGGCAGTCGTGGATTTCCATCGATGGCAAGAAACCAGATGGAATGTGCGAAAGCGCCTGGGAATCAATGCGTTGGTTTGTGCAGGAGCTGGCAGCAGGTCGCGGCAACTTTTACGACGGCTGGATGAAAAACCCAAATTCCGCCATGATAAGCTGCAACGACGGCTTCCGACCGGTAAGTTTTTATATTGAAAAACTATAATATTATGAGAGCATTTCACAAAAATTCAGTCAACGCCATCAGGCTTCCAAACGGCGCCATCTACGATGGTCCAGTCAACGAAAAGGGACAGCCGCACGGCAAGGGTTATCTCAAATCGCCAAGTCCTACGGGCAGCGGACGCCATGATTACTACGAGGGCGAATTCAAAAACGGTAAGAAAGACGGCTTCGGCTACATGGACTACGAGCTGAACGGCTATGTCGCTGAGTATGAAGGCGAATGGAAGGACAACAAACGCTGTGGCAAAGGCACCTACAAACGCTATTCGATGGGCGGCGGCGCAAGCCATTCATATAAATATGAAGGCGAATGGCTCAACGACATGGAGCACGGCCAGGGCAAGCAAACCACCAGCGACGAGCATGGAATGCATCTGAGCACTATAACCGAGGTCTATACCGGCGGCTTCAAAGAAGGTAAACGCCACGGCCACGGCAAAATTGTGAAAGACGGTTACGACGGCAATTTCGCCAGCGGAAAAGAGACGTTTGAAGGCGAATTTGAGGAAGGCCGACTTGTGGGACCTTGCGTGCATGAGATGGTGAACGGCGACGTGTGCGAGTTCTTGGAGGGCTACTGCAACGGCAAAGGCATCTACACCTTTGCTGACGGCAAGAGATTTACCGCGATATGGGAAAAAGGCGACCTCGATTTCAACACAATTGAATTTGAGGGTTACGAAGGCAAACAACCGATTCTGCTCATGGTGACTGAGTCGCATCACGGATTCGGCTATTCCGAGTCAATAAGATGCATCATATTTGCCCAAAAAGGCAAGAACTACTACAACGAGGCGATGGTCTTGAGCAACTACGACTTCCATATCAACAGCGACTACGCCTATCTCGAGATTAAAGAAATTACCGACGACAGCGTGACTTACGTGGTAAAATCGGGCTTTACTAATGATAGGAAAGAAGCTTTCACAGAGACCATCAAAAGAGGGGAGAGGAAAGAATACGAGGAGGAGACGGAGCACACAGGCCGCATGTATGACGACGACTTTACCTACACCTCTGGCAGTCAATTGATTATAAGATGTAAATAATTTTGAAAAATGCATATCTACAAACACGAAGTAAGATATTACGAATGCGACCGAATGGGCATTACGCATCACTCTAACTATGTGAGAATCATGGAGGAAGCCCGCATCGACTACCTCGACAAGTTGGGCTGGGGCTTCGACAAGATAGAAGCTGACGGCGTGGTGTCGCCGGTGGTGTCGGTCGAGTGCAAATACAAGAGCCCGACCACGTTTAAGGACATCATCGAGGTGGAGGTGAAAATCAGCAAGATGAGCGACCTGAAGTTCGAGTTCGACTACACGATGCGGAAAGACGGCAAGCTCGTCGCCGAAGGCCACACAGTGCACTGCTTCACCGAAAACGGCCGCCCCGTGGTGATAGCAAAACGCCTTCCTGAGCTTTACGACAGGATTCAAAAAGCCCTTACTATTCTGTAATGAGGATTGTAATTCTCTCTGAACGCCTCGCTGTGTCTAACAGCGTGGTTTCCTTCGGCAGCTTGCATCAGCTCTGACTGCAATTCAGTGTCTTTCCATTCGGGAACGGTCTCGATTGCAATCTTCTCAATCAGTTGCCATTCCGACAGCCAGTCGTCGCTGTAGGCGTTGTCTTTTCCGGCGGCGTTGATAAACATCATAACCAATTGTTCCTCAGTGAGTTCGCCATCTATCAGATTTGAAAAGTTGATTCTCACAAAACGATGGCGGAATCCTGTCGGCTCGCGCTTCGGCATGAGGCTCAAATCGACATTTTGGCACTGCTCAAGCTCATAATGAATGTATTTTCGAGCCGCCGCGGTGTCGTTCATCAGGTGCTCGGCACCGAAAAAATCCTGGTAGCAGGTCTTATAGACATCCTGCAAAGAGGCCAAAGGATATTGGCTGTGAATATATAGGCACATCTGTCTTATTGCATCGCTTTCGTGGTCGTCTGAGGCGTCTGTCCAATAGTAAGAACGTTCTTTCAGTTGACCTTGCAGTCGCTCGCGGGTGTTGTCATCGAAAAGCGTGAGAGCCTTAAGGTCGGCTTTTGAGAGCTGGTATTTCTGCGGGTTCTGGCGGGCGTCGCGTGTCGGCAGTATGTAGTACTGGTAAAGTCCGTTGTAAACGCCGCGATATACCCAATATGGCATATAGTGGCAGTCCTGTTCAATCGTATCGTTGTTTTTTGTCAGTTCCAGCTCCACCATGATGCCGCCGTCGGTGTTGCGGAAACGCTGGTTTGAGACTAGGTTGCCCATGGAATATACCACGATTTCGGGTGTTTTGTCGTTGTCGGGGAGCGCATCCATGGTGGCGTCCTGCACCACATGCGGATGTCCGCCAATGACGATATCGGAGCCGTGGCCGAGCAGGAACTTCGCTATGTCGCGCTGCCGTTTGTTGGCCACAGTGTCGTATTCAATGCCCCAATGTACCATGGTGATGACGTATTCCACGCCTCGTGCGTGTGCTTCGGCAAGGTCGGCGGCCATGACGGTGGTGTCAATCATGTTGGCCACCAGCGGCGACGGCACCGGTATCTCGTTGGTGCCGTAGGTGTAGGTGAGGAACGCGAGGCGTAAGCCCTTCAAGTCCATCATCAGGGGGTGGTTGATCCGGCGTTCGGCAGTGTCGCGGTAGGTGCCGAGATGAGCCACGCCAAGCGAGTCGAACACATGCAAAGTCCTTAAAAACCCATCCTTCCCGCTGTCCATGCAGTGGTTGTTGACAGTGGTGAAGAGCCCGAACCCAGCCTTGTGCGCGTCGGCAAGCACCTCGTCGGGTGAACTGAACCGCGGATATCCGCTGTATGGCTCGCCGGCAAGCGTCAACTCGAAGTTCGCTACAGCGAGATCCGCGCTTTTCAGATAGTTCTCAATGAACATGAAACAGGGGGAATAGTCGTATCCGTCAGCGGTTTTCGCCGCCTTAATCTGCCCGCCATGCCCCATCAGGTCGCCACAGAAAACAATTTTTATCGATGCCTGGCCGTCCACATCCTGGCAAATAGCAGATAGCGGTAATAATATAAGCAGTAATAATTTAATAGTCTTCATGAAAAATGAATTATTTTTGCAAAAATACAAAAATTCACCTATCTTTGCAAAAATTTATATTATGATTTTCTACTATTCAGGCTGCGGAAACAGCCGTTTTATTGCTGAAAGTATCGCTAACGCGTTGAACGACAAAATCGTTTTCATTCCCGAAGCGCAACGCACCGGCACTTTTGAGTACGATATTGCCGACGATGAGACGCTGGGTTTTGTGTATCCAATCTACTCGTGGCGACCACCGCATCTGGTTGAAGAGTTTGTCAAACAATTGAAAATCAATAGCAAACCGTCGTATGTGTGGACTGCCGTGACTTGCGGCGACAATGTCGGTGAGACTGAGAATATTTTTCGTAAGGAATTGAAAGACAAAGGATTGAGCCTTAATGCCGCCTTCTGTTTCAAGATGCCGAACACTTACGTGAATATGATTGGAATGACGGTCGATAAACCTGCCGTAGCTGCCGAAAAAATTGCTAAAGCCAAAGAAAAACTGCCCAAAGTGATTGAACTCATCAAGGCTAAAACGACATATTCCGATATGATAAAAGGCGGATTGTCTCGTTTCAAGAGCAATGTCATCGGCAGCGGGTTCTACAAATGGGCGTCCGACAAGCCGTTTTTCGCCAACGACGATTGCATCTCATGCGGAAAATGCGTGAAAGTTTGCCCTATGCAGAATATAACGCTCGAAAACGGACGTCCGCAATGGCACGGCAACTGCAACACCTGCGACGCCTGCTACCACTACTGCCCGAAACACGCCATCCAGTACGGAAATAAAACTCGAAATAAAGGACAATATCACTTTCAACAATCATGAAAAAAATCATTGTAACATTTTTATTATCGACTTTTGCAATAATATCATTTGCACAGAACGCTTGGACTGTCGAGCATATACCGAACACGCGTAAACAGAGCAATTACATCCACGTCTCCGACCCCGACGGATATCTTTCAGCGGAGACTGAGATGAAGATTAACACCGCGCTCAACGCCATCCGCGACCAGGTTGATGTCTTTCTGGTGACACTTAACAGCATCGGCGATTACGCAGTACCGAAAGATTTCGCTATCGATTTGTTCAGCTATTGGGGCATTGGCGACAAAGGCAAGGACAACGGTTTGCTACTTCTTTTCGTCGAGGACCAGCACGCCTTTGAATTCGAAACAGGCTATGGCATCGAGCCGATTTTAACTGATGCGAAATGTTTCGAGATTTTCAACCACACCATAAAACCGTATTTTAAAAACGGCGACTACGAGGGCGGTATGTATGCCGGAGTGCTTGATATTGTTGATGTTTTCGGCGGCACTGTGCCTGATAATCTTATCACCGATTTGCCCGACGATGAGACCTATCAGCAAGCCATCACCGAGCGCGACAAGGTGACGGAGAGTGAGTTCTTCATGGTCGTCATGGTGTTTTTCCTCCTTATCATTCCTGGTATCTCGTTGTTGCGTTACGCTATGGGAATGAAAAAAGACAAAAAAGCTAATAAAAATGGCGAAATCAAGGACTCGTTTTCGATAGATGAGAGAAACGGATTGAAATATATCAATGAGGCAAGCACTTCGTGGAGCGGCTCGGCTTGGGAAGGCCAGGGATGCCTGAAAGTGATTAATTTCGGACTTTCGGCATTATTGTGGCTTGCTGTCGCCACAAGAGTGATAAAACTGCTTATATCGTCTCCGGATGAAGAATACACGGCAAACAATGTGATTGCTTTCTTCACAATTTTCTTGTATTACACCTGGGTTTGCGTTAGTCATAACATCCGCACCCTCAAGATGGCCGACAAGGTGGCGAAGAGTTCTATGCGTCCTAAGATGGTTTATGACAAGGCGAAAAGCTATGCCAGGACAAAATACGTGAATCTCATGGCCTTTTGGATTGGCTGGTATTTCAAGAAAAAATACGATGAAAGAAAGGAAAAATGCGAGGATATGCTGTGTCCCGACTGCCATCAGTCCATGGATTTCGACGCTTCGGTGCGACTTTCTGACATTGAGGCAGCCGAGAACGCCAATGATTCGATACAATACACTTCGCTGCGCTGCCCTTCGGGACATGTCTATGTTCTGAAAGAGAATGGTAGGAGCTATAAGGCTTATACCGACTGCGAGAAATGCGGGGCGCATCTGTTTAAAACAGGAAGAACTGTCGAGCTGGAAAGGCCGACTTACACTCATTCAGGCCTGCAGGAGACTGAATATGAATGCGAATTTTGCCATTATAAGACTGTGAAGAAGGCTGTGATTCCTAAGCTTGTGCGCACCACCACGACGACTGTCGGCGGCTTTGGAGGCGGAGGCTCGTCACGCTCCTCGGGCGGCTCGTTCGGAGGCGGCCGCAGCGGAGGCGGCGGTTACTCCGGAAGATGGTAACAAAAAAACGGCGATGATGCATGTCACCGCCGTTTCTTATTTATTACAATTCCGTTTATTTCTTGACGAAACGTAATGTCTCGGTGTTGTCGCCCACGGTCATCTTAACGAAATAGACACCGTTTTGCAACGAGCTTACCTCAATCTCCACCTTGTCGGAATCGAAATCCTTGCTGAAGACCACAGCACCGGTAACGTTCATGATTTCAACATTGCTGATGGCTTTTTCAGCCTCGATGAACAGCTTGTCGTTCACAGGGTTAGGATAGATGCTTAAAACATGCTCGACGTTTTCATCCACATTGGTGATTTCAACAAGGTTTGCAACAAACCAATGATGGTCGGTCAAGATGAAACTGTATGACAACTCTTCAGAGACTACCACGCCGTCTTCTGTCCAGTTGAGAAATTCGAAGTTCTCGGCAGGAGTGATTGTCAGGGTCACTGTTGAGCCGTAATGGTTGTCGCCGACTTTTGTAATTGTGCCGCCATTATATGGATTGACGGAGGTTAAGACTTCATAATTGATATATGAGAAGTTGGCGATAAATTCAGCGTCTTCGGTCACGGTGAAGGTTATAGAGGCATCTGTCGAGTAAATATTGTTGTCTTTCACCCAGTTTAAGAAGTTGAAGCCTACGTTAGGTGTGGCCGTCAACGTACACTGCTGACCATAGTTGTAGGTGTCGGTTCCTGTTATGGTTCCGCCGTCCGCCGGTATGGCCGTTGCTGTCACAGCGCAGGTTATTATTTCAAAGTTAGCCACAAATGCCGCCGATTCAGTCACAGTGAAAGTGTAGGTTTTGTTGGTGGAGACAACGCTTCCGTTCTTTGTCCAATTGACGAATTGGTAGCCTGTGTTGGCCGTGGCGATGAGCGTGCACTGCTGACCGTAGTTGTAGGTGTTGGCACCTGTCACTGTTCCTGCATTAGTCGGGTTCACAGTGGCTGTCACTGCATATTGCTGAGGTGCCGAGCCTTGCACGCTGATTGTCTGCATATACGGCTGGCGCTGCGGCTTGGTAACCACAATCATCACCTCGCCTGATGTGACCGGTGTCACCGGCACGCTCACGCTTCCTGCCGCTGGCACCAATGCCGTGCCGAGAAGCACGTTGTTTTGTGAGATACCGACATATGAGCCTGCTTCAGCATTGACGGTGAAGCTGGTGGCTCCTCCCGGGAAGGTGTTGGCGTGGCTCACGTTGTTGGCCGTTGGATTCACTCTGTAAGGCATAATGGAACCGTCACCAAGCACATGGTAAGCCTGCCAGTAATATGTCGCGTTGATACTTGTCTGGTAATTGCCTGTGTATGCATAGCAAACCGCAATGTTTCCAAGGAATGTCATCGATGACACGGTGTTGTAGGTGTCGTCCATCCACACTGCGTCGTAAACGCCTGTAGCCGTGTTGTTGATGTTAGGCGTGCTTCCATATGTGCTGGTGGCTCCGACGCCGAAATAATAGTCTTCATACCAATAGGTGTAAGGACATGAGCCGATGTATGAATATGCGCCTTTGTTTTCCGCACGAATCATAGCCTCACCGAAACATGGCTGGCTGTAGCCGTAGTTGCCCGATAGGCAGCAGTTACCCATGGCTAAGAAATATTTGTTGTTATTGCTCAACTGGTTGACACCGCTGTTGGTGAGGTTTGGATTTGACCATTCCTGATTGTCGCCATGCGCGGTGTAGTTGACAAACCCGACTCCTGAACTCAAAGCATTGTAGCAACCGCTGTACTGGCTTTGGTTGATGTGTGAGTTGACCTGTGTAAAGCCGTGTGCGGTGTTATAATAATTGGTGGTGGCATAGTTGATGGTAGGAGCACCTACGTATGAAGTCCAGTAGCTGTCCCAACCAGCAATGAGTGTCACCTTGCTTAGATAGCTCGGATCAGGCATGGTGTATTGCTCGTATTGCAAAATCTTATTGACGATATTGGTCAGCTGGGTGGTGTTTTCGGCCGACATGCGGCTGTAGAACATGTCAGGGAAATAGTCGCCGTCAACCGATCCGTAATACAGGTCGGTGACTTTCTGTGTGGCGGTGCCGCTGGTTTTTCCTGGAATCTGTCCTGTGTCGCCCACGAGGATGACGAACGTTGGCGTAGCACCCTGGCTGACACCAGTATTATAAAGGTTCGTCACATAGCTTTGGATGGCATTGTATGTGCTGCCAGCCTGTGCTGTGGTCACGACGTTAACGTCGAAGCCTTTCTGTATTTTCCAGTTAAGCCATGGCTGTAAGGCTGAAATGTAATTCTCAGGTGTGATGACAATCATGTGCACTGGATACTCCATCAAATCCGGGTGGTCAGTGTAAACGTCCAAAATCTGACGGTAGTTGAACATCTGCTTATAGACGATGTCGAAATAAGGACTGTAGGTGTTCAGCAGCATGCGTTCAGTCTCGGCAATGTCGGCGCCGTCGAAGCTGACTTCCACCTCGATGTTGTTGAACACGCGGATGACGTTGTCTTTGGCGTTGTAGCTCACTGGGTTAATCACGAGCGAGCCGATACGGATGCCGCGCATAGTTCCCTGTACCTCGATAGTTGCCTCAGGAACGAGGGCGAGACCTCTTGTCTGATAAGCTTCTTCGTTGTAAGCAAACGGCACGTCCTCAGGTTTCTGGTCTTTTCTCACCGAAGGCTGACGCGGAACGATAGTGTTGATGCCATAGTCGGAGAGGTTGTAATCCTTTGCGGTATAGCTGATTACAGATACTCTTGGCGTGGCACCGAAAGGCACTGCCAGAAGCTCGTGTGTGGCAGGCAACTCTGGCGTTCCGACCTCGCCTGAAGAGTAGGTGCCATCAAGCATGATGCTTGAAAAAACGCCTCTTTCTGTTGTGAATTCAGCACTTTCCAACGAGCCATAGCTGAATGTGGCACGCAGTGTCTGGAAACTGCTTTGTGTGATTTCGGCTTTTGACTCGCTGCGCAAATCAATTCTGCCGTTCTGGGCTATGGCGAACAATCCGCTCATAACCAACATGACAAATAATGTAAATCTTTTCATATTAAATGAGTTGAAACTTTAACGATTAATTTTTTGCAAAATTATAAAAAATTTTCGGATAATGATGACTTTTTTTCGTAATTTTGCAGCCCGTATTGATAAAACTTAACACTATGAAATACGGGTTCGATAGCGAGAAATACCTCAAAATCCAGTCGGAACACATCAAAGAGCGTATTGCGAAATTTGGCGACAAACTTTATTTGGAATTTGGCGGGAAGCTGTTCGACGACTTCCATGCGAGCCGTGTGTTGCCGGGCTTCCAGCCTGACATCAAGCTTCAGATGCTGATGCAACTAGCCGACGTGGCTGAGATAGTCATAGTCATCAGCGCGGTTGATATTGAGAAGAATAAGGTACGTGGCGATCTCGGCATCACTTACGACGTCGATGTCCTGCGCCTCCGCGATGAGTTCATGGGCCGCGGATTCATGGTCAACAGCGTCGTTATCACCCATTATAACGGTCAGGCCAGTGCCGACGCTTACCGTCATCGTCTGGAGCGACTGGGAATAAAGGTTTATTATCACCGCATCATCGAGGGATACCCGAATAATGTGGCTCTCATCGACTCGGAAGACGGATTCGGAAAGAACGACTACGTCGAGACGCAGCGTCCACTTGTCGTCATCACCGCCCCCGGACCGGGCAGCGGCAAGATGGCGGTCTGCCTGAGCCAGCTATATCATGAAAACAAACGCGGCATCAAGGCGGGATACGCCAAATACGAGACCTTCCCGATTTGGAACCTGCCGCTGAAACACCCCGTAAATATCGCATACGAAGCCGCCACCGCCGACCTCAACGACGTGAATATGATCGACCCGTTCCATCTCGAGGCATACGGCGAGACCGCTGTCAACTATAACCGCGACATCGAGATTTTCCCGGTGCTGAACGCTATCTTCGAGTCGATTTACGGCGAGAACCCGTATAAATCGCCGACCGACATGGGCGTGAACATGGCAGGCTACTGTTTGAGCGACGACGCTATCTGCTGTGCCGCATCGAAAGACGAGATCATAAGACGTTATTACACAGCGCTTTGCGAGCTCGCAGCGGGCAAGGGAAGCGAGAACGAGGTGAATAAGATAGCTCTGCTGATGAAGCAGGCGAAAATCACCACCGAAGACCGTAAGACCACCATCGCCGCCAAGGAACGCAAAGAGCAGGAGAAGGAACATTCAGCCGCCATCGAGCTTGAAGACGGCACCATTATAACATCACACGCCAGCGCTTTGCTCGGCTCCAGCGCCGCACTGATCCTTAACGCCACCAAACACCTGGCTGGAATCGGTCACGACGTGAAACTCATCCCTCAGGCGATGATCGAGCCTATCCAGAAGACCAAAGTAGACATCCTCAACGGCAAGAACCCGCGCCTTCACACTGACGAGGTCCTCGTGGCACTGTCGATGCTCTCGTTGTGGGACGAGAACTGCAAGAAAGCCCTCGACATGCTTCCGCAACTCAACGGCTGTCAGGTGCACTCCACAGTGATGCTCCCCGAAGTCGACAGAAAAATCTTCAAGAAACTCGGCATAGGGTTAACGTGCGACCCGGTGAAGAAATAGGGTTTCGGCTCAAAAATCGTAAAAAAAAAGCATTTTTCGGCTCAAATTTTTGTTTTTGTATTAAAAAAACATATAATTTTGAGC
Source organism: uncultured Bacteroidales bacterium (assembly GCA_905233445.1). Classification (GTDB taxonomy): domain Bacteria; phylum Bacteroidota; class Bacteroidia; order Bacteroidales; family F082; genus Limimorpha. The sequence goes on along the minus strand of CAJOEP010000007.1, from coordinate 197,349 downwards.
CGAAAAACTTTTGTCATGAAAAAAGATTTTGAAATACTGCAGTTTTTGCATTTTCACCCTGAGAGCTCGAGAAATGAGATTGAGACGGGCTTAAATCTTACGGAAAGCCCTGCAACGCTAAAAAGAATGCTTGCTTTGCTTGTTGAACAAGGTAATTTGGTTATTACAGGACAAGGTCGGGCAACACGTTATAGCATTTCGGCTCAGGCTCAGGTGACCATGCCTATTGACATTGACACTTATTTTAAAAAAGAAACAGATGAACGTGAGGTTCAAACGTCGTTCAATTTCAGTTTGATAAATGATGTTTTACCTGAAGTTGAGCTTTTTACCGCAGATGAAAAAGAGTATTTGAAATCTTTACAGACCAAGTTCTCAAATAATATACATGGAATTTCGGAAACGGAATATCGTAAGGAGATGGAACGCCTTGGAATAGATTTGAGCTGGAAATCATCGCAAATTGAGGGAAATACATATTCTTTGTTGGAGACTGAAAAACTTCTGAGAGAGAAGAAAACAGCATCGGGTAAGACGAAGGATGAAGCTATAATGTTACTGAATCATAAAGATGCGTTAGATTTTATTCTTGATAATCCTGATTATCTTAAAGAGTTGAGCGTCAGAAAAATAGAAGATATTCACAGTTTGCTTGTCAAAGAACTTGATGTTGATAGGGGTATCCGTATCCGTCGTGTAGGCATTACTGGAACCAACTATAGGCCGCTTGACAACGAGTTTCAGATTCGAGAAGCTTTAGAAGATACATGTCGTCTCATTAATGCCAAAGAGAATGTTTTTGAAAAAGCGATACTCGCACTGGTTTTGCTGTCTTACATTCAAGCGTTTGCCGATGGCAACAAACGTACTGCGCGCATTACGAGCAACGCGATACTGATTGCCAATGGTTATTGCCCCATTTCGTTTCGCACAGTAGATTCTATTGATTACAAAAAGGCGATGTTGATTTTTTACGAGCAAAACAATATCGCAGCTTTCAAGAAAATTTTCATGGAACAGTTCGCTTTTGCTGTTGAGCAGTATTTTTAAATGACTATTAAAAATCCTCGAACTCATTGAAATTTTCAACAAATTCGGGGATTTTTATACAAATCTGTAAGACTATTTCAACCTCATATTTCGCCAGCTGTTAACTGCGTTTTCACTGACGTTGGTGGTCGGAGTCTGAACTTTCTCATTGGTGAGGAACGACTCGCGTTTCACGTTGTCTTTGATGTATTTGTCGAGGTCTCCGTAGCTGACATCGCCGTTGGTTTCCTGAAGTTTCTTCAAAAGGTAATATGTGAACAAGCCGTGACCTTTCTCCTTGTATGTCATAGCCGTTTCATCGCCTGTTGCTGCCGAGAAAACAACGGTATTTCCTTTGAGTGTCTCCTTCTTTGCTTCACGAGCTACGCCACGTGCCGCCACAAGCATTGAGCCCTCCTTGTTTGCACCGCTGAAGCATGCGTCCATGAAATATGTCACACTCGCTGCATTCGAAGCTGCAAGAGTTGTGTAAAGCTTGTTAAGGCTGTAGCATGTCGCGAGATTCTTGCCGTTGCCGTCTGTCGGCACTATGTAAGCGTCGCCAGTATGCTCATCCGGAATGCCATGACCGCAGTAATAAACAATGGCTTTGGAGTTCTCAAACAGACTCATCGCTTGTACCATCTTGCCGACACCGCCGGAGATAATACCGGCCGAAGCGTCTTTATAGAACCACACCTGTTTCTCAGGCACACCTAATGTTTTGATGCAGTATTCATTGAAAACCTCACCGTCGTGAATAGCATAATCTACATTGTCAACAAAGGTGTAATGCTCATTAGCTATAATGAGAACGAAGGTGTTAGGCGATTTTACGTTTGTAACAGGAGCTTTGTCAACATCGCTTGCAATCGTAGGAGCCGTTTTCTTTGCGGGTTGCTGAGCCGCAATAGGTGCCATTCCTTCTTGTTGCTGATAAGAATCCGGTTGCGTGACTTTGTTGTCTTTATACACATAATCTCCCTGCAAACTTAATTTAGGAAGCTTTTTGTCAAAATCATCTTTGTTTTTTTCCTGAATAGTACCATCGTAAACTATATAAAGATAGTATTCTTTCTCGGTGTTATTCATGCGTAACTCGAACTGATTGCCTTTCAGTTTCATAACATCTTCGAACGGAGTCCCTTTGGGCGCGAATCTATTGGTGAATAATAGTTTTTGCTCATCAGTGTAAATTCTTATGTAATAATTGTTTTTCAAATCTGTCACATAATTATTGTCACCTATGGAAATCATATTATCATAATTGTTTTTGATAAGATTGCAATAATAAACATTTACAACTTTTATGTTCTGTTGAAGAGCTATAGTCGGTTGTAGCGTATTGTTTTCTAATGCAATAGCTTTGTTATTCTCATATGGAGTATAATTCTTGTCTTCAAAACTTAGATAAAACTCCTTCTGAATAGGTGCTGTAACATTTCCTGAAAAGATATCGATGACGCCGGGCACACCAAGACATAGCATATCGAAAACAAACATTGTCCTGAATTTTTTCCGTATAACAAGATCGGCTTCCTGATTGTTGCTGTTCTTTGCGTGAACTTTTGTCTGACCGTATCCTCCATTTAGACGAACACTAAATGGGAATGTTACATTATAATATGTTACTTTACCTATCGTTAGCTCATCTGCAGTAGTAGTGTTTGCTGTGAATGTCGCCTTACTTTTAAAAAGAGTGGCGCATGAAGGCAATACCATGACCATAACACACAATATTGCCAGTATTTTTATTTTTTTCATGAGATAAAATTTTTACTGATTACTTAATTCTTATTTCCACGGTTTTTTCAATCACCTGCATTGTCTCATCGTTGATACGGTTTTTGCGTAACCATTTCATGAACTTGTCGGCTGGAATTTCTGGTACATATTCGCCATCTTCCGATATTGGAAGCGAGAACTGGTTTTTAGAGAAAACAACAAGTATAGTGTTGAATTCAACTGTTTTATCAGTGACCAAAATTGTCTCTTCTCGGAAAGGATAAATGGGGTCTTTCGTTGAAAGAAAATTGTACTTTGTTCCGCTTTTCACTGCGCGAACTTCTCCGTTCTCGTTTTCGTATGGTAACATGCAGTAAATAGGGTCAAGATTCTCGTCGCGAAGGAAAATCGCTACATAGCCTTTTGATGCCGATTTGAAATCAATAGAAAACTTGTCATTGTTTTTGAAACGTTCGTTTTCCATTCCGTTGCAAAGTATTTTTATATCTATTTCAGTCTCGGTATTCTTGATTTCTCTCGCCTTGCCCCAAACTTTGGCTACTATGACCATTACGTCGTCTTCATAGAAGGTCTTGACTTCCGGTTCCTTGGTGTCGTCAATCCATAAACCTTTAGATTCTGTGCCGCCCATGGAAATGAACCCTGTTTCCACTTTGCCATCGATAACTTTTGTAGTAGTGGTGCTGGTTTGCGACACCACCGTGCCGAATTCCTTTGCCATGGCCTCGTTGCGTGCGCGTTCAATGGCAATATTTAGGGCTTCAGTTCTTGAAACGTTATCAGGAACAACGTAACGGTATTCGCCACTCACATTGACAGTTTTTTGTGCGTGGCATACGAGGGCGAATACCATTAGTATAATTGAAAAAACTAATCGTTTCATTGTTTAGAAACCTAAGATTTCGTCCAATTGGTCGGCGAGTTTGTCTGATTCCTTTATCATCTCTTCGCGGATAGCTTCTTTGGCCGCGGCTTTTGCCATGTCGCTATTATATAAAATGATGACTCGCACTTCTTTGTTTTTGTTTTTGAAATCACGATAAACTTCCACTATCGGAATGGTTCTTCCAATTTTCTGTTGGATAAGACTTTTGGCTGCCATCACTGATTTTGACACTGATTCGGCTTCGGTTTTGCCGAGGTCATTATTGCTTGCACGGCTGTCGATGAGCGCACCGACTTCGGTAGCAATATTGCCTGCCAATTCTATCTTTGCAAGATTCATCGCTTGCATTTTGGCTGCGTCATAAGACCCGCCTACTGATGAAGCCGTACCTTGAATATATTTTGGGAAACCGGTCTCAATATCAATTTCATATTGCATCTGATATGCGCGCTCAAGTTGTTTGTCGAGTGGTAATGAACCTGGAGCCACTTTCCAACCTTCCTTTTGTAGTTTCTTGGCTTCTTTTTGAGTTGATTTCGATACTTTTTCTCTTAATTGTTCTTTGGTGAATTTTGAGATTTCTTTACGCTCTTTCATAAATTCCTTGTAGTCTTCTTGAGCATAGCAGAAAGTTGAAAAAGCAAACAGCATGAATGCTGTGATGAGAAGGTGTAAATTTTTTTTCATTATTTTTTCCTCCATCCCATGTCAGCTCCATCATGGGCTAAACGTTAGTTAATCAATGAAGGAAGCGTGGAACTGTATGCCAATCTCTGAATGAAGGTCGTAGGAAAAACCTAAAGTTGAAGAATGGGTATAGCCCACGCTGTAATAGCGCGAACCATTATACTATTCTTGCAACTTTAAATGAAAATTTCCTACGTTTTCATTCACAAGACAAGCATAACGCTTCGTTAATTTCAATAAGTAGAGGTTTAATTGCTTAAACCACTGCAAATATACAAAAAATATTAAATTGTAACATTTTTTTGAAAAAAACATAAAAAATCAGAGACATCATAATCTGACATCTCTGCTTTCAATCTTTTAGTAATTAGTCGTCAATTATCGAGCCTTCAGCTTTCGTAGAAAGGTGGCAGCTCGATAATGACGACTAATTACGTTTATTAACAATCAAATTTTTACCACAAAACTACTCGTTTTTCAGGCTCCAGCCACATTCCGTCGCCTTCCTTGATGTCGAAGGCCTCGATGAATTCTGTCACCTGCGGAAGCGCCACGTTAACACGGTTGCGACCGAGTGAGTGGACATCCATCTGGGTGAGCTGCAGAGCCGCTTTCGGGCGGATGTTGCTTGCCCAAACAGCCGCATATGCAAGGAAGAAACGCTGCTCAGGAGTGAAACCGTCCATCGTCTCTTTGTTGACCTGTCCCTTGGCCATCGCGTTCTGCATGGCGAGGTAGCTCACGTGCAAGCCACCGTTGTCGGCGATGTTTTCGCCTAATGTCAGCTCACCATTGCCGTGGATGAGACCGAGTTCAGGGTCATCGACAGCAATACAATTGTTGAAAGCATCGACGAGAGTCTGTTTGTTCCTGTCGAAGTTGGCTGCGTCTTGCTCTGTCCACCAGTCGTTGAGATTGCCGTCCTTGTCGTACAAGCGTCCCTGGTCGTCGTAGCCGTGTGTCAGCTCGTGGCCGATAACCACACCGATGGCACCGTAGTTGGCGGCCTCGTCAGCGTTCATGTTGAAGAACGGAGGCTGGAGAATAGCTGCCGGGAAGCAGATCTCGTTGGTCGTCGGGTTGTAATATGCGTTGACGGTCTGAGGTGTCATGCCCCACTCGTCGCGGTCGACAGGTTTGTTGATCTTGCTGAACATATAGGCCATGTCGAACTCGTTGCTGCGCATCACGTTGGCATAGTAGCTGTCGTCTTTGATTTCCAAGCCGCTGTAGTCGCGCCATTTGTCAGGATAGCCGATCTTCACTAAGATTGTGCCGAGTTTCTCGTGTGCGTTGGCCTTGGTGGCGTCGGTCATCCATTCTGCCATGTCGATACGCTGTCCGAGAGCTGTGATGAGGTTCTGCACCAATGTCTCCATGCGTGCCTTGGCCTCTGCCGGGAAGTATTTCTTTACGTAAAGCTGTCCGAGAGCCTCGCCCATGGCGCCGTCAACAGTCGATGTGACGCGTTTCCAGCGCGGACGGTTCACCTCGCGACCGCTCATCTGACGGCCGTAGAAGTCGAAGCTGACATTAACGAAGTGGTCGTCGAGGTAGCTGGCGGCTCCGTTGATGGTGTGCCATGCGAAATAAGCCTTGAAGACATCAATGTCGGTGTCAGCGAGAACCTTGTTCACCTCTTCGAAATATTTCGGCTGAGCAATATTGAAGCTCTTCATCCCGTCGAGGATGCCCATGGTGTCGAAATAGCTTTTCCACCTGATGTTTGGAGCAAAAGCGACAGCTTCTTCGATGGTGTAACGGTTGAATGTGGCCTGCGGATCGCGGTTCTCGAGTCGTGTGTTCATGGCTTTGGCGAGACGTGTCTCGAAGTCCATGACCATCTGTGCGAGCCGTTCGTACTCTATTCCGCTCATCTTGTCAAATCCGGCCATTGAAAACTCTTTGGCCATCATCCTGACATATCCTTCGCGGATTTTGACGTTGTTGCCTTCGTCGGTGAGGTAATAATCGCGGTCGCCTAAGCCGAGTCCGCTTTGGTATGCCCATGCGATGCACATGCTGGCGTCGTCCTTGTCGGCCTCGCCAAACATAGCGAACAGCACATGTCCGCCACGGCGGTGCATCTCAAGCAAGGTTTTCCAAACATCGTCTCTTGTCTTGATTTTGTTAATCTTTTCAAGATAAGGCATAATCGGCTGTGCGCCTTGTTCCTGCAAACGGATGCTGTCCATGCCTATGTTGTAGAACATGGCAATCTTAGCGGCTATCGAGCCTTCTTTATTCTTGCCCCTGCTTACGTTGTCAATGATGTCGCGCAGGTCTTTCTGTGCGTTCTCAGCAAGCACGTCAAAAGCGCCATAGCGTGAGTGCTCAGCGTCAAGAGGGTTGTTTTTCATCCATCCGCCGCATGCATATTGATAGAAATCGTCCTGCAAACGCGCCGAAGTGTCCAAATTTTTGGTGTCGATGCCCGAGGTCTGTGCAACCTTGTGCTGGCATCCTGTAGCGATAATTGCCATAGTTGCAATGGTTAAAAGTAGTTTTTTCATTTTTTTATGTGTTTAAAATCATTCTTCAAGGCTTTCCAGTCAATCAAACAACTGAACGATAATAGTATTGCCAATATCGACACGAAAAGTGTTGGGAATCGTGGCACGAGACCGGTTCGCATGTATTCGATGGCGATAGGAATGAAGAGACCTATCGACACTAAAGCCAAAAACAGCGCAAGCCATCCGAAGAAACGCATCGGACGGTATTCTTTAAACAGTGTGAATATTGTTTTTAGAACCATTATGCCGTCAACGAAAGTGTTGAGTTTGGACACGCTTCCGTCGGGCCTGTCGCGATATGATATCGGTATTTCGCGCAACTCGAATCGTTTGTCAAGAGCATGAATCGTCATTTCAGTCTCCACCTCGAATCTGGTGCTCATAACTGGATACAGTTTCACAAAGCACGGTATAAGAATGGCTGTTTTCATAATTAGCAATTTGTGCAAAAATACGCAAATAAACAATACAAAATCCAGATATTAGTCTAACGCGTGATGACCTGTTTCCTGCCGTTGATGATATAAACACCCGACGGCAGCGACTCAAGGCTTTTCGCGTTGTGCAGAATCTTCTTGCCATCAATGGTAAAAACATTATACCGCAGCATTTCGGCACCGGGATGCTGCGGGTTTATTTCTCCAATCCCCGTCACACCGATGTCGATGAGGTTGTATGCCTGCACGCCGAGGCCAATCTCTTCGGCATATTCTATGATATGCGTCCCGTGCATCTCGTTGATGCGGTCGATGAGCGGCTGAGGGTCGTTGCCTATGGTTGGCTCATAGTTGAAAATCAGGTCGAGGCAGGCTTTGTCAAGCGCCACCGGGTCGGTGGAGGCGAGGATGCCGATGTCGGCAATCTCGGGCAGCGCCGGCTGTGGGTTGCAGTCGCAGTCAACGGAGAGGTTGTTCATAACATTGATATAAACTATGTCTTTGCCATCCTGCTTGAAATAGTTGTGCACCGCCTGTGCCGCCGCCGCCATCGACTCGAGGAACGAGTCCTGGCTGTTGCTTCCATAAATGGTGGTCGTCGACTGGCCTGCTGTGTGGATATAGCATTTGCCACTGCGCGCCGCCACGCCGATGCTCTGGTTCTTCAAAACACCGCCGTAACCGCCCCTGGCATGGCCTTTGAAATGCGCGAGGTTTATCATGAAGTCGTACTCCGCCAAGTGCGAACCAACGATGTCGTGCTTTATCCAGGTGGTGTCGCTCACAGGAATCTCCATGTCACCTTCCGAATCCATGATATCGACCTTCGCAATCTGGTTAAAGCCTCGTTCCTGAATCACCTGAAGGTGACCGATGGTCGCGTCTCTGATGCCTCCGTATGCGGTGTTGCATTCCACAATGGTTCCGCCGGTCTCTTCAACTAGATTCACTATGAACTCTGGCCTGAGATAATTGCTTTTCGACGACTCGCCGGTCGAAATCTTGATTGCCACGCTGCCGTTTGGAGTCACGCCAAGCGCCTGAAAAACCTTCACCAGCGACTCGGGCGTTATCTCGCTTGTGAAATAAACGTTGCTTTGCGCAAATAACGACACGCAAAAACATAAAAACAATGCCAAAAACAGACCTTTTTTCATTTGCAATTGATATTTAACGATGCAAAAATATAAAAAATTATAACACCTTTTTTGTCATTATTCTATTAATTCTGTCCCACCATCTTGTCGGCAGCACGCTGTGCAGGAAGATTATCATTTTTCCGCCTCTTCCGATGCAATAGCGGGTGCGAGGTCGGCGGCGGTTCACAGCTTTGCAGATTGCTTTTGTCACGATAGCTGGTTTCGAGAAGAAATTTGAGCGATAAGCTTTGTGCATGTTGTTGGCCTCGTTGATGGCTTTTTCTTCGTAAACCGTGCCGCGTGACGATGCCTCGAGGTTATCTGCGGCGATAATTCCCCAGTTTGTCTTGATGGCACTCGGCTCAATCAGCACCACGTCGATGCCGAAAGGCTTTGTCTCCATGCGCAGAGCGTCGCTGAAAGTCTCGACAGCGTATTTCGAGACGTTGTACCAGCCTCCGAAATATACCGTCGCCCTTCCAGCAATCGAAGCGATGTTTATGATTCTTCCTGAATGTTGTTTGCGCATCGTCGGAAGTACTAATTGGCACATTCTTGCCATTCCAAACACGTTGACTTCCAGCTGTTTGCGGGCTTCTTCCATCGTCACGTTTTCAATCGCACCGAAGTAGCCATAGCCGGCGTTGTTAACAAGCACGTCGATCCTGCCTTCAGCGTCAAGCACTGATTTAACACATTCTTGCATTGAGTCGTCGTCTGTCACGTCGAGGCTGAGCGGCAAAATGCCATATTCCTTGAGTGGCTCCATCATCTCGACACGACGTGCCGCCGCATAAACCTTATGACCCTGCTTTGCCAGCGCTATCGCTGAGTCATACCCGATTCCCGAACTTCCTCCAGTGATGAGGATTACTTTTTTTGTATTTTTCATGATGCTACAAAAATACGGATTTTTTGAAAAATGGACTTGTTATTTGTGATTTTTTGTACTTTTGTCATATGAAAATTAATCCCGACATAGTCTCTTATATCGAATCCGAAATCATTCCACGTTACGACAACTTCGACGCGGCACATCAGCGTGACCATGTCAATATGGTAATCCAGCAAAGTCTTGAAATATCTAAATTTTTAGATGTGGATGTAAACATGGTTTATGTCATCGCGGCATATCACGACACCGGTCTTTGCGAGGGTCGTGAGCATCATCATGAGGTGTCGGCACAGATTATCAAAGCCGATGAGAATCTTCGGATATGGTTTACAGAGGAGCAGATTCAAACCATGGCCGATGCCGCTGAAGACCACCGCGCCTCAGCAAAACACGAGCCTCGCACCATCTACGGCCGCATCGTGGCTGAAGCCGACCGCTTCATCGACCCTGAAACCATCGTAAAGCGTACTATTCAATACGGTCTCGACCACTATCCCGAGCTCTCCAAGGAACAGCAATACGACCGAATGTTGCAGCACCTCCACGAGAAATACGGCCGCAACGGATACTTGAAGCTTTGGTTTCCTGAATCTCCAAATGCCGCAAGATTAGAGAAACTGAGACAAATGATTGATGAGGAAACGGAAATAAAAGAGATTTTTATTTCACTTCTCTAGCTTGCGCTTTAGGTTCACGTCTTGTGTCCCACATTGCTGCAATTCTAATCGTATCATCTTTGATGTAATAAACAATCTTATTCAACCTTCGAACAATTATGCTTCGATAAAGTTGTTTTCTGTGTGCAAATAGCGGATCTATTTTGCCAAGTTCTGGCATGATTGTCAAGGTGTTAACAATATCTTCAACTTCTTCCGTAAACTCTTTCTGGGTTTTCTCTCCAAATGTTCTTAAAATGTAGGTTTCAATTTGGTGAAATGATGAAGCTGCTTTACGGCTCCATATTATTTTCATAAATTTTATTTGTTTTTGTTAAAAACTTCTTCGTTTGTTAAATAATTACCTGTTTCAAAATCAGCTTCTGCTTCGTTTAACATGATGTCGATTTCTTCAATTGTATATGGTTTCAAATGTTTTTCTTCGGTTTTCACATGTTCCAATAGCTGTTTGGCTAACCATAGCATATTGCTTTCGGTTAGTGTTCCGAAGAGATAGTCGCGCAAATTTAATAGTGTCGTCTCACTCATTTTTAATGTTTTTTATGTTTACTGCAAAAGTAATGTTTTTTTTGCTTCGTGTAGCTGGTTATTATAATTTTTTTCTTAATTTTGTCGTTGAAAAATAAAACAAAGTATTATGGAAAATAAAAAAATAGACCTATTTCACGGCATCTGGATGCTGCTTCCTTTTTTCATTATTACGTTATTTATTGTATTAAGATGGATAGATATAGAGTCATTTCTTGTATTTTTTATTTTGTTTTTGGTAACATTGACAGCTGTATTTGCTGCCATTGTTTTAATAATATTGGCATTCAGAAATCTGAAAAACAAATGGAATAAAGCGATTATTATTTGGGGTGCTTTTAATGTACTTTTTTTCGGAACTTATTGTTTCTATAATTCAACACACTCCATTTTTGCTGAGAGAATGGCAAAGCATTATGAGAAAAATAAAACTGGTATTGAAGAGCTATGTGATTATTTTGTAAACGCTATTGACGATAGTTGCTACGTTGATTTGATGTTTGATAAAGATTATGAGATTTCAAAATTGGTTGTACGACCAATTGGGGAAGAAGACTACATCAAATGGGATCATAATTCAAATGTAAATTCTTTGTTATTGCTTGTCGGATTGAATGACGAGGAAGTTGACAATATTCAGAAAAAATTAAAGGATGTTGGCTGTATAGGAATATGTTACTCTGATAAATACGATAAGATAAACTTGTCTTGGAAGTATCGTGGTCCTGACCGTTTTTATTATGAATTGTTCAATCGTCCAATGACAGATGAAGAGAAAGATAGAGCATTAACATGTGGAGAATGTGGAATACCATATAATGATCATATCGTATTTCATAACTTTGTAGGCACTCCTTGGGGTTATCTTGATTTTTCGTCAGAACAACGTGACAAATATCTGAAAAAACACCAGCCATGGTAAACATTCATCAAAATAATAAACAATCAATATCATGTTATTAAAAGGTCAAAAAGCCCCTTATTTCGAGGGCATCGATGAAAACGGAAACGTCGTAAAGCTGAGCGATTTCGCTGGAAAGAAGCTCGTTTTGTATTTCTATCCGAAGGATAGCACCCCGGGTTGCACCGCCGAAGCCTGCGACCTCCGCGACAATTATAATCGCTTTATCGCATTGGGTTACAACGTGTTGGGAGTGAGCCGCGACAGCGCCGCCTCGCACCAGAAGTTCATCGCAAAATATGAGCTGCCGTTCCATCTCATCGCCGATACCGACCTCACAATCCTCAAAGCCTACGAAGCCTGGGGCGAAAAGAAAATGTACGGCAAAACAACTGAAGGAATCCTCCGCACAACATACGTCATCGATGAAAACGGCATTATCATTGATGCCATCGGCAAAGTCGATACGAAAAATCACACAAATCAAATCCTGGAATAATGAAAAAGCTTATTTTTATTGCCATATTCAGCATCTTAGCGCTATCGGTTAGCGCTCAAGAGATGCTTGTCGGCTCGTATAACATCCGTTATAAAAATCGCGGCGACAGCCTCAACGGCAATGTTTGGACCAAGCGCTGCCAGGTGATCTGCGATCAGGTCAACTTCATGAATCCGTTGATTTTCGGCGCGCAGGAAGTGCTTTATGGTCAGCTTCAAGATCTTCTAGCAAATCTCGACGGCTACGACTACATCGGCATAGGTCGCGACGACGGCGAAAGGGGAGGAGAACATGAAGCTATCTTCTATAAAAAAGACCAGCTGACGCTACTTGAAGACGGCAACTTCTGGCTCAGCGAGACGCCTGAAAAACCTGGTCTCGGATGGGATGCCGCCTGCATCCGCATCTGCACTTGGGGTAAGTTCCAAATCAACGCCAAGAAGAAAAAAGACCGCACAACATTTTATTTCTTCAACCTTCACATGGACCATGTCGGGGTAGTTGCACGTCGTGAAGCCGCGAAACTCGTAGTGGCCCGCATCCAAGAAATCGCAAAAGGCGCCCCCGTCATCCTCACAGGCGACTTCAACGTCGACCAGACCAACGAGATTTATACAATCTTTACAAATTCCGGCTTGCTGAAAGATTCCTACGACGCAGCCCGCATTCGCTTCGCCGAAAACGGCACCTTCAACGCGTTCAAAACAGAATATTTCACCACCAGCCGCATCGATCACGTCTTCGTGTCACCGTCAACAAAAGTTGAGGCTTACGGCGTTCTCACCAACAGCTACTGGACCGAGAACGAGACCTCCGCTGAAGCTGAAAAAGCCTCCGATGCGCCGCAGGAAATCTGGTTCAGCAACACAACACGCCGCAACCCTTCCGACCATTATCCGGTTTTTGTAAGAATAGTTTTGTAAAGAATTGTTTGATTTTATCAGAATTTTATATATTTGTACCGTTTTTTTCCTAAAAAAATACACTATGACAACGTCGAAAAACACAAATATGGCTCATATCGTCAACCTGATGTCTATCGCAGGAATTGACGGAAATATCTCGGAAGCAGAAAGAAACATAATCATCAAAATTGCACAGAATTTAGGCCTTACCGAAGCCGATTTTGACGCATGTATAGAGGCGTATCAGCATATTGACGAAACCAAACTTGAGACAATTGTGCCGGAAGATGACGAGGATAAGTTCGAATTCCTGAAAAACATGGTCCTTGTAATGATGGTCGATGGCGAAATTGATGAAAACGAGCGTGCCTATATCGCCGGTCTTGCCGAAAAGTTTGGTGTTGATGGCGATGAAGCCGTAGATGAACTGATAAAAATTGTTTACGACGAATATTTTGCCGATGACGAGGACGAAGAGGATGAGGAAGACGAAGAAGAGAACGAACCCGGCGAAGATGACGAATACGAAGAAGAGTTTGACGAGGAAATTTTAAATAACGCCGACATCGACACTCGTCTGTTTAAGTTCACTCCCGAACAGATTGCAGACGTCAAGTTTATGGCCGACAGCGGCAGCGGCGAGGCGCAATATGTCATGGGCCGCTACCATCTTTGGGTGAAGCCAGACGATGACTCCACCGACCTGGCCGCCGAGTTTTTCAAATCTGCTGCGGAAAACGGAGTCGGCAACGCCTACGCAGGATTGGCGCAGATGCTCACATTTGGCTACATCGACCCTGAGGACTTCGGCGATTACGACAGCCTCATCGAAAAAGGTATCGAAGAAGGCGGCATGATGGCTCTGAAAATGAAGCTTGAAGACATGATTTACGGGCGTCATGGCTATAAATCAGATCCGAAAAAGGTTATAAAATTCATCGAAAAAGACATTTTGGGCGAAGACGAGGACGAGGTGGCGTTAAATTATCCATATTTTTATGTCGTCCTCGGCGATGCCTACAACAAAATCGGCAACAAAGCCAAGGCCGTTGAATGTTATGAGCAGGCCGTTTTTTCAGATATGAAAGAGGCTGCCTATCAGAAAAATGCCGTTCAGCTCGAAGGCATGAATCCTCTGGCAAAAGAAATGTTTGAATCAGTCATCGACATGGACTGCGACGACGATGTGCCTGGCTGTTTCACCTTGCGCGCCCAGCTTCTCGGTGAGAAATACGAGGAACAAGATAATGAAGAGCGCAAGGAGACGGCAAAAAAGATTGTCGAAGCTCTCGAACATGACTATAAGATAGGTTTCGGTCCGGCTGCTGCAAGACTTGGAAATATCTATTATCTCGGCGAATACGGCCTCAAACGCAACATGACTTATGCGTGGAACTGGTTCTACCGTGGCACCTTGCTCGAAGACGCCGATGCCTTTAAAGGTCTTGCGATGATGGTGAAAGAAGGCAACAGCCCGCACGAAGTGCCGGAAGGCTTCCTCGAATGGTGCGAAGATAGTGCCCAACGCCGCGGCAAAGGCGCTCCCGACATGTATTTCATCGCCGTCATCAAGCCGGATGGAAGCACATTGGCATACCGTTTCATCAAAGACGACTGGAGCAAGCTGGCCGGATATATCGGAGCAAAACGCCTCACACCTGTTAGAGTCGATAAACTCGACGAAATTGGCAAAAAAGCCGGTATTGACGAGCATCTTACCGCTTGGATTGATATGGAAGCTCCACGCAAGAATATGGAAATCAACGCTGTAGCTAAAAAATTCTTCAATGGGGTCATTGCTGGCGACATCATTCTGACTTTGGCCGACAACATCTGGGATCCGATGCTTTTCTTGGGTGTCAATGACCTTAAAAATATTGTCAAAGCCCTTGGCGGGAAACTGGTGCAGATTATCAGCGACGAACTTGCATTAAGCAAGACAAAACGAGAATATACCAAGATTGACAGGGATTTGCTTAATTCCGAGAGTGGTTTTGTGGCAAGAATACAGCCCGACAACACCGCCCATATCGTCAATTCAGGTGTCAAAGTGTTTGCATTGTTTGAGGAAGACCTCTACGACCCGATTCGTCTCGAAAGCCTTTATAAAATTGGCGAAAAAATCGGTCTGAAAGGCCGTCTCACCATCTGGACCGACAACTCGGCATTGCGTAAGCAGATGATAATGAACAATAAACTCGATTTGAACGCCATCGGAACGAAGATTCTCAAAGGCCCTGTAGCCGACAATTTCTTCGTCGCGATGGAAGACGCAAACCACAACATCATACTTTTCGATGATGTCGAAGATGCAGAAAAAGCTGTCATCGCCTTAGGCGTGAAGCCCGAAAATGTGATTGTTGACTAGGATTAATACTCCGTCTTGTCCAATTTTTCAGTCCATCTGCGGAATGTTGTAATGGCTTCGTCGCCAAGCATGTGAATCATCGGAATGTTGCGCATGTGATATGGTTTCGCCAGTTCCGCGTAGATGAAGTCGTCGTCGAAGTCGATGTCGGCAGCGTCTTTTTTCGAGTTTCCGTAGTAAATCCTGTCGATATGTGCCCAATAAAGTGCTCCGAGGCATAGCGGACATGGCTCGCAAGAGGTGTAAACCACACATCCCGATAGGTTGAAAGTGCCAAGTTTTCTGCACGCTTTGCGTATCGCGTTGACCTCGGCATGAGCAGTCGGGTCGTTGTCGAGAGTCACGCTGTTGGCAGCACCCGCAACAATCTCACCGTCTTTCACAACGACGGCACCGAAAGGTCCGCCACCATTTTCCACACTCTCAGTCGCCAGTCTTATCGCCTCGCGCATGAAGGCCTTGTCCTGCTCTGTTATGTCATGATATACTGTTCCCATATCCCAAATTTTAATTGACAATGCAAAAATATAAAAAATCCAAATAATTTTCAAGATATTCCATAAAATTAATTAACTTTGCCCCAACTAATTAATAATTTCGTTATGAAAATGAATAGAATCCTTACCCTCCTCTTTGTGATGATTGCTGCGATTTTGTCAGCACAGCCTGACCATTTCATCACTTTCAACGGTAATGACCAATATATGAGAATTCCGCATCACAGCGATTTTAATATCGCTGCCGACCAGAGCTTCACCCTGACCGGATGGGTGAGAAACGAGACATATAACGGCGCACAACGTTATATCTGTAAACGCGATATGTCGGTTCAAAGCGCTGGCGATGAGCGTACAGGATATGAGTTTTTCGGCACTGGCAGTGAAGGACAGTCGCTGGGTCTCAACACCCCGACATCCACTTCCGGACACGCACTTTCGGTCTATACCGGAGTGACAATCCCCGCCGGCGAATGGATGCATTTCGCCCTGATTGTTGACAGAACCAATAATATTATAAGGATTTATCACGATCTGAACACCAACAACGAATGGTCGGCCACGCTTAACAACTGGGCGGTCACAAACACCCACGACGTGTTTATTGGTGCGGGCAACTCCAACGGACAGCCAACAAACTTCTGCAACGGCTCCTTCGGCAACGTGCGTTTTTATGGCATGCCACTCACATATCAGGATTTGATGACCGATTATTATCACAACGATATTGCAGAACTCACTGCAGAGATGCAGGCAAACCTCTTGGCTGCATACGATTTTTCTACGGCAAACGTCACAAACAACCAGCTCGCCGACATCTCTGGCCACGGCCATACTGCCGATTTGATGAATTTTACTTTCGGTGGACAGCAAATTCTCAACGTTACCTTGACCCAGGACACTCGTCTCACTGGCCGCGGCAATCCCAACGACGTGATTCTCAAAGCCGCAGTCGCATATGGCGGCGATAACGCTGTCGTCGGCCTTAATTCATTGACACTGAATCTTGAAGGAACAATGGAACTTTCTGATATTCAGGAGATTAAAGTATTCTCAACTGGTGCGGTCAGCACATTCGACCATCGTCATCTGCAAGGCGCTACATTGCTTGGCACAGCGAATCCTGCCGCTGGCGATATCGTCTGTAACCTGCAAGGAAACCTCGTCTCAGGCACTAACTATCTCTGGATTACCGCCGATGTCGCCGACAACGGTACCGAAGGCAATGTCATCGATGCGTCGCTAAAGTCAATCACCACCGCTGACGAGACTTACACTGTGGCGAATCCTTCACCAGTCGGAAGCCGCGAGATAATACTCGCACAGACGATGCTTTACCAGCCTGGCGACTACAGCTCGGCCAATTACCGCATTCCTGCTGTCATCACTGCAAAAGACGGCACCATCGTGGCGGCCACCGACAAACGCAAATACAATGAGGGCGACCTCCCTCAAGATATCGACATAGTGTGCAACCGCAGCTTCGATGGCGGCCACACATGGACAGAGCCTTACACCATCGCGCTGGGCACCGGCTACAACCACGGCTTCGGCGACTGCGCCCTCGCCTGGAGTAACGACGACAACGGCCTCATCGCTGTCTTCGTTGGCGGTGTCGGCCTCTGGAACTCAACACCAAGCAGCCCTATAAGGTCTTATAAATCATATAGTTACGATAATGGTGCAACATGGACCGAGCCTGAAGATATCACACATTTTATTTTCGGCGACAACTGTATCTATCCTAATCAGACCACATGGCGCGCCTCGTTCTTCGGCTCTGGCAATGGTCTTCTTACATCAACTGGCCGTATCATGTTTGTTGCCGCCATTCGCGAAGGCTCGGCGCAGTCGCTGAACAACTATGCGGTATATTCCGATGACAATGGTGTCACCTGGCACGTATCTGGTCGCGCATCCACTGGCGGTGATGAGGCAAAAGTCACCGAACTCGTTGACGGCCGCATCCTCATGAGCATCCGTCACGGCGGCAAACGCTGGTACAATATCTCCGAAAATGGCGGCGAGACGTGGCAACCCACAACATCAACGTGGAACGACATCACTGCACCGGCATGCAATGGCGACCTGATCCGCTATACATCTGTAAGTCAAGGACATAACGCCAACCGACTGCTGCATTCGGTTCCTTACGGCACGCAGCGCACCGATGTCACCGTTTATATCAGCTACGACGAGGGTCAGACGTGGCCTGTGAGCAAATGCATAGTGCCATACAGCTCGGCCTACTCGTCGCTCTGCATCCTTCCTGACGGCACCATCGGCCTCTACGTCGAAGAGGAACCCAACGGCACCACGGGCTATTCCACCGTCTTCTACCGCTTCAGCCTCGAATGGCTCACCGACGGCCAGGATATCTACACCCCAAATGCAGTGGAGGAAAACACATCAAATGTTGATTCTCTGGAAATCTACCCGAATCCAGCCTCTTCATCAATAAAAATCCAATCGGAAGGCTTGAAAAAGCTTAGAATTTTCAATATGAAAGGCCAAACTCTGAAAAAGGTTTCGGTTAAAGGTCAAACTGTTGTTGAAATCGACATCACAAAATTCCCATCAGGCACCTATCTCATTGAATCCGTTGACTTTAACGGTAACGTCAAAATGGGGAAATTCGTAAAATAACGCACATTTAGAAAATTTTTAGTCATCAATTTTGCAGCCTTCAGCTTTCGAAGAAAGGTGGCAGCTGTAAAATGATGACTAAAAATTATAATCGATCAAATAGAAAAGCCATTAGTCGTCAATTAGAGAGCCTTCAGCTTCCGTAGGAAGGTGGCAGCTCGATAATGACGACTAATGACTTTAATCAATCAAATAATCAATTTTTTATTTTTCACATTTTTTGCAGCATCCTGTGATGCATTTGTAAGCGAGTCCAGCGAGGCAAGCTCCAACGAGCGGTGCCACGATGAACAGCCACAGCTGACCGCATGCGCTCCACTCTTTGATCGGGCTGTTTGAGAACAATGCCACGCCAAGTGAACGTGCAGGGTTGACAGATGTGTTTGTCAACGGAATGCTGATGAGGTGGATGAGTGTCAAGGTGAGACCAATGGCGAGACCGCCAAACTTGCCGTTCTCATGACGACTGTCGGTTACACCGAGGATGACCATCAAGAACACGAATGTAAGCAATGCCTCGATGAGGAAGGCGCCACCTGCCGAAACCGACATGTAGCCTGCGTTAGGACCGCCACAAGCCTTCAGGAAGGCATCGCCATAACCGTTGGCTGCGAAAACGCCTGTCTGGCCCATGTCTGCAGACTTCCAAACAACAAGAAGCAAGGCGCCGGCGATGATGCCGCCAAGAATCTGCGCTCCCCAGTAAACGAGCATCTCTTTGAAGCTCATGCGTCCGTTAGCCCAAACGCCAAAGCTCACTGCAGGGTTCAAATGAGCCCCTGAGATGTGACCGATTCCGTATGCCATAGCAACAACTGTCAAGCCGAAAGCGATAGCTACGCCAAGAAAACCAACATGTCCGAAGAGTGCTGTGCCGCAACCTCCGAAAACCAAAACGAATGTGCCGAACAACTCGGCGAAAAATTTGTTACTAGTCTTCATAATTTTTAAATTTTAATTATTAAACTTAAAACTGTTTATTATCAATTTTTAATTGCCAACTGCTAACTGCCAACTACTCAAGGCTGTCTCCGCTTTCGCTCGATCCTTCCTTAGCGCTTCTCTCAAGCTCCATCTTTCCGAAACGGAATGTGATGCCAACAGAGATGTATCGGCTGTTTATCATCTTGTTGGTGCTGTCGGTAAGATAGTATGGGTTGGTGTTGCTCGAACCGGAGCCTATCTGCGCACCCCAGTTGAAGAGGTCCTGCACGTTGACAAACACCGACATCTTTCTGTTGAAGAAGTCGCTTCTTGCTCCGATGTTGAACCAGTAACGAGCCTTGCGTTCCGATGCCAGACTGATGGTCGGCGAGGTGTAACCTAACGCCATCGTGATCTGATACTTGTCAAAGACTTTTGTCCAGCCGTTGACACGTACACTCCACGACCATTTGTCGTTTTCGTTGATGGTGTGCTTCACGTTTCCGAACTCATCGGTACGGTCGTATTCCATGTGATAGCCGTAGTTATACACGTTGGCATACAGTCTCACGTTGAAGAATCCCGACGGACGGTATGTCATGTTCACCGATGTTCCGTAACGCCATGAATGACCGAGGTTGTAAGGCACCGAGAAACTCACGATGCGGTCGAGATATTGGTCGTATTCCGAGTCGGTGAGGTTGCTTATCTCGTTGGTGCTCAAGCGTCCGTAGGCCTCCCAGCCGATGTTGCCGAAACGCTCGAAGAACTTCTGCCAGCCGGCCTCCACGCTGTGGGTGTAGCCGTTGTCCAAACCTTTGTGGTTACCAGTAGAATAGCTGTTTTCGCCGTAAATCCTATACTTCGTCACCTGACTCTCGCCCGGATGCGACATCTTCATCGAATAGTTTAGTTTGAGGTTGTGCATATTCGTTGTGCGGTAGGTGAGGTGTATCGACGGACGGAAGGTGAGGAAATACATTGTGCTGTCGTCGGCAAACGGCATGGTGCTGATGTATTGGTACCAAACCTTGTCGTTGCCTATGCCTAATCCTGTGCTCAAAGTGAATCCGCCCCAGCGGTGAGTCCAGTTTACATCGGCGTTGATGCTGCTCTCCTTGCCTTTGAAATGATAGGCGCGCAATTCATCAATGACAGTCGCGTCTTCATCGTTGTAACGGTCGTATTTGTTGTCAGTGTTCTGATAATCAGCGCGTAAACCATAGCTCATCTCGCCATTCTGACTGTAAGGACGGTTGTAGCGCGCATCGAGGTTAAAACCGTAGGTGTTCTGCTTGGTGAGCATGTAACGGTGTTCGTCGAGGTCGGTATAAACATCGTAGAAACGGTTGTACCACTGCTCGCTGGAGTTATTTCTGATACGGGAGTTCAACCCGATGGTCAGGTTGTGGCCAAAGTTGTCGAACTTCTTCGTATAGTCGATGCCGAAATGCCCGAAGATGTTATCGCCGTCTGTCTTGCTGCGTGTGGTGTCGGCATAGAGCTGCGAATACATCGGTATGGAATCCAGATAGTAATATGTCTGGCGTTCCGAGCGTAACATCTTGTTACCGTTGAAGTTATAAAAACCTCCCGCGTCGAATGAGATGTTACTCGACGTGTCGATTTCGTAATCCACATTCATGAAGATGTTGCCGCTCACGCTGCGGTTGTCGTCACGTTGGTAAGTTGTGTCGGCCCAGGTGTTCTCATAATCACTGATGCTGTCGTTGTAACGGCGGCGCAAAGCCCAAGCGTCGGTGGTGTTGTCGCGGTCGCTGAAACGTCCTGCTGCAAACAGGTTGACACTCAAGCGTTCCTTTTTCCACATATAGCTCACCCATGGCGACACAAAAGGCTGGTTGGAGCCGTTCACGCCGAAACTCACAAACTGGTTGCTCTTGATATGCGCCGATGTCACAATGTTGATGACGGCCTCGGCGTCGGTGGCGTATTTCGCCGATGGGTTGGTAATGGTTTCTATTCTCGCGATAGCGTTCGCCGGCAAGGTCTGGAGATACGTCTTCAGGTTCTCCTCCGTCAACTTCGAAGGCTTGTCGTTAATCCAAATCTCCACGCTCGACACACCTCGCAGCGTGATGTTGCCCTCCACGTCAACCTCTACACCCGGCGCGTTCTGTAATGCGTCTTCTGTGGTGCCAGTCTGAATCGAAGGGTCCTCACTCACATTATAAATGAGTTTCTCGCCATCCATGGCGTACAACGGCTTCTCGGCTGTAACCACCACAGCATCAAGGGTTATCGCCCCTTCATGTAATTTTATTACACCCAAATCAGTGTTGTTCGTCACGTTGAAAGGATGCATCTTCGACTCATATCCAATGGCAGTGATACGTAGCAAAAACGCTCCCTGCGGAATGTCGGGTAGCTCAAAAACGCCGTCAATGTTGGTGACTCCGCCCTTCACGAAAGTGCTGTCGATGGAGTCGAGCACCGCGAGGTTGACAAACGGCAACGGCTCGTTGTTCTTTGCGTCAAGCAATGTGCCGACCACTGTGAAAGTATCGCCCTCACGCACTCTATTTTTCTTCTTGACAGTAGGTTGCTGTGTCTCCTGATTCCACTGCCTGTCGCCGCCAGGGAATTTGCCTCCTGGAGGTCTGCCTCCTGGAGGTCTGCCGCCGCCCCCTGGAGGAAATTGCGCCATGGCAGTCATAGTCGATAATATAATAGCCGCTAAGACTAAAAACCTAAAAAAAACTGCTCGTTTCATTGTCAAATGAATTTTAACTTGCAAAAATAACAATTTTTTTTTGAAAAATGAATAAAAAAATTAAAAAAATTTAATAAAAGAAATTTTGCCAATCCAAAAATAAATCGTACCTTTGCACACCTTTTAGTAATAAGGAATTTTAAATCTTTAAATCTTTGAATTTTTAAATTAAAATATTGAATATCATGGAATTACCATTTGCAGAAGCGTGGAAAATCAAGATGGTTGAACCTATCAAGAAATCCACTCGCGAACAACGTGAGAAGTGGCTCAACGAAGCCCATCAGAATGTGTTTATGCTGAAGAGCGACTACGTCTATATCGACCTCCTGACCGACTCTGGCACAGGCGCCATGAGCGACCGTCAGTGGAGCGCCATGATGATGGGCGACGAGAGCTACGGCGGTGCTCGTTCATTCTATCACATGAAAGACACCATCACCGAACTCACTGGTTTTGAATACGTTATCCCAACACACCAGGGTCGCGCAGCTGAGAACGTGCTGTTCTCATATCTCGTGAAGCCAGGTCAGATTATCCCGGGCAACGCTCACTTCGATACAACAAAGGGTCATATCGAGAGCCGTAAGGCATTCGCTATCGACGTCACAGTGCGTGAGGCTTACGACACACAGCTCGAAGCTCCTTTCAAAGGCAATGTCGACCTCGAAAAACTCGAGAAGATTTTGAAAGAGAACAAAGGCAACGTCCCGTTCTTCGTCCTGACAGTGACAAACAACACCGTCGGTGGACAGCCTGTTTCAATGCAGAACATCCGCGAGACCTGCGCACTCTGCCATAAATACGGCGTGCCGGTCAACATCGACAGTGCACGTTTCATCGAGAACGCATATTTCATCAAGACACGCGAGAAAGGTTACGAAAACAAGACCCTCCGCGAGATCGTGAAAGAGATGTTCAGCTATGCCGACTCAATGACAATGTCAGCAAAGAAAGACGCTCTCGTCAACATGGGCGGCTTCATCGCAACAAATAAGAAGGACTGGTACGAAGGCGCCAAGTTGTTCTGCATCCCGTTCGAAGGCTTCCTCACCTACGGTGGTATGAACGGCCGTGATATGGACGCTCTCGCCGTCGGTTTGAAGGAAAACATCGAATTCGACATGGTCGAGACACGTATCAAACAGGTGCACTACCTCGCTTCAAAATTGGATGAATACGGCATTCCTTACCAGCGTCCTGCAGGTGGCCACGCTATCTTCGTCGATGCCGACAAGGTTTTGACCAACATCCCTAAGGAAGAGTTCCCGGCTCAGACCTTGACATGCGAGCTCTACCTCGAAGCCGGTATCCGCGCTTGCGAAATCGGTTACGTCCTCGCCGACCGTGACCCTGTCACACGTGAGAACCGTTTCGGTGGCAACGACTTCGTGCGTCTCTGCATCCCACGCCGTGTTTACACCAACAACCACATGGACGTCATCGCAGCCGCTCTTAAGAACGTTTACGACCGCCGCGACACCATCAAACGTGGTTTGGAAATCACCTGGGAAGCTGAACTGATGCGTCACTTCACCTGCCAGTTTAAACGCCTTAAATAGTTACCAGTTTGCAGTTTGCAGTTACCAGTTAACATTTTGCCCAACTGGTAACTGCTAACTGGTAACTGCCAACTGAAAAATGTATTACGTATTCGTCATAGCGTTAACATTCTGCGTCTGCGTCGCCTCCACCGCCTTTAACGTCGAGAAAAAGAACGGTTGGTGGCGTAACATGCTTTTTGTGTTGGCGTTATCGGCAGGGCAGGGGCTCCTTTATTGGCTCGGCTCGCTGCTTGGCGGCACTTTTATGTATAAATTCGTTGGCTATGCCAAAGTCATCGTCCTCCTCATTTGTTTCATGATAGCTTTCAGAATGGTGATGGACACACTGAAAATCAAAAACGGAAAGAACCTTTTCCTTATCGACAAACCAAAACAGTTGATAATCTTATCTATCGCCTTGGGTATCAATGCTTTAATCGCCGGATTGATAGCTGATGCTGCATTTTTGCCTTTATTTGGAAAAATCACACCTTTATATATAATAGGAATCTCGCTTATTTGGGGATTCATCGGAATCGGAACCAAATTTTCACAAACCAAGTTATTGATTAACAGTCTGTTAAATTTCGTTTCAGCCTTAGCGATACTCGCCACTGGCATCGTGGCGATCATTTAGCCCGTTGTCATTCCGAACGCAGCGAGGAATCCCATTTTTTTTGCATTTTCCAAAATCATTTCCTAATTTTGCAGTTTAAATACATTGTATCATGAAAAACTACTTATTATCGTTTTGATTGCCGTTTTGGGAATGACGGCATGCGGTCCGACACCTGAAGAGCTTGTTGAACAAGGCAAGAACCATGTTGAAAACGAGAATTACACCGAGGCAATGGCATGCTTCCAGAAAGCTGCCGAAAAAGGCAATGCCGAGGCTGAATACAATATAGCCGATCTTTATTTGAACGGACTTGGTGTTGAAGAAGACCATGAGACATCTGCCGAATGGCTGAAAAAATCTGCCGAAAAAGACTATCCTGAAGCTCAAAACATGCTGGCTGTCATGTATTATGGCGGTGTTGGAGTACCACAAGATTATGAAAAAGCTGCAAAATGGGCAAAAAGGGCGGCAGCTTACGATATGGTTGACGCACAGTATGTGTTGGCAAGTCTTTATGCTGACGGTAAAGGTGTCCCGCAGGATTTCAATAAAGCCGCGGAATTATTGTTAAAAGTTGAAAAAAAAGGTGGGGACTTGGCAAAAGAAGCGCAAAGCATATTGTTTGTAATGTATCTTGAAGGTTGGGGAGTATCTAAGAGTGATGACAACGCAGTTGAGATGCTACGTAAAGCAAGTGGTTTATCTCTTGCTGAAGCGCAGTTCGGAATTGGCGAGCTATATAACAAAGGAAATAAAGATTTGAAAATAAAACCGGATGTTGACAAAACCGTGAAATGGTTTCGTAGAGCTGCCGAAAATGGCCATGCACAGGCACAGAATTATATGGGAACCATATATTACCAAGGCATAGGTGTCACAAAAAGCGTGAAGGATGCAAAATATTGGTGGCAGAAAGCCGCCGACCAAGGCAATGAGGATGCGAAGGAGGCTTTGAGGAATTTGGCGAAAGCGGAAGCCAAGGTAAAGGCGAAAGCAGAAGCTGAAGCAAAAGCAGCAGAAGAGGCTAGAAAAAAAGCCTATGAGGAGGCTTTTCATAACAAGACCTTCACCGTTAACGGCGTATCGTTTGAGATGATAGCTGTTAAAGGTGGCACGTTTACAATGGGAGGAACCTCTGAACAAGGTGGTGATTGTGAGGATGATGAAAAACCTGCGCACATTGTTACATTGAGTGATTACTACATCGGAAAATTCGAAGTTACTGTTGGTGTTTTTAGAGAATTTGTAAATGAAACAAATTACAGGACAGATGCCGATAAAGAAGGATGGTCGTGGGTATGGACAGGGTCAACATGGGAGAAAAAAAACGGCGTAAACTGGAAATGCAATGCCAATGGTTCTGTAAGAAATAGTTCGGAGGATAATCATCCGGTTATACATGTGAGTTGGAATGACGCTAAGGCTTTCTGCAAATGGCTTACAGGGAAAACGGGTCAAACGTTCCGTTTGCCAACCGAGGCGGAATGGGAGTATGCGGCAAGAGGTGGAAACAAGAGTAACGGTTACAAATTCAGCGGCAGCAATAGTATTGACAATGTTGCGTGGTACACAAGTAACAGCGGAAGCATGACACATCCTGTGGGGACGAAATCGCCTAATGAACTCGGTATCTACGACATGACAGGCAATGTTTGGGAGTGGTGCCAGGACTGGTACGGAAACTATAGCAGTGGAAGTCAAACGAATCCACATGGGCATTCTACAGGCTCTAGCCGCGTGTGCCGTGGTGGCGGTTGGAACTACTACGCGAAGCACTGCCGAGTATCGAATCGGGACTACCGCACCCAAGACAACGGGTACATCATTCTGGGCTTCCGCTTGGCCGCAGACAATTAGCATATCATAGTTGATTTTGAGCAACAGGCGCGGAGGATGACGAAGCCTCGCGTCGGAGATAACTTCATACTATAGCGGCTGCCTTAACGGCTTTTGTTGTCAATTTTTTTTAACAAAACTTGTCATTTTCCTGCAAAATGAGTTAAAAAAATCCAAAAACCGCAAATTTTTCTCAAATCGTCATACTCAGTTCGATTTTTAATCGTAACTTTGCATCGGAAATCATAATAATTGTTTTTTTTGAATTGAAAAGTAAAAGCTATGAAACAAAAAGACCCAATTGCAGAAGCGCGACGTTATGTGGATACTATCATCGACCGTTGTGAAAAAATGGTGTATTGAATCTATAAATATTAAATTTTGAATCTTTAAATTATTGAATATGAAAAGATTATACATATTATTAGTTCTCTTACTTGCAGCTGTAACCATCAATGCCCAGCCTCAAGGGTATTACAACGGCACTGAAGGCCTCACTGGAAATGCGTTGAAGACAAAACTGCATAGCATAATTAAGAACGATAATCATACTTCTTATGGTGGACTGTGGGACTCTTACTATCAAACAGATAAGAAGCCGGGAACCAATTTTGTTTGGGATATTTATTCTGATGTACCCAATGGCACGCCACCTTATCAATTTGTTTTAGGCACCGACCAATGCGGAAGCTACAACGGCGAAGGCGACTGCTACAACCGCGAGCACCTCTGGGCACAGTCGTGGACGAGTAATGATGCTACAGAAAAGACTGACCTTCATCATGTTTATCCTACCGATGGCTGGGTCAATAACAAACGTGGAAACTATGCTTTCGGAGAGGTCGGGAATGCTACTTGGACATCGCGAAACGGTGGAAAACTCGGAAACAACACAGTCAGCGGTTATAGTGGCACAGTGTTCGAACCAATCGACGATTATAAAGGCGATATCGCACGCGCCCTCATGTACGTCAGCGTGCGCTACTACCAGGAAGACAGCGGCTGGAGTACCTCCGATATGACTAACAAATCACTCATCAAAGACTGGGCGATGACGATGCTTCTGCGCTGGCACGAGGAAGATCCGGTTTCAGAGAAAGAAATCAACCGCAACAACGCCGTGTATGGCATTCAGGGCAACCGTAACCCGTTTGTCGATTATCCTGAGTTTGCCAATAAAATATGGGATCCGCATTGGGACGTCGAGGAAAATGAATGCATTGTGGTAACTGTTTGGCCAAATCCTACGACATCAACAGTAAACATCAAAGGCGAGAATCTCGAAGCTGTTTATATGTACAATGCGATGGGGCAACTCATTCTCACTCTTGATGTTACAGATTCCGACGAGCAGTCGTCAATTGACGTGTGCGGCTTCAACAGCGGCATCTATTTCATGAATATCGTCTCACAAAACGGCAATTCCGTACTTAAAAAAGTCGTAGTGCAATGATTTCAATCCAGAATCTGAGCATACATTTCACCGGTCATGACCTCTTCACCGACATCAATTTCATGATTCGGGAGAAGGACCGCATCGGTCTTGTCGGCAAAAACGGCGCCGGAAAAACCACGCTTATCCGAATAATTGCCGGTCTCGAACAGCCTTCGCACGGCGACGTGGTGATGTCCGACGATGTCACAATCGGCTATCTGCCGCAGGAAAAGAACATACATTCAACCAAGACCGTTCTCGAAGAGACGATGACGGCTTTCGAGGAGTTTCACCAGATTGAGAAAAAACTCGCGCAGCTTCAAGATGAACTTTCGCAACGTACTGATTATGAAAGCGATAGTTATCAGAAGCTTTGCGAAAGAATGAGCGCCTTGAACGAGCGTCTGACCCTTATCGGCGGCCACTCGGCAGAAGGCGAGGCGGAGCAGATTCTCGTTGGTCTCGGCTTCGACCACGAGGATATGACACGCGCCATGAACGAGTTCAGCAACGGCTGGCAGATGCGCGTGGAGCTTGCCAAGATTCTTATGAAAAAGCCACAATTGCTGCTTCTCGACGAGCCTACCAACCACCTCGACATCGAGTCAATCCAGTGGCTCGAAGGCTATCTGAAAAACTACTACGGCGCTATCTTCATGGTGTCGCACGACCGCGCCTTCCTCGACCATATTACAATACGAACCATAGAGATTTCGGGTGGCAAGATTTACGACTACAAATGCGCTTACACCGAGTTTGTGGAGCGTCGCGAGGAGCGTATCGACATGCAAAAAGCTGCTTTCGACAACCAGCAACGCGAGATAAAGGAGATAGAAGCATTTATCGAGCGTTTCCGATATAAAGCAACGAAGGCGAAACAGGTGCAATCGCGAGTGAAACAGCTTGAAAAGATGGACATCGTCGAGATTGACGACCGCGACAAGTCGGTGATGCACTTCAAGTTCCCGCCTGCGCCGCATTCCGGCAAGGTGACACTCGAACTGAGCCATGTCTCGAAATCGTACGGCGAAAAAAACATCCTCAACGATATCAATTTGCTTATTCCGAGAGGGGAGAAGATAGCTTTTGTCGGCCGCAACGGCGAAGGAAAATCCACTCTGGCGAAGATAATCTGCGGCGTGCTCGACCATACTGGCGATGTGAAGCTCGGTCATGAGGTTAAAATCGGCTATTACGCTCAGAATCAACAGGATATGCTTGACCCTGACAAGACTGTGTTCGAGACTTTAGACGACGTCGCTGTCGGCGACATGCGCGTGAAGGTGAAATCGCTGCTCGGTGCGTTCCTGTTCAGCGGCGAGACAATCGACACAAAGGTGAAGGTGCTTTCAGGTGGCGAAAAAGCGCGACTCTCATTGGCAAAAATGCTGCTTTTCCCAACAAATCTGCTGGTTCTCGACGAGCCTACCAACCATCTCGATATGCTCTCGAAAGACATCCTGAAGTCGGCACTTCTGCAGTTCGACGGCACCCTCATCGTAGTCTCCCACGACCGCGATTTCCTGCAGGGCTTGACAACTAAGGTTTACGAGTTCAAAAAGCCGCATATCAAGGAATATATTGGCGATATCTATGATTTTCTCGAGGAAAAACGCCTCAAAGAGCTCGACGATTTGAACCGCAAACAGAAAGTTCAGCAGCAACAGGCACCAGTCGTTTCACAAAACAAGATCGACTACGAGGCTAAAAAAGCCGATGACCGTGAGAAACGCCGCGTTGAAAAGGAAATAAAAAAACTTGAAGAGCAAATCGATGCCCTCGAGAAGGAACTCGCTGATTTAGATGAAATTATGGCAAACCCCGCCGCCCATCCCGAAGTCAAAGTCGATGACAACTTCTACTGGTCTTACGGCAAAAAGAAAGAAGATTTGCAATACTTAATCGACAAATGGGGTGAACTAGCAATGTAGTTTGTTTTCAACTGGAATCGCGTAAATTCCCAATAAAATCTCAGTAAAGCGTTTTTCAGCCTCGCTTCCGAGTTCCTCATAAAGTTTCGAGAAAATCTTGTCGCAATAGGCTTTGAAAACATCTTCTTCTTCCTGAGTGTAATGCTTTTTAAAAGTGGAGCTTCCTGATAGCCAATCATTTGCGATATAATTATTGGGGTAAAGCCGGTAATTTTCGTAAATCCTTTTGTCAATCATTGAGGCGACAGCCGGCACAATCTCGTGCTTGTCGGCACCTTCAAACTGTCTCAAGTCGTCGTAAGTGATTGTAGGACAGATAGCTATATTCATCCTGCCTTTTTTCTTTTTTATGCCCGAAACTATGCTGTCCATGTCTTCCATCGGTTTTTTCACATACACGCCGTCGCGTTCTTTCAAATAGCTTTCGCGAGCTTTCATCATCGCGCACGGCTCGTATTCGTACGACGTTGCAATCGGCGTGATGTTCAGCTCGGCGAGGTTCGAAACAAAGTCCGTTCTGTCGCCCGACATCGAAAACATGTTTATCAAACCGTGGTCGGTCTTGTCGTTGCCGTCCTTGGTTCTGCCGTTGCGTTGTGCAATCCACACCGTCTTGTTTTCCCTGATGAGATACCTGATATAATCGGATAGATGCTGCGAGTTTTGCGCTAACTCTCTGACATTCTGCGACCTCAAGACCTTGAACATCTTGTTCGACTTGCTGAAAACGTCAATGGTATTGTTTAATATCAGGTTGTCGCCGAAAGCGATGTGACAAGTCTCAAACCCGTTTTCAAGCATGTACATCTGCAAAAAGAACGCATCAAGAGTGATGTCGCGATGGTTGCCGGTAAAAAGATATGCTTTTTTTCTGTCAATAAGATTAAAACCTTGAGTATCAACACTTTTCATTGTTGTTGAAACAATCAGTTTGACAAAACGAGTCATCATGATGTGCTGAAACTCATCAGTTGTCTTAATACTCCTCAACAAATCCTTCACCTCGTCGTCTGACTTGCCGGGAAGCACAAGCTTAGCCATCGAAAGAGATGTCTCATCGTTTGTGAAGTATTCCATTGCGGATGGAATCTCTTCATCGGTATATGATCTTATGTCTTCGAACTGTTCGGGTATCATTGCGATTCTATTCCACAATCAAAAATGGCATGAGTGCTTGCACGCCATCGAGCTTTGAAATGTTTTCAAAAGTCTCGAGATATGTGTAATTCTTTCCTAATTTATTCTTAATCAATGACTTGGTGTATGGCTCCGGAACGCTTCCGTTGAGCAGCATCTCCATCATGTCTTTCTGTTTCGGATAGTTTTTTATCGAATAATCTGTCAGATTGGCTTTTTCTGCCGCGTATGCGATGGCTTTATCGAGTCCGCCAAGCTCGTCAACGAGTCCGAGTGCCAAGGCATCGACGCCGGCCCACACTCTGCCTTGCCCGATTGAATCGACATAGCTTTGGCGCAAACCGCGAGTGCGTGCAACCAAGGAGGTGAAGTCGTTGTAAGTGTTGCCAACATGTTTCTGCAACATCGTCATCTGATAAGGTGTCAAAGGTTCGACAATGGTTCCGAAGTCAGCGTTTTCGTTGGTTTTCACCACGTCAAAAGTCAAGCCCACGGTCTCATTGAGGAATTTCTTGGCATTCGGGAAAGTGCCGAAAACACCAATGGAGCCTGTCAAAGTCGTTGGATCGGCGAAGATATAGTCGCCCTCGGTTGAAATCCAGTAGCCTCCCGATGCGGCATAGCTTCCCATAGAGATGATGAACGGCTTCTCGGCTTTGGCCAACTCCACTTCGCGGCGGATGACTTCCGAGGCCAGCGCACTGCCACCAGGTGAATTCACACGCATCACGATGGCTTTCACCTTTTTGTTCTCACGAGCCTCACGGATGGCTTTCGACAAGGTGATAGAACCGATTGTGTTGTCGTTGCCTTCACCGTCGATTATCTGTCCGTTGGCGTAAATAACAGCAATCTTATTGGCTTTTGCCTTTGGAGCAGGTCTTGCGCCGGCATATTGAGTATTGTTTAAGATATTGATTTTCTTCGACTTATCAATGCCAGTCAAGTCTTTTATTCTAGCAATGATCTCGTCTCTATAAGCAAGTCCGTCGATGAATCTTTCGTCAAGAGCTACTTGTGCGTCAAATGTCAATGACAAATTATCTGCTAACTCATTGATTCTCTGCATGTCGATGCCTCTTGCAATGCTGATGTCGCTCACCACCTTATACCACATCGAGTTGAGAAGTTTGGTCATCTGCTCGCGGTTTGCGTCGCTCATTTTGTCAAGGAAATAAGGTTCTACAGCGCTTTTGAACTTGTTGTTCGGGCCTCTGACAATCTGCATCTCGATGTCGAGTTTGTCCAAAAGGTTTTTGTAGAACATCACCTGCGTAGCCATTCCGTGGATGTCGAGCATGCCGTCAGGGGTGATGTAAATCTCATCGCCGGCGGTGGCAAGATAATATGCGTTTTGCGCCATCGTCTCCGAATAAGATATCACAAACTTCCCTGATTCTCTGAAACTTACGATATGATTTCTCAATTCCTCGATATTTGCTGTCGAAGTGCCGACAGATGACAATTCCAAAAATATTCCGCTGATGTCGGGGTCGTTTTTGGCGTAATCGATGTTTTCTATGATGTCGTTCAAGCCGGCCATATCGGAGTTGCCGTCGCGCAGGCCAAGCAGTGCCGAGGTGAAATCCTCATCTGTCGTTCTCTCCGGTATGTCGTAGTTGAGGTTCATGTATAGCACCGTTTTGGGTTGTACAGTCACTGTGTTTTTGGAGCTGGAACCCACCATCCATATCGTTATAAGTAGCAAAACTATGAGCATCAATGCCGAACCGAGGCATGAGGCGAACATGAATTTGAAGAACTGTTTCATTGTTTAAAATTTTTTTCAAAGATACGATTTCTTTCATTATATTTGCATTTTGTAAGGCAAAAATTTTTTCATGGCTTCGAAATCGGTTTTCATTTTGTTGGGTTCAAATCTTGGCGACCGCCAACTTCTTGTTAATCAGGCGTGTAGATTGATGGAGGAGAGGTGTGGCAAGATTGTGGCAAAATCACTTCTTTACGAATCCGAGCCATGGGGATTTAAAGCTGAGCACTGGTTTTTAAATCAAGTTGTGGTTGTTGACACTGAAATGTCGCCCGATGAGCTGATGGATGAGCTTCTCGCAATAGAGATAGAGTTGGGACGTGACCGCACCACACCTCATGAGGGGTACGTTTCACGACCTATGGATCTTGATATTTTGTATTGGGGGAATGATCTTGTCGTTGAAAAACAACATGTTATAATACCTCATCCACGTTTGCACCAGCGTCGTTTCACACTGCTGCCGCTATGCGACGTGGCTCCCGATTATGTCCATCCGATATTGAAAAAAACAAACATACAGCTTCTTGACGAATGTAAGGATACTGGTATTGTAAAAATATTATGATATGAGATATAACTACGTGGCTATAGAAGGTACGATGGGTGCGGGTAAAACCACACTCTCGTCTTACATTTCACGCGATTTCAATGGGAAACTCATTCTTGAGGAGTTTGAACCCGACAAAAACCCGTTTCTGGCCAAGTTTTACGGGAATCCCGACAAATACGCCTTCCAGGTGGAGATGACGTTTCTCGCGTTGCGTTTCCAGCAGCTTAAGGACAAACTCGGCAACCTCGACCTCTTCCACGATTTCATAATCTCCGATTATTATGTGGCAAAGTCGCTGATTTTCTCGCGTGAGAATCTTCAGCCCGACGAATATGACCTGTTTTCAAGGTTTTTCAATATCATTTTCTCAAATATTCCAAGGCCTGAGCTGATGGTGTATCTTTATCTCGATGTGGATCATTTGCAATATAATATCCGCAAACGTGGCCGCGATTACGAGCAGAAAATCGAT
This sequence comes from uncultured Bacteroidales bacterium, assembly GCA_905233445.1. Lineage (GTDB taxonomy): Bacteria > Bacteroidota > Bacteroidia > Bacteroidales > F082 > Limimorpha. Next base: position 164,037 of record CAJOEP010000007.1, on the reverse strand, counting down.
GACTCATATCTCGAGCATCTTCAGCAGGGTTATTTTGATTTCATCAAACAGCAGACCGACATGCGCATCCTGATTTTGGATACAAACAATATTGATTTCGTCGCGAACAGAAGGGATTATGAGAGAATTATCGAGGCTATCAACCAGCCTTACGATATAGGAATTCACCGATTGGTGTTATAACAAAAAAGCCTCCGATTGGAGGCTTTTTTGTTGATTTACTTTCAAGTCTTACTTGACAAGAATCTGAGTTCTTCTGAGGTTGTTGAGAATCTCGTTGAGTTCAGGATATTGAGCTCTCATCTTGTTCAAGGTAGCTGTTGGGTTCTCCGAATTCTTGATGGTCTCAGCAATTTCAGCTTTGTTTGCTATTGTTGAGTTTTCAAGAGCTGTATAGAAACCTTCCCAGTCTGAGCCCATGCCTTCTGATTCGAAATCGATGCCTTCAGCCTGTTCACCGAGGTTTTCCTTGATGAATGTAGATGTTGCTTCGGCACGTGCTTCGGCGAGTTTAGCGTTCTTTTCTTCGTTGCCTTCTGGTGAAGCATAACCGACTGTTCTGATTACGCTGATTTCTCTTCCGGCGTCGAGGTCGTCGCTAATCTTCTTGACTTCGTCGTAGTTGGCCTGTGTTTTCTCTACGTCGGCTTTGTTGACTTTGAATGTGAGGTGGATGTCTTTCTCTTCCCAAACAATTTCTGTTGCCTCAACTTCTTCAACCTCTTCTACTTCCGGTTCCGGTTCCGGGCAAGGATTGTTTTCGATGTAATCCTTGATAGCGTCTGCTATAGCTTGGTTGATTGCATCCTGATCAGGCTCGCATTCAGGGCATTCAGGGCAAGGTTTGACATCCTTGCGGCCGAATCTGTATGAAAGGCCGAGGTTTGCATAACCGTACCAGTCGCTGTGTTTGCCGTGCTGGTAGTTATCAAGACCTTCAGTGTCTGTTTTCACTGTGACAAAGTCAATGTTGAGACCGAAATGCTTTGAGAAACGGTACATGATATTGAGACCGAATATGTTGTCATAAACGATTTTTCTCTTGCCGATGCCTTTGCCTTGAATTGCATCGTCTTCATTGTAACCGTTCAAAATAGTTGTTCCGTTCGAGAAAGATGTCTTTGATCTGTGCATGATACCGCCCAAACCGATGTGAGGCATGACGGAAACCTTGCGGTCAGGATTCTTGCGGAAGAGCTGGAGGACATCATAACCGAAGTTGATGTTTGCCTGGAACAGGTTGCATTCCTCCATCTTGAAGAAATCGCCGTTTTTACCTTTCAAATCCACGTAACCGATGTTTGCGTAGATAGCCAAAGTGTTCTTGAGCATGTAACCGCCATTCAGACCTGCATTCCAGCTTGTCTGATCCATAATGAACGATTCGTTGTCACTCAACATTGTTGTAGCACCACCTTCAATACCTATAAACCAGTAGTTGTAAGGTGTTTTTTCCTGACCCAAGAAAGTCATAGGAATAATTGCTAATGCGATGATTAACAATGATTTTAAAGTAATTTTTCTCATAGTTATTTAATTTTAATCATTAATTTTTACTCCCAGTAATTCAAACTGCAAAAATAATAAAAAATTCAATATGATTGAAAAAAAAGAAAAAATAAATCATCCTATTTAAAGATAGTTGTCTTGAGGTCTTTGAAAAGATGAAACATCACGATGCCGCCACTGACCGACACGTTTAATGAGTGTTTTGTGCCTTCCTGAGGTATTTCAATGGCCTGCTCGCAATACGGGAGTACCGCGTCGTCAACGCCATCCACTTCATTACCAAAGATATACGCTGATTTTTCAGGTGTTTTGAACATGTCGAGTTTGATGCTGTTTTCTACCTGTTCCACGGCAAAAATCCTGTATCCTTCCGATTTTAGATGCTCGCAGGCTTCCGTGGTTGTCTCGAAATACCTCCAATCGACGCTTTCGTCAGCGCCAAGTGCCGTTTTGTGAATCTCGCGATGAGGCGGACGGGCGGTGATTCCGCACAGATAAACAGCCCCTATCCTGAAAGCGTCGGCTGTCCTGAAAAACGAGCCTACATTTTCCATCGAGCGCACATTGTCAAGCACAATAACCACTGGCAGTTTCTTGACGTTATGATAGTCAGTGATGTCAAGCCGGTTCAATTCGGGCATAGTTAGCTTCCGCATAATCAAAAATTTTGCAAAAATACGATTTTTTGTGGCCGTTTCGTGAAAAAATTGTAATTTTGTCACTTAATTAATGAGCATTTTTTGACTTCTTACTGGTAACTGACAACTGGTAACTGACAACTGGTAACTGGTAACTGACAACTTTAAATACTATGGCTACTTCCAACGATACCCCTTTGATGAAACAATATTACGCATTCAAGGCGAAATATCCCGAGGCGATGCTACTCTTTCGTGTGGGTGATTTTTATGAGACTTACGGGGAGGATGCCATAAGGTCATCGGAGATTCTTGGTATCGTGCTTACGCGACGCTCCAACGGAGCTGCGGCAGGTGCCGAGATGGCCGGATTTCCGCATCACGCTCTCGACACATATCTGCCCAAACTGGTGCGCGCCGGTTTAAAAGTAGCTGTATGTGAACAACTTGAAGACCCTAAGGCCGCCAAAGGAATTGTCAGAAGAGGTGTTGTGGAACTTGTTACTCCAGGTGTAACATATAATGATAACGTGCTGTCGCAGAAGGAAAACAACTTTCTGGCTGCCGTACATCTTGAGAAAAATGAGAGCGGAATAGCGTTTCTGGATGTCTCAACTGGTGAGTTTTATCTTACTCAGGGCAACAATGAGTATATCGACAAGCTGCTGCAGAGCTTCAACCCGTCGGAAGTGCTTTGCCAACGCAACAAACGCCGTGAATTTATTGAGAATTTCAGCGATAAGTATTTTTTAACGGTGTTCGACGACTGGGTCTTCACCGACGATTATGCCCACGATATTCTGACACGGCATTTCAATACCACTACTTTGAAGGGATTTGGTGTCGATGATTTTCCAAAAGGCATTGTCGCGGCAGGTGTCGCTATACATTATCTCCATGAAACTCAACACGATAAGATTGATTACATTACTTCTCTTTCACGCATCGACCAGGGGCAGTTTGTGTGGCTTGATAAGTTTACAATCCGAAACCTTGAGCTTCTTAACACGCCGAATCCCAATGCGAAGACTCTTATCGACGTTATTGACAAAACCGTGTCGCCGATGGGTTCGCGACTGCTGCGGCGATGGATTTCGCTTCCACTGAAAAATAAAGAGCAGATACAAGCGCGTTATGAGGTGGTTGGTTATTTTTATAAAAACAGAGATGTCATCGCAAAATTTCAGGATGCGATACGTCAAGTCGGTGATTTGGAACGACTTATCTCGAAAGTGTCGTTGGCAAGGGTGAATCCTCGTGAGTTGCTGCAGGTGGCGCATGCCCTTGAACAGATAAAAATAGTCCGCGACCTTTGCATGGAGAGCGATAACGCTTCCGTGAAAGCTTTTGCCGAGCAGTTAAATCCTTGTGAATCAATAAAAAACAGAATAAAAAAAGAGATTCGTCCCGATGCGCCGGCTCTGACTTCAAAAGGCAACTACATTGCTGACGGTGTGGATGCCGAACTCGACGATTTGAGAAACCTGTCGCGTTCAGGCAAAGATTACCTTATTAATATACAACGCAGAGAGATGGAGGCAACAGGAATCTCGTCGCTGAAGGTGGGATTCAATAATGTGTTCGGATACTATCTGGAAGTTACAAATACGCATAAAGACAAGGTTCCTGCCGAGTGGATCCGCAAGCAGACGCTGACAAATGCTGAGCGTTACATCACAGAGGAGCTGAAAGAATACGAACAGAAGATTCTTGGTGCGGAGGAGCGTATCCAAGTGATTGAGGAAAAGGTTTATGCCGAACTTGTGACCGCCACAGCCGAATATGTGGCTCCAATCCAGCTTGACGCCGCCCTGGTCGCAAAAATCGACTGTATGGTCAATTTCGGACTGATAGCACTTAACAATAAATATGTCATGCCTACTGTCGATGACTCCTATGTCATTGATATTAAAGAGGGTAGGCATCCTGTCATTGAGCAGATGATGCCTGCTGGCGAGGAATATATTGCCAACGACGTATATCTTGATCGCGAGAAACAACAGATTATTATCATAACTGGTCCGAATATGTCGGGTAAATCGGCGTTGCTGCGTCAGACGGCACTCATTGTGCTGCTTGCTCAGATAGGCTCGTTCGTGCCGGCTGCTGAAGCGCGTATCGGATTGGTTGACAAGATTTTCACGCGTGTGGGCGCAAGCGACAACATCTCGTCAGGAGAATCTACGTTCATGGTGGAGATGAACGAGACGGCTTCCATTTTGAATAATGTGTCGAACCGCAGCCTTATTTTGTTGGACGAGATCGGGCGAGGCACCAGCACATACGACGGAATCAGTATCGCTTGGGCCATCACCGAATATCTGCACGAGCATCCGACCATGCGTGCAAAAGTGATGTTTGCCACTCATTATCATGAACTTAACGAGATGGAGGCAACGTTCAAGCGCATTAAAAACTACCACGTTACGGTTAAGGAAGTCGGAAACAAAGTGGTGTTTTTGAGAAAACTGAAACGCGGAGGCAGTGCCCATAGCTTCGGCATTCATGTGGCGGCGATGGCCGGAATGCCGCGCAAAGTCATCGACAGAGCCGACGCGCTGCTCTCGATGCTTGAGAAATCACATTCGCACGACAACCTCGACGAAGCCGTGAAGGAAAGCAAGCAAATCGACAATATGCAGCTCAGTTTCATCCAGCTTGACGACCCGCTGCTTTTGCAAATCAAAGACGACATTTTGAACATAAACATCGATACATTAACCCCGGTTGAGGCTTTGATGAAGCTGAATGAGATTAAAAAGATGCTGAAAAATTATTAGTTTTTGTGTTAATAAGTTGTTCGGTCTTTAATCTTCATTTTTCAATTGCCACCTTGCTTCGCAAGCTGAAGATTGAAAAATTGAAGATTAATGCCCTGACGATTAGTGTTTTAGAACTGGTAATATCTTGTAAATCTTGTCAATCCTGTCTAAAAAAACATCACATCAAAAATTTTTCAAAAAAAATGTTGAGCGTATTAAAAAATGTAGTATTTTTGCACCGCAATTTCAAATAGAAATTTAAGCGGAAATAGCTCAGTTGGTAGAGCACGACCTTGCCATTTTGCGGAAATAGCTCAGTTGGTAGAGCACGACCTTGCCAAGGTCGGGGTCGCGAGTTCGAGTCTCGTTTTCCGCTCTAAAATAAGTGCCTGAGTGGCGGAATCGGTAGACGCGCCGGACTTAAAATCCTGTGTCCATTGTGGACGTGCCGGTTCGACCCCGGCCTCAGGTACGAATTATAAAAAATAATCCCTTGTAAATCAATGATTTGCGAGGGATTTCTCTTTTTTAGGTAGTAAAAGGGTAGCAAATTTCAACAAGCATTTGAAAAATAGTTTATCTTTGCACTTGGATTAGTAAAATTGAAAGAGTATGAAAAAAACCTCCAATGTTTTAGTCGAAATCAAAAACTATGCTGTAATTACAGTGTGTTTGTTCATCATAGCGCTTGGCTGGACGGCCTTCCTCATCCCGAACAACATGCTGGGCGGCGGCGTCAACGGTATCGCTACAATCGTGTATTGGGTTACAGGTCTCTCGACTGGTTATACCATCTTCACACTTAACGCAATCCTTATCTTGTTCTCTTTCAAGATATTAGGATGGAGATTCGGCGTGAAGACGATTTATTGCATAGCGGTGATGGCGTTCTTCTTCTCACTGTTGCAAAATATTCTCGGCGATGTTCCTGTTATATCTGATAAATTCCTCGCCGCAATAATCGGTGGCGGCATTGGCGGCTTCGCCAACGGAATCATATTCCTTTCAGGAGGCAGCACAGGTGGTGTCGATATCATTACCATGGTTGTAAATAAATACCGTAACATTTCGCTTGGCCGTTTCACTTTGGCAATGAATTTGGTGATCATCGGAAGCTCGTTTTTTGTGTTCCAAGATTTGGAAATCCTTCAGCGTGTTGAGCTTATCATTTATAGCTTGGTGGGTAATTTCGTGAGCAGCTACTGCATGGACCTCGCTTTCACCGGCAGCAAACAGTCGGTGCAGATGTTTATTTTCTCTTCAAAACCTGAGGTTATCGCCGACAGAATCGGAAATGAGATTCATCGTGGAGTCACCATTATCAAAGGAACGGGTTGGTACACCAAACAAGACAATGATATTTTGATGGCTGTGGTGCGCAAGACACAGTGCCAGTCGGTAATTCGTATTGTTAAACAGGAAGACCCTAAGGCGTTCGTATCAGTAAATACCGTGATGGGAGTTTATGGAAAAGGTTTCGAGGTTATGAAGAAATAGTTGGCAGTTGACTGCTAATTGCCAACTGCCAACTTCTAACTGCCAACTATTGATTATTTCTTCTTCTTTCCGTCTTCAATTCCTAACGCTTTCTTGATGTTTTTCGGGAGAGCGTCTTTGTGAACGACGTAGTTCAATGTTTTGTAGCGTACGAAGGCTTCTGATGCGTACCATATTCCGTCATAGTTGCCTGCTTTTCCCCATGAGTTTTTAACCATGAAATAGACGTTGCCCATCTGGTCTTTTGCCTTGCCGTAGATTACCATGCCGTGGTCATCTGTTGTCTCGAAGTTATTGTATGCGTCGATACGGTCCTGGTCGGTAACCCAGCGTTGTGGAGTTGGTCTGTTCATAGCCTCTTTCTGGCGGTCGGCGGCGCTCAATCCGTTCCAGTGTGCGAAATCGGTGCCTGCTTTATCGGCTGTTTTGCTGTCAAGGTCAGGAAGGACGCAGATGCCTGCCATCTTGCCTCTGAGCCAGCCTCTCTCGCTGACGTCAGCACCCCATGCAATCGGGTAGCCGTTGTCGATGGCGTTGTTCATCACTTCCATGAACTCATCTACCGGTAGGTTGTAAGCCATGCCCCAGCGCCAGTTGTCCTGAACCTCGATGACGAATGGTTCATACCAAGGCTGGTGTGCGAAAGAAGCGATGTTGACATAGTCGTCCATGTTCAAGCCTGTCGATGCAGCGAACTCCATTGGGGTGTATTCTTTTCCTTCATATGTAAACTTCTCAGGGCATTTGCCGATGTAGGCGTCGAGGATGCCGTTGAGGGCATTCTTCCAAAGTGGAGTGTGGTTCTCATCGGTGCCGAGCTGGAGAGTCTTGCATTTTGTTGCAACGGCTTCAACAAACGGGTCGCAAACAGCTGAAAACTCTGAGAAATCGCTGAGGCTGTCGCCGTGCATCTGACCGGCTCTCATCTCTGAATCCGGGACGAGACCGTAATGCTTGATAGCGTAAATGACATCGCCGAATGAGCCGCCCTGTGCGAAAGAAACGTCACCGTGTGTGCGCACTGTCTTCTCTGCTCTGTCCTGATAGGTCTTGTAAACGATGTACATCTCTGAGAAATCGTACTCCGGCTTGCCCATGCGGAGTAACTCAGCCTCGAAGAAACCGAGAGTCGAGTAGCACCAGCAGGTTCCTGCTCTGTTCTGGTCTTTCACTGGAGTGATAGGCAACTCCTTAATGACTTCAAATTTGTAGCCTTCATCTTCGTTTTCGGCTGCTTCTTGAGCGAATGTCGGCACGCTGAACAACATTGCAGCTGCCAAGATAAAATGTCTGAATTTCATTTGTTTTTATAATTTGATTTGTTAATAATTATCGTCTCTACATTATTCTATTGAAAGACTGTTGCTCATTTCGTCGCTGAATGCCTCTTTGTTGACTGTGAAGAACGCAGTGTGCAGTTTCACGAACTCTTCTGAGCAGTACCAGTAACCTTTGTAAGGTCCGGCTTCACCCCAAGAGTTTTTCACTTTATAATATTTGTTGCCGTTCTGGTCGTGTGCGATGCCTACGATAAGCATGCTGTGGTCATCGCCGGTGCTCCAGTCGTCGTAAGCGGTCTGATGCATTTCTTCGGTGACGACTTTTTCAGGCATGACATATTCAAATGAATAAACTTTTTCAAGAATCTCCTCGTCGGTCATCTTCTTGAAGGCCTTAGGGTTGCTCTCGCGAATCTTGTTGACGTCATCGTCCGGGACAATTGCGACGCCGGCCTTGCGTGAGAATCCTTTGTCGCTCACATCCTGTGCCCAGCCGACGGTATAGCCTTTGTACAAAGCAGTGTCGAGCTCTGCCATCATCTCGTCGAAGCCCATATTATAGCTTGGAGTGTTGGTCCAGTTGTCAGGAATCATGATGTTGAATGGTTTGTACTGTTCCTGATCCATGAATGAGGTGAATTGTACGTAATCGTTGATATCGAGAGCGTATTTCTTTGCGAATGACTCAGGGAAGTAAACCATTCCGTTGTATTCGAATTTGGCAGGCACCTCGCCGAGATATGCGTTGAGCATCGCTTCAACTACGTCGGGATAGACTTCAAAGAGTATGCGTCCGCTGCTTTTCTTTGTCACGGTTCTCGCGTAGCCTTCTATGGCATTCTGCAGTTCGCCATGGTTGTGACGGTCGAATCCCGGCAAGAAACCAGGATAGGCCTCGCCAGTAATCATACCGTTTTCTGCTAAGGCATAGAGCACGTCAAAGATTTCGCCGCCGCAGCTGAGGTTTGTGACACCGTGCATCTTGATGAAACGGTCGAATTTCTTGGCATAAGCCCAACGGACGAAATACATCTCCGAAAGGTTTAGCTCTTCACCATATTTTCTGAGAATCTCGGCTTCCACGAAACCGGTTCCGGCAAAACACCAGCAAGTGCCAGATGAGCCTTGGTTTTGTACCATGGTGTGCGGAACCACAACGTCATCTGTAATCTGATAGACGGCTTTCTCGTCTTTCTGAGCCTGCATCGGTAGCGCGAAAAGTATCGCAACTGCCAGCATAACAATGTATTTTAATGTTTTCATATCTAAAAATTTTAAATTTTGAATCTTTGAATTTCACAATTATTTCAATCTACAAAAATATGCAAATTTTCTTAAAACCAAACACCTAGTTACAAAAAAACTAAATTTTTCTCAAATTAGTAAATTATTTTACTATCTTTGCGGTTTCAAAACAAAGGAATTATGGCATTTACACCTACAAAATATCAGATTAAGAATGTGGCCGACGGCCGCGTTTGTGACGACAGCGGCTGGATGCTCGACTTTCCAAACAATGAGAAACCGAGTCTTATCCGCGCCATTTATGAGAAGAAACAGCTTGAGATCAAAGAGGAAAACGAGGGTCTTTACCGTTTTGCAGACTGGATGCCTTTGAAGAACCTTTTGAAAGGTGCTTCGTGTCCGGTGACTTACAAGAGCGAGAAACTTGCCAAGAAGCTGGGACTCAATAATTTATACATTACTTTCAACGGATATTATCCTGCGATTGGAGCTAAGATGCGTACATGTTCGTTCAAGGAGACAGAGGCTTATTCGGTGTGTGCACGTCTCGACAGCAAGCTCCGCGATCAGGTGATGGTGGTGTCGTCGGCTGGCAACACTGCGAGAGCTTTCGCGCAGGTGTGTTCCGACAACGACATCAAGCTTTTGCTGACCGTTCCTGAGGATAACATCGACGCTCTATGGTTTGAGAAACCGCTCAATCCATGCGTGAAACTGCTTTGCACCGAGCATGGCAGCGATTATTTCGACGCAATTAATTTAGGTAATATCGTCTGCGAGATGGACGGATTCTTTGCTGAAGGCGGTGCCAAGAACATCGCGCGTCGTGACGGCATGAGCACCACCATGATGTCGGCAGTGACGTTCATCGGCAGGATCCCGGATTATTATTTTCAGGCCGTGGGAAGCGGAACAGGCGCCATCGCGGCATGGGAAGCCAACCTGCGCTTCATTGAGGACGGCAGATTCGGCACAAACAAAGCGAAGATTTACGTGTCGCAGAACAGGCCGTTCACCCCGATGTATGATGCGTGGAAGGCTCATTCGAGGGCTCTGCTGCCGTACGATGCGGAGCAGGCGCGAAAAGACGCAAGTGAGATTTGCGCCAAGGTTTTGTCGAACAGAAAACCGCCTTATTCATTGGCTGGAGGCTTGTTCGACGCCATGACCGATACCGACGGCGACTTCTTTGCCGTGACAAACGCTGAGGCACAGAAGGCTTGCGATATGTTTGAGGAACTCGAAGGCATCGACATCTACCACGCAGCAGGAGTGGCTACCGCATCGCTCATCCAAGCCATTGAAAATAAACAGGTTAAAGCCGACGACGTGATTATGCTCAACATCACCGGCGGTGGCGAGAAACTGTTTAAACAACACAATGAGGTGTGGTATTTGAAACCAGACCGTGTATTTAGTGTGAACGCGACGAAAGAGGAAATTAAGAACTTCGTTAAGTTAATCAGTTAGTCAGTTGTTCAGTTAGTCAACTGAACAACTGACTAACTGAACAACTATCTTTTCACGACCTTGTTCACAGTTGCGTTTCCGTTGCCATCAACAACTTTCACCATGTAAACGCCTGATGTGAGGTTGCTCATATCGACATTGACATTCTGTTCGCCGTTGACTGTCAAGACTTTCTGGCCGCAGAGGTTATAGACTTCAACTTCATTGATGTTGTTGCCTTTCACCACGATGTTGCCGTTGGTCGGGTTAGGATAGATTTCGTAGCTGTTGCTGTTTTCGTCTATGCCAGAAATAATCTCCTCGTTAATAAACACTGGAATAGTTTGTGTGGCAATGTCAGAAACGATTGCAATGGTTGTTTCAACATAGCCCTTAACGTACACGTTTATACCGACTGTAACTTCCAAGCTTTCGCCGACTTCCAATGTTGCAGGAAGTCCTGCGCTTGTTTCTATTCCCAGATATTTCATGAAAGTGACATCTTGAGATATTTCGTTGATGGTGAATGGTGCTGCTGTCTCGTTGCTGATTGTGAAAGTTACAGGTGTATAGTCTTCGAAAGTGATTTCGTTGACGCTGATAGTAGGTTCTGTTTGTGGAACTGGTGCCGATGCTGTTGATTTCACAATTTTCACTGATGTCATGTCATCCTGATAAAGGGCTTCAACAGCAACAACGTTGAATTCTTCTGTTACACTTGTCGTGAATTCTGTTGTTGTGACATTGCCAGCCATTTCACCGTTGATATATACATTGTAGCTCAATGCGTTGCCACCTTCCGGAGCTGCCCAACCCGCTACCAATGTGCCGTTGTTTGCGTTGACTGTAAGGTTTTGAACAGGATATGGGTGGATGTCGGTGTATTCATAGAGGAAGTGGCTGTTGAGCATCTCTTTGGTGCCGTATTCCTGGAGCCAAGCCGAGACTTCGAGGTCGTTCATCTCCTCGACGTGGGTCGATGACATGTCGTATGAGAATTCGAAGTGCTGGCTTTCACCGGCAGCGATATTCACTATGTTGCCTGTAGCTTCTGTCAAATATTTCATGAAGATATGGTGGAACGATGTCTCACCGTTGCCGCCAACATTGTTGTGGGTCTCTTTTTCATTGACTGAAACGAATGCTTTTGCAGTGTTCAAATCATAATATGCCATGAAGTCAACCTTCACGTTGATGGTGTTGCCGCTAACATTGAACGAGCCTCTGATATCTGCGAAAGCAGGATTTGCATAATGCTGGTCGAACACCGATGTCTGAACTGCCGCGTAGCCTTGGTCTTCGCCGTCGAGGAAGCATTGTGGCACTGCGCTCACGCCGTAGTATGTTCTTCTTGTGCCGCCTTCAGCTGTGTAATATGGATCGCCGTTGCCTGGCCAGTTCATCTGATATTTGGTGTAGGTGAACATGCCTGGATGTGTATTTGTGAAGTTGAGCATAGCTGTGTTCACGCTGACGCATGGTCCGCAGGTTGAGCTTGAGAAGTGCTCAATCATCGGGATTCTCTGGGTTGAGCCGAGAGCCACGCCTATGGTCTTTTCCAAAGTGTTGTTGCTCGGATCGTCGTCATTGCCGCCGTTAACAGCCTCAATGTTCAAAGTAAGATTGTAGCTGCCCGGGATAAAAGTCACCGGCTGTGAGAATGTGAGTTCTGTTGATGCGAAGGTGCTGAGGTTTACAGTGAAAGTCTCCACTACAGCCGGCTCGTTGTCGAGTTGGTATGACATTGTGATTTCGTTCACGTTTTCGACACCTTTATTTATTACTGTGCATTTGATGTCATTAACGCCTGCGCTCAAAACACTGTTGACGTCGATTGAAGCGAGTTGTAAATCCAGATTTTCCTGAGTGAAGATCTCAATATCGTCGAAATACCAGTTGTCGATGTTGTAGCTGTTTCCGGTGTAGTAGATGCAGAATCTGACATTGCTGTTGCCCATGTCAGGAGTTGTGACCACCTGGTTGATGTTCCATTGTCCGTCAGAAGAGTAAGACTGGCTCCATGCCACGTTCCATGTCGCGCCGTCGTCGGAAGTGGTGGCGACACCAAGTGTGTGCGAGCCTTGATAGTTGTCGAGGCAGTGTTTGAAGCTGACCACGACCGATGTCACGCCTGAGAGATCAACAGCAGGCATCACCATGCGTGAGGTGCCGTTGAACTGAGGGCTGTAATAGAGCTTGAGCTCGTTGGCAATGCCGCCTGCGTTCTGTGTTGCCGAGATGCTCCAGCAGCTGGCTCCGTTTTCCATAACCTGCCATCCTTCAGGCATTGCCGAGCCGTCGAAATGCTCGCTTAGGAATGTTGTTCTTGTTTGAGCAAATACTGATAATGACATCAGGATTGCCGCAATGAATAGTAAAGTTTTTTTCATATGCATAAATTTTTAAATGTTCACGTTGCAAATATAATAAAAAAATGTAAGGACGAAACATTTTTTCGCCCCTACATTAAAAATTTTCCGATAAATGCATTATTTCTCGATAAATGCGAGAATATCGCCTTTCTTCACGTTCTTGCCTTGCTCTGCGACCACTTCCACGAGCTTGCCGCTCCAGTTGGTTTTGACTTCTTCAGGTGCGTAAGGTGTCTGGATGTAGCAGAAAGTGTCGCCTTCGTTGTACTTGGTGCCTGTTGCAGGTGCCATCGATTTCTCGTAGGCATCGAGTTCCCAGATGATTTGTCCGCTTGTCGGTGCTGTTATGGCTTCGGCGTTCGGGTGGCGCATCTTTCTGAGGTCGTCGAGGTTGACGGTCATGCCGCTCTTTTCGGCCTTGGCCTGCATCTTGGCATCGAGTTCCTGGTTGAAACGGCGTTTTGCCTCGCCTGATTTGTATTCACGATATTGTTTTTCGTGCATTGCAAACTCGAACAGCTCTTCGTCGTCCTGACCGCGGTCCCAGCCTTCTTTTTCCATCATCTCGATGAAATGTGGCAATGCGTCAGGATAGTTGTCCTGTGGGTTGCCTGTGAAGAATTCGAAACCTTTTTTCTTTGCCAATTCGACGATCTCCGGTGCCAAAGTGCCAGGGAGTTTTCCTGCCTTGCCGAGGATCATGTCCCAAGCGGCCGGGTCGATTGATGTCTCATAGCGAGGTTCGCCCTTGCTCAAAGCGAAGAGGTTCATCAAAGCGATGTTCTTTGTATATTGGCTGAATGGCGTCACTAATGGCGGGTTGCCGAGTTTAGGCCAGATATCCTGCACTTCCTGGAACAATTCCACAAGCATCTCGTCTTCTGAAAGCTCAGGAAGTCCTTGATTCTTGCGGTTCATGTTGATAGCTGCGTGCACCGGCTTGAGGTCGGCCATGAGCGAGCCCATCATGCCGCCAGGAAGACCGCATCCGACGAGCAATGAGTTGATGTAACGGTTACGCGGGTCGATCCAGTAGCCGAGGAAGTCGTCGATGAAGCTTTGTGTCATGCTGCGTGCAGCCATGTAGGTCTTCATGTCGATGTCTTTCACAAGGAATCCTGCGTCTTTCAGCATCGCCTGCACGCTGATTACGTCAGGATGGACGGTACCCCATGAGAGCGGTTCCATCGCCACGTCGACGTAGTCGCAGCCGGCCTTGCACACCTCGAGCATTGATGCCATCGAGAGGCCAGGGGTTGTGTGACCGTGGTACTGCACCTTGATATCCGGGTGCTGGGTCTTGATATGGTTCACAATCTTGCCCAATGTGACAGGACGACCGACGCCGGCCATGTCTTTAAGTGCGATTTCCTTGGCGCCTGCCTCGATGAGTTTCTCCGACATCGCGATGTAATATTCGGCGTTATGAACCTGTGAGTAGGTGATACTCATGGCGGCCTGCGAAATCATGCCGGCTTCGTTGGCCCATTGGATTGAAGGGATGATGTTACGCACATCGTTGAGGCCGCAGAAGATACGGGTGATATCGACGCCCTGTGCTTTTTTCACTTTATACATCAGCTTACGCACGTCGGCTGGTACAGGATTCATTCTCAATGCGTTAAGAGCGCGGTCGAGCATATGGCACTCGATTCCGCCTTTGTGCAATGCTGCTGTGAAGGCACGCACCGACGGGTTAGGGTTCTCGCCATAAAGCAGATTCACCTGCTCTGCTGCACCACCGTTGGTCTCGACGCGGTCGAAACACTTCATGTCGATGATGAGAGGCGCTATTTTTTCGAGTTGATCCTTGCGAGGCACGTATTTGCCTGAGCTCTGCCACATGTCGCGATAGACAAGACTGAATTTAACTTCCTTTTTCATGTTCGTTTTCTTTTATATTTTTAATTTTTTTCGACTCTTTTAAATGAGACGCAAAGTTACTAAAAATTTTTCATATTTTTGCAAAAAATAAAATTATTAATGAAGCAGCTGATAAAATCCAAGTGTGACGAGTATTTTGACGAGGTTGTGGCGATACGCCGGCAGCTTCACCAACACCCTGAGTTGAGCTTCCGCGAAAAAGAAACCGCCGAGCTTGTGAAACGTTGTCTTGCTTCAAAAAATATTGAATATCAATCAGATGTCGCTGGAACAGGTGTGGTGACCACGATAACTGGTAACTGCCAACTGCCAACTGGTAATTTGAAAATTGCTCTCCGCGCTGACATGGACGCACTGCCAATCCAAGAAACCACCGACCTGCCATACCGTTCCGTCAACGACGGTGTGATGCATGCCTGCGGTCACGACGCGCACACAGCGATGCTAATTGGTACCGCATTCATCCTCAACGACTTGAGAGATAAATTCTCTGGCACGGTGAAACTGATTTTCCAGCCTGGCGAGGAAAAACTTCCCGGCGGTGCTTCATTGATGCTCAAAGAAGGTGTCCTTGACGATGTCGATTTGATTATCGGACAGCACGTCTATCCTGATTTGCCTTGCGGCGAGGTCGGTTTTCATGCCGGAGCCTACATGGCATCGTCCGATGAGGTCAACATCACCGTGAAGGGTAGGGGAGGTCACGCGGCAAAACCTGCCGAGCGCGATAATGCGGTGTTGGCGGCTGCGAAAATTGTTTCAGAATTATCAAAATTATATCCCGAACCCTGTAGAGACGTTTCCCGAAACGTCTCAAATTGCAACAACGTTTCTGGAGACGTTTCAGGAAACGTCTCTACATTGTTGGCGTTTGGTAGTTTCATGGCCGAAGGCACCTACAACGTCATTCCTTCCGAGGTGACGTTGAAAGGCACTATGCGTACTTTTGATGAATCGAAACGTATATCATTGAAAGACAATGTTCTGAAAATATCAAAAGAAATTGCGTCAGAATATGGCTGCGAGGCTGAAATCTTCATCGAACAAGGTTATCCTTCGTTGAAAAACGATGTCGATTTGACCAACAAATGTGCCGCTTTTGCGAAAGAGATTTTAGGTGAATCGAATGTTAAAGAGTTGCCTCAGCTGATGACTGCCGAGGACTTCGCCTGGTACTCGCAGAAAATCCCGGCATGTTTTTATCGATTAGGCACTTCAAATCCTGCAAAGTGTATTGATTATAAACAACATACATCAACTTTTGATATCGACGAGAAATCGATGAGAATTGGAATGGAAACGATGACATTTTTAACAATAAATATGCTATGAAATTACTTTTAATTATGAAAATCTTATTGGTTTACGCTATTCCTGAGGAAAAAATTGAAATTAACATCCCTAACGCGGAGGTGATTTATGTGGAGACTGGCATGGGCAAGGTGAATGCCGCTATGAAAACGATGCGCGCCATCTGCGAATATCATCCCGACATGGTTATCAACATCGGATCTGCCGGCACTTTGAATCATAAAGTTGGCGATGTTTTTGTTTGTAACCATTTCATCGACAGAGACTTACGTAAGGTCACCCTCGATGGCGTCACCTCTGAAATTGAATTCGGTAATGACGCGATTAAACGTATCTTTTCGGAGCGTGAATTAGTGTATGGCACGTGCAACACCGGCGACAGCTTCATCACCCAAGGCAACGATATCGAAGGCGATGTCATCGATATGGAATCCTTTGCCGAGGCTGACGTCTGCCGCGAGATGGGAGTGCCGTTCTTTGCAGTGAAATACATCACCGACGTGGTGGGACAGAATTCAAGTGAGGAATGGTTTGCCAAGCTCGCTGACGCAAGGCATGGTTTGACGGGATTTTTTAATGAAAACGTTAAAAGAAAATGAGATTCCTTGACAAGCTCGGAATGACAGAGTGATATGGACCTCAAGTGGCTGCCGATAACGAAAAAGGAATCCGACCTGCGCGGGTGGGACGAGCTCGACATTGTGCTCGTGAGTGGCGACGCATATGTTGACCATCCCTCGTTCGGGGCTGCTGTCATCGGACGTACACTTGAAAAAGAAGGCTATAGAGTCGCCATCATCCCGCAGCCTAACTGGCGCGACGACCTCCGCGACTTTAAGAAATTCGGCAAACCTAGGTTGTTTTTCGGCGTCTCGGCAGGCTGCATGGACTCGATGGTTAACCACTACACAGCCAACAAACGCCTGCGTTCCAACGACGCTTACACCCCGGGCGGCGAGGCTGGATTTAGACCAGATTACGCATCGGTGGTTTATTGTAATATCTTAAAACAAATTTATCCCGATGTTCCAGTCGTTCTTGGTGGCATAGAAGCATCACTGCGCCGCGTGACGCATTACGATTATTGGTCAAATTCGTTAAAACCAAGCATTCTCGTTGATTCTCATGCCGATATGGGCGTTTATGGAATGGGCGAACTCGCCAATGTCGAGATTGCGAAAGCGCTTTCTGAAGGCAAGAAAATCGATGAAATAACTGATATTCCGCAGACTTTCTTCTTGAAAAAGAAATCGCAACCTGTTGAATCAGAATGGCTGGATATAAAACTCGTGTCGCATGAAGTCTGCCTGAAAGACAAAAAGCTTTACGCTTCAAATTTCAAGCATGTGGAGGAGGAATCAAATAAAAAACACGCTGCCAGACTGCTTCAGGATGTCGGTGCTTATACTCTTTATATAAATCCTCCTTATCCTACTTATACAACCGCGCAAATTGATGCAGCGTTCGACCTGCCTTACACCCGAATGCCGCATCCGAAATATGCCAAACGCGGTCCGATTCCCGCCTACGAGATGATTCGCCATTCGGTGAACATCCATCGCGGATGCTTCGGCGGCTGCGCCTTCTGCACCATCTCGGCACACCAAGGGAAATTTGTGGTCTCGAGAAGCAAAGAGTCAATTCTCCGTGAAGTGGAAGAAGTGACAAAAATGCCTGATTTTAAAGGATATATCAGCGATTTGGGCGGTCCGTCGGCGAACATGTACCGAATGCGCGGAAAAGACGAGTCTCTGTGCGAGAAATGCGTTCGCCCGACCTGCATCCAGCCTAACATTTGCAAGAATCTTAACACCGACCATCATCCGCTGATTGAGCTTTACAAGGAGGTTGACAAGAACCCTAATATTAAAAAGGTGACCATCGGCTCTGGCATACGTTATGACCTGTTTTTAACTAACGAAGACCCCGACAGACGTCTCGGTTACGATGAATATTTCGAGCAGCTGATGCGCCGTCATGTGAGCGGCCGACTTAAGGTGGCACCTGAGCATGTGAGCGATAACGTGTTGAAACTCATGCGCAAACCGCCATTCTCTCTGTTCAACAAATTGAAAAAACGCTTCGACCAGGTCAACGAGAAATATCATCTCAACCAGCAACTGATACCTTATTTTATATCGAGCCATCCGGCGTGTACATTGATGGATATGGCTGAACTTGCGGTGAAAACCAAGGAGTTAGGATATCATCTCGAGCAGGTGCAGGACTTCACTCCGACACCAATGACTCTAGCAACCGAAATCTATTATTCGGGCTACGACCCATATACTTTGAAACCTGTCTTCGTGGCGAAAAACAAAGAGGAAAAACTGGCACAACAACGCTTTTTCTTCTGGTACAAGCCTGAAAACCGCCAGTGGGTGAAGCAAACTTTAAGAAAAATGGACAAGGCCGAATGGATTAACCGGCTCTACGGAAGAAACTAAATCCAACCTTTAATTCTATAGTAAAACAAGGCTATATACTCCCGGAAAGTATCGATTTCGAGCTTCAGATAATTCCAAAAAGTATAGCGAAGTCGGGTGCTTTCGACGCTTGGGATTTCTTCGTTGCCCTCCACTATCTGCTCTTTTATCGATAGATTGAAATCGACGGTGCCTTCGTAGGCAGCCATTCCTCTAACTTCTTGAAAACCAGCCTTATTGAAGCATTTTATCGTCCTTCTGAGATGTTCGGGCGAGGTCACGACAACGATTTTTGTGTCCAACAATTCAGGATAATACTCGGCCAATCCCAGAACCTGTGACCGCGTGTTGGTGCCTATGGTATCATGAAAAATCTCACTCAAAACACCTTGATTCTCAAGAAATCTGTCCATTTCGGCATGGCAAACCGAGTCGTAAGGCAGCGCTATGGTAACTGGGCAGTCGTAAGTGATGGCAAGTCCTGCGGTGTAATACAATCTCATGAGGTTGCTAGCCGATGGCATTCCTGCGCCGCCCATCATTATAACATGTTGAGGCTCAAAGGCTTCTATTGTATCAAACTCGTGATTCGGGTCGTTGCCAAGGTTGTAATGCATGTAGAACGGCACCGACGTCATTGCCAAAAGCAGTAGCAAGGTGAAGAGTGCACCCAAAACTACGAAAAACCGATTAATTATCTTTTTCAGCATAATTTACAAAAATACAAATTTTTTTCAAATAATGATTGAAAATCGAAAAAAATAGTAATTTTGTGCTATGGAATTATCGAACGACGCCATATTGAAAAAGGTGTTGCACTACTGTTCGTATCAGGACCGTTGCACGCAGGAGGTGAGGACCAAGCTCGCCACCTTCGACATAATCGATTCCGAAAAGGAGAAAATCGTGAAACTCCTTGTGGATGAAGGCTATCTCGACGATGAGCGTTATGCATCCACTTTTGTGAGAAGCAAGATTCATCTGAAAAAATGGGGCGTGAACAAGATAAAAATGTCGCTGAAAATGAAAGGCATCAGCGATGAAATTATCTCCAATGCCTTGTCGGAAATCGACCCTGAGATTTATAAAGACGAATTGATAAAAGTGTTGAAAGCCAAGAAAATCAACGAGACAGATCCTTATAAAAAGAAGGCAAAACTGGCGCAATATGCCATTCAGAAAGGGTATGAACCCTCACTGGTTTGGGATACACTTCGTGTCATTTCGAGTTAAACGATTCTTTCTCGTCATTTCGACCGAAGCGAAACTTTTCCTTCGTCATTTCGACCGAAGCGAAGCGGAGTGGAGAAATATCATGAATAATAATTACAAATAATATGAAAATGAAGAATTTGTCAAAATTGATTTTAACGTTTGTCCTTGTCACCGGATTCCTTTGGAACGTTAACGCACAAGGCTATCAGCCAACCACTTATTTCACAACTGAGGAAATGCCTGATTTGATACAATGTCTGCCAGCACCTCCCGACAGTACGTCGGAGGCCTTCAGCTACGATATCCTTCGTTATATGTGGGGTAAGTTGCAACGTTTCGACACTGAGCGTGCCGACATGGCCCGACGCGACGCTGTATGGAGCTACGAGGCTCTTCTTGCCGAGATGAGTGTGCCGTTCGGACTTGAGATTTCTGAAGAAGACACTCCTGAGATATGGAAACTCATCACCAACAGCCTTGCTACCGTCGATCAGATGCGTGTGGCACCGAAGGCATATTACCATCGCACACGTCCTTTTGTGTATTTCCACGAGGAGCCTTTCATGGAAAGCGACAAGGAATTCTACAACGAAGGCAGCTATCCGTCGGGACATACCATGCGCTGCTGGGCCACGGCGTTGCTTCTCTCTGAAATAAACCCTGAGGCATCAGGTGCCATCTTCAGCCGAGCCTGGCTGTATTGCGAGAACCGCGTCATCACGGGAGCGCATTGGCAAAGCGACATCGACGCCACACGTTCCGGTGCAAGTATAGGATATGCGCGACTCCAGACAAGCCCTGAGTTTCAGAAGCAGATGTCCAAAGCGCAGAAAGAATTCAAGAAACTAATTAAAAGCACCAAGAGTAGCCTGCCTTAATAAATATGCCAACCATCGAGCCTATTGCGGCATGCTGCTCGAAATAAATCCTGCTGCGTTGGTTAATCTGGTACTCTGCACCGAAACCGACGTTGATACCACCACCGAATGTGAAGAATCTATCAAGTCGGTCTTTGTAATAATACTTTTTGCCATCGTCAAGATATACGGTGTTTTCGATGAAATCGTCCTCGGTTATGGTGATTTCTCCTAATGTGACGAGGTCATACACTGTAGACATTATTTTGCCAGCTTGTGAATACCCTACTGTAGTGTAAAAACCGGCAATCAGATAGATGTGGAATTGTTCTCTTCCAAAGATGAAGTTGGCGTTGAAGTTGAGGTCGGCACGTCGTCCCCAAGCAATTGTACCTGTATTCAAAGTGTCATATCTGTCAACAGTGTATTTTGTGGCTCTTCTTGATGAATGGAAATAATAGTTGCCGTCGATAGTGAAACGCAGATTTGGGGTGTAGTCGTAAGAAAACCTAACACCGATACCCACTTTTGTCAGTGAAACCGGTAACTGAATTGAGATGGCATGATTAGGGAGATTTGACAAACGGAGTGGTTTGTTATCCAAATTGCTGTTTTCTTGTGCATTAACAGCCTGTAATCCGAACAAAAGCATTAAAAAAGCTGTGAAAAGTAATTTTTTTGTCATGATAAAATAAGTTTAGTTGGTGCAAAGATATGATTTTTTTTAATAATCAAAAAAATTTTTTCATAATTTTGCAATCGTTAAGTTTTAGCAGATGGCAAAGAGGTTTATTGTCTTTTTTATTGCGATTTTAATGTTAGTCAGACCGGCGTTCGCCGAGGAGATGCAGACACTTCCGCAACGCCTGCAGACGCTGAGATATTCGCTTCAGCGTGACTATCAGCAGATGGAGCAGACAAAAGAGGATATTTCGGCAAATTATGAGGCGCAACACCAGGAGATGGTCGAAATCATGAAGCATTGTAACGAGTTGTCGCTGCGACTTTATTCGCAAAAGCAGGAATACACGCTCGATATCTGCTTCGCCTTGGAGAAAGTCAAAAATGAATATGAGAATTTCAATATAAACAGGATGCCTTACAATCGTATTGTAAGCAATCTTGACATTGAGATAGAACGCTACAACCATCTTATAGAGTCGCTGCAGAACATCGACCAGACCCTGCCGATTCTTGACCCTGCCGATAAACTCAGCCGTGACACTTGTGTCTTTTTTGCCAAAGAGCTTCTGAGATTATATGCCGAAAGCCGCGACATCATTGTAAACGACAGCATTCATTACAATGAGACGTATTCCCAGCTTAAAGAATCGTATGACTATGCAAGCCGATATTATAAACTGCTCCAGAACAAGATTTTTGTTGAAGGGCAGACGCCTTGGATTACAATTCTTGCCAATCCGCGGATATATTGGAAAAAGACCGTTAACGACATAAAGGAAAAATATACTCTTTTCTTTATGAATGACGACGAAAATGTTGACTTGTACGACTATTATTGGGAGCCTTCCGTCCTGGTGGTTTTCATCTTGATGATGCTCGGATTGCTGGTGGCTAGCTGGCTGATAGTCAATCTGTTGGCTATTCCATTGTTCCGACATGTCAAAATCCTGACAAATACCCCTAAAGTACAGAAACGGCAAATCATCCTGCTTGTTTCGATGTTGCTGTGTTTATTGTTGAATGGCATAATCTTCAACTCTGACGAGTTGGTTTTAAAAGCTATCAGGCTCTTCAACACTTTCATCTGGCTGCTTACCGCTATCATCGCCGCCTTGCTTATCAGGCTTGAGGCGAAACAGCTTAAAAACAGCATCAGACTTTATTTGCCTGTCATCATCACGGCCGTTGTGGTTATCGGTTGCCGCGTGATATTCGCCCCGAACTCGTTCATGAACTTTATCTTCCCACCATTGTTGATGGTCTTTTCAGCATGGCAGTTTTTGGCTTGTATCCGTCATGGCAAGACAGCCGAGAAGAGCGACCGCGTCATGGGATGGATTTCGCTGTCAGTCACTGTGGTGGCTATGATTGTGTCGATAGCGGGTTATATCTTCGCCGCTTTGATGATATTGATTTGGTGGTATTTCCAGCTTGCCGCTATCCACACCATGACAACGATATGGTATCTCATCACTCTTTATAAGGAAAAACGCATGAAACTCCGTATCGACGAATATCGCAAACGCATCAACTTCGTGGGCGGTGCCGATAAAGAGGCTCTGTTGTTCGGCGCCACTTGGTTCTACGATTTGATTAAGTATGTGGCTCTTCCGGCTCTGGCTCTGATGTCGTTGCCGTTCTGCATACATCTGGCTCTCAACGTGTTCGATTTTGAGGATATATATCATAATATTTACGACAATCCATTCTATCAATTCGTCGATGCCAACGGAATAAGCACTTTCAGACTTTCGTTCAATGCCATCATAATCCTGATTGGATTAGTGTTTGTCTTCAGATATCTCAACAAAGCCCTGCATGTGATATGGCAGTATAGCCGATATACGCAGTTTATGCGGAAAAACAAGCGCACAAGCATCCGAAAGAACGAAATCAACCTGTCGCTGGGCAACAGCATCATCAGCGTTTTGGTGTGGATGGTCTATGTCATTATTGTAATTTCTATGTTGCAGATTCCGACAGGTTCGCTGGGTCTTATCCTTGGAGGTTTCTCGGCCGGTATCGGTTTGGCCATGAAAGATATAATCAACAACTTCATCTACAGCATCCAGCTTATGACGGGACGCCTGAAGATCGGCGACTGGATTGAGTGCGACGGCATACGTGGCGTTGTCACAGATATAAGCTATCAGAGCACGCAGGTGGAGACTGTCAACGAAACCACGGTGTCGTTCCTAAATGCTGACTTGTTCGCAAAGAACTTCATCAACCTGACAAAGAGCAACTCCTACGAGCTGTTGAGTATTCCTGTCGGGGTGGCGTATGGCACCGATGTGCAACATGTTCGTGAGATACTTGAAAAAGCCATGCAGGTGATGCGCACCAAAGACGCATACGGTCGTGATGTGGTTGAGCCTAAGAGAGGAATCTACGTGGTGTTTGGCAATTTTAACGACAGCGCAGTCGAGATTTGGGTGAAACAGTACATTCTGGCAGCCGAGCGTATCGGCTATATCGACCGTGCTAAAGAAGTGATTTATAACGCATTGACTGCCAATGGAATAAGTATTCCGTTCCCGCAATGCGACGTTCACGTCATCAAAGATGATGAGAAGGCGTTTACGAATGATTAACTAATTTTTTTATAAGATGAAAAAGCTTTTTTTAACAGTAGTATCTTTGTTTTTCTGCTTGGTGACAATGGCACAGGATGTGGAGGTTGATGGCAATTTTTTTAGTCGCCGATACAACAAAATAACCTATGACACCAACTATATAGTGCGTCCAAAGTGCAAATGGACCTTCAAGTTGAGAACCATGACGCTTATGCAGGAATTCAGCACCAAGGGCGAGTTTGAAGGTACGACGTTTGAGTCGAATCTGACCACAGGGCTGAAGCCGAAACTCAATGTGCAGGTCGGATATATGGGAATTGCTCTCGCAGGCGGCATCAGTTTCAACAAGCTGAAAGGTCAGAAAGACTTAGACTTTGACGTGAAACTCAATATGTATGGCAAAAAATTCGGCTTCGAGCTTGGCTTGAGCGGAATAGAGAGCCTTCGCGGCAAATATATGCTGGATGTTCCCGGAGTGGATGGTATCTTAATAGATGATTCCCTCTATATAGATTTCCCGATTGATTTTGAGGTGCCTGAAGGTAAAGTCTCGCAAGCCGTCTTTAACTTCAACTTTTACTATGCCTTCAATAATAAGAAATTCTCATATCCGGCGGCTTTTACACAGATGTTTATCCAGAAAAAGAGTGCCGGTAGCATCCTTGCGGGCGGTGAGCTTCATGTGAATACCATCAATATAGGCGACACAGTATCGTATGATGAGCTTTTCAGGCTCAGAAATGTCACATGCGGACTCGGCGTGGGCTACGGATATAATTTTGTATTGTCGCGCCACTTGCTTATACATGCGTCAGCTCTCCCATACCTCGTGCTTAATAGCAGAACATTTGTCAGAAACTATATGGAAGGTGATGGCAAAACTGTGGTATCCGACTTTCCGGAACTGTTTGTCGTAGGCAGGCTCGCTGTCGTTTATGATTTCAATAAAAGATGGTTCGCTGGCGCTACCGGGCAGGTTAACTGGTCGAATGTCAATTCCAGAAAACTGAAAACAGGCAACGCCTTATATCAAGTTTTTGTATTTCTTGGAATCAGATTGTAAAAAAATTGTAATTTTGTAACCTAAATCATACACCTTATATTAATATGGTCACTTTAGACAGCATAAAAGAACTGAGTAAGAGGATTGATGCCTTGAGGAGGTATCTTTGACATCGACACCAAACTGTCGAAAATAGCTGAATTAGAAGAGAAAACAAAAGCCGACGGCTTCTGGGACGACCCGAAAAACGGTAAGGTCATCATGCGCCAGATCAAGGACGTGAAGAGCTGGGTGACGGCTTACGACGACATCACGAAAGCCAACGACGACCTCGGGGTTTTATACGATTTCGCCAAGGAAGGCGAGGCGACGGAAGAGGAAGTCGATAAGCAATATGCCGATGTGATAAAACTCGTCGAAGACCTTGAGTTCCGTAACATGCTTCACGACGAAGCCGACTCGATGAGTTGCGTGCTGAAAATCAACGCAGGCGCGGGCGGAACCGAGTCGCAGGACTGGGCAGACATGCTCATGCGTATGTATATGCGCTACGCCGAGGCTCATAACTATAAGGTGAGAATCAGTAATATCCTTGAAGGCGATGATGCTGGAATCAAGTCGTGCACCATGGAAATCGACGGCGACTACGCCTATGGTTACCTCAAAGGTGAGAACGGAGTGCACCGCCTCGTGCGTGTGTCGCCATTCAACGCTCAGGGCAAGCGAATGACGTCGTTCAGCTCGGTGTTTGTGTCACCTTTGATCGACGACACCATCGAAATTGTCATCGACCCGTCGAGATTGACCTGGGATACGTTCAGAAGTGGCGGCGCAGGTGGTCAGAACGTGAACAAGGTTGAATCGGGAGTGCGTTTAAGATACCAATACAAAGACCCTTACGACGGTCACGAAGAGGAGATTCTGATTGAAAACACCGAGACTCGCGACCAGCCGAAAAACAAGGAAAACGCTATGCGACTGCTGAAATCGCAGCTGTACGACAAGGAGTTGCAGCACCGCATGGAGGAGAAAAACAAGATCGAGGCGTCGAAGAAGAAGATTGAGTGGGGTTCGCAGATCCGCTCTTACGTGTTCGACGACCGACGCGTGAAAGACCATCGCACCAACTACCAGACCAGCAACGTGCAGGCCGTGATGGACGGTAAAATCGATGAGTTTATCAAAGCATATTTGATGGAATTCGGACAAAAATAATTATAATTATGATAACATTTTTCATTGCTTTGGCCGTTTTGATTGTCGGCTATCTCATTTACGGAAAAATTATCGAGAAGCTCTTCGGCGCTGACCCGAAACGTGAAACACCTGCCGTTACTATGGCTGACGGCGTTGACTATGTTCCGATGAAACCATGGCGTATTTTCCTGATACAATTCTTGAACATCGCCGGTGTCGGGCCGATCATCGGGGCGATTATGGGAGCGCAGTTCGGCACTGCGTCGTTCCTGTGGATTGTGCTGGGAAGCATCTTCGCAGGTGCCGTTCATGACTATCTGTCGGGAATGATTTCGTTGCGCACCAAAGGCTCAAGTCTGCCAGAGATTCACGGCATGTTCCTCGGCAATGGTGTGAAACAGGTGATGCGCGGACTCACGGTCTTGCTGATGATTATGGTGGGTGTGGTGTTCGTCAACACCCCGGTGACATTGTTAATCAACAACTTCACTCCAGACTGGAACCCTTACGTTTGGGTCGTCATCATTTTGGTTTATTACATGATTGCGACCTTGCTGCCTATCGATAAGCTTATTGGCAAGATTTATCCGATTTTCGGCATGTTGCTGCTTGGCATGGCAGTTGCTATTTTTGTGGCGTTTATCATTTACCAGCCTGAGATTCCTGAGATTTGGAGCGGCTTACAGAACCGTCATCCCGATGCGGCGCATAATCCGGTTTTCCCGATGATGTTCATCAGCATCGCATGCGGTGCCATCAGCGGTTTTCATGCCACACAGTCGCCACTCATGGCACGCTGCATGGTGAATGAGCGGCAGGGACGCCCAATTTTCTATGGCGCGATGATTACTGAAGGCGTTGTGGCGTTGATTTGGGCCGCTGCTGCTGCATATTTCTTCGGTCCCGACAGCGTCGTTGACGTCACGGGCAAGAGCGGAGCGGCCATCGTGGGCGTGATTGCAAACACTTGGTTTACCCCAGTGATTGCGGTGATTACCGTCCTCGGCGTCATCTCGGCGGCGGTGACTACAGGCGATACGGCTCTGCGTTCGGCACGACTCATCATCGCCGACTTCCTGAACTACGACCAGAAGCCTATCAAGAACCGTCTCATCGTCGCAGTTCCGATATTCTTAGTAACGACGGTCATCTTGGTTTACAGCCTCGCCGATGCGAAAGGCTTCGACATGATTTGGCGTTATTTCTCTTGGGCCAATCAGGTGCTTGCAATGGTAACTCTCTGGGCTGTAACGGTTTATCTCAGTCAGAACAAGAAAAACTATTTCGTGACTCTCATCCCCGCCATGTTCATGACGATGGTCACGATGACGTATATCTTCGAGTTCCCTGCCGGGAAATACATCGAAGGCGTGGGCTTCTCTAATGTCGTCGCCCCGATAATCGCAGGCTGCATCACGATTTTGTTCACGGTTTTGTTCTTCAATTTCCGTAGGAAACACAATAACGCATTGCAAAGCTGATGAATACAGCCACGCGGGATTTCATCGAGTCGCATCTGAAGGATGATGTGCGCCAGCTGGCGTTGCAGAAGTTTCCTGAAGATGTAGATAAGACGTTGGTGCTCAATCAGATAGAGGCACGACAGCTTCTTCAGAAAAAGGTGCCATCCTGGGCGTCGAATCCCGATTTGCTGTTCCCTAAACATCTTTCGATAGAGCAGTGTTCTTCCGAGTTGACTGCAAAATACAAGACATCGTTGGTCGAAAACGGCGATGTCTTTGTCGATTTGACAGGCGGTTTGGGTATCGATTCTTATTTCCTTTCAGAAAAATTTAAAACCTCGTATTACGTTGAAAATCAGAAGGAATTATGCGAATTGGCAGAGCATAATTTTGCGGTTTTAGGACGAAAGATAACGGTCGTAAATGAAGATTCTGAATCATTTTTAAATGGTTTTATATCCCGTTGGGACAACGCACGCGTTGTCCTCTACATTGATCCTGCTCGACGCGACATTTACAACCGCAAAATGGTCTCATTGCACGATTGTTCGCCCGATGTTATCGAATTAAAACGATGTTTCTGGTCGGAGACAGGTGTAGAGACGCATGAAAATCCGTCTCAAAAAACGGTTCGCCAAATATTAATCAAGGCCTCCCCGATGTTGGATATCTCATTGATTACCAATGAATTGCAAAATATTTCAGAAATCCACATCGTTTCAGTGAAAAACGAATGCAAGGAGATTTTGATAAAGATTGAACCGGGGTTTGATGGGGAGATAAAATATTTTTGTGTTGATTTGCAACCTGTAGGGACAAGGCATGCCTTGCCCCTACAGGTTGAAACGAATTTTCAATTCGTTGAATCAGAAGAAAAATCGGCAATTCCGACATTTTCATCAAATATCAAAAAATATTTGTATGAACCGAATTCATCATTGATGAAATCCGGCGCCTTCAAACTTATCTCGCAGCGTTTCGCCATCGAAAAATTGCACGTTAACAGCCATCTCTACACTTCCGACAACCTGATTTCCGATTTCCCAGGCCGCATTTTTGAGGTCGTTGGATTCGCGCCTTTCAACAAAAAAATCAAAAAGGAATTATTAAAAGATATCACCGAAGCATCTGTCGCAACCCGTAATTTCCCATTGAGTGCCAATGAATTACGTAAGAATCTTAATCTCAAAGAAAGCGATAAAAACTTCGTTTTCAGCACGACATTGATAGGGGAGAAGAAGGTGGTGATTTTATGCAAAAAGATATAAAGATGAAAAAGAAAATCTACTTCGCCGGTTCCATTCGTGGCGGTCGCGTCGATGCCGACCTTTACAACCGCATCATTACTTACATCCAGCGCACCGATATCGTGCTGACGGAGCATGTCGGCGGCAGCAATTTATGCCTCGAAGAGCAAGGTTTTGAACGCGATTCGAAGATTTACAACCAAGACACCTCCTGGCTTCGTGAAAGCGACCTTCTCATCGGTGAGTGCACCTGTCCGTCGCTTGGTGTCGGCTACGAGCTGGCCTACGCCGAACGTTTCGGCATCCCGTGCCATATCTTCTACAACAAAACCAAGACCCAACTCTCCGCCATGCTTACCGGCAACCCGTATTTCCAGATTCATCCTTACGATAAGGAAGAGGAGATTTATGAGGTGATTGATGAAATTTTGAAAAAATAATCCCAGAACCGGACTGCACGAGGCGAAATTAATAGTATCTTTGCGGTATAAATTTTGATAATATGAAGGATTATAAGGTAGTTGAAAATGATGTGGCAATGGTGGCCGAGCCGTCGCAGTCGTATGCTGCAACTGGCAAAGTGAGTAAGCCGGGAAGGATGACGGTTAATGAGTATTTTGATGAGGTTTGGAAGAGAGTGGTAGAGAAGCATGAAGGAGTATAAAGTTGAAATTGATTCATCAGCAAGAGAGGATATTGAGGAATTAGCGGAGTTTTTATCGACAAAATTGTCGCTTGAAGGAGCAAGAAAGTATCTGGACTCTATGATTCAGGAAGTTTTATCGTTATCGGTTTATGCCGATGTTTATTTCAAAAGTAGATCAAAAACCATAAAAATCATTCATCCTCAGGCTAGAAGAATGGTATCGCATAACAAGAAATGGAATTACATCTTCCACATCGAAGATGATATTGTTATTGTCGATAGAATTATGCCGTCGAAGATGATTAAAGGATAAAACAAAATTCATTTCGTTTCCCAGAAAAAACTTTTGAAAAATTTTTCTAAAAAATAAAAGTCATTTGTTTTTTTACTATTTTTGCCAATGGTTTAAGAATTAAACCTCTATTTGTTGAATTAACGAAGCGTTATGCTCTCTTGTCAGTGAAAACGTAGGAAATTTTCATTGAAAAATAGACAAAGAGTGTATGATAGCTACGCGTGATAGCGTGGACTGTTATCATTTTTCCGTCTATTTGGGTTTTCCTACGACCTTCACTGAGGAGCATGGCATACAGTACCACGCTTCTTTTATGATTGTTATTTCCTTTACGGTGCTGAGAGGATATAATTAAAAGTTAAAAGTATGGCTTACATTGCTCAGTGTCAGATTTGTCAAGAAAAAATTAACAAAAACTGTCAAAAAGACCAATCTTACGATGGTACAACATGTCCGAAATTCCGTGATTTCAATAGATTCGGACATATGTCTAGCGTGATGAAATTCATTTTTGCTATTTACATTGGAATAGCAGCTGCATTGTCTGTTTTAAGTTTCATATATTATTATTCATCAAATATGCCAAAAGTGACATTGATTGTCCAGGGTTTTATTATGCTTTACATGATATATGCTGTAATCGCATTTTTGAAACCATTGCCAGATGCGGCATTTATATTGAAAACGTTGATAATTATGTCGCTTATAATGGGTTCTTTGGTTATAATTGTTGGATTTGTACTGGGTCAGATATTATCCATATCATTGACTGGTGCTTTTGCTGTTCTTTTTTCAGTTTTTTGCTATATGTTTTTAAATAGAGATGACGAATTTGATTATTTGTTCCCTAAAGAAAAACGAAAAATTTATGTATGGGATTATATTTTTGTCGCTTTACAAATAATCTCAATTATTATTGTTGGATTAGCATTGTTGGGATTAGCATTGATATAAGTTTTATATTCAAATTATAGACCTCTCTTTGGAAAAATTGTTTTTCAGAGAGAGGTTTTCAAATATTTAGCCACAAAGTTTATATTTTTCTCAATTACTTCCAACCACAGGAATTCCTAACTGCTTACAAAGATAAAGATTATTTTAAAATCAAGTGAAAAAGAATTGAGAATTTTATCAAAAAATGTAACGCAGTTTTAAAATGTGTTGCTTCCAGCCAACATAATTTAGCAAAAAGTGTTGTCTATAACCAACGTATTTTATAAAAAAGTGTTGTCTGTAAAAAGTATTTTTGTATCTTTGCAGCCGAAAAAGGTATTGTTATGGAAGCTTTATTTGTAAAACATGACCGTTTAATCGCGAACACTTCAACTGAAATCGTCAGGGAAATGATGAATCGAGTGAACTGGAACGCCAGACTTTTGTCGATACAAGGAGCCAAAGGTGTCGGAAAATCGACTTTGCTCAAGCAGTTTGTGAAACTGAATTATCAAACTGGAGACAGAAGCGTTTTGTATTGCTCGGCCGACACTGTCGATATGTCGCGCAGAACTCTCGTTGACCTTGCCGATGAGTTTGTGATGAATGGTGGAAAACGTCTGATAATAGATGAGATTCATAAATATGACGGTTGGAGTAGGGAAATCAAGGAGATTTATGAATTGTATCCCGAATTGCAAGTGATTATCAGCGGCTCGTCGCTGCTGAGTCTTCTGTCTGGCGATGCCGATTTGTCGCGCAGATGCGTGAAATACAACATGTCGGGGCTTTCATTCAGGGAAGCTTTGAAGTTTTACGAAGGTCTTGACTTTCCTATTTATAAATTGGAAGACATTCTTGCAAATCCTTTTGAATTGTGGGAAAAAGTGTCGTCAAAATGCAAGCCTGTAGAGCAGTTTAAAAAGTATTTGAAATACGGCTATTATCCTTTCTATCTGGAAGGGAAAGAGGATTATTTTACAAAAATTGAGCAAATTGTCAACTATGTCATTGAAGTTGAACTGCCTCTGATTTGTAAAGTTGATGTGGCTAACGTCAGAAAAATCAAAGCTTTGATGTCTGTCATATCCGAAAGTGTGCCTTACGAAGTGAATGCCAACAGACTGGCGGCTGCCATCGAAATCGGGCGTGACACGGTTATTGGATACCTGAAAAATCTGGGCGATGCCAATCTTCTGAATCTTTTGTATTCAGATAAAAAGAGCATAGGAAAACTCACTAAACCTGATAAAGTTTATCTTGAAAACACAAATCTTCTCTATGCATTAAGTCCTTCATCGGTGGAAATTGGGACGGCTCGTGAGACTTTTGCCATCACGCATCTTTCTGAAAATCATAGCGTTGAATATGGTAAAGACAAAGGCGATTTCAAAATTGATTCAAAATATCATTTTGAAATTGGAGGTAAAGACAAAGGTTTTGGCCAGATTGCCGATTTGCCTGATTCTTACATATTTGCAGATGATATCGAATCACCTGTAGGGGCGAAACTACCTCTGTGGATGTTGGGGTTTTTGTATTAAAAATGTAGAGATGCACAGCTGTGCATCTCTACAAAATTTGTTATTTATACCACTCAATCTTTTGCGAGAAGTGCATCAATATGGCGAGTAGCACAAACAGTCCCATGCTGTCAGCCAGTTGCCTCTGACTGATGCCGCGAGATTCGATTTCGTCTTTCAACACTTCTCCGGGATGTGTGGGATATGCCCCGTAACCTAAGTTGCTCATAATCAATAAATTTCGTTTGCAAAAATAATGCTTTTTTTTGAAAAGTTCGCATTTTTTGCGAATTTTTTTTAAAAAGAACATATTATGAGTTGTTGTATTAGAGAGAAAATGTCAATGATTTTATGCCAAAAAGTTTGCCCTATTAAATAAAATTTTTATTTTTGCACTTGAAATAATACTATTATAAAGTCTAATTTCTAAGTTATTCATAGATTAAAATGGAGTTTAAACTTATTAAGAAAGAGCCGATAACCGATGAGATTATTATTGATGAAATCAAAGCAGTAATGAACAAGTTGGGTAAAACGAGTATAACTATAAAGGAATTTGATGCTAATGCGAAAATAAATAGCTCTACGGTAGCTAAGCATTTTGGATCATGGAACAATGCATTGGTTAGAGTTGGTGCTAATTTAAATAAAAAAGTTAGTTCATATGATGAATTGATGAATAATATCCGCAATGCATGGATAATGAAAGGAAGACAACCAGCTAAGCGTGATATGGATGATAAAAAGTTTTCTTCAATATCTTCTGCTTCTTATATTCGTCATTTTGGTACATGGTATAAAGCTCTAGAGAGTTTTATTAAGTATATTTCAGAAAACGATGTAGAAAACACATCAGATAATCAAGAAGTAAATACATCATCATCTATTGTAAAGCATAAAACCAAAAGAGAGCCGAGTGATAGATTAAAAGTTCAGGTATTGATGAGAGATGGAAACAGATGTAGAATATGTGGCGTTGAATGTAGCGGGGGACTTCATAACATTCATTTTGATCATATTAAACCTTGGTCAAAAGGTGGTGAGACAACTTTAGATAATCTTCAAGTATTATGTTCTAAATGTAATGCAGCGTTAGGAAATATGGATAAAAACTGATATTTTTAGCTGTATAATTCTTTTATCTCTTATCTTTTATCTAAAATTTGTATCTTTGCAGTTTGTAAAATTTCTTAAAAAATGGCACAGAAACCGTCAATTCCTAAGGGCACTCGCGACTTCCTTCCGGATGTCATGATGCGCCGAAATTATATATTCGACACCATTAAGACCGTGTTCAAACGCTTTGAGAACCTCTCCACCCTGATGGGCAAATACGGCGACGAGGGCGACAAACTACTGTTCCGTATCCTCAACTCAGGCGACTTCATGTCGGGCGTGGAGCAGAATGGCGAACCGCTTGACTCTCAGAAGCTTTCAAGCAAGATCTGCGAAAAAGGCCTTCGCTACGACCTCACAGTACCGTTCGCACGTTTCGTGGTGCAGTACCGCGACCAGATCGCGTTCCCGTTTAAACGCTACCAGATGCAGCCGGTGTGGCGCGCCGACCGCCCTCAGAAAGGCCGTTACCGCGAGTTCTACCAGTGCGACGTCGACATCATCGGCAGCGACTCACTGCTCAACGAGGCTGAGTTGGTGCAGATCGTCGATGAGGTGTTTAACAACCTGAAAATCAATGTGGTGCTGAAGATTAACAACCGCAAGGTGCTTGCCGGAATAGCCGAATATATCGGAAAACCTGACGCTCTCGTCGACATCACCGTGGCAATCGACAAGCTCGACAAGATAGGAATCGATGCAGTGAACGCCGAACTCGCCGAGAAAGGCCTCGACAATGAAGCCATCGCAAAACTGCAGCCTATCCTCTTCATGCAAGGCACCGCCCGCGAGAAGATGGCGCAGCTGAAATCGCTGATGAGCGGTATCGAGATCGGAACGAAAGGCATCGAGGAACTCGAGACACTCTTTAACTACTTGGATGCCATGGGCTTACGCATCGAATACGAACTCGACCTTACACTCGCTCGCGGCCTCAACTACTACACAGGAGCCATTTTCGAGGTCAAGGCAAAAGATGTGGCGATGGGTAGCATCTCGGGCGGCGGCCGTTACGACAACCTCACGGGAATCTTCGGTCTGCCTAACGTCTCAGGCGTGGGCATCAGCTTCGGCGCCGACCGTATCTACGACGTTTTGAACGAGCTGAACCTCTTCCCGGAGAAGAATGCCGAAAACACCGAAGTCATCTTCTTGAACTTCGGCAAAAACGAAGAGATTTATTGTCTCCCATATCTGCAACAGCTTCGCCGTCAAGGCATTAACGCCGAAATCTATCCTGACGCAAGCAAGATTCAGAAGCAGATGAAATACGCCGACCAGCGCAACATCCCCGTGGTGGTGATGGCAGGCGAGACCGAGATCAACGACAAGACTTTCACCGTGAAATGGATGAAAGAAGGCCGTCAGGAAAGCGTGAAAGCCGCTAATTTATTGGAAATAATCAAAAAATAACATACAATGAAGACACATTATATCTCAACAGAAACCCTCACATTTGAGGAAGTTAACCGAATCATCAACGAGCATTACAAACTCGCATTGTCAGACGACGCCAAACAGCGCATCCAGAAGTGCCGCGACTATCTTGATAAGAAGATGGAGACGCAGAAAACCCCGATTTACGGCGTAACAACCGGCTTCGGCTCACTCTGCAACGTCAACGTCTCGAAGGAAGACCTCAGCACTCTCCAGAAAAACCTGGTGATGTCGCACGCTTGCGGCACCGGCGACCTCGTTCCGGAAGAAATCATCCGCATCATGCTCCTGCTGAAGATTCAGAATATGTCGTACGGCAACTCGGGCGTGCAACTCGTTACTGTTGAGCGACTTATCGACTTCTTCAACAACGACGTTCTGCCTGTTGTTTATGACGAAGGTTCACTCGGCGCTTCAGGCGACCTCGCACCTCTCGCTAACCTCATGCTGCCTTTGCTCGGTTTAGGCGAGGTTCATTACAAAGGCGAGATCCGTCCGGCCGCTGAGGTCAGCAAGATCTTCGGTTGGGAGCCTATCACACTTCAGTCGAAGGAAGGTCTGGCACTGCTCAACGGCACACAGTTCATGTGTTCATACGGCACCTACGTGATGCTCAAGGCATTCCGTCTGCAGTACCTCGCCGATATGATTGGCGCCGTCTCGTTGGACGCTTTCGATGGCCGTATCGAGCCGTTCTTCGACCAGATTCATCAGATCCGTCATCACCGCGGACAGATTGTCACCGCTGAGCGTTTCCGTAACTTCCTGAAAGGCAGCGAGATGATTGCACGCGAGAAACAGCATGTGCAGGATCCTTATTCATTCCGTTGCATCCCGCAGGTACACGGTGCTTCGAAAGACGCTATCAACTACGTGTCGCAGATCCTCGGTGAGGAAATCAACGCCGTGACCGACAACCCGACAGTGTTCCCTGATGAGGACATGGTCATCTCGGCTGGTAACTTCCACGGACAGCCTCTGGCATTGAGCCTCGACTTCCTGGCAATCGCCATGGCGGAACTCGGCAACATCTCAGAGCGAAGAACATATCAGCTCATCGCCGGAAAACGCGGTCTGCCGTCGTTCCTCGTCGCTGAGCCAGGTCTGAACTCGGGTTTTATGATTCCTCAGTATGCGGCAGCGGCTATCGTCAGCCAGAACAAGCAGCTCTGCACTCCTGCATCAGTTGATAGCATCGAGTCATCACAGGGTCAGGAAGACCATGTGAGTATGGGTGCCAACGCGGCCACAAAGGCATTGCGCGTCGCCAACAACCTCGAGCGCATCCTCGCCATCGAGCTCTTCAACGCAGCACAGGCCCTCGACTTCCGCAAACCTATCAAATCGTCAGCATTCATTGAGAATTTCGTTGCTGAATATCGCAAGAAGGTCGAATTCGTGAAAGTCGACAAGGTGATGTACACCGAAATCGCAAAATCAGTGAAATTCCTGCAGGATTATAATCTTGGAGAAAAGATTTTTGAGAAATAATAATACACATTGATATGGAAGAATACACTGATAACCAGCAGTATAACGATTTCGAAACCCCCGAGCCTCAGCGCCCGACAGGACTCACCGTCTGGTGCGTGCTCTCGTTCATCAACGCGGGATGGCAGATTCTGGCAAATATTGTGACTTTTCTGATGTATAACCTGATGAAGGAAATCGGACAAAGCGAGGAATATCTTGAAATGATGGAGAAATTCGCACCCAATGTCGATGACATCGAATCGGCAATGCAGGCTCAATTCGCCGTCAGCCGTATGAGCTATCTCGTCCAGGCTTTGCTGTATGTGGGCTCTTTCATCGGAGTGCTATACATGTGGAGACTGCAGAAGAAAGGCTTCCATATCTATGCGATTTCACAGATTCTGATTCTCATCGCTACAGCATTGCTAGTCACAAGTGTCACCGGTGCCTCGATGACAGGTGCAGTGATCATGACAGCCGTATGGATTGGGATTTATTACATGTATTACAAAAGAAATATGCAATAATGGCAGAGGAACAGGTCATAAAAGAGAGACAGAGTATTTTCAAGGAGCGAAAGCATATCACGCTCGGAATCAAACTGGTGTGTACTTTCGCCATCACCTATTATATATTGTTTTTCTCTTTTATGACCTATATCCTTATCAAATATAACACCGTTTTTGACGAAGCCTATATCGATAAAAATCTCATGGAGATAGTGGCTACAAACCATTACACTCTTTTTGTCGTTGAATGGGCGTTGCTCGCCGCAATCGTGGTGAGTCTTTTCATGATATTCTTCAAAAAACGCCTCGGTAAGTTCCTCTTCATGTTTTTCACTATCTTGCTCGTCGTGTGTCAATTCTATACGACTTATCCTCCAGCCTACGACGTTTATTTCCTGGAGTTGTTGATAGTACTGCTGATAGCACCGCTGCGGGTGATTTCGAAGTTTACCGATAGAATCCAGATTGAAACACAAAAAATTAACCCTTTTAAAGAAGAAAAATGAACCACATCACATTGTCGGGCGAGCTGGGAAGCGGAAAAAGCACCGTCGCCAATTATCTGATAAGTAAAATGCCTTTCAGAATAGTGTCGGCGGGCTTATTATTCAGACAGTTAGCCGCCAAACACGGCATGTCGGCGAAGGAATTCAACGAGTTCATCGAAAACGACCCTAAATACGACCACTACGTTGACGACACCATGGCCGAGCTGGGTCGCACCGACGAGAAAATCATCTTTGACTCGCGCATGGCTTGGCATTTCGTGCCTTCTTCGTTTAAGATTTATCTCTATGTTGATGTGGATACCGCAACGGAACGTATTTTCAACGACAAAGGCCGCGTCAGCGAGTCGTATTCCGACAAGGAAACGGCGCGTAAGGAAATAATCGACCGCCGCAAGAGCGAACTGCTCCGTTACCAGAATTTCTATCACTGCAACCTCGACGACTACAGCAACTACGACCTTATCGTCGATACCAGCCACGCCAGCCGCGATGAGGTTAACGAATTGATTTACAATAGCTTCAAGGCTTTTGAAGAAGGAAAAGAATATACCAAGATATGGCTTTCTCCAAAGTCATTAATATTAAAAGGTGATGAGCCTGACGATAGCGGCTCGAAATTAATTATCAACAAAAAAGATGGCAGATTCGTCGTCGAAAGTGGCTTCACGAAGGTGAAAAAAGCACTCGAAAATCGCAAAACCCTTGTCGCTGTTGACATTGTGAAATGTTGATAATTTTGTTAATAAAAAGATAAAAATTTGCATTTCAGACCGCAAAGTTTTATATAATTTTGCTATTGAAAAAACGAGTAAGATTGTGAAAAAAAATCAGCCTTAACCGTTGTTGATAATCATAGATTTTACTAAAAAAAACGAGCATTAATATATAAAACTAACAAGTAGTATGGAGTTTAACCAGGTCTTTATTATCAAGAGAAATGGTAAGCGCGAGCCTTTCTCTGTCGATAAAATCAAAAATGCAATTCAGAAAGCTTTCCTTAGCGTCGGTAGCTTTGCACCGCAGGAAGTCCTCACCAACATCATGAGCCGTGTCAGCATCCATGACGGCATCTCGGTCGAAGAGATTCAGAACCAGGTGGAGAACGCACTCATGGCCGAACGTTATTACAACGTCGCGAAATCGTATATCCTTTACCGCCAGCGTCATTATGAAGACCGTGAGGTCAAGGACAAACTCGACTTCCTTATCAATTATTGCAACGCACAGAATGCGGCTTCGGGCAGCAAATACGACGCTAACGCCAACGTCGAGAAGAAAAACATCGCCACACTCATCGGAGAGCTTCCAAAATCGAACTTCATACGCCTCAACCGCCGTATGCTCTGCGACCGCATCAAAGACATGTACGGCAAAGAAGTCGCTGACAAATACATCGACCTGCTGAACCATCATTTCATTTACAAAAATGACGAGACGAGCATTGCAAACTATTGTGCGTCAATCACCATGTATCCTTGGCTGCTCGAAGGCACAAAGTCGATAGGCGGCAACGCCACCCGTCCGACCAACCTCAAGTCGTTCTGCGGCGGATTCATCAACATGGTGTTCATGGTGTCGTCAATGCTGAGCGGCGCCTGCGCAACTCCGGAGTTCCTGATGTATCTCAATTATTTCATCGGGATGGAATACGGAAAAGACTACTACACTCGCGCTAACGAAGTGGTCGATCTCTCGACACGCAAACGTACACTAGACAAGGTCATCACCGACTGCTTTGAACAAATCGTTTACTCAATCAACCAGCCTACCGGCGCCCGCAACTACCAGTCGGTGTTCTGGAACATCTCCTACTACGACAGCAATTATTTCCACAGCCTGTTCGATAACTTCGTGTTCCCTGACGGCACCAAGCCGAACTGGGATTCGCTCAACTGGCTCCAGAAACGCTTCATGAAATGGTTCAACGCCGAACGTCTTAAGACCGTCTTGACTTTCCCTGTCGAGACAATGGCTCTCCTCGCGGAAAACGGCGACATCAAAGATAAGGAATATGCCGATTTCACTGCAGAAATGTACGCCGAAGGACACTCGTTCTTCACATATGTCAGCGACAGCCCCGACTCGTTGAGCTCATGTTGCCGACTCCGCAACGAGATTCAGGACAACGAATTCAGCTACACCCTCGGTGCAGGTGGCGTGTCAACAGGCTCCAAGAGCGTGCTCACCATCAACATGAACCGCTGCATCCAGTACGAAGAACAGAACCGTCTGCCATTCCTAAGCTTCGTGGAAGAAGTCATCGACCTCATGCATAAGGTACAGATGGCTTATGACACTAACCTTCGTTACCTCCGCGAAAAAGGTATGCTCCCTCTGTTCGACGCAGGATACATCGCCATCGACCGCCAGTACCTCACTATTGGTGTCAACGGTATCGTCGAAGCTGCCGAGTTTAAAGGCATCGAGATTAGCGATAATCCTGATTATCAACACTTTGTGGAAGATATCCTCAGCCTTATCGAGAAATATAACAAACAGTACAAGAAGCCGGGCATCATGTTCAACTGCGAAATGATTCCTGCCGAAAACGTCGGCGTGAAACACGCGAAATGGGATAGGGAAGACGGCTACAAAGTGCCTCGCGACTGCTATAACAGCTACTTCTATGTCGTTGAAAATCAGAATACTAACGTTCTCGATAAGTTCAAACTGCACGGCGAGCGTTACATCAAACACCTCACCGGTGGCTCGGCATTGCACTGCAACCTCGAGGAACATCTCACACAGGAACAATACCGTCAACTGCTGAAAGTGGCATCGAAAGAAGGATGCAACTACTTCACGTTCAACATCCCTAACACGGTGTGCAACGACTGCGGACATATCGACAAACGTTACCTTAAGAAATGCCCGAAGTGCGGCAGCGAACATCTCGACTACCTCACACGTGTTATCGGATACATGAAACGTATCAGTAACTTTTCGGCAGCACGCCAAGTGGAGGCTGGCAAACGCTTCTATGCCAAATTCTAAAACGCAAATGCTGAAGTACTACAACTATGACGTCGTCTTTCAGGAAGTCCCTGACGAAGTGAGTCTGGCAATAAATCTTACTAACTGCCCGAATCACTGCCCCGACTGCCATAGCCCTCATCTTTGGGAAAATATCGGAGCCGAACTCACTGAAAATGAATTGAATAGGCTGACCGAGATTTATAAAGGCGACATCACCTGTGTGTGTATCATGGGTGGTGACGCCTCTAAATATGAAGTGGAACAACTCGCCCATTATATCAAAAATGTTCTGAACCTGAAAGTTGCCTGGTATTCAGGTAGATATGATAAACCAATGAATATCAACGACTTCGATTATATAAAATTCGGTCCATATCTAACCGATAAAGGCGGACTGAAGTCTCCCGACACAAACCAGCGTTTTTATAAGGTGGTTAACGGTGAAATGCAGGACTTGACATACAGATTTCAAACACATTGAGACATGGAAGAAACAACCGCAAAACAAATCGATATTGAAAAGATATTGGCTGCAAAAGGTATCAAGCCACGACGTTGGATTGTACGCTTCCTCAACCGCTTGCTGCATGTCGATGAAATCAACGAAGGTCTTGCTTTGAACGCCGATAAGGAAGGGGCGGAGTGCGCACAGGGTATCATGGATTACCTCAACATCAAGGTTGAACTGAAAAATGCCGAGCGCATCCCGAAGGAAGGCAATCCAATAATAGTCGCAAACCACCCGTTGGGCGGTCCCGACGGCTTGGCTCTCATCGCAGCAGTGGGCAAGGTGCGCAGCGATATCCTTTTCCCAGTCAATGACTTCCTGATGTACGTCAAAGGGCTGAAGCCTGTGTTCGTTCCTATCGACAAGGTTCACGGCAACCGCAACACCGCTGCCGGCATCAACGAGGCTTTTGCAGGACAGAATACACTTCTTTATTTCCCGGCCGGACTCTGCTCACGACGCATCAAAGGCAAAATCACCGACCTCGAATGGAAACCGACAGTGGTGAAAAAAGCCGTTCAGCATCACCGCGACATCATCCCCGTGTATATCGAAGCGCGTAACCGACGCCGTTTCTATACTATCGCCAACTGGCGTAAACGACTGGGAATCAAATTCAATTTCGAAATGGCTCTACTCCCTGCCGAAATGTTCGCCCAATGCGGAAAGACCTTCACTATGACCGTTGGTGAGCCTATCCCTTGGCAGACATTCGACGACGGCACACCTGCAAAAGAATGGGCAAAACGCCTCCATGACAAAATATATACCTTAGAATAGGCTTAGTTTTCGAAAAAATGGATACCTCATATATCATCAATCCAGTTCCACGCGAGCTTATTAAACAAGAGCTCTCAAAACGACTTTTCCTGCGTCATACCAACCATGGTAACAAAGAGATTTATGTTACTACAGCACATATATCGCCAAATATCATGCAGGAGATTGGCCGCCTGCGCGAACTGTCGTTTACAATGGAAGGAGGAGGCACTGGAAAACCTGTCGATATCGACGAATTCGACCTCCTGCCCGAACCATTTTGCTTCAAACAACTGTTTGTGTGGGACCCTGAAAACGAAGAAATAGTCGGAGGATACCGTTTTATCCACGGAAGAAATATGTATCATTCCGTCGACGGCTCCCTCTATACCCCGACAGCCGAATTGTTTCATTTTACTGACGAGTTTATCAACAATTACCTGCCTTATACCATAGAACTCGGACGCTCGTTTGTGCAACCTGCCTACCAGCCCAGTACCGACATACGCAAAGGCATGTATTCTCTCGATAACCTCTGGGACGGCCTGGGTACACTGGCATCGGAGATGCGCAACACAAAGTATTATTTCGGGAAAATCACCATGTATTCACAAATGAACCGTCAGGCAAAAGATCTGATTCTATATTTTTATCAGAAACATTTTCCCGATAAAGACGGTCTGGTTTGGCCAAACGAACCACTGAAAATAGAAACGGATTATAACAAACTCCATGACATTTTCAACGGCCGCAACTATAAGGAAGATTACCAAATCCTGCAACGCTCGGTGCGCGAACTTGGCTCTTATGTGCCGCCACTCGTAAACGCTTACATGAAACTGTCACCGACAATGCTCTCGTTCGGGACAGCATATAACCACGCTTTCGGCGAAACCGACGAAACAGGCATACTCGTGTCGGTCAACGAATTATATCCCGATAAAACCGAACGCTATTTTAAATCGTATATCACCCGAAACCCGTTGCTGATGCGACGTAAACTGTTTAAGATAAATAGGAAAAATAAAAATAAGGATGCCTAATAACATGTAGGGACGTGCAATGGCACGCCTCTACATGTTTCTAAACTAAAAATATGGCCTGTTTTTGTCATTCATTCTGATTGCAAAAATATGGCTAATCCCCGACATGGCATCTCCCCATTATTGGTGATTTTCTATGATTTTAATACCAAAATATGGTTATTTTGCCCAAAAACTAATGTCTAAGGTCTAAAGTCTAAGGTCTTTTTACTATTTTTGCAAAATAATTGTAAGAGAGAATCATTATTCGCCCCTACGAAAACGTATAAATATGACAAAATTATTCTCTGAAAATATGAAAATGGCCGACATCGTCCTCAGTAACCCCCAGCTTCTGCTGATGTTTCCGCGATTCGGCATGGATCTGGGCTTCGGCGACCATAGCATAGCCGAAGTGTGCGCAATGAACCACGTCTCAACACCATTCTTCCTGATGGTGTGCAATATTTATTGCAATGACGACTACACACCTTCGCCTGATGACATAGCCTCTGTCGACCTTAAAGCGTTGATTAGCTATCTGTTAGAATCACATAAGTATTATCTAAACGAGCGCTTGCCTCACATCGAAGAGCATCTCAACCATATCATCAACGCCTGCATACCTAAATACGGCAACATGTTGCACCGTTTCTTCGAAGAATATAAAAACGAGGTGGTCGACCATTTTGTATATGAAGAGAAAAATGTGTTTCCATATTTGCAACAGCTTGTAAATCAGAATGTTAAGACGGATTATAAGATTAAAGTTTTTCACGAGAATCATACAAATATAGAAGATAAGCTCTCAGATTTGATGAATATCCTCGTAAAATATCTCCCAGCCGATGTGTTTCCTCAAGAACGTATCGAAATTGCATTGGATATCAACGAGTTATCTGCCGATTTGATGAATCATGCACTCATCGAGGAACGCGTACTCATTCCTTTTGTAGAATCTTTAGAGGCTTAAACGATGAAATCCGATAACAAAATAATCATTGTGGAGCCGTCGCCAATCGTAAGTGCCGGCCTCGCGTCGTATTTCGACGACACCAAACAAGTTTCCATCGTCTCTCAACTCGACCGTATCGACAGGATGGAGGAAAAGCTCGCTGCATACAATCCCGATATATTGATAATCAATCCGTTACTGATTGCTTACGACTCCAACGAACACTTCCTTAAAATCTGCCGCGACTTCTCCAACGTGATACCAGTTGCCCTTGTCAACTCCTATATTGACTCAAACATTCTCAAACAGTTTAAAGATGTCATCGAAATCAACGACAGCAAACAGAAAGTCGTCTCAAAAATATTCAACTTATTGAGCGACAATAAATTATCTCAGGATAAACCAGAAAGTGTCGAGCTCTCAAACCGCGAAACCGATGTCCTTATTGCTCTCGTGAAAGGCCTCACAAACAAGGAAATCTCCGACAAACTGTTTATCTCAGTGCATACCGTCATCACGCATCGCAAAAACATCATCCGCAAAACCGGCATCAAGTCAGTCTCAGGC
The DNA here is from genome assembly GCA_905233445.1 of uncultured Bacteroidales bacterium. Lineage (GTDB taxonomy): Bacteria > Bacteroidota > Bacteroidia > Bacteroidales > F082 > Limimorpha. The sequence goes on along the minus strand of CAJOEP010000007.1, from coordinate 120,194 downwards.
TTGACAGTTTACGCCTTGCTTAACAATTTGGTTGACGAAAGTGAGATTTACGAAAATTAATATTGAAATATGAATAGAAAAAGGATTTATGCCATCATCGAAAAAGGCGTCACACACACCCTGATGAGCAGAGTATATGAGGATTTCATGCTGCTAATGATAATCATCAGTTTGGTTCCGTTGTTGTTTAATAAACAACGTCCTCTTTTTATATGGTTCGATAGGATATCGGTCATAGCTTTCATCATCGACTATATCTTGCGATGGATTACCGCCGATATGAAACATCCCGAAAAAAAGCCAATCAAAGCTTTTCTGACATATCCGTTTTCTTTCATAGCCATCACCGACTTGCTATCCATCCTACCTTCGATTGGCGTATTCAACAGGGCATTCAAAGTGTTCCGTTTGTTCAGGCTTTTGAAACTGCTGCGAGTCTTGCGTATTCTCCGCTATACACCTCGTATAGAGATGCTGCTTTTCGTTTTTAAAAAAGAAAAGGCGGTCTTGTTATCGGTGCTTGGAATAGCTGTCTTTTATATCTTTGTTACTGCGCTTCTAATGTTCAATGTGGAGAATAGTTGCAAGGCTTCAGGCTGTTCAATCGTTTTCAATTCATTTTTCGATGCTTTGTATTGGGCTACAACGACTTTGACGACAGTAGGCTACGGCGACATCTGTCCTGTTTCTGATTTCGGTAGGATTGTAAGCATGGTATCGTCGCTTTTCGGACTTGCAATCATAGCCCTCCCGTCAGGTGTCATCACAGCGAGCTATATGGAGGAAATCAAAAAAAGCAACAATAATAGTTCGAACGAGAAAAATCCTTAATTTTCCGATATTATTATCAATGAAACGACTTCTGTTTTTGGTTTTTCTGGCTTTTTGGGCAAATACCGCCTTCTCGCAGCTTGAGGTGAAGCCTAATTCCTTCAAAGAAACAATAGGTTTTGTCAACACCAATCCGGATTCTGATTACCAGACCGACGACAACGATTTGCCATTTGCGGTTATCAAGGTGAGAACAGAGAACATCTCCGACAAGCAGCGTCGTGAGCTTGTTTTTGAAGGCAATGGAGGTACTTTCATCATGCTCGAATATAAAGTGGGTGAGGTCTGGGTCTATCTTACCGCCAAATATGCCGATTATCTGAAGATTTCGCATCCTGAGTTCAGCTCAATTGAGTTTACTTTGCCGTATGATTTGGTGCCTAAACATGGTTACGAGATGACGCTTGTCAATAAAACTGCACCAGTACATGAAGGTTGGGGCTCATTGTCGTTGACTACAACACCAAGTGAAGCGACTGTTATTATTAACGGAAATGTTATAAATAAAACAACGCCTTACTCAAATGATATGATGCCAGATGGTAAATATGAAATCACGGTCTCGAAAGAAAGATACAAAACCATAACCAAGGTAGTTGACATTAAAGCTGGTGAAAATACTAAAGTGGTGATTGATTTGCCGATTGATGTCGCAATAATAACATTGAAAACAACTGACGATGTTGACGTTTATATTGATGGCGCTTTCAAGAAAAAAGGTATGTGGACTGGCGAATTGAAAAGTGGAAACTATGAAATTGTTTATAAAAAACAGTATTATCACGACGCTAGGCGAACAATAATAGTTGAAGGTGGCGTGCCAAAAACTTATGAATTGCAGCCTGAGCCTATTTGGGGCGAGATTAAGATTACTACAAATCCATCTGGAGCAATAGTCCTTATTGATAATATTGACTGTGGCGTTACTCCACTGACATTGAATAATATTATAATCGGTACTCATGAGCTAAAGATTAAAATGGATGAGTATGATTTGTTAAAAAAACAATTCATCTTAGAAGAAGGCAAGACATTGCGTTTTGATGAAAAGTTGGAGAGATTGCCAGACGTAGTTGTGAAAGGTGTGTTTTCAGTTAGTCCCACTAAAAAAGTTATGTTTGCAAGAGGAAACCTTCAATATCAGGCATCAACAAAAACATGGCGTTTCGCTGAACACCAGTGGGACATTATAGGTTCGGAGAACTCCAATATCTCCGAGAACTATGATGGTTGGATAGACCTTTTCGGCTGGGGAACGGGGAAAGCCCCAACAAAAAACTCATCCAATAACAATGATTACAGTTCTTTTTACGATTGGGGTGAAAATGCCATATCAAATAATGGTGGCAAAACGTGGCGCACCCTTACAAAAGACGAATGGACGTATGTGCTGCAAACAAGAAACACAACTACAGGAATAAAAATTGCCAAAGCAACAGTAAATGGAGAGAAAGGTCTCATCTTATTGCCAGACAATTGGAATAAATCAAATTATAAACTGAGTAAAACGGATAAGTTGGATGTAGATTTCAATTCTAATATAATAAGTCGTGAGAATTGGATTAACAAGCTTGAAGTTAACGGTGCTGTTTTCTTGCCTGCTGCCGGCTGGCGCTATGGTAATGACGTGTATTATATTGGCTCTTTTGGCTTATATTTATCTGCTACAAGCAATAATAACGAAGGGTCGTACAATACTACATTCAATGACAGTAATGTCAAAACAGATGAGCTTAAAAGTCGCCACCTTGGTCGGAGTGTCCGCCTCGTCTGCCCAGCTGAATAAGAAGACTAATGATCTCTCAGCACCCTCATCAAAGAGTCCACGCCAGCTTTATACCGCTCCATGTTTTCGCTCTTCACAGGCTCCGCACTCGGTGACTTGAACTTCAGCGGATCAATATAAGTGCCGTTTTTCTGCAACCTGAAATCTAGATGCGGCCCCGTAGCAGTGCCTGTCATGCCAACATAGCCAATCGTCTGTCCCTGCTTCACCTTGCAACCTTTCGAAACGCCTTTGGCAAAGCCTTTCAAGTGCATGTAAGTAGTCGTATAAGTGCTGTTGTGCTTTATTTTCAAGTAGTTGCCGCCACCTTTGGTGTCCCAGCCCTTGTCGATGACAGTGCCGTCACCAATGCTCTGTACCGGTGTCCCGCTCGGTGCCGCGTAATCAACTCCATGGTGCGGCCTCACTATCTTATGCACCGGATGCATCCTCGCCTCAGAAAACGTCGAGCTGATACGCCTGTAGTTCAACGGCGCCTTCAAAAACGCCTTGCGCAAATTGTCGCCGTTCTCGTCAAAAAACTCCTTCCTGCCATCCTGCTCAAAACTGAAAGCGTATTTTCCTTCTCCTTTGTTCTTGAAATAAGACGCCAAAACATTGCCGATGCCGTATGGCACAGTATCCCCGACAATGTATTTCTTCTCAAAAATGACCTTGCACGAATCGCCTTCTTGAATGCCGAAGAAGTCGATAGTCCAAGCGTAAATGTCTGATAATTCGAGAATTAGACTATAATCGCAACCTGCCTCCGCCATCGCGTTCCACAAACTCGATTTTATCTCAACGCCCACATGTTCAATCTCGGTGACAACCTCTTTTTCGCCTCTCCATGCCGCCAACGAATCGCTGAGCTGGAAAACAGCGTATTTCGTTCTGTCGATTTCATAAATCCAGTATTTCGCCGTCGGAACACTGTCGCGCGTCCTCAAAAACACGTATTTGTTTCCGACCTTAATCTTTCTCACATCAAAAACATCCCGATGCTTCTTTGCAATGTAATCTATTGTATTGTAACTAACACCCTCTTTTTGCAAAATGTTCGCCAAAAACTCGTTCTTCTTGACATTCCCTTCCTTAACATCAAGAGAATCAATGCAGATGCCATATAAATACTGCGGCTCAGCTGGCTCCTTCGGCTTCTCCTTGCTAACATTGTCGTTTTCGCCTCCGCAAGAAACCAAAAACAACAACAAAATCAAAAACGGTGTTAAATTTTTCATAATTTTTTATTGGAATTTTTAAAAGGGAGAAGGCATGCCTTCTCCCTACATGTTGTATTTTTTTAAATAACTGCCAACTGCCAACTGGTAACTGCCAACTGGTAACTGCCAACTATTTAACCGCCTGCTCGTATCCCGCTCTAACCGCCTTGATGTTCAGCTCAACCACATCCTGGCCTTTCTTGCTGAAGATGTGAGCGATGGCCTCTTCAACCTTCTCAATAGAGATGCCGAGATAAGGGATGGTAGCTCCGAGAAGCACCATGTTCGAACGTGCCTTGAGCTGTTTTGCAATCTCGCTGGCATCGAACGACACCACGTGTTTGAGCTTCTTCAACTCTGCATACACCTTCTCAATGTCAGGGTAGTTGTTTATATTGATGAACGGGTCAGAGTTCGTTACCACCCAACCTTCCTTGCTGAGCCATGGTAGATAACGCAATGCCTCCATTGGCTCGCTCGACAAAATGATATCGGCCTTGCCTTCAGGGATGACATCGGCGAAGATAGGCTCGTCCGACAAGCGAAGGTGTGAGAATACCGAACCGCCGCGCTGCGACATGCCATGGATTTCCGATTGTTTCAGGTTCATGCCCATGTTGAGGGCGGCATCTGAGATGATTTTGGCAACCGACACGATGCCGTCACCACCAACACCACACAAAACTATATCTTTTTTCATATTTTTCTGGATTTAAAATTCGAAATTCAAAATTTAAAATTTAAAATTCAAACATTTATTTCTTCAAATGTTTCTTCAACTCGACGATGCATGTGCGGTGAGGGATGATGACCGATACACCGTTATAGTTTACTTCTTCCTCGATGATTCTGACATTCTCCTCGTGGTTCTTCGGCAACGGGATGATGTCGCGGATATGCTCTGGCTCAACACCGAGACCTTCGCAGATGCGGCGAATCTTGTTGTGTGCCGACGATGGCTGACCACCTGTCATAGCGGTGATGTCATTGTCGAGAATCATAACGACGACATTGGCCTTCTCGTTGACGCAGTCCATGAGGCCTGTCAAGCCGCTGTGACCGAATGTGCCGTCACCGATAACTGCCACGCTCGGGAAGATACCCACTTCTGAAGCTCCCTTCGCCATGGTGATTGAAGCACCCATACACACTGTAGTGTTGATAGCGCCCATGTTGAAGCCCAAAGTGTAGCAACCGATGTCGCCAAATACCTTGCCGCCTTTGTGGTTTGCCATCACCTCGTTCAAAGCGGTGTAGCTGTCAACGTGAGGACAACCCTGGCACAACGCTGGAGGACGGTTAGTCACGACTTCCGGCACAGCTAATGTTGCTTCTGCCTTCATTCCCAATGCCTTGGCAACTTTCTCAGCGTTGAGTTCTCCGTCACGGCGGATTGTCTCGTCAAGACGACCTCTCACTTTCTTTCCCTTGCCGAGGAAGCCTTTGATCTGCTCCTCAACGAATGGCTGACCATCCTCGAGAACGAGAATCTCGTCGCATTCGTCGTAAAGACGGTTAATCATATTGTATGGCAACGGATATTGAGTGATCTTCACCACTGGATATGGACATTTTCCGCCAGGGAAGTTCTCCATGAGGTAATTGTATGCTATACCTGTCGTGATGATGCCGATTTTCTTGTCAGTGCCTTCAATGAATTTGTTGAAGCCAGATTCTTCCGACATCTTTGTGAACTTCGGCTGTTTGTCGATCAGTTCTCTGTAAAGACGTTTTGCGTTGGCTGGAAGGAGCACGAACGACTTTGCGTCGGCTGGTTCTGTAAGCTCATTCTGTTTGCGGACTGGTTTCAACTCAACACCTGCGCGGCTGTGTGCCAGACGGGTAGGGATGCGGTAAAGCACCGGAGTTCCAAGCTGTTCGCTCAAATCATATCCATAATGCACCATGTCGTAAGCCTCTTGCTGGTTTGAAGGCTCCAGCATCGGTATCATTGCCCAGTGACCGTAGAAACGGCTGTCCTGCTCGTCCTGCGACGAGAACATGCTCGGGTCGTCGGCGACAACTATCAAAACGCCCTTGGTACCAATGATAGCGGCATTCATAAACGGGTCGCCGCACACGTTAAGACCGACATGCTTCATACATGTCATGGCGCGTTTTCCGGCATAAGCCACACCCAAAGATGCCTCAAGAGCCGTCTTCTCGTTGGCGCACCAGTTGGCAATAACGCCCTGTTCCTTGGCTTGTTTAGAGTTTATGACATACTCCGTAATCTGTGTGGAAGGAGTGCCCGGATAACTGTTGATGGCACTGCCTCCGGCATCAATAAAGCCCTGCGCAATGGCCTCATCACCAAGTAATAAGATTTTCTTCATGTTTTTAACTGTATTTAATATTGTTGATTCCTATTTTTATAATTCGGCAAATTTATGAAAAATATTTCATATGACAATGCGTTTTTACGTAATTATGAAAATAAAATTTAATTTGTTGTCGGTATTAAAAAAAGTTGTATATTTGCAAGTTTAAAAACAAGTGATGAAAAAGCTTATAACAAGTGACGATTTAGTAAGGTATTTCAAATGGAGCAAGATAACCAAACCATTTGTGGCTTTGGCATTGAATATCATGGGCTTCCGTAAGATAAACCGACTTTATTCTCCTTCTGCCGACCTTAAAAATAAGGAGTTTACAGAGGATATGTTGCGCCGTTATAACACTACCTACGATGTCAACGCAAACGAAATGAACTGCATCCCTAAGGAGGGTCCGTTCATGCTTGTGTGCAACCATCCGTTCGGAGCTATCGAAGGCATCATCCTCTACGACGCCGTCTCCAAAGTCCGGCCCGACTTCAAAATCATGGCGAATTTCATCCTTGGCTTTATCCCTAATCTGAAAGACGTGTTCTTCTCCGTCAACCCGTTTGAGAATAACCCGGAATTCGGAAGCAGCACCGGCGGTATAAAACAGTCTTTGAAGCAACTCTCTGAAGGTCACGGACTTGGAGTGTTCCCGGCTGGCGAAGTGGCTCGCTACCACGGACATAGCTACCCCGAAGATATCGATTGGTCACCGTCTATCGCGAAAATTATTCAGAAAACGAAAGTGCCGGTAATCCCTGTCTATTTCGACGGAAACAACTCCCGCAAATTCTATTTCTGGGCAAGAATATACTCGATGTTCGCCACCGTGCGCCTCGTGAAAGAACTTCTTAACAAACGTAACAAGAAGATAGTCATGAAGATAGGTAAACCTATTCTTCCTGCTGAGGTCGCACAGTACGAAAAACCTGAAGATCTGGCAGCTTATCTGAAAAACAGAAGCTACGCACTACAGGCCAATATCACCGACGAGAAAAAACACTTCCGCTCACGCGTCTCTGACCCGATCGACCCGCCGTTCCGCCCGTCAGACCTGGCTCGCGAACTAAACGCCATACGTGAGAAGTCGCTGCTGTTCACTACAGCCGACTTTGAGTGCTATCTCGCTGATTATGACGATATTCCGCACGTGATGCACGAGATGGGACGCCGCCGCGAAGAGGCTTTCCGCGCAGTGGGCGAGGGTACAGGAAAAAGCATCGATACCGATAACTACGACACATATTATAAACATCTCATACTCTGGGATACAAAAGAACAGACAATAGCAGGCGGATACCGCATCGGCCTCGGTAACGATATTTATGCCAAATACGGCGTCCACGGCTTCTACGTGGATTCACTGTTCAACATCGACCAGAAATTCGAACCGTATCTTAAAGAAACAATAGAACTCGGCAGATCATTCGTCTCCGTCGATTACCAAAAGGATTTGCTGCCTCTGCTGCTTCTCCTCAAAGGTCTCATGGAAACAATCATGCGAAACCCGAGCATGAATTATTTCATCGGCCCGGTGAGCATCAGCAGCTGGTATCCTAAATTCTACCAGAGCCTCATGGTGTATTATGTCACGACAAAACACACCAATGTGGAGATGACCAAGCTGTTCCATCCGAAGACTCCATTTGTTCCGAACTTCAACAAGTGCGATATTGACGTGCTTATGGAGAAAAACATGGAGTCAGTCGATAAGTTCGACCGCTATCTCATGAAACTCAGCAACGGCGACTACCGCATGCCGACTTTGTTTAAGAAATACCTCAAAATTAACTCTAAGTTCCTGTGCTTCAACGTTGACCCTGACTTCAACGACACGCTCGACGGACTTCTCCTCTTGAAATTCACCGACTACCCGAAGGACGAACTCGACATGATGCTCAAAGACATCCCCGAGGAAAACCGTCCCCCTTACTACAAACGCTTCGGAAAAGAATAATCCGTCATTTTGTCATTTTTTTTAATCCTGTCATGCAGCAAAACTGCAATTTTTTCGTTATACCATCGAAAATCATCAGTTTGGTATGAATTTTGATAGTGTTTTATAACAAAATGTATTGAAAAATGGAAAATAAAATTCTGAAACGTTCCCGTAACAACCGTGTCATTGCTGGCGTCTGCGCCGGAATGGCCGATTATTTCAACATCGACATCGCCCTGATGCGCGTGCTTTTCGTCGTGGCAGCCATGTGCGGCAGCTTCGGATTCTGGATGTATGTCATCCTCTGGATTGTAGTACCAGAAGAATATACCCTCAACTCTGGTAATAACGAAAGACGGAATGACGACACCATCGACATCACACCGGATGATAATACAGACGTGCCAGCGAAAAAAAGACCTTCAAATGGCGCCTTGATTGCCAGCTTGATACTGATTTTCATCGGCGTAATCGCCTTGGCCGACAATTTCATCTCCATCACATGGATTTGGAAACTGTGGCCTGTGATACTTATTATTATAGGTAGCGTGATTTTAATTAACACTCAAAAAAACAATGGAAATGAGCAATAAAGAAAACAATAAAGAAAAAGGATTCAGCCAAGGTATCATATTGATAATCATTGGTGTTATCTTTACACTGATAACATTGTTCGATTTCGATATCGACTGGTATGTGTTGGCAAAAATGTGGCCTTTGCTGCTGATAATCATAGGCGTATGCATCATGCCTATCAACAAATGGATTCGCACTGTAATAGCGTTGGCACTGTTGGCTTTCGGATGTGTGTTGTATCAGCAAAAAGCAGATGACGAATGTTGCAAGGACAAAATTGAAATCCGCACAAGGTCGCATCATCGAATCATCTGGGATGACGACGATATCGATGACGATTTTGATGACTAAAGGAGGTTAAAAACATTATGGAATATAAAGATTATTACAAAGTTTTAGGTGTTGAGCGTTCAGCAACGCAAGACCAAATCAAAAAGGCTTACCGTAAGCTGGCAGTGAAGTATCATCCGGATAAGAATCCGGGTGACAAGGCGGCAGAGGAGAAGTTTAAGGAGATTTCGGAGGCTTACCAGGTGCTTGGCAATGAGGATTCGCGTAAAAAATACGATGAACTCGGCGCCAACTGGAAGCAGTATGAGGACATGGGCTATGGTGGTCAGGGCTTCCAAGGTTTTGGTGGTCAAGGCTTTGAGGGCTTCGGTGGCAGCGGCTTCTCTGATTTCTTCGACATGTTTTTCGGCGGCTTCGGTGGCGGGCGCGGTCGTACTCGCACAAGAGCGATGAAAGGCCAGGATTTGACAGCAACCATCGACATGACGTTGCGTGAAGCCTACGCCGGATCGCAGAGGATGTTCAACATCGGTGGCGATACCATAAAAATCAGCATCAAGCCTGGCGTTAAAGACGGTCAGACGCTGCGTGTCAAAGGCAAGGGTCATCCCGGTGTCAACGGAGGCGAAAACGGCGACCTCCTGATGAAGATTAACGTGCTGCAAGACCCTGTGTATCAACGTGATGGCGATGATTTAATCAGGACCGTAAACATCGACGTATATACCGCTATCCTTGGCGGAAAAATCGAAATAGACACCTTGAAAGGTAACGTCAGCGTGCCGATAAAACCGCAGACGCAAAACAACAGCATGCTGCGTCTTAAAGGCCTCGGAATGCCGCACTACGGCAAGGAAGGCAACGGCTCGCTGCTCCTCAAAGTCCAGCTGATGCTGCCAAACCATTTCTCCGACAAGGAACTGGAGCTTATCAAACAGGCAAAAGAGGCATAATTTACGAAAATTTGTTGCTTCGTAATAAAAAATTCATTATCTTTGCACGTTTTTAATATCTGTTTAAAACTGCAAGATAATGAGTTTTTTTATGAAAAAGACCAGAAATATCTTTTTGCTGGCTATCATGATGATAATCAGCATATTATCATATGCTCAAGGCGATAACTCCATTAAAGGTTTCGTATATGAGAAGTCGAACGGCGAGCCAGTGATGTTCGCCAATGTGTTTCTTAAAGGCACCACTCTCGGCTCAACGACCGACATTAATGGATATTTCAGCATCACCCGTATCCCCGACGGAAGTTACACCATCATGGTGACATCCATCGGCTATGACACTATCGCTGAGCCGGTTACGGTGAAAGGCAACCAGATTCTGAACAAGAAATTCAGCATCGAGGAGACTTCAATCCAGCTCGCGGCAGTGAGCATCAGCGCCGATAAGATAGAGGCGAAAACAGAGACCAAGACTTCTGTCGTGTATATCACGCCAAAGACCATCACTAAGATTCCTTCAGTGGGCGGTCAGGCCGACCTTGCCCAGTATTTGCAGGTACTCCCGGGTGTCGTGTTCACCGGCGACCAGGGCGGTCAGCTTTATATCCGCGGCGGCTCCCCAATCCAAAACAAGGTGCTTCTCGACGGTATGATTGTATATAACCCGTTCCATAGCATAGGACTTTTCTCGGTTTTTGATACAGATATCATCAGAAATGCTGAGGTCTATACTGGCGGTTTCGGCGCTGAATACGGCGGCAGAGTGTCGTCAATAATGGATATCACCACCCGTGACGGTAACAAAAAACGTGTCTCCGGACGCATCGGAGGCTCCACTTTCGGCGCTAAAGTGATGGTGGAAGGTCCACTCAAAAAGGCGAAAAACGACAACGACATGACGGTCTCGTTCATCGTTTCCGCCAAAAACTCTTATCTCGAACAAACGAGTAAATCGTTGTATAAAGACATCTTGAAAGGCGAAGTGTTGCCGTATAACTTCCAGGATGTTTATGGAAAAGTGTCACTCAATGCTCCAAACGGCAGTAAAATCAATTTCTTCGGCTTCAACTTCAACGATCAGGTCAATAATTACAAGTCAATCTCCGACTTTAGCTGGATTTCGTATGGCGGCGGTGCCAACTTTGTGCTTATCCCTGGAAAATCACCGGTTCTCATCGAAGGTAACGTGGCTTATTCAAAATACGACGCCAACCTTTCTGAACAGAACAACCCGGGCCGCTCAAGCTCCATCGACGGATTCAACGCGGGCTTCACTTTCTCATATTTCCTTGGCAAAAACACCCTGAAATATGGCGTCGAGCTGCTCGGCTTCAAAACGATTTTCGACTATACGAAATCAAACGGTATCAGGCTGAATCAGACAGAAAACACTACCGAACTCGGCGCTTTCATCAAGTATAAATGGCAATTCGACAAGCTTATCATAGAACCGAGTTTCCGTGTGCAATGGTACGCCTCCTTGGCTGAAATATCGCCGGAGCCGCGTCTCGCCATCAAATATAACATCAACGATTGGTTCCGCATCAAAGCCGCGGCAGGTATGTATTCGCAAAACCTCATCGCCGCCAATAGCGACCGCGATGTCGTCAACCTCTTCTACGGATTCCTTTCAGGACAAGACAATATACCTAAGAAGTTCAACAGGAAAACGGTCTCCACAAAGTTGCAGAAAGCCAACCATTACATCATAGGAACAGAATTCGACGTGTTCGACAACATAACCCTCAACGTGGAAGGCTATTTCAAGGATTTCCGCCAACTGACGAACATGAACCGCAATCAGATTTATTCGGAGACGAACCATCCCAATAACGCATCCGAGATTGAATGGCGTGACTTTATGATTGAAAACGGCAAGGCCTATGGCGTCGATGTCTCTGTGAAATACGAGTTCCTTAGATGGTATGTGTGGGCCGCATATTCGCTCGCTTATGTCAATAAAAACTACGAAAACGCGGCACGCGAGCTAATCAACTACCGCACTCACTACGACCGCCGTCATAACATCAATATAATATTGACATATACTGGCGGCGCCAGAAAACAGTGGGAGTTCAGCGGACGATGGAACCTCGGCTCGGGATTCCCGTTCACCCAAGTCAGCGGATTCTATGAACATTACCAGTTCGACAACATGGGCATGAGCATCATCGAAAACAACGGCGACCTCGGCATCATCTACGGCGAACTTAACAAAGGCCAGTTGCCATGGTACCATCGCCTCGACCTTGACGTGAAACGTAAATTCTGGTTCAGCGACAATGTCATACTCGAAGCCGACCTGAGCGTCACAAACGTCTATAACAGAAACAATATTTTCTACGTCGATATCATCACAAGCGAAAATATCTACCAGCTGCCTCTCATGCCGAGTCTGGGCTTGACTTTAACATTCTAAAAATGGACAAACCTTCATTGAAAAAGATACCACACGAGATGACAATTCACGGTCATACCCGTGTGGATAACTATTATTGGCTCAATCAACGTGAAAATCCGGAGGTTTTGGATTATCTGAAGGCCGAAAACGCCTATCAGGAAGCTATGATGAAACATACCGAACCGCTTCAGAATCAATTGTTTGAGGAGATAACAAGCCGAATAAAACAAGATGACATGTCGGTGCCGGTGAAACATAAAGGCTACTGGTATTATTCGCGCTACGAAGAAGGAATGGAGTACCCGCTGTACTGTCGAAAACCAGTGAAAGACGGTGACAACCCGACCGTCATTCCGAGCGAAGTCGAGAAATCCTCTACCAACGAACAAATCCTTCTCAATGGCTACGAAATGTCAAAAGGCTACACCTTTTTCGATGTCGGCGGATATAGCATCAGCCCGGATAACTCGTTGATAGCCTATAGTATAGACACTGTCAGCCGTCGCCAATACAAGATTTTCTTCAAAGAAATCGCCACAGGCAAGATGTTCTCCGAAGTGATAGAAAACACTTCCGGAAATATGGTGTGGGCCAACGACAACAAAACGATTTTTTACTCCGTAAAAGACGAGTCACTGCGTCCTTGCCGGATAATGCGACATGAAATCGGAACCGACCCGAAAGACGACGTGGAGGTTTATTATGAGGATGACACTACTTTCTGCGCTTTTGTAAGTAAAACAAAATCAGAGAGATACATTGTGATAATATTGGAAACGACGCTCACCTCCGAAATCCGTTTTATCGATGCCGACCATCCGAAAGACGAGTTCAAGGTGTTCCAAAAACGCCAGCATGATTTGCTCTATGGCGTTGGTCATTACGGAGATAATTTTTATATTCTCACAAATGCCGACGGCGCGAAGAACTATAAACTGATGAAAACACCAGTAAACGCTACCGAAAAAGCGAACTGGCAGGAAGTTTTGCCGCATCGCGACGATGTTTTAATCGAAGATTTCGACCTGTTTGCCGACTTTATGGTCATCGAGGAACGCTCGAAAGGTCTTGTAAATCTGCGAGTTATGTCGTGGGACGGCAAGACGGACTATTATATCAATTTCGGCGAGCCGACATATACCGTCGAGACTTCGGCGAATCCTGAGTTTGACACGCATCTTTTGAGGTATGTTTATACCTCAATGACAACGCCGGCCTCTGTGTATCAGTATGATATGGAAAAACAGACAACGGAACTGCTGAAACGACAGGAGATAGTGGGCGGCTTCGAGCCATCCGAATATGTCACGGAAAGGCTTTATGCACCTGCAAAAGACGGTGTTTTGGTGCCGATTTCCTTGGTTTACAAGAAAGGACTGTCTAAAAACGGCAACAATCCTCTGGTTCTGTTCGGCTATGGCTCATACGGCAACAGCGTTGACGCATATTTCTCGACAGCACGCCTAAGCCTGCTGGAAAGAGGGTTCGTTTGGGCAATCGCACACATAAGAGGAGGCGAGGAGATGGGCCGCTGGTGGTACGAAGACGGCAAACTCCTGAAGAAGAAGAATACCTTTACGGATTTTATCGCTTGCGCTGAATATCTTGTAAATCAAGGCTTTACAAATAGTAGTAAGATGTTTGCGATGGGCGGAAGCGCGGGCGGACTATTAGTCGGAGCCGTTGCAAACATGGCTCCTCAATTGTTCCGCGGCATCATCGCACAAGTGCCTTTCGTCGATGTCGTGACAACGATGCTCGATGACACTATTCCCCTCACGACAGGCGAATACGACGAGTGGGGCAATCCTAATGAAAAAGAATATTACAACTATATTTTGTCATATTCGCCATACGACAACGTGGAGGCGAAAGATTATCCGGCATTGCTAGTAACAACTGGACTTCACGACAGTCAGGTGCAGTATTGGGAGCCTGCAAAATGGGTGGCGAAGTTGCGTGAGTTAAAAACCGACGACAACCCATTGTACCTGCGCACTGAGATGGATTTTGGCCACGGTGGAGCGTCGGGAAGATTTGAGCCTTACTACGAGGTGGCGATGGAATACGCTTTTATGCTCGATTTGCTTGAAAAATGATAATATACCAGCTTTTTCCACGGGTTTACGGTGCAACGCCAACCAAGTGCTGCGGCACTTTCAGCGACATCAGCAATAAGGAGATTGAAAGGATTAAGTCGCTGAGTGTCAGTTATATATGGCTCACTGGCGTGATTCGTCACTCGGGCTGGCGCGACACAAATCCTGCTGTTACCAAAGGAAAAGCAGGTTCGCCTTACGCAATAGTCGATTATTACGACATCGACCCCGACTTGGCAGACAATGAAGCGAATAGGATGGCAGAGTTTGAAAACACCGTCGAACGTATTCATAATCACGGACTTAAAGTAATAATCGACTTCGTGCCCAACCATTTGGCTCGTGAATACAAAGGCGATTTCACGGACGAAAACTTCTATGTTTTACCGAATGAAAGGTTTTATGGCCCTAACGACAACGGTTTCATGTATTATGAGAATCCGGCAAAAGCCACAGGCAATGATGTGTTTTCGCCAACGCCATCGTTAAACGACTGGTACGACACCGTGAAACTCAATTACACCAACCGTGATACATGGCATAAGATGCTGAAAATCATGCAGTTCTGGTGCTCAAAAGGTGTCGACGGATTCCGCTGTGATATGGCGGAGATGGTGCCTGTTGATTTTTGGCGCTGGGCTATTGCAGAATTGCGAAAGTTGTTCAATGTCATAATGATAGCTGAGATTTACCAACCACATTTGTATCAGAGCTACGTTGAAGCTGGTTTCGATTATCTTTACGATAAGGTGGGTCTGTACAACACATTGGAAAACATCTATCGTTACGGACAGCGTGCCGACACCATTTCTGATGTCTGGAAAAACCTCAATGGATTGGATGACAATATGTTAAGATTTATGGAAAACCACGACGAGGTTCGTTTGGCGTCACGTTTTTTCATGCAGAAACCCGAAAACGCATTCCCGTTTGTCGCATTGTCAGCCCTCATGAACCGCGGCCCGTTCATGATTTATAATGGTCAGGAATATGGTGAAAATGCTGAGGATTCGGATAACGGACGTACATCGATATTTGATTACACAACCATGCCATCAATGATTCGTAGAGACGATGTGCACATCGTCTTTACATATTATAAAAAAATGATGCGATTTCGCGAATCCCATCCCGCCATCCTCCACGGCGCATTTTACGACCTGATGTGGGCGAATCCGTGGTACAACAATTTCGACCCGCAATATGTTTACGCGTTTCTGCGTTATTATGGAAACGATAAATTATTGATTGTCATCAATTTCAACCTGAATGAGAGCAGAAATGTGACCGTAACAATTCCATACGATGCGCGGCAATTGGTAGGTGGTTGTAATGAAAAATATAATGTTGAATTAAAACCAGGAGATATTAAGATAATTGAATTATGAACATCGTTGATCGCGACAGTTGGTTGTCCCCAGTGGCAGAAGAGGTTCAAAAACGTTATGACCGTTTTTGTAACCGCCTGAAAGCTATTGAAAATCAATTTGGTAGTCTCGACAATTTTGCCTCGGCGCACCAATTTTTCGGGTTTCATTACGACCGCATACGCCGAGGCTGGTGGTACCGCGAATGGGCTCCGGCAGCACATTATATGGCACTTTACGGCGATTTCAACGGCTGGAATCGCTACGAAAACCCACTGGAAAACGTCGGAAACGGCATATGGGAGATTCTCTTGCCCGATTCGGAATATAAAACCAGATTGGTTCACGGCAGCCTGCTGAAAGTTCTAGTTCAATCAAGCATCGGCGAGCAGGAGAGGATTCCGGTTTATATCACGAGAGTGGTACAGAACGATAACACCAAAGACTTCTCCGCTCAGTTTTGGAATCCCGAAAAAGAATATGTCTTTGAAAATCAGACACCTATATTAAAAGATGAGCCTTTGCTGATTTATGAGTCGCATATTGGAATGGCACAGGAAAAAGAAGATGTGGGCACTTATAACGAATTCATTGCCAATGTGTTACCTCGCATAAAGGCTAATGGTTACAACGCTGTCCAGCTTATGGCTGTTGCCGAGCATCCTTATTACGGCTCGTTTGGCTATCATGTGTCGAATTTCTTCGCCGCCAGTTCGCGTTTCGGCACTCCTGAAGAGCTGAAAAAACTGGTTGATACAGCGCATGGCATGGGATTGCGCGTGATTATGGACCTCGTGCATTCGCATACGGTGAAAAACGTCCGTGAAGGTTTAAACCTCTTTGATGGTACTGATTATCAATATCTTAAGCCTGGAAAAGAAGGCGATCACCCGCAATGGGACTCGAAACTTTTCAATTACGGAAAGACAGAAACCTTGCAGCTTCTGCTTTCAAATGTCCGTTATTGGCTTGAAGAATATCATTTCGACGGCTTCCGTTTCGACGGGGTGACCTCGATGTTGTATAAAAACCACGGCATTGGCGAAACATTCGACGACCCATGGAAATATTTCGGCGACAATGTCGATAATGATGCGGTGACATATCTTCAATTAGCCAATAAACTTATTCATGACATTGACAATCAAAACATTACAATAGCGGAAGATGTGAGCGGCATGCCTGGAATATGCGCTAAAATAGAAGACGGCGGCATCGGCTTCGACTACCGCTTGGGTATGGGCTTGCCCGATTTTTGGATTAAAGTGCTGAAAGACCAGACTGACGAACAGTGGAATATGCATGAGTTTTTCCATACCATGACAAACAGGCTTTCGGACGTTAAAACCATAGCTTACGCAGAATCACATGACCAGGCTCTGGTAGGGGATAAAACATTGGCGTTCAGGCTAATGGATAAGGAGATGTATTTTGCGATGGATAAAAATTCGCAGAATCTCATCATCGACAGAGGCATCGCATTGCATAAGATGATAAGATTTTTCACCATCACCCTCGGCGGTGACGCATGGCTCAATTTTATGGGCAACGAGTTCGGTCATCCCGAATGGATTGACTTCCCGCGTTATGAAAACGGCTGGAGCTATAAATACGCCAAACGCCAGTGGTCGCTAGCGGATAACGGCTATCTCAAATACCATTGGCTCGGCGATTTCGATAAGGCGATGCTCGACTTTGTGAAGAAAAACAAGGTGATGCAGTCGGCTCCGGCATGGCTTTTACAGGCTGATGAAGACAATAAAACCATCGTTTTTGAGCGTGACAATCTGATTTTCGTGTTCAACTGGGGACAAAAATCTTTGCCCGACTATAAGATTAAGGTGAAGCAGACCGGCGACTACAAAATCATCTTCAGTACCGACGACAAATGTTTCGGAGGCTTTGAAAACATTGATAAAAACGTAATTTTCCCATCTGAGAAAAACGGCGACGAAATCACCATGAAAATATATAATGTTGCAAGAACCGCTGTCGTTTATTGTTCGAAAAAATGACGTTTTTTGAAAATAAATGTCGAACGTAAAAAAATAATGTGTAATTTTGCTATTCGGAAAATGATTTTAAAATATTAGCAATATGAAAAAATTTACTTTAGTACTAGCTTTAATGCTTGTTAGCGTTTTCGCTTTCGCACAGAAACCAGTCAGATTTGGCGTTTATTTAGGCGAAGCAACTCCACTTGGTGCCATGGGTAGCGGTGAAATTAAGAAAACATTGGAATATCCATTGGGTGACCTCTCAAAATGGGCTCTTACCGAAGTTAACGGTACAGACGGTTTCGCAGATTGGGGCTTCAGCCTTGGTTTCGATGTAACAATCACTCTTCCTGTTGAAGGTCTTGGCGTTTTCGGCGGCTTCGATTTTATCTATAACTTTAACCAATCAGCTTTGGATAATTGTTTGGATGAATATGCAATTAATGAAGTTAAAGTTTTAGACTATGTTTCAGATGTTAAATACACTAGACCATCATTCATGAACATTCCAATTTTGTTCGGTTTGAATTATCTCCACAACTTCAACCACATCGTTGGTATCTGGGGAGAAGCAGGTATTGGTCCTAACATCAGATTCATCTCAAGATATGAGAAGAAAAGAGAATTCAATACAGCTATGACTGTGTTGCTTCCTGATGGAGAAGCTGTCACAGCCATCGAGGAGACAAAAGGTATCACATACAAAAGTGCAGTCACATTGGGATTCAAAGTTGGCGCAGGTGTTATGCTCTGGAACCGCATGAGTATTGGTCTTGACTTCTATTCACTCGGAAGTGCTAAAATTGAAGGTACCGGTACTTATGAGCTTGGCGGCACTGATTATTCTGATAAATATTATAGCGATAAGAACTTCAATGGCAAAAACGCTATCTCAGCTTCAGAGCTCGTAGTAAGAGTCGGATATCACTTCTAAAAAATAGTTTTATCGGCAATATCTATTGTTGATAACTATTTTTACTGTTGATAAAAAAAAGTCACTGCAATAGATATATTACTTATCTTTGCAGTGATTTATCTTTTATTATTGATGAATTTTAAATTTTGAATTTTTAAATTTTAAATAAAGAATAAGAGAGGATGCCGAAAATCTCATAAAGAGTAGGCGTAATTAAAATTATTTACAAAATGAAAAAATTATTTATTACCATTGCTTTCGTAGCAGCAGCTATGTTCGCAAACGCACAGTTCTTCATTGGTGGTACCCTCGGCTTGAGCACGCAGAGTGGTTCAGTTAAGTTGGAGAATGGTGGAATATCACTCACTCAGGATGCTCCTAAGACATTCACATTCACCTTCGCTCCATCAGTTGGCTTCATGTTCAATGACAACATGGGTGTCGGTCTCGACATTTTGTTTGGTTCTACAAAGTTGACCCAGAAGGATTATACATTTGATCCTGCTGCAACTGTTACAACAAAGACAACAGATCTCGGTTTCGCTCCTTATTTCCGTTATGTGTTTGCAGAAATTGACAACTTCAAATTCTATGCAGATGCAAGAATTGAATATATCATGAGCACTCCAAAGATTACTATTGAACAGGGCGGCACATCACTTTCACAGGATGGTGACAAGACTACCGATTTCGGTATCGGCGTTGTTCCTGGAATGGCATACATGCTCACAGACAACATTTCAATGAACTGCACACTCAACATTTTGAGCCTCGGTTACACATCACAAAAGACCGTTTCTAAGAATATCGATGGCGCTGGCACAGACCAGACACAGAAAATCAACGAGTTCGGTCTCGGTGTCAACGGTGCAACACCTATCACAATCGGTTTCTTTTACACATTCTAATCTGAGAAGAAGTTGAAATAAAAAAGCCGGGTCGTTGAGACTCGGCTTTTTTTGTTGTCTGAAAACCTTATTTGCAACTGTCGCAACCGCTATCGCAGCTTTCGCAACCCCCGCCGCAATGACTGCAACCGCCTCCGAGATCCTCTTCTTTGAGCTCGCGTACGGCAAGAATCTCGCCCTCGAAATAGAGTGGCACACCGGCCAACTCATGGTTGAAGTCAATTTCAACGAGCTCCAAGCTTACTTTCTTGATCTTTCCAGGAACGATTCCGTTTCCGATGTTGAACTGCAAGGTGTTACCTTCTTTGCAATGCTCGCTGAGCTGGCCGTTTTCCATGAACATGTCTTTCTTTACGGTATAAACCATATCGGGGTTGTACTCGCCGTAACCTTCAGCAGGAGTGAGGTGGAAACCGTATTTGTCGCCAGGTTCAAGACCTTGCAGACATTCCTCAAAGCGTGGCAGAAACATGCCATGGCCGAAAATGGCCTCCAATGGTTTCTCTTTCGTGGCCTGGTCGATGACAGGACCGTCTTTCGTGTCGTTGTGCAACGTGTAAGTCAACGTTACGTAAGTGTTGTTAGCTACTTTCATAATTTAATAAATTCCAAATATTTTTCTTAATAACCATTCAATTGATATAAGTCCTAAGATGCTGAAAAACAACCATTTAAGATTTATCAAGTCATCGTAGCGCGTTTCTTCGCGGGCGATTGACGTGATGCGTTCGTCGTTTTCTAAATCTTTTATAATGTGTTGAATATCAGTGATATAGTAATGCTTTCCTCCTGTCTGCAATGCCAACGAGCGCATCCGTTCGATGTTGGCGGTCAAATCCTGTGCCTCGATGCCGATTGATTCCACAGTGAATGTGCCGCTGGCGTTGTAATCAATGCCACCGAACGATGTGTGCGCGCGGTAATTGTAAATTCCTTCGGGCAACATCCCGATGTTCAGGTTGTAATTGTTTTCGCCTTTTGAAAAAACATATTCATATGTAGAGACGTACGGCCGTACGTCTTTACAATCAATTGTAATGTGCAAATCAGGTTTGTTGATCAATTCACGGCTCGGATTTCTCAATTCCGCTGTCAACGTGATGTTTTCGGTGTTGAGATAGCTGTCTTTGTGGTGGACAGTCAGTTCCTTGTCCTTCTCGGTGAGGAGATATTTCACCGTTTTGCTGAAGATTTCATTGAATCCGTCGTTGTTTTTGTGGTGGTAATATTCGTAGAGTTTCCAGCGCCAGCAGCCTGTTCCGAAGATATATGCGTGTTTGTTGCCATCATTATCTGTTGCGAAGGCGAGGAGCGGGTTCGGCGTTTCCAAGTCCATGATATCCATCAGCAATGCGTCATCGTGACGACCATTGAACGTGATTTCGCAATGCGGCAACGCCAGTGGCGGGTATGATTTTAATTCGTTTTTGATGTCGGACGATATCGTGAACAGTCCGAAAGCGTTGTTAAACCTGCCTCTCACGTCGAGGTTGGTGTTTGCGGCGCCACGTTTTATTTTCACAATGTTTTGCGATGTATTGAATGCGTCAAAATCATTCCCAACAATTGATAATGTTGGTAGGGGCGAATCATTATTCGCCCGAATAAATGTATTGTGCAAAATCAACAAATCATATTGTAAGGGCAAATCATTATTTGCCACAACGTTATCATAATAAATAACATCAAACGTAAAATGGTCATCCAATGCCGATTTTATTGCGGCGATGTCGGGATGCGGTGCCTTGGCAATACACAGGACACGGTATTTTTTGTCGGTGACGGTGATGAAATTGCGACGTTGTGATTTTGATTGTGACGATTGAGACGTTTCGGGAAACGTCTCTACAACAGGCGATACAATAATATCAATCTGTTTAACGCCTTCATCACCGGAATCGATATTGAAATCAAATGTTTTCGAGAATCTGTCCGATGTCACGGACACCACTACGTTTTCAACCTCGTTGCCGTCCATTTTAACGACGACATTCATGTCTTTACCCTTGAAATTCAACGCGTTGGCGGTCACACGAAGCGGAAACAGCATATTGGCTTGCACCGTTTTGTTGTATTTCACATCCTGAATGCTCATCGAAGGATACGCTATGGTGTCACCGAGCGTGACGGTATAAATCGGGAATGGATAGTTTTCGATATTCAATTCTGGATTAACTCCTTGATTTACAATGCCATCGGAGAGAAGAACGACCGCACCGACATTCTTTTTGTAATACTGACGCGAAATGGTGTTTAAGACGTTAGAAATGTTGGTGTACTGGTCGCCAAACAAAACCGTTTCCACATCGTGATTTTTTTCAAGCAAATTACAAATAGAATCAAAAAGTTTCGGATAATTCGTCTTGTAAAAAACAGAATCTTTGCTCAAAACAATAGATTCTGAATTATCTTGCGCCAAAATCACTATCGGTTTCTCGATTTTATAAGTTTTCTGCTTGATGTACGGGTTGACAAACAGCATCACCACGGTGGCGACGACAATCGTTCTTAACGCAAAAAGCAACACAGTCAACGACTTGCTGTATTTTTTCGAGAAAAGATACAGCAGCGAAGCGTAAACCAAGCCGATTGCCAATGCCGTCAAAATCAACATATCTGTGAAAAATTTTTGCAAAAATACAAAAAAATTAGTATTTTTGTAGCTTGTTTTGTTAATTATGAAGAAGTTTCTCGTCATCCAAACCGCATCCATTGGCGATGTCATCCTTGCAACTGCCGTGTGCGAGAAATTACATGCGTATTTCCCTGACAGTCTGATAGATATGTTGATTAAAAAAGGCTATGAAAGCCTTTTTGCGGACCATCCTTATATAAATAAGGTGTGTGTTTGGGATAAGAAAAAGCACAAATACGGCAATCTGTTTTCCATTTGGCGACAGATCCGTGCACAGCGTTACGACTTGATAGTCAACGTGCAACGCTATGCGGCGACTGGTTTCATCACTGCTTTCGGCAAGGCGAAGGAGACGGCGGGCTTCAACAAAAACCCGTTCAGCTGCCTCTTTACGCACAGAATAAAGCATGAAATAGGGGTGAAAGGCGTGCATGAAGTCGATAGAAATCAAAGACTTATTGAGCATATCACCGACAATAAACCGATGCGTCCGGCGTTATATCCAAGTGAGAGTGTATTTGACAAGGTAAAGCATTATAAATCAGAGAGATATATCTGCGTAGCCCCATGCTCGTTGTGGTTTACCAAGCAGTTTCCGGAGGACCGCTGGGAGGAGTTTTTACGTCTCGTCCCCGAAGATCTGAAGGTTTATCTCCTTGGCGGAAGAGACGATATCGCCTTATGCGACCGCATCATAGCCAATGTGCCTGACAAGCATATCGAGAGCCTTGCAGGTCAGCTGAATCTCTTGGAGTCGGCGGCCCTGATGAAAGACGCGGCAATGAACTATGTCTGTGACTCGTCGCCGATGCATCTCGCCAGCTCGCAAAACGCACCTACAACGGCGATTTATTGCTCAACGGTTGCCGATTTCGGATTCGGACCGTTGTCAGAAGACTCGATGGTGGTGCAGGAAAACCGTAACCTGAAATGCCGTCCTTGCGGATTGCACGGATACAAAAAATGTCCGAAAGAACATTTTAATTGTGCCTATTTTATTGATATTAAAGAACTTGTAGATAGATTATGAACACATTTGAACAAGAAGTCGAGATTTGCGTGAAGCTGCTCAAGGAAGGCAAGGTATTCATTTACCCGACCGATACCATTTGGGGAATAGGCTGTGACGCCACCAACACAAAAGCCATCGACAAAATTTGTAAAATAAAGAACCGCCCCGCCGGCAAAGGATTGATAATCCTGGTCGATTCAATAGAGCGTCTGAATGATTATGTGAAGAATCCGTCGCCTATAGCCGCCGATTTGATAAAGTCGGCATGCAACCCATTGAGTATCATATATAAGGAGTCAAAAGGACTAGCCAAAAACCTGTCATCTGATGGCAGCGTTTGCATCCGTGTGACAACTAACGAGTTCTGCAAGGAAGTGATACGGCGACTCGGGCATCCGATAACATCGACATCGGCGAATCTGAGCGGCGAGCCGTCGCCTGCCAATTTCAACGACATTTCCGAGCAGATGAAGGATGCCGCCGATTACGTGGTGAGCCTGTATCACGACGACATCGTCAAGCCGAAGGCATCGACGATAATTAGAATAAATGATGATAATTCGTTTGAAGTAGTTCGCTCGTAGGGACAAGGTATGCCTTTTCCGTACAGGATAAAAAAATAAAAAAATGAAAAGATTATTTTTAGTTATATTATTGATTTCCAACATTTTGTGCTTAGCGCAGAACAAGGTGAAACCGTCGGAGACTTCACAGAAGCTAGCCACAACGATGTATCTCATCGAGAATTTTTATGTCGATAGCACCGACATGCCAAAGCTGACGGAGGAGGCTATCGTGGCGATGCTGAAAACACTTGACCCTCATAGCGCCTACATTGCGGCAAAGGATGTGCAGAAAGCCAATGAGGAATTGGTGGGCAACTTCGAGGGCATTGGCGTGACGTTCCAGCTGTTGCGCGACACCATACTTGTTGTGTCGGCCGTTCCCGGCGGTCCGTCGGAGAAAGTCGGCATCATGGCGGGTGACAGAATCGTGACCATCGATGGGGAAGACGCGTTCGGCAAAAAAGTCAATAATGAATACGTTACGTCGCATCTTCGTGGCAAGAAAGGCACAAGGGTTAAACTCGGCATAAAACGCGGTAACGACCCGGAAATCATTGAATTTGATGTCGTTAGAGATAAGATTCCGTTGAACAGCATCAACACGTATTTCATGGTTGACAAGAAAATCGGATACATAAAACTCGACAAATTCGCCCAGCACTCTGATGACGAGTTCGTCGAGGCCTTGAAAAACCTGAAAAAGCAAGGCATGAAGTCGTTGATATTCGATTTGCGAGGCAACTCAGGCGGTTATCTCCAGACAGCCTTTGCTCTCGGGAATGAGTTTCTTGGTGAGGACAAAACCGTAGTGTTTACTGAAGGTTTGAAGAGTCCGAAGATGGTTTATGAGACAGACCGGAAGGGCGATTTCTGTGATGGCCGTCTCGTGGTTCTTATTGACGAAGGCAGTGCTTCGGCGAGCGAGATAGTGTCTGGTGCGGTGCAGGACTGGGATCGCGGTGTGCTCATCGGACGCCGTTCGTTCGGCAAGGGGCTGGTGCAGAGGCCGTTCAATCTGCCCGACGGCGCACAAATACGGCTCACCACGGCACGTTACTACACACCGACTGGACGTTGTATCCAACGCTCATATGAGGAAGGCTCGGAGGAATATTTCAAAGAGATGACAAAACGTCTCGATCACGGCGAATATTATCATGCCGACAGTATCAAATTCGCCGATTCCCTTAAATATTACACCTTGACAAACAAAAGGACGGTGTATGGCGGAGGCGGTATCATGCCCGACATCTTCATGCCGCTAGACACCTCTTATTCAACAAAGCTTTTCACCAACCTGGTAAGGAAAAACGTGTTCAACGGCTACTGCATCGACT
Source organism: uncultured Bacteroidales bacterium (assembly GCA_905233445.1). Lineage (GTDB taxonomy): Bacteria > Bacteroidota > Bacteroidia > Bacteroidales > F082 > Limimorpha. The sequence goes on along the minus strand of CAJOEP010000007.1, from coordinate 95,054 downwards.
ATGTTCTGGCGAACAGGGAACAGCTCAATAAAGATTATCCAGACTTCGAGAAATACAACAAAAAATTCGTCGTAACCGATGCTATGATGGACGATTTTAGAAAGATGGCGGAAAACAAGGAAGTGGAATGGAATGAGGAGCAGTATAAGCGTTCTGAAGAGTGGATTAAATTGAGACTCAAGGGAATAATCGCCCAGGATTTATGGAATATCGACAAGTTCTATCAGGTGGTTATGAAGGAAGACAAGATGATTAAGAAGGCTGTCGAGGTGATTAATTCGAAGCGGGAATACGACAATATCCTGGGGAAATAGCGAATTTTTCAAAAAAAATATAAAAAACATATCTCAAGTAAAAAATTATTTGTAATTTTGTAGCTTGTAAAAAAGAAATTAACAATTAACAATAACTTAATTTTACAAAAATGAAAAAATTTCAACTCATGAAACTCGCAATGGCATTGGTCGTCGTCATGTTCGGCTTCCAGGCTTTTGCTCAGGGGCGCATTGAGCTTAACGCTGCAAAGAGCGCTCAGAATTGCACAAACGTCACAACAGACGGTTTCAGTGCAACATTCTCATTCAGTGGCATTGATGCTACTGAAATTTCAAATGATAGAGGTGTGTTCTCCTTCTTAGAGATGGATGGCGCATATTCTGCAGGTAACATTGGTGAACCTAACCTTCCGGCAGCCAATAAACTCATCGCTGTTCCTGTCGGAGCAAAAGATGTTACAGTAAAAGTGAACGGATACACAACTGAGGTTTACAACCTGGCAGATTACGGTATCAATCAGGTTTATCCTATGCAGCCAAAACTCCGTAAGGATCAGAAGCCTGAGGATATTCCGTTTGCATACAATGAGAAAGCATACTCAGTCCGCGGATTTGCAGAGCGTCCTATCGCACTGTGCGAAATCCAGGGAACAATGCGTGGCATCCAGATCGCAGCTTTGACAGTGAACCCTGTCCAGTATGACCCAGCAAACAACACAATCCGTGTTTATAACAACATCGAGGTTGAAGTTAGCTTCGGCAGCTATGACAAAGAAGCAGCTTTCAATGAGTTTGCAAGAACATTCAACCCTTATTTCGCTGGCGTTTACAAAACCATGTTCAACGAGAAAGGTCTCCGCGACATCTATGACGAGCACCCTGACATGTGGCAGAACCCTGTTAAGATGTTGGTCATTGCAAACCGCGCATTCGAATCAACAATTGCTGATTGGGTTGCATGGAAGACAGAAAAAGGTTTCTATGTTGACGTGAACTACACTGACGAAATCGGTTCAACAGCAGCAGCTATCAAGACTTTCATCCAGAACAAATTCGCTGCGGATGCTCCTACATTCCTCATGATTATGGGTGACAAGAACATGGTTCCAGAGTCAGGTACAGGTAGCGAGACAAACTGCGTGACAGACCTTGGTTACTCATCAGTTGACGGTGATATGTTCTCAGATATGTATCACAGCCGTTTCCCAGCAGAGAATGTTGGCCACATGACAGCAATGTTGAACAAAGCTCTTGAATATGAGCAACTTACTATGCCAGATCCAAGCTATTTGAGCAACGTTCTTCTTATCGCTGGTGAAGACTCAGGTTGGGGCGTGACAGTGGGTCGTCCTACAATTTGGTATGCTACTAACTACTACTACAACACAGAACATGGCTTCGCTAATGTTTATGAGTACAGCCACGGTTCATACACAGGCTGCTACAGCAATCTTAACACAGGTGTCGGTTTCGTTAACTACACCGCTCACGGTTCAAACACCAGCTGGGCAGGTCCAAGCTTCACAGTTAGCGATGTCAACAACCTGACAAATGAGCACAAATACTTCCTCGCAATGGGTAACTGCTGCCAGGCAGCTGACTGGGGTATCAGCAGCACATGCTTCGGCGAGGCTATGGTTCGTGCAGAAAACAAAGCAGCTTATGCTTACATCGGCTCATGTCCTTCAACATACTGGCTCAACGACTACTATTTCGGTGTTGGTGCAACAAGCCACGCTGACGGTACAATGCCTTCATATGAAGAGACAACAATGGGTTGCTACGACGCTATTTGGACAGATGACGCATACAACGTAGTTGACGCTATCAGATTCATCGGTGACTTGGCAAGTAACGCAGCTGAAGCTCTCGGTTATACACTCCACTGCAGCAACCTCTATGACTGGCAGGCCTACCACACATTGGGTGATGGTTCTATCCTCCCATATCGTGTACAGCCTACAGACAACAACGTTTCACACATGCCAACACTTCCTATTGGAATGGACTTCTACACAGTTGAAGCTGCTCCAGGTTCATACGTCGGTATCACAAAGGACGGCGTCCTCTATGGCGCAGGTATGATTGACGAAACAGGTACAACAGACATCGCTATTGAGCCTATCACATCAAGCGGTACAGCAAAGATCGTTGTTACACACCCACAGCATGTTCCATATGTAGCTGAGGTTCCATGTGCAGCAATGACAGGTCCATACGTAGCAGTCGACGCTTATACTCCAGGTAACGTTCCTTGCAACGAGACACAGATGATGTCAATCACATTCAAGAATGTTGGCGCTGCAGCTACATCAGGCACAACAAACGTTGTCCTCTCAAGCGAAAGCTCAGACATCACAATCATCGACGCTGAGGGTTCATTCGGAGTGCTCGCACAGGATGAGACAGTGACACTTGCAGACGAGTTCTCATTCATCGTCGCAGAAGGTCTTCCGGACAATACCAAGATTCAGATTGACATCACCTCAACATGCGGTGCAGACGTTTGGACAGGCAAGGCTATGATTACAGTGGGTTCTCCTATCCTTGAATTCACAGGTATCCAGTGGGCTGGCTCATTTGAACCAGGCAACACATACACTGTCGTTGCAAACTTCTTCAACAAAGGACATTATCAAGCAACAAATGGTGTTGTGACAGCATCAACCACAAGCAGCTATGTCACATTTGAAAGTGCAGAAGCATCTGTTGGCACAATCGGTGTTAACGGCGATGCAGCTGCAATCTTCACAATCACAGTTGACGCAGCTTGCCCGACAACAGAGGCTCTTCCTCTCTCATTCGTCTTGAATGCTGACAACGGTTTCACAGCAACAGGTGAGGCTGTCTTGAAGAACAGCTGCAACGTTGTTTTCGACCTCTCTGACTCATACGGTGACGGCTGGAACGGCGCAAGTCTGAATGTAGCATTCAGCGATGGTACTCCATCACAGAGCTTGACAATCCAATCAGGCAGCTCATCAGCATCATACACTTTGGAGATTGGAACAGGTGTCGTTGTTACACTTACATGGACAAGCGGCAGCTGGGACAGCGAATGCTCATTCACAGTGTCATACGAAGGTGGTGAGACAATCACAACAGCTTCATCGCTCAACTCAAGCTACAACTTCCAGTTCACAGTGAACTGCGCTGGCGAGCCTGTGTCAAATGATCCTGTCCAGAACCTCGTAGCTAATGTTGAAGGTAACACTGTTACTTTGACATGGGAAGCTCCGGCAACAGGCAACCCGACGTCATACGTTGTCAAACGTGACGGTGTCCAGATTGATGAAGTCGCTGAGTTGACATATGTTGACACAGACCTTCCGGATGCAACATACACATACAGTGTTATCGCACAATATGCAGACGGCTCATCAATACCAGTAAGCGTTATTGTAATTGTTTCAATAACAGGAATCGATGAGAATGAGGTTGAGTTTGGTGTATATCCTAACCCGACAACAAGCGTGTTGAACATTGTGACAACAGCAAACAACTATGAATATCAGGTGATTAACTGCGTTGGTCAGGTTGTTCTCAGCGGTAACGCTGACGGCAATGCTACTGTCAACGTGAGCGAACTCAATGGTGTTTACTTCTTGAGAATCGTTGCTGACGGCGAAGTTATCGTAAGAAAAGTCACTGTCAAGTAAAGATTTTTTCAAAAAAATTAAGGATGTCGGCATACGGCATCCTTTTTTTTTATATCTTTGCAGGCTATTAATTAAATAAGGTGTTAAATTGATTAAAAATTAATTAAACCATTTAATAAAAAAATGAAAAAATCATCATTACTTACAACTTTGTTCCTGCTGTTCTCATTTGTGGGATTTGCGCAGGAATGGCATGGAATCACAAGTGATTCTCCTGTCAAGATGAAGAAGACTTTGGTCTCTTCAACAGAGAATGAAATCGTTGTCGATGTACAGATTGACGGTTTCTACACACAGAACGTGAAAACTCCTAACGGCAAGCAGGTCGTCGTCAGTGCTGACAAGATGGCCAGCATGCTTATCGCCGGTGCTCCTGACCTCCCGATGGCTCCTATTCCGGCTATCATTGGTGACCAGGCCGAGATGACAGTCAACGTGGTGAAATCCACCTATGTTGATTTTGAAAACATTGAAGTTGCACCTTCAAAAGGTAACTTCAGCCGTCAGATTAACCCTGAAGACGTGCCTTTCACCTATGGTGAGATGTATTCACAGGACGCTTTCTGGCCTGCAACACAGGCTTATCTTGAGGCTCCTTACATTTTGAGAGACTTCCGTGGTCAGAACATCATGGTTCAGCCTTTCGCATACAACCCTGTGACAAAGACATTGCGTGTTTACACACACATGACTATTGCCATGACAAAGGTCAGCGACAACGGTGAAAACCAGAAGATTAACCGCAGAAGCAATACTATTAAACTTGATCCTGAGCAGAAGGCACAGTACGACCGTCGTTTCATCAACTTCGCTGAGACATCGGCCAAGTACACATTTGATGAGGACTTCGGAGAACTCCTTATCATTTGCCCTGATCAGTATATGTCGGAGATGGATGAATTCGTTGCATGGAAAAACCAGTCAGGTCGTCCAACCACCCTTGTTAGCGTATCAGCAGCCGGTGGAAACAACGACACACAGATTAAGAACTACATCCAGAACTTCTACAATGACCCTAACCACAACCTTGAATTCATCCTTTTGATTGGTGAATACAACGACCTTACACCACACTCGTTGGGCGGTGGCCGTTCAGACAACTGGTTTGGCCAGTTGGAAGGCTCAGATTACTATCTCGAGGCTTTGACAGGCCGTTTCTCAGTACAGAATGCCACACAGTTGCAGACACACATCAACAAGGTTTTGTACTATGAGCGCGACATGCAGGTCGGTCAGACATGGGTTGACAAAGGCATGGGTATCGGATACTACGGTGCAGGTAACGGTCACTTCGGAGAAGACGACTATCAGCACATTGACAATATTCGTGACACATTGTTGCACTACACCTACACAACTGTTACAGAACATCATGGTGGCAACGGCGGCGATGCAAGCGTTGCGACAATCAGCGGTACAACCAACGAAGGTATCAGCATCATCAACTATTGCAACCACGGTTCAACAACCAGTTGGGGTGTTGCCAACTACAGCACCAGCAACGTCAATGCTTTGACGAACGACTACAAGCTCCCTATCGTTTGGTCAGTGGCTTGCTCAAATGGTCAGTTTGACGTTGGAGAATGCTTCGGTGAGTCATGGCTCCGCGCAACAAACAACTCGACAGGTGCTCCTACAGGTGCTATCGGCGGTATGTTCTCATGGATTTCACAGCCTTGGATTCCGCCAATGTACGGTCAGGATGAGATGATTGACATCTTTACAGAATGGAATAGCCCAGACTTATACAACCACACTTTGGGCGGTGCTTCATTGAACGGTTCAATGTATATCCTCGATGCAGCTCCATCAGACAATGGAAACACACACAACACATGGATTTTGTTTGGTGACCCATCATGCTGTGTCCGTTCAACCAACCCAACAAGCATGAATGTCAGCTTGAATCCAGCAGTTCTCATGATTGGCATGAGTTCACTTGAGGTTTCTGCTGAAAACACAGCATACGGTATTGCAACATTGTCAAATTCAGAAGGTGTCATCGCATCAGCAAAACTTGTGGGCGGTGTGGCTAACCTTACATTCCCGGCATTGAATGCTGTTGAGACATTGACACTCACAGTGACAGGATACAACAAAGCTACTGAAATCCTTGATTTTGAGGTTCTTCCTGCAGAAGGCGCTTACATCTCTGTCGATGCATTCACACCAGGTAGCGTGCCGGTGGCAGAAGAGCAGCACATGAGCATGACATTCAAGAACGTTGGCGTTGACGCGACATCAGGCACAACAGAGGTCGTTCTTTCAAGTTCAGACTCCAACATCACATTCTCAGACAACACTGGTTCATTTGGTGTTCTCGCTGCAAACGAGACTGTCACTTTAACAGACGAGTTCGCATTCACAGTAGCTCCAGGTATTCCTGATGGCACAATGATTCAGATTGACGTCACTGCTACATGCGGTGCTGATGTGTGGAGCGGCAAGGCAAGAATTACCGTGGGCGCACCTATCATTGAATTTGCCGGCGTACAGAGCCAGGGCAGCTTCGAGCCAGGTGAGACAATCACAGTCGTGGCTAACTTCGTAAACGTCGGTCACTACATGGCAACAAATGGCGTTGTGACAGCATCAAGCACAAGCAGCTATGTCACATTCACCAACACAACAAGCGAGGTCGGCACAATCGATCCTGAAGGCACAGCAGCAGCTATCTTCACTTTGACAGTCGCTGAAACATGCCCAACAACAGAGGTCTTGAATCTCGAGTTCAGCCTTGAAGCCGACAACGGCGTTGTGGCAACAGGTACCGGCGTCTTGAAGAACAGCTGCGTAGTGGTCTTCGACCTTGCAGACTCATACGGTGATGGCTGGAACGGCGCTCAGTTGAACGTCGCATTCAGTGATGGCACTGCAGCACAGCACCTGACAGTTTCATCAGGCAGCTCATCAGCATCATACACTTTGGAGATTGGAACAGGTGTCGTTGTTACACTTACATGGACAAGCGGCACCTGGGACAGCGAATGCTCATTCACAGTGTCATACGAAGGCGGTGAAACCATCACAACAGCTTCAGGACCAAACTCGAGCTATAACTTCCAGTTCACAGTGAACTGCGCAGGCGAGCCAGTGAATGTTGACCCGGTACAGAACCTCCAAGCTTCAGTCGATGAGAACAACGTCACATTGACATGGGAGGCTCCTGCAACAGGTAACCCGTTGGGATATATCATCACACGTAACGGTGTCCAGATTGACGAAGTCGTTGAGTTGACATACCTCGATGAAAACCTCGAATGGGAGACAACATACAACTACACAATCATTGCCAAATATGCTACAGGCAACTCATTGCCAATGGCAGTGACGGCAGTTATCGGCTTCAGCGGTGTTGAAGAAAACGAAGTGAGCTTCGGTGTCTATCCTAACCCAGCCGAGAGCGTGTTGAACATCAATTCAAATGCTGCAAGCTATGAATATCAGATGATTAACAGCGTCGGTCAGGTCGTGTTGAACGGTGTTGCAAACGGCAATATCGAACTCAATGTCAGCGAGTTGAACAACGGCGTTTACTTCCTGAAAGTTATCGCCAACGGCAACGCTGAAATCCAGAAAGTTATCATCAAGTAAGTAAATTTTTGAAAAAATAATGAAGGACGTCGGTTGTCGGCGTCCTTTTTTTGTTTATCTTTGCAAAAATTTATAATCATGAAAAGACTATTTATATTGGCATTAAGCTTGATATGCATGCAAGTGGCCATGGCTCAAGGATGGAACGCACAGCTTGTTTCATCGACAGATAATGAGATTATCGTCGAACTCAACGTTGACGGATTCATAACGAACGAGGTGGCGACACCGAACGGAAACGCTGTTGTCATAACCAACAACAAAATGATGTTGTTGGCTCAGGCAGGTGAACCTAACGTGCCGAGCGTCGTGATTCCGACAATTGTTGGAGATAAGGCTTTGATGAATTTGGAAGTTGTTGAAACTCAATATGTTGACTATGAAAATATTGAGATTGCCCCATCAAAAGGTGACTTCCCGAGAAGCATCAATCCGGAAGATGTGCCTTATACATATGGCGCAATGTATCAGCAGGATGCGTTTTATCCTGCACAAATCGCCCATCTTGATGAGCCTTACATCCATCGTGATGTGAGAGGACAGAATATGGTCGTCACACCTTATTCATATAATCCTGTGACTAAAACCATGAGAGTGTATAACCATATGGTTTTAAGAATGGCAAATGTTGGTGTTGACAATAGAAATATCGTTGAAAGTCGTTCAAAATCAATGAGTTTAGACCCTGAGTTTAAAAATATTTACGAGAGTCGTTATATCAATTATGCTGCATCGATGGCAAAATACAATGCCATTGCGGAAAACGGCGAGCTTCTTATCATCTGCCACGATGCATTTATGAGCGCGATGGAGCCGTTTGTGACTTGGAAGAAACAGACAGGTCGTCCGACTAACATGGTTGGGACTTCTGTGGCAGGTACTACGGCTGCGGCAATACAGTCATACATTGCGACTTACTATACCTCGCATCCTAATTTGACAGATATTTTGCTTGTTGGCGATGTGGCTCAGATTCCTGGAACATATGTGTCGGCCGGCTCAGGATACTACGGATATTCGGGCTATGGTGACCTTCCATATGGACAGCTTGCAGGTAATGACAGCTACAATGAGGTGCTTGTGGGTCGTTTCTGCTGTGAAAATGTGAATCAGGTGACAAATCATGTCAACAAAGTTTTGAACTATGAGCGTGATTTGGACGAGACGGCGACATGGCTCACTGTGGGTCAGGGTGTTTCGACTTCGGCAGGCTCGGGTGGTCACTTCAACGAAGACGATTATCAGCATATCGATAATATCAGGAATGACCTTTTGGGATACGGATATACAAATGTTTACCGTGATTATCAGAGTGTTAGCGGGACTACAGCCTCGTCGGCATCGGTGGTGAGCCAGCATATCAACGGCGGTGTGAGCATCATCAACTACTGCAACCACGGCTCGGAGACAAGCTGGGGCGTGTTCAACTACAGCAACTCGCATGTCAATGCTTTGACCAACGATTACAAGCTTCCATATATTATCTCAGTGGCTTGTCTTAACGGAAAATATGACTACAGCTCTGGCTGTTTTGCCGAGGCATGGATGCGTGCCACCAACAACAGCACAGGCAATCCTACGGGAGCAATAGGCGGAATGTTTTCATACATCTCACAGCCATGGGTTCCTCCGATGTACGGTCAGGACGAGATGATAGATATTTTGGTTGAGTCGTACAGCAACAATATCAAGCGTACGATGGGTGGTGTGTCGGTTAACGGCAACATGAAGGTTCTTGACCAGGGTGCCACACAGAATACCAACAAGGGAACCTACAACTGCTGGATTCTTTTCGGTGACCCGTCATTGACTCTCAGAACAGCTGTTCCTACAGTGATGACAGTGAATGCGCCGGCTACTATGACATCAACAGCTACCAGTTACGCTGTGAGTGCCACAAACGCCAACGGTGCGACAGCAACTTTGACATTCAACGGTGAGATTTTGGGCTCTGCAACAATTACCAACGGCAGCGCCAACATCACCTTTACAGCACCGGGAAGCACTGGTACAGCCACTTTGACGGTATTCGGATATAACAAGAAGACATATATCACCACTGTCACCATTACTGGTGGCGGCGCACCAACACCTGTCAATGTCAGTGTGTCGGCTACACAAACTGTCATAGCGCAGGGAAGCAGCACCAAACTCACAGCTCAGGCCACTGGAGGTAACGGCACATACACTTATAGCTGGACTCCTGCCGAGTCGTTAAACAACGCCAACATACAGGAACCAACAGCAACGCCTACAAGCACAACGACATACACATGTGTGGTGACGAGCGCTGGTTTGTCTGCCTCGAACACATGCACTGTCACCGTTGTTGTGGCACCAGAAAACCTCACTGCCAATGTGCAGGGCAACAACAATGTGCAATTAAGCTGGAACTCGGCAAATCCTGCCACAAACTATATCGTTTATCGTAACAACACTGCTGTCGCCAATAATGTTACTGCGACCAGCTGGACTGACACAAACGTGGCTCCGGGAACATATAACTATCAGGTTGCGGCGGTTTACAACAATGTGACATCGCCAAAATCGAATGCCGCGACAGTTACCATTTACGCGCCGTTGGCAGTGGTGGCATCGGCCAATCCTGCGACAATTGATTTGGGTCAGACTACAACTCTGACGGCCAATGTTTCGGGTGGAACAGGCAACTACACATATGCTTGGACTCCGAGCGAGACGCTGGAAACACCAAATGCAATGACAACGGCAGCCACTCCGACAGAGACCACTATATACACCGTTTCTGTGAGTGACGGAATGAATACGATGACTGCAACGGTTACTGTAACGGTCAATACAATCGTCGTATGTCCGGCACCAGAGAATTTTACAGGAGAAGGCTTCTTTGAAGATGGTGAGATGGGCGCGAGATTGGCATGGGACAAAGCCGATTATGAATATACACTCGACAGATTTGAGATATACAGAAGTGAGGACGGCGTTGATTTTGAAATGGTTAAGCGCATAGTGAACACCCCATCAATCACGCATTACGAATGTGTTGATGTGGTTGAACACGGAGGAGACTATATCTATCGTATCATCGCATTCTATCAGAATGAGTGTGAGTCGGATAATCTGGATATTACCGTTAAGGTGATAGACTACACATCTGTTGGCGAGAATACAGCCGATGTGGTGGCTTTGTATCCAAACCCGACTACTGGAATATTCAATGTCAAGGCCGAGAATATCAAAAAAGTGACTGTTGTAAACATGACTGGTCAGGTTGTTTTAATGCAAGATGTTGATAATGATGATGTTATGATTGATATGAGTGCGTTTGACAATGGAATGTATCTGGTAAATATCATAACTGAACAAGGCACCGCTGTGAAGATTCTTAATGTGTTAAAATAATGAAAATCAAGTTTATAGGCGCGGCTCGAGAGGTGACGGGAAGCAAACATCTCATTGTCACCGACAAGGGAAAGAAACTGCTTTTGGACTGCGGAATGTTTCAGGGCAAGGGTTTGGAAACCGATGCCATGAACCGCAACACCATGATTGAGCCAGCAGAAATCGACTGCATTATTTTGACGCATGCACACATCGACCACTCGGGTCTTATACCTTATTTTTATAAGAGAGGATTCAGGGGTTCGGTGATATGCACTACGGCCACACGAGAGCTGTGTTCGATAATGCTTCCTGACTGCGGATTTATCCAAGAGCATGATACTCATTGGTTTAACAAAAAACGTTCGCGTCAGGGATTGAGGCCGGTGGAGCCTATTTACACTGAAAAAGACGCCCGTGAGTGCATGGAACTGTTCATCACCACTGAGACGAACCGCAGGTTTTACATTGACAACAACATCAGTGTGAAGTTTTACAACACCGGACATATGCTCGGAAGTGCCTGTGCCACCATCAGGATTGATGAAAATGGGCATATCACACAGATTGGATACACTGGCGACATCGGTCGGGACTCAAATTATCTGTTGAAGCCGCCGGCGCGATTCCCGCAATGCGATTATCTTATAACGGAGAGCACTTATGGCGACAGGCTGCATCAGGATAAGCAGGGAGCCGAGGACGAGCTTTTGAGAATAATAAAACACACCTGTGTCGAGAAAAAAGGTAAGCTGATAATTCCTTCGTTTGCCATCGGCAGAACACAGGAGATTGTATATATCCTCAACAACGCGTACAACAAAGGCGAATTGCCGCGCATCCCGGTGTATGTTGACAGTCCGCTGGCGACCAGTGCCACTTCGATATTCAGGATGCATCTCGACGACTTTAACAAAGATGTTGCCGAGGTGCTCAGATATGATGACGACCCGTTTGGCTTTGAAAGTCTGCATTATATAAGAAATGTTGAGCAGTCGAAGGCCTTGAACGAGTCGAAGGAGCCGTGCATCATCATCTCGGCATCGGGCATGATGGAGGCTGGAAGAGTGAAGCATCATTTGGCGAACAACATCGACAACCCGAAAAACACGGTGCTGTCGGTAGGTTACTGTGCTCCGACGACACTTGGAGCCCGCATTGTGGCGGGGGAGAAGGACATCTCCATTTTCGGCATGCCGCATAAGGTGAACGCAGAGGTGTTCAGCATCGACGCTTTCAGCGGTCATGGCGACTACAAGGAGATGGCGGAGTATCTGAAGTGCCAGAATCCTGAGAAAGTGAAGATGGTGTTCATTGTTCACGGCGAGGCAAAGGTGCAGGAGAGGTATGCGGAATATCTTCGCAAGAACAACGGATTTAACGATATTGTGATTCCGGAACCGGGGGAAACTTTTATAGTTTAGAGTTGAGAGTGTAGAGTTTAGAGAAGTTGATAGTTTAAAGTTGACGTTTTTTTTAGTGTAAGGGAAGCTACGGCTTCCTTTTTTAATACTTTTGAACTAAAACTTTCAACTAAAAAACTGCTTTAAACTCTAAATTTTAAACTCTAAACTAAAAATTTTGTATTTTTGCACGCTGAAAGGCGATTGTCGCGGGCTGGCGATGAGCCAGCGTGAGGAAAGTCGGGACAGCACAGGGCGCCATACTTCCTAACGGGAAGGCGTTGGAGACAACGACAGCCAGTGCCACAGAGAAATACCGCCCGCAAGGGTAAGGGTGAAAACGCGAGGTAAGAGCTCACGCTTTGCCGTGGTGACACGGCAATGGGGTAAACCTTATGGGCTGCAAGACCAAATATACCGGCAATTGAGGATTGCCCGTCCGAGCCGGGAGGGTAGGTTGCTGAAGCCTGACGGCGACGTCAGGATTAGAGAAATGACAATCAAATACAGAATCCCGCTTATGCCTTTCTTTTGCCTTCGGATTTTTAAGAGTCCGGAGGCAAAAATTTTATAATAAAAATGCAAAAATCTCGTTTTATTTTCGTAAATTCGCAAAAATTTTGTATTTATGCTCAAACGTAGAAAAATATCCTTTTTAATAATATTGCTTGTAGCTGTAACTATTTCATTATCAGCACAGAAGAGAGTTGAAAACTATGACCCTGAGTCGGTTTTCACGGAGGCGAAACTGTTGTTCGACAATATGAATTACAGCTCGGCGGCGGAACTGTTCCATAAGTATATCAGTCTCACCGAAGGACAGAATACGCAGAAGATTGTGGAGGCGAAATTCTATGAGGCGGCCTGCTCGTCGTATATGGGCGCTGGCGAACAGCTTCTGATGCTCTTCTCGATGGAGAATCCCACCAGCACATTCGCGCCCAAAGCCGATTTTCTTTATGCTAACATGCTGTTACAGAACAGGAAATATCGCGACGCGGTGAAAAAGTACGAGACTATCGACGACAAATGCCTGTCGGATGATGAAAAAGCCGAGTTTTATTTCAAAAAAGGCCTCGCTTACTATCAGACCAACGATATTGAAAAAGCCGCACCGTTGTTTTACAAATCCGCTTTCATGAATAGTCCGTATAAAGACGATGCACGATATTATTACGCTCATATTCAATATGTTAACAAAAAATACGACGAGGCGAAGTTTCATTTTAAAAAGATAGAGGACTCGCCGAAATACAAGGACATCGTGCCGCTTTACATGATGCAGCTTGATTATGTTGACGGCAACTACACCGCCGTCACTGCCGAGGCCGATGCAGTGCTGGCAAACGCTCAAGGCCAGCGTAAAGTGGAATTGGCCTTGATAATATCTGAGTCGTGGTATCAGCAGAAAGACTATGCGAAAGCTTTGGAATATTATGGTATTGCCCGTGAATCGTCACGTAAGGCCTTCCCGCGTGAAGTCGAGTTTAGAATCGGTTTCTGCAAGATGAAACAGGGCTATTATGATGATGCCATCGCCAATTTCCAGAATACGACAAAGAAGATAAACAACGACGAGTTGGCGCAATATGCATCGTATTATCTGGCGCAATGCTATATGAGAACCAATCAGGAGAAATTCGCGAGAAACGCTTATCTGACGGCATATAAGGACGATTTTGACCACGAATTGAGCGAGGAGGCTCTGTTCAACTACGCTAGACTCAGCTTCATCAGCGGCGTTGACCCTTTCAACGAGGCGGTGTCACAGCTTGAGGATTATATCGACAACAATCCATATTCGCCGAGAAAAGATGAGGCGCAGACGATGATAATCCATCTGTATCTCAAAAATAAAGATTACAATAAAGCCATTGCCGCGCTGGAGAAATATCCGAGTCAGGATGCGGAGATGCAGAAGATATACGCGCAACTCACCTACGGCATCGGCATCGAGAGCTACGATGCTATGGATTATGACAAGGCAGTGAATTATCTGAGCAAGACCGTCGCCAACAAACACGCCGACGCTAAGCTCAAGGCCGAGTCATGCTACTGGCTTGCCGACAGCTATTTCCAGAAGAAAGACAATGTCAACGCGGAAAAGAACTACGTGGCGTTTCTGAAATCTAGCGGTGCCGGGCATACCGAGATGATGCCGCTGGCTCATTACAATCTTGGCTATATCGCATATATGAAAGGCAATTTCCCGGAAGCCGTGAAGAATTTCAACTATTTCTTCAATACGGCGAAGGGCGACAAAGACTTTGAATCGGACGCGTGGATGCGTATCGGCGACTGCTATTTCATGGAGCGCAACTACAACAAGGCTATCACGGCTTACGGCAACGCCATAAAACTCGATAGTCGCAATGCCGATTACGCTTTGTTTCAACAGGGCATGGGCTATGGCGCTTTGGGTAATATGAATTCTAAGGTGCAGAGCATGAACGACTTGACAAAAAAATACAAGACATCGTCGTTCTACGACAGGGCTTTGTATGAGGCTGGAATGGCGCATCTTGGCAGCAACGACGAGCGCTCGGCTATTGCTGCATTCAGCCAACTTGTAAGAGAACGCCCGAGGTCGGCATATGCGCGTCAGGGACAGATGAAGATAGGAATGTTGTATTACAACAACAATCAATATGATGAAGCGTTGACAGCGCTGAAAAAAGTGGTTGACGATTACAGAAACACCGAGGAATCGCGTGAGGCGCTCAATATCATGAGAAATATATACATGGAGCGCAACCAAACCGCTGATTTTTATGCTTATGCACAGGACAAAGGCATTACGACAAGCGTGACCGAGCAGGATTCAGTGTCATTCGTCACGGCGGAGAATTTCTTCCAACAGAATCAGTTTGAAAAAACGCTTCAGGCCGTAAACCAATATATCTCACAGTTTCCGAATGGAGCTTATCTGCTGAAAATCAATTATTACGGATACACGTCTCTTGAAAAATTGGGGCGCAATGGCGAGACGAAACCGTATCTGGAATATATAATTAATCAGCCAGATAACGATTATACCGACAACGCCTTGCTTAAGCTTGCCGCTATTGAAAAATACACTGAAGATATTGAGAAGGCAAAAGAATACTATGAAAGACTGCTGAATATCACTGAGAATCAGAAGATTAAGATGCAGGCACTTGAGGGTCTTGCGGAGTGCAGCTATAAACTTGACGACTTTGATGGGGCCATTGAGCGAAGCGGCCAGCTTTTGGCGATGCAGGAGATAGGGCAGCAGCGTAAGAATTATGCCAATTATATCGCGGGAATGTCGTATTTCAAGAAAAACGACTATTCGGCGGCAATACCCAAATTGCAGGAATGCTCGAAGAAAGACAGGACGGAGAAGGGTGCCGAGGCGGCTTACCACCTGGCGTTGGCATATTTCAAGACGGGCAATCTTGACGAGGCGGAAGACAAAGTGTTTTATATTTCCGACAACTTCAGTTCATTCAGCTACTATGTGGCGATGTCGTTCATCACGCTGAGCGATGTTTATGTGGCGAAAGACAATGTTTTTCAGGCGAAAGCCACGTTGAAGAGCATTATCGAGAACTATCCTGGAGGCGAGCCTAAAGATTTGGCACAGAAACGTCTTGCGGCAATTGAAAACGAAGAATCAAACAATGAGGAGGACTAATGATGAAAGCTAAGATATTGATATTAAGCATATTATTTGTATTTGTCGGTTTTGTGGCCAATGCGCAGACCCACAACGAGCATGTCACGGTGGAAGGCTCTTACCGTCCGCAAATCAGACGCTCGGAACGCTTGGTGAAGTCGCCGGAGAAACCCGACAACGAGTTTGTCATCCCGGATTACAAGGCCGAAGCGAAAGATTTCAGTTTCAATTACAATATGGAAGTTGAGACGATGAGCGTGGTGCCTTACAAGGCGGAATACGGCGTCGAGAGCAAGAACAATTTCTTGAAAGCGGGGCTTGGCACACGCCTGTCGCCGGTTTTCCTGTTCCGTCATTACTCCGATTTGTCGAAAACCATGAGTTTGGGCGTGGGTGTCAATCATTATTCATCGTGGCTCAACAACCAGGAATACAAGAAATCGTCGTTCATGAACAATGCGTTTAATATGATGGCGGTCAATAAATTCCGTGGCGGACAGCTGCGTTCGTTTGCCGATTACAAATACGATATGTATCATTTGCGCGCATATGATGGCGTTGAAAATCCCAATGGTAGGAATATCCATTCGGTGAATGTCGGCGCGAAATGGCTGGCCAGCGGCTCGAGCTACCGCAACATTTACACCGAGTTCGGCGGCGACTACCGCGCGACGTGGATTGCTGGCGGCACCACCGAGCATCAGCTCAACGCCAATGCACATCTGGCTTATTCAGATAATTGGTTTAATCATAAGAACATCAATGAGTTGCAGACTTTGGCAACTGATTTGGATGTAAACTATAACAATGTTTATCAGGGACAGCTTCTTGTGGCGGTGAACCCTTATCTCACTTTGAGCGGCGATTTTTACCATGTCCATGCCGGTGTTCGCATCGACTTCAAGACCGGCGGCAATGTCGGATTCTATCCTGATGTCTTGGGAAGCGTTTTCGTGCTTGGCAACATGCTCGAGTTTTATGCCAAGTTGGGCGGTCGCTCGAAGATTAACACGTTTGCCGACATCATTGCCGAAAACCCGTTTGTGACAACGAATTTCACGGGATTCAGCGAGTTTGGTTACGAGAACACCAAGATAGATTTCCAAGGCGGAGCTAAGGCTAAGATTGCCAACAACATAGACGCTCATATCGGAGTGCGCTACCGTACAATCAAAAACAGCGTTTTCTTCCTTCCGGACTATGATTTTTACGCTAAGTACGATGAGGATGGCAGTGTTTACCATCTTCAGGCCTTCGATTTGCTTATCAATGACTACAACGTGGTGAATATTTTGGCCGATGTGCATTGGAAAGCGATGGAGAAACTCGATATTGCGGCGGAGTTGTCTATCAACAGATATACATTACACCAACCGGAAATCGCGATGAATCAGGATGTTGCGACGACTCAGCGATATACAACTCCGTGGTACAATCCGTCGTTCACCATGACTGTCCGAGGCGACTATCAGCTTGACGAGACGTGGAAATTCAATGCTTCGATGATGGTCTTGGGTAAACGTTGGGCTCAGAATCTCGAACGTGAAGCCGAACAGCTGCAGCCTGCGTTTGACGTTCAGCTTGGAGCGGATTACCAAATCGTGGAAGACCTTGCCGCTTTTGTTGAAATACATAACCTTTTTCATCAAAAATACCAGCTTTATTACAACTATCCGAGTCTGGGATTTGAGGTTTTCGCAGGCATAAAATACCGTTTCTGAAAAAGTCGAAAATTTTAGCAAAAAAAGCTAAAAATCTGTCATTTTTTTCATTGTTATTTCAAAGAAATTTCTTAACTTTGCAAGGTTTTAGAAATTTAGTGAATAATTGAAAGAATATAGTTTAAAAAAATGACAGAAGAAGAAAAAATCCAGAATGCGGAAAGCAACTATGGTGCCAATAATATTCAGGTGTTGGAGGGTTTGGAGGCAGTGCGGAAGCGTCCTGCCATGTACATTGGCGATGTTAACGTAAGAGGTTTGCACCACTTGGTTTATGAGGTTGTCGATAACTCCATCGACGAGGCTATGGCCGGTTATTGCGACACGGTCGATATTGAGATTTTGCCAGGTAACTCGATTTCCGTTGTCGATAACGGACGTGGTATCCCGACGGGTATGCACGAGAAGGAGAAGAAGTCGGCTCTCGAGGTTGTGTTGACAGTGCTTCATGCCGGCGGTAAGTTCGACAAGGGTTCGTATAAGGTGTCTGGCGGTTTGCATGGCGTCGGTGTCAGCTGCGTCAACGCGCTTTCAAAACATCTGAAAGCCGAGGTGCACCGTGAGGGTAAGATTTTTGTGCAGGAATACGAATACGGCAAGCCGCTCTACCCGGTGAAAGTGGTGGGCGAGGCTCACGACCACGGCACGAGAATCACTTTTACTCCGGATGACAGTATTTTCATCACAAACGAATACAGCTACGACATACTCGCCGCACGTATGCGCGAGTTGGCTTATCTTAACAAAGGCATAAAAATCACTTTGACGGATAAACGCATCGACCCTGAGACGGGCAACGAAGGCAAGAGCGACGTGTTTCATTCTACGAATGGTCTCATCGACTTTATCAACTATCTCGATGAGAATCGTGAGAAATTGACGCCGGAACCGATAGCGATTCAAGGTGAGACTGACAATGTGCCTGTTGAGATTGCACTGGAATACAATACTTCTTATTCAGAAAATCTTCACTCATACGTCAATAATATCAACACTCACGAAGGTGGTACACACCTCGCTGGCTTCCGTCGTGGCTTGACAAGGACATTGAAGGCATACGCCGAAAAAGAAGGAATGTTTGCCAAGTTGAAATTCGAAATCAACGGCGACGACTTCCGCGAGGGCTTGACGGCAATTATCTCGGTGAAGGTGCCGGAACCGCAGTTCGAGGGTCAGACTAAGACCAAGCTCGGCAACAACGAGGTGATGGGTATCGTCGATAAGATTGTTAGCGAGCATCTCTCGAATTACCTTGAGGAGCATCCGAAAGAGGCCAAGATGATAGTCGACAAGGTCGTTTTGGCGGCAACGGCGCGTCATGCGGCACGTAAGGCACGTGAGTTGGTGCAGCGTAAAGGTGCTTTGTCGGGCGGCGGTCTTCCGGGAAAACTCGCAGACTGCTCCGAGAGGAATCCTGAGCTCACAGAGCTTTATCTAGTAGAGGGTGACTCAGCAGGCGGATCGGCAAAACAGGGCCGTGACCGTAAATTCCAAGCGATTTTGCCTTTGAGAGGTAAGATCCTGAACGTAGAGAAGGCAATGCAGCATCGCGCATTTGAGAGCGAAGAAATTAGAAATATCTACACTGCTTTGGGTGTCACAATAGGTACTGAAGAAGACAGCAAAGCGTTGAATATCGAGAAGTTACGCTACCACAAAATCATCATCATGACCGATGCTGATGTCGATGGCAGTCATATCTCGACACTTATATTGACATTCTTCTACAGGTATATGCCTGAACTCATCGAGAAAGGCTATGTCTACATTGCGACTCCGCCGCTTTATCTCGTGAAGAAAGGCAAAAAGGAAAAATATTGCTGGACTGAGGAGCAGCGTCTGCAGCTTCTGGATGAGATGGGACAGGATGCCCATGTGCAGCGTTACAAAGGTCTTGGTGAGATGAACCCTGAGCAGCTCTGGATGACCACAATGAATCCTGAGTTCCGCACTTTGAGGAAGATTCACATCGAAAATGGTGCCGAAGCCGACTATATCTTCTCAATGCTGATGGGTGACGAGGTGGGTCCGCGCCGTGAGTTTATTGAACAGAACGCAACATACGCAAATATCGACGCATAAAATTTATTGTTATGGATAACAAACTTGATATTTTAACAAAGAAAATCTACGAACAGGGTGTCGAGAAGGCAAATCACGACGCTGTTGAAATCGTGGAAAACGCCAAGAAAGAAGCGGAAAAGATTCTCAACGACGCTAAATTAGAGGCTGAACGTATTGTAAATCAAGCGAATAAAGAGGCTGAAGAGCTCAAGACCAAGGTCGCTGCCGACGTGAAGATGGCCGCCACACAGAGCATAGCTGTCACGAAGCAGGAAATCGAGAAAATGGTGGTGATGAACGCCGCCGAAAATGGCGTGAAAGCATCGCTCAGCTCAGCTGACTTCGTAAAGGAGCTGGTGAAAGACATCGTGAAGGCGTTCAACCCCGACAACGCGGCACCAGTGGCATTGGATCTGATTCTGCCGGAGGCGATGAAGAATGAGGTCGAGCCATTCGTGAAAAACGAAATCAGCAAGATGTTCAAAACCGAAGTCAACGTGAACTTCAGCAAGAAACTTGGCGGCGGCTTCAAGGTGGCTCCGAAGGACGGCGGCTATGTGCTTCAGTTTACCGATGAGGAGTTTAATCAATTGATTTCCAACTATCTGCGTCCTGCGACAAAGAAAATTCTGTTCGGCTGATGGATAACTACGTCTATATAGTCGCGAGTTTGCCGGAACTTACAACGGGTTTTGAGAATTCCAACTTCGACTACGCAGCTGTGAAGGAGTCGATAATGGAGCTTCTTGAGGAGAAAGATCAGAAACTGGTCGAGCTTTTCGAAGAAGGCTTCAACGAGGAGACTCTTGGCAAGGAGTTCTATGTCAAGGCAGCCGAAAGCAAGAACCGTTTTATCCGCGAATATTTCGATTTTGACGGCAGGCTACGCAATATGAAGGTGGCGTATCTCGCCAAACGTCTCGGCAAGAACGGCGACGCTTACTTCGTCGACATGCCGGAAGCCGATTTCGAAGAGTATCAGCAGATTAAGGACATTCTCGAAAATCCGGATTTCGTGCAGCGCGAGCAGAAGATGGATGAGCTGAAATGGGAGAAAGCCAGCGACATCGCCCGGATGGACTATTTCAACATGAACGCCATCCTTTCGTTTTTGGCAAAAGCCAAGACAGTTCAACGTTGGGTGGAACTTGACCCAACGAAGGGGCAGGAGATGTTTGAAAAACTGGTCAAAGAGGTGCGTGGCACTTTCGCGGGAGTAAAATCCGTCTCGTAGAGACGATACATTAATTACCCCTGGTCAAGCGAAGCGCGACCTGGGGGGCTAAAAAGAAAATAAAAATACCATATAATATGACAACAGGAAAAGTTACAGGAATCATAGCAAACCTGGTCACCGTGGAGGTGAATGGCCCTGTGGCGCAGAATGAGATCTGCTTCATCGACCTTAACGGCGTCAAGCTGATGGCGGAGGTCATCAAGGTGAACGGCAACAAGGCCTCAGTGCAGGTGTTCGAAAGCACCCGCGGACTGCAAATCGGCGACGCGGTGGAGTTCCAAGGCTATATGCTTGAGGTGACACTCGGACCTGGTCTGCTTTCGAGTAATTTCGATGGCTTGCAGAACAACCTTGCCACAATGGAAGGGGTGTTTCTGAAACGTGGTGAATACACCAAAGCCTTGGATGAAGAAAAACTTTGGGACTTTACGCCTTTAGCGAAGTCTGGCGACCAAGTCATCGCCGCCGACTGGCTGGGTGAGGTCAAAGAAGGCTGGCTGCCTCATAAAATAATGGTGCCGTTTTCGTTTGAGGGCACTTACACCGTGAAAAAAGTGGCTGAAGCCGGTCAATACAAGATTACAGACACCATCGCGGTGTTGACAAACGCCGACGGCGAAGACGTGAACGTCACGATGACACAGAAATGGCCGGTGAAGGTTGCTGTGGGCGGCTACGTCGAGAAACCGCGTCCGTTCAAGGTGATGGAGACAGGTGTTCGTACCATCGACACTCTGAATCCTATCGCGGAAGGCGGCACGGGCTTCATCCCGGGACCTTTCGGATGCGGCAAGACAGTGCTTCAGCATGCCTTGGCGGAACAGGCAGACGCCGACGTCATCATCATGGCGGCATGCGGCGAGCGTGCTAACGAGGTGGTGGAGATCTTCACCGAGTTCCCGGAACTCAAAGATAAACACACTGGCCGCAGCTTGATGGAGCGTACCATCATCATCTGCAACACTTCAAACATGCCGGTGGCTGCCCGTGAGGCTTCAGTGTACACCGCTATGACCCTCGGCGAATACTACCGCGCCATGGGAATGAAGGTGTTGCTCCTCGCTGACTCAACATCACGTTGGGCTCAGGCATTGCGTGAGATGAGTAACCGTCTGGAAGAGCTTCCAGGTCAGGACGGCTTCCCAGTTGACCTCTCGGCAATCATCTCCAACTTCTATGCTAGAGCTGGTTACGTGAAACTGAACAACGGCCAGTCGGGCTCAATCACATTCATCGGAACGGTGTCGCCTGCCGGCGGTAACTTGAAGGAGCCTGTCACTGAATCGACTAAGAAAGCTGCACGTTGTTTCTACGGACTTTCGCAGAACCGAGCCGATAAGAAACGTTATCCGGCTGTTGACCCTGTCGATTCTTATTCAAAATATCTTGAATATCCTGAGATTATTGAATATCTCGACAATAAGATTGAAAAAGGCTGGGTCGATAAAGTCACGAAGACGAAATATATTATTAGAAAAGGTAAAGACGCTTACGAGCAGATCAATATTTTGGGCGACGACGGCGTGCCGATGTTATACCATGAGCAATATTGGAAGTCGGAACTCGTCGATTTTGTGATTTTGCAACAGGATGCGTTCGACGACATCGACGGCTGCTCACCATTGGAGCGTCAGAAGTTTATGCTTGACTTGATTCTTGAAATATGTGATAAGTCATTCAAATTCAATAATTTTGAAGAATGCACCGCTTATTTTAAAGGCTTGATAAACATTTGCCGTCAGATGAACTATTCGGAATATAAGTCAGAGCAATTTGAAAAATACCTTGGACAGTTAAAGGAGGAACTTAAACATGAGTGAGAAAGCTTTTCAACGCATATATACTAAGCTGACCGCTATTACAAAGGCCACAGTATCACTTGAGGCTCAAGGAGTTGCCAACGATGAGCTTGCTATCGTGGCAGGTCGTTTGGCACAGGTTGTGAAGATTAAAGACAAGACCGTGACTTTGCAGGTGTTCGGTGGCACGGAAGACATCCCGACGAATGCTGAAGTGACATTCTTTGGCGAGCCTCCGACCTTGAACGTTAGTGACGACCTCGCGGGACGTTTCTTCAACGCTTACGGCGAGCCTATCGACGGCGGTCCGGCAGTGGAAGGCGAGAAACGCCAGATCGGCGGTCCTTCAGTGAACCCTTACAAACGCCGTATGCCTTCAGAGCTGATTCCTACGGGTATCGCTGGCATCGACTTGAACAACACATTGGTCTCCGGACAGAAGATTCCTTTCTTCGCCGATCCTGACCAGCCATATAACAAGGTGATGAGCATGGTGGCCCTCCGCGCCGATGTCGATAAGATCATCCTCGGCGGTATGGGTCTATCCAACGACGATTATCTGTTCTTTAAAAACGAATTTGAGAGTGCCGGCGCTTTGCATAAAATCATCAGCTTTGTGAATACTACCGACCAGCCGCCTGTCGAGCGATTGCTTATCCCTGACATGGCACTGACGGCTGCGGAGTATTTCGCTGTCGACAAAAACGAGAAAGTGCTTGTGCTTCTTACAGATATGACGCTTTACGCCGACGCTCTGAGTATCGTTTCGAACCGTATGGACCAGATTCCTTCGAAGGACTCAATGCCTGGCTCGCTCTATTCAGACTTGGCGAAGATTTACGAGAAAGCGGTGCAGCTTCCTGATGGCGGATCAATCACCATCATCGCTGTTACCACCTTGAACGACGGCGATATCACACACGCTATCCCGGATAACACAGGCTATATCACCGAGGGACAGCTGTTCCTACGTGCAGATGCCGATTCCGGCAAGGTTATCATTGACCCGTTCCGCTCGTTGTCACGTTTGAAACAGCATGTTCAGAACAAGAAGACCCGCGAGGATCACAGCGCCGTGATGAACACTTCCGTTCGTCTCTACGCCGATGCCGCCAATGCCAAAACCAAGCTGGAAAACGGTTTCGACTTGAGCGACTACGACCTCCGCTGCCTCGATTATGCTAAGGAATACGCCACAAGACTGCTCGCCATCGACGTCAACATCCCGATTACCGAGATGCTCGACACCGCCTGGGAGCTCTTCGGCAAATATTTCACCAAAGCCGAAACAGGTCTTAAGGAAAAACTTATTGAAAAGTATTGGAAAGCTGTTGATAAATAATTTTGAATTTTTAAATTTTAAATCTTTGAATTAAAAATGGCGATTAAATTCCAATATAACAAGACTTCGCTGAACGAGCTGAACAAGCAGCTCAAGACCCGAACACGCGCTTTGCCGACGTTAAAAAGCAAAGAGAGTGCGTTACGCCTTGAGGTGAAGAAAGCCAAGAAGCGTTCGGAGAGCCTTGTCGCACAACTGGAGGCCGAGCTCAAATCGTATGAGTACATGGCCCGGCTTTGGAATGAATTTGAGCCAGGTCTGATTTCTGTGACCGATGTTAAACTGAAGACTGTGAAGGTGGCGGGTGTGCCGGTGCCGGCATTGGAAGAGGTGCTTTACGAAGTGAAAGACATCAATCTCTTCACCAAGCCGATGTGGTATGCCGACGGTGTCCAGATCCTGAAAAACCTTGCACAGCTTGGTATCGAGTCGGAGGTGTGGGTTGAGGTGAGCCGCGTGCTAGACTACCAGCGTAAGAAAACCACACAAAAAGTCAATCTTTATGAAAAGGTGCAGATTCCTGGCTATAACGAAGCCATCAGAAAGATAAAACGATACATGGAAGACGCGGAGAACCTTGACAAGGCATCCCAGAAAATTGTGAAAAACAAACACATCCTTGAGGAGGAGGAAGAGTATGGTAACTGAAATGACGAAATATAACTTCATTCTCCTTAGCGGTGATGTCGAGGATTTCCTCAAGAAGTTGCAGGGCGTGGGCGTGATGGACATCACCCGCTCGACCAAACCTGTTGATGAGAAGTCGGAATATTTGTCGTCGAAGGCTGGAACCTTCCGTAAAGCCTTGTCATTGCTGAAGGATGTACAACCTGCCGAGTTTGCCGAAAAAGTCTATGGCGACCTCGCTTCCAACGTCATCGAGACCATAAACGAGAGGGATGCTGCTGAGGCGCAAGTGACTCAGCTCGCGAAAGAATGGGAGGAGCGTATGCCATGGGGCCAGTTCGACGTCAAAAACTTCAAGAAACTCGAGGAACAAGGGTTGAAACTGCATTTTTACAAGGTAAAAGCTTCCAATTTCAATCCTGAATGGACAGAAAAATACGCTTTGAGCGAGATTTCAAATGACGGCACGAACACTTATTTTGTGGTCGTTTCTGATGATGAAAACTACGAATTCCCGTTGAAGGAAATGCCGGCTCCTGATAGCGATGCTTCGACTATCGAGAAGAAAATCGACGCTTTAAGATATGAAATTGAGAAAAAAGAGCGTCATCTTTCAGAACTGAAATGTCATGAAAAAGACATTCAGACAGAGCTCGACAGGACTATTTCGAAACTCGATTTGCATCTGGCACATGTCTCGGGAACGAAGGCGGCAGAGGATTACATCACGGTGCTTGAGGGATTTGCTCCAGCTGAAAAAGAAGCGGAACTGAAAGCGATGCTTGATAAGGACGAAATCCTCTATCTTGATGACAAAGCAAAAGTGGATGACAATCCGCCTATCAAGTTGAGAAACAACAAGTTCGTCTCGATGTTTGAAATGCTTACCGACATGTACGGCCGTCCGAAATACGATGAGTTCGACCCGACGGTGTTTATCTCAATCTTCTTCATGCTGTTCTTCGCATTCTGCATGGGCGACGCCGGCTACGGTTTGGTGCTCATCGGTGCAAGCTTGGCTTTGAAGAAAGTGTTGGGCAATATTGCACCGCTAGGCATCACTTTGGGTATCGCGACCACGGTTATCGGATTGCTGTTCCATACCTTCTTCTCGGTTGATATGCTCACATTGAGCTGGTTGCCTGATGTGGTGAAGAATTGTATGCTTCCGGCGCAGATAGCAGGTTATGACGGCACTATGGTGCTGGCTCTGTTGGTCGGTATAGTGCACATCTGTTTGGCAATGGTTGTGAAGACATATCAATCCACAAAAGTCAAAGGTTTCGCCAATTCTCTTGGCACCTGGGGCTGGACACTACTCATCGTGGGCGGCGTCATCGTGGGCGGCCTCGCACTCATGGGTGTGATGGATTCTGCAGTGACCAAATGGATTATCATCATAATCGGTATCCTTTCGGCATTGGGCATCTTCTTCCTCAACGACCTGCATCGTAACCCGTTGATGAACTTCGGCTCAGGATTGTGGGAAACATACAACACCGCCACCGGATTATTGGGCGACGTGTTGAGCTACCTCCGTCTGTACGCTCTCGGTTTGGCTGGAGCTAAGCTCGGTGAGGCGTTCAATGCCATTGGTCTTCAAGCACTTGGCGACGGGGGAGCGGGATGGATAGCCTTCGTCCTCATCGTGGTGGTGGGGCACACACTGAACGTCGCAATGTGCGTGCTCGGTGCCTTCGTGCACCCGCTTCGTCTTAATTTCCTTGAATTCTTCAAGAATTCCGGCTATGAAGGATCCGGAAGGAAATATAACCCATTAAAAAACTAATGAATAATTAATGGTAGATTAATGAGAATTAATGTTAAAAAATAAAGTGTTAAATTTAAAATATTAGAGTTATGTTAGCAACAGTATTAGGTTATGTCGGTTTGGGCTTGGTTTTGGCCCTTGCAGGTATCGGAAGTTCAATAGGCACTTCAACAGCAGGCAACGCTGCAGAAGGCGGTCTCAAAAAACGTCCTGAGGCATCAGGTAACTTCATGGTTTTGTCGGCACTCCCGGCAACACAGGGTATCTACGGATTCGTGGCGTTCTTCATGCTTCTCAGCAAGATGAAAGCAAATCCTGAGATGGGTCTCGTCATCTTCGGAGTGGGCGTTTGCGTCGGTCTCGTATGTATGATATCGGCTATCCGTCAGGGTCAGGTATGCGCCAACGGTATCGTGGGTGTCAGCCAGGGACATGACGTGTTCACCAACACTTTGATATACGCCGCTCTCCCTGAATTCTACGCGATTTTGGGTCTTGTAGGCGCCTTGATGGTGTAATTTCTTTTTAGAAATAAGAAAGAAGACAGAATGTAGGGACGTCATGATAAGGCGTCTCTACTCATTTTTAATGATGAAAACCAATTAAATATGAAAAAAATATCACTTTTATTAGTGGCAATGGTGTTGTTGGTGGCGTGCACATCGTCTCCTAAAGGACCAAATTTAAAGCATTACAAAGAGATTGTAAAGGAACTTAGCTCTGAGAAATATCAGGGTAGAGGATATGCCCGTGACGGCGCAAACATGGCTGGAAAATATATTGAGCAGGAATTTAACAACGTCGGCGTCGATGAAGTTGTTTGCCAGCCGTTCAAAATCGACATAAACACCTTCTGTGGCAATATGGAGATGTGGGCCGACGGCAAACCGCTCACTCCAGGAGTTGACTTCACGATGAGAGAGTATTCTCCGGGCGTGCATGGCGAATTCACTGTGTATCATGTCGATACGTTGAATTTCGATGCCGAAAAGATGTATGCCGATCTGGCGAAGCCTGAATACGACGGCTGCCTCGTGGTGTGCGACTTCTGGTTTATGTATAACCATCCGGAATTCAGACCGTTGCATAAAAAAGACTCTTCGGTTGGAGGTTTTATTCAGACATGGACCTCGCCGATTAAGTTTTACAAGGCTTATGGAAGTAAAGTTATGGGCAAACCTATCGTTTGGATCACTCCGGAAGCCATCGAAGGCGTTCAGAAAGTGAAGTTGGATGTCGACAACGAGTTTTTAGAAAACTACGAGCTTTTCAACGTGATTGCGAAGGTTAACGGCGAGAAACATGACAGCTGCTTCGTGTTTACGGCGCATTACGACCACCTCGGAAACCTCGGAAGAGACGTGTATTATCCGGGAGCTAACGACAATGCTTCAGGAACTGCGACAATTGTCACTTTGGCAGAATATTACGCCAAGAATAAGCCTGAATACGATATGTATTTCATCGCATTTTCTGGTGAAGACTCGGGTCTGAACGGTTCGATGTATTATGTCGATAACCCGACGGTGCCGCTCGAGCAAATCAAATATCTGTTCAATATCGATATGATCGGCGACAACAACCCAGTGCAGTATTGTGAAGTCAGCGACGAAGGTAACCGCGGATTCGCTTTGCTTGAGGATATCAATGGCGAGAAACACTATTTTGAGGCTTTGAATAGGGGCGAGTTGGCTGCAAACAGCGACCACTATCCGTTTGCTGAGCGTCATGTGCCATGTATGCTGTTTGAGAATGAGGAAGGCGACGCTTTCAAGTATTATCACACGATTTACGACACCTACGACAGCGCTATCTTCGTGACTTACGAGCCGATTTTCAAGCTGATTACCGATTTTGTCGAGAGATATTAATTATGAGAAAACATTGGATTGACAATTTGCGTTGGGTGACAGTGCTATCGGTGCTGCTTTACCATGTGGTTTATTTCTACAACAACAAAGGCGTTTTCGGTGGCGTGGGCGGCTTCGGCGATTTTGCTACAAATCCGCAGTACCAGGATGTGCTGATGTACATTTTGTATCCGTGGTTTATGCCGCTGTTGTTTTTGCTGGCTGGTATCAGCTCGCGTTATTCGTTGGAAAAAACTTCTGCAGGTCAATGGTTTAAGTTGAGAACAAGAAAACTTTTAGTGCCTGCGACCATCGGTTTGTTCGTGTTTCAGTGGATGACAGGTTATTTCAATACCTTGGTGGCTGAAAGGGGCGATGTGCTCGCAAATGCACCAGGGCCTGCCAAGTATATCATGTGCGCTTTTAGCGGCATTGGACCGCTTTGGTTCATCCAGATGCTGTGGGTGCTGGGAATTGTGCTGCTGATTATAAGAGCTATTGATGGTAAAGATAGGTTTTACGATTTGTGTGGAAGGGCAAACATGGTAGTAATAGTTTTGCTGGGAGTACTATTTTGGTTGGGAGAGAAAACCCTCATAATGCATCCTCGTGCAGAATCTTTTGATGGACTTTATAATCTTTACAAGCCATTTTTCTATCTATTGCCTTTCCTGATGGGATATTTCGTGTTTTCTCACGACAAAGTCCAGGAAACACTTGCAAAATTCCGGATTCCGATGATGGTATTCGCCGTCATTGCAGGTTCTGCTTTGATTTTCACCACTTTTGGACAAGACAACACCACGCCTAGATATCTCGGAAGTCCGCTCAACAACCTCTACGGCTGGCTGATGTGCCTTGCGATGATGGGCTGGTTCAAGGCAAAATTCGATTACACTGGCAAGTTCGCCGGCTACATGACAAAGTCGAGTTTCGGTCTCTACATCGTTCATTATCTGGTGATTGCAAGCGTCGGTTCATATATGTATTTCAACATGAGAGAGCAGTTGCCTCCATTTGCGATGTATCTCATCCTGACGGTCGCGGTGTTCACGATTTCGCCATTGCTTTATGAAGGTTTGAGAAGAATTCCATTTGTAAGATGGTGTGTTTTCGGAGAAAAGAAAAATAAATAAATTAAAATATGGAACAAGAAATGAGATTTTGTCAGAGCTGCGGAATGCCTCTGAATGAACATGTTTTAGGCACAAATGCCGACGGCAGCAAGAATGAGGATTACTGCATGTATTGCTACAAAGACGGCAAATTTACCAACGACTGCACTATGGACCAGATGATTGAATTCTGCGCGCAGTTTGTCGATGAGGTCAATAAAGGATTACCGCAGCCGATCACCAAAGAAGAATACATTGGCCAGATGAAGATGTATTTCCCGCATCTGAAACGTTGGCGCAAAGAATTAACTATTTCTGACGATAAAATGCCTGAAAACCCAGCTTTGGCTGGCGTTAAGGAGCTTATTGCCAAGATGGCAGACACGTTGCCTGTGGCGTATATTTCTTCGGTTGATGAAGAAGGATATCCTTGCACAAAGGCGATGCTGGCGCCGAGAGTCCATGAAGGCGTTAAGGTGTTTTATTTCACTACCAACACTTTCTCGTTGCGTGTTGCTCATTACAAAGCAAATCCGAAGGCTAGCATATATTTCTGCGATGAAAAAGGCTTCAAAGGCATGATGCTTCGAGGCACGATGGAGGTTCT
Organism: uncultured Bacteroidales bacterium; assembly: GCA_905233445.1. Taxonomy (GTDB): domain Bacteria; phylum Bacteroidota; class Bacteroidia; order Bacteroidales; family F082; genus Limimorpha. The sequence goes on along the minus strand of CAJOEP010000007.1, from coordinate 64,990 downwards.
TACCGATGCCAAAAGTAAGGAAATGATATGGCACGAGGGCGACGAGCAGTACTATTCTGGCGGCGTCACCGACCCTAACTATTGCGTTCTGAAATTCACTGCCACAGATGGCCGTTTCTATAGCGATTTCTATCCCCGCAGTTTTGTTCTTTAAGGGATGCAAATTGATTACTATACAATAAGAAATAAGGAAGAAGAAATGAATATCCGTTTGGAACAACCTGAAGATTACCGCGAGATGCCGAAGGACGACGAGGTGCCGTTCTTCCTTGCGCAAGAGCTGATTCCAGGCTATTGGGGCGACCGCGAAGGCACTTATTGTCCGCCGAAAGGATATTTTGTGGCTGATGAAAATCCGGAGGATTTCGATGAATATGAAAAGACTTTTCCAAAGAAGGCCATGTCGTACAACGAAGGTCAGTTGCCACCATTTGCTGCAAAGACAAAGCTTATAATGCAGACCGCA
>CAJOEP010000007.1:0-64485 GCA_905233445.1 uncultured Bacteroidales bacterium | reverse complement strand
ACTGTGGGGCGATTATTTCCCTGAAAACCCAGCCTCAGGCAAGGTGATGGAAAAATGCGGATTTAAAGATACAGGCATTGAAACCGTTTGTCCAAATCTCGTAGTCGGCGCTGACCGACCGGTAAAAGTGATGAAACTAGAAAATAAAACGATATGAAAAATCTACTTTTAATACTATTTGCCGCCTGCATTCTGGCATCTTGCACTTCACCGAAGGTTGATGGACATTACAATTATCAGCATGGCTGGAATTATGACATCGCTGAAGGTCATGTCGATGTGCATGAGACCGGCACCATGGATTTTTATCCTGATGGAAGTGCTCTCGATTCGGCAAATCAGGTTTACAAGGTGACGCTTAACGAAGGCGGCACTGTGACGTGGGTGTTCAACTACGTCAGTCCGGGATGGTGGCGCGTTGAAGATGAAGATTTCTATTCATCGGGTGATGCTGATAGCTTCCGTATGGAACTGCTTGAGGCTAAAGGAGATGGCTGCGGCGAAGAACGCGAACTCGCTGAGCGTATCGTTAAAAAAGTGAGCGGCGGAATCGGTCGCGAGACCAAGTTTAACTTGGCGAAACTGACAAAAGATGAGCTCGTTTGGAGCTACACCTACAAAGACGGTCACACCGACACCTGGGAGTTTTATCGATAATTATAAAGAAAGATGAATAAAGTCAGAATCACAGCCATCAGGCAGACTGTTTATCACGATTTGATGGCGAAATATGAGAATCCCATCGAGCACACATGTGATGTTAAAGAAGGGTAGCAATGGTTTTCTGTTGACGGTAAATGTCCGGATGGGCTTTGCCTGTCGGCATGGGGGTCGATGCGTGAGTTTGTGGAGTCGTTGGCAAGGGAAGAAGGTAACTTCTACGACGGCTTCCGCCCGCTCAGCTTCTATATCGAAGTGGTGGAATGAACTAGGCTGTATGCCCTCAAAATCCTGTCTCTTTCCCTGAAATCCTTGATGATTTCAACATTTTGAAATCCTTTTTCTTGGCAGAGATTATTCATCTCGGTTCCGAATTTCTCATTTATTTCGAACCAAACCTCACCATCAGGTTTCAAAGTGTTTTGTGCGAATTCAAGAATTTTTCTGTAAAAAACCAAAGGGTCGCTGTCGGAAACAAACAACGCAGTTGATGGCTCGTAATCTAAAACGTTGGCTCGCATTTCGGATTTCTCGCTTTCGCAGACGTAAGGTGGATTGCTTACGATGATATCATATTGATTATCAATCAATTCTTGGTTTCGGGGATTCAAAATGTTATCCAAAATAAACTTTACATCAACACCATTGGCTTTGGCATTCTTTTTTGCCACTTCCAATGCCTTTTCGGAAACGTCAACTGCTGTTACAACGCTGTTTTTCAACAATTTAGCCAGGCTGATGGCAATGCAACCGGAACCGGTGCCGATGTCCAATATATGTACAGACGATGTGCACATCGTCTCTACGGAATGGGCAATCATCATCACCATTTCCTCTGTTTCAGGACGAGGAATCAACACGTTTTCATCAACCATAAATCGCATTCCGCAGAATTCAGTCTCGCCCAGAATGTATTGAACCGGCTTGTTTTTCAGCAATTCCTTCACCGCAAAATGCAACGTCAGCATCTCCGACTCGCTCAAACGCATCTCGGGTTCCAAAGCAATTTTCATTCTGTCAATGCCGAAATAATGCTCCAATAGAATCATTATCAATGCGTTAGCCTCGTTGGAGCCATAAATCTTCTCCAACTCGCCCGCATAATACTTGCGACAATCGCGAACCGAATTTGATGATATTTTCATGCCACAAAGTTATAAAAATCTCACGCAGATCTCGCAGAAAACGCAGAAATTTATCTACCACAGGATACAGTTCGCAAGCGAACAGAATCCGCAGAACCAATCTGCGAGATCGGATTGCTTTAGCAATCAAATCAATATGGAAGAATAATTCTGCGAAATCTGCGAGATTTGCGTGAAAAAATACTATTTTTGCAACATGTTATTTGAAGATTCATATAAAATTGTCACCACGAAAGGCGAGGGGCTTTACAAGGAGAAAGGTTCCAAGTTCATCGCCGAGGCTTTTCCTGTGCATTCGGAAGCCGAAGTGAAAGAGCGAGTCGCCGAGATCCGTAAGAAATATTTCGACGCGAAACACCACTGCTACGCTTTTATGATTGGGCCCGACAAGGCCTGCTACCGCTCGAGCGACGACGGCGAACCTTCGGGTACAGCCGGCAAACCTATTCTAAATCAGATACTTTCAAAAGATGTTACAAACGTCTGCGTGGTTGTTACACGTTATTTCGGCGGGCAGCTGCTGGGCGTGCCTGGACTTATCAATGCCTACAAAACCTCAGCACGCGAAGCTCTCGACAACTGCACAGTCGTAGAAAAAACCATCGATGAGGTCTATTCCCTGGAATTCGACTACCCACTCCTCAACGAGGTGATGCGCATCCTGAAAGACGAAAACCTCGAACAACAAAACCCGAAATTTGAACTCGCTTGCTATCTCGAAATATCAATAAGACAAAGCGATTCCGACAGAATTATTGAAAAATTGAAACGTATCTACGGAGTAACTGTGAAATACCTAAAAACCATTTAGTATCAAGTATTTACATTGATTTTTAACCCCAAAATCGTGCTCGCCTCGTAATTTAATACGAAAAAAATTAATAATCAATACAAAAAAAATATTTTTATTCACTTTTTTATGTTGATATTTGTAAAGTCGTTTTCAATATAAAACGAGCATTATAATCAATTGATTTTTATATAGTTGAGTTTTCAGATGACCAAAAATTTGTTTGAAATATGGGAAGAGTGCCTCACGATGATTCGTGAGAACGTTCCGGCGCAGGCTTTCTCGACATGGTTCGAGCCGATAAGGCCTGTCGATTACCGTAACGGCCTGCTTACCATCCAGGTGCCTTCCGATTTTTTCTACGAATTCCTTGAAACTCATTATATTAAAGTCATAAAAGCCACCATTCGTAAAGTACTTGGCCCTGAAGGCAAACTCGAATATTCCATCATGATGGACAATAACGAGAATAAGCCTGTGGTGGTGAAACAGCCTTCGGTTGACAGAACCAACACAAAGAATCCTCCAAAACAGATCCAGATTGACTTCGAGAACACCGAAACAAGGGTGATGAATCCGTTTGCACTGCCTGGTATCAAAAAAATTAATATCGAGTCGAATCTCAACGAAAACTACTGCATGGATAATTTCGTGGTCGGCGAGTGCAACCGGGTGGCTTATGAGGCAGGTCTGGCAGTGGCGAAAAATCCAGGAAGGACTGCATTTAACCCGATGTTTATTTTCAGTCCGACAGGAATGGGTAAGACACACGTATGTCAAGCCATAGGTCTGGAAACGAAGAAACATCATCCCGAAATGACAGTTTTGTACGTCAACTCGGAACAGTTCCTGATGCAGTTTCAGGCGGCATGCCGAAATAACAGCTCAAAAAGCAGCCGCGACGACTTTGTGCATTTCTATCAGATGATAGACGTCCTAATCATCGACGATATCCAATACCTTTCGGACAAACCGAAAACTCAAGACACTTTGTTCCATATCTTCAACCACCTGCAGCAGACCAACAAGCAGCTGATTTTTACCTGTGATAAGCCGCCTGCGGAGATTAAAGGCATGGAACAGCGCCTCATCTCGCGTTTCAAATGGGGACTCTCGGCCGAAATGACATTGCCGGATGTCGAAACACGACGTAATATCCTGAAACGCAAAGCATACAATGAAGGTGTCGAACTCTCTGAAGAGGTCGTCAACTACATCGCAGAGCATATCAAGACCAACGTGCGCGAGATGGAAGGCTTCTTGATTTCACTCATCGCACAGTCATCGCTGAATAGGAAAGCTATCACAATAAACCTCGCCAAACAAATGGTGGAGCGTTTCGTAAACAACTCAAATCGCGAAATAACAATAAGTTACATCATCAGCATGGTATGCGAGGAGATGGGTACTTCACAAGCCGATTTCTTTACATCCACTCGAAAACGCAACGTGGTGCAGGCCCGCCAACTGTCGATGCATTTCGCCAAGAAATACACCAAAGCATCGCTCAATGTCATCGGCGAACAGTGCGGAGGCAAGGACCATGCCACTGTGATACACTCGCTAAAAACCGTCGCCAACCTTTTGGAGACTGACAAACAGTTTAAAATGGTGGCCGACAAAATCGAGGCGAATTTTCAATAAGTCATTATGAATCAACAATTTGGAAAGCTATATCTTGTGCCGACTCTTCTCGGTGCAACAACGGCAGAACAGGTTATTCCTGCCGGAACACTCGAAATTGTCAGGACATTACGTTTTTTTGTGGTCGAAAATGTGAGAACAGCCCGCAGAATGCTCAGTAAGATGCACATGCCTTGCCCAATCGACGAACTCGAGTTTGTTGAACTCGACAAACATAACCCGGAAAACCCCGATTTGTTGACTTATCTCGGCAAAGCCCTCGATGGTCAGGATATAGGCCTGATGTCGGAGGCAGGCACGCCATGTGTAGCCGACCCTGGCGCACTGATTGTGGAACTCGCACACCAAGCCGGAATCCAAGTGGTGCCGCTCACCGGTCCAAATGCAATGATACTGGCACTTATGGCATCCGGCTTCAACGGACAGTCATTCAGCTTTCACGGATATCTTCCAATAAAAAATCCAGAACGAATACAGAAAATAAAATCAATTGAGCGTCAGTCACTTGCGAACGACGAGACAGAAATGTTCATAGAAACACCCTTCCGTAACAACGCTATGATCGAAGAATTGGTGAAAAACTGTCATCCAAACACTATGCTTTGCGTCGCAAGTGACATCACAATGGACGACGAAAAAATAATCAGTAAACCAATATCTGATTGGAAATCAATAAAATACGATTGGAATAAGAAACCAGCAGTATTTTTAATCTATTGCCCGAAATTTAGAAAAAAATATTAGCCATTAGCTTCTGAAAACCTAATGGCTAATACTTAATGGCTTATAGATAATAGCTATAAACTAACGTCTAACAAAACGTCTTGTCTGAACCATGCCATCCGACACCATCTTGATGAGATAAGTGCCTGCTGGAAGTTCGTTAACGTTGATTTCAAACGATTTCTCGTTGACAGGCATGCTGATAATCAGCTCACCAGCGACATTGTAAATCTCATATTGATTTACGGTAACATTACTCTCAACCATCACCTTTTCGCTTGCAGGGTTAGGATACACCGTTACCATGCTTGCTGAATTTTCAGCCACATCGAAAGTAGGATCAAAAACTCTGTGGAGCATGATGTCGTCGATGTTGATTGAGAACTGGTTCGTGCAGTTGAAGTGGACGATGGCGACATAAATGTCCTGTCCTTGATAGTCTCTTAAGTCGATATTGTAATCGTACCAATCGCCAACTATTTTACTTGTCAAATCAGCTTCCCAAACAATCTCGAAGTCTTCTGCTGAAGCGCCTGTTGTAGTTGAAACAGCAACTCCGAAATGCTCATTCGGATGCAGATTATCCTGTGCCTGAGCCTTGAATGTTATCTGTTCGCAATCGAGTTTATAAGGTGTTACGAGATAGTTTTCGGGGAACAGCACTGTTTGTGTCCAATCGTCGAACGATGCTGATGTGACGCAATGCGTGTTGCCAGGAACAGCATAAATAGCTCTCATTTCCCAGTCGAAGCCGTCGCCGTCAGCGTCGATGGTGTTCCAACGCATGATGCCGTCTTCAAAATCGAAGAAGATGTCTCCCTCTGGTGGAGTAGGGACGACAGGAGTGTATGCGCCTAGAGCGTATATTCCGATGAGGTTAGGACTCTTGTCAACATCGCCAAAGAAATACTGTGTGCCATCGACTACGCCAATGTATGCACCGCCTGCTGAACTTGCCGGACCCCATCCTGGTGTCGACGAGAAATCGAAGATGTAGTTTGGTGTCATGCTGTCAGTGTCAATGTTATAGTCGAAAACATGGGCTGTGAAGCCTTCAACGGCAAACAGCAGGATGTGTTGACCACCGTTGTCATCAACAAAATAACCTGTTCCGTGAACAGTGTGGCCACCGAGGTTTGCTGCTGTTGCAGTCTTAATCACCTGACCATTGCGACCGACGAGTTTCAAGTTGAGATGTAGATTCGGGCTGCTGCCTGTAGCTCTCTCACCAACCCAGAAAGCATCCTCAGTAGGGTCGTAAGTGCAAGTGCCAAGTTCATTTAAATTAGTGTTGATGCAGTTCGAACTAACCAATGTCTTGTTGTGTAGGTCATAGCACCAAATTGTACCCGAATGGGCGTCGCATCCATAGAAATACTGTCCGTCGTAAGTCAAATCACGTGAATAATTGTCAGAATTGCTCACTCCAGGAACATCAAATTCCTCAAGTAAGTTGCCGCTCATGTCATACTTGTAGAACATAGAGGCCACTGTAGATGACTTACCCCAAGCGGCTGTGTAAATAAACTCACCGTCATAAACTACAGCATGTTGACGGCCTGTCGTAGCTGTAAAGGAATTAACGTAATTCCATTCCTGGGCATACATGGCAAATGGAGCAATAAGCACCATAAGCAACGCAAATAGTAATGATTTCTTCATAAGTGTTTTTAAATTAATAATATTATAATGAAATTTGTTTTTCTAAAGCCTAAATAAGCTTCCTTAGCATTGTGAAAATACTTTGCTCCGCAGCCTGGAACTTGCCGTCGGCAAAGAACACCTTCTTCATCTTGTCAAAAAGATCCTGACGGTCGAGCTCGTCCTTGATGTACAATTTCTTGCATTCTTCAATGGTTTCAACCCGTTGAAGGTCGCTGTCAGCCTCGAATCCGTTGTACACCTTTATGAATAACTCCGGATTGGTGCCGGCACCCATCTCGATAAGTTCCTGGCGTGTGATGTTGAAGTCGGCATTTGCCGCAATAAAGAGGCAATAAACTTCAAATTCTTCTTTTGATAGATTTTTCATAATTCTATTTTTTTAAATGTAGAGACGTCATATTATGGCGTCTCTACTAATGTCTAATATCTAACGTCTAAAGTCTGTTATGCGGTTACGCGTTCCAGCCATTTCACCATGCCGAACATCACCGACATTGAGACCACGCAGATTGCGAGGAACACGCCCCAGCAAATCCAGATGCTCCATGCGTTGTACATGAGAGGCCCGACGAAGATGAACAAGTTGCCGATAGCTGTCGCACCAAGCCACAAACCCTGGCACAAGCCAACCATGTGACGTGGAGCCACCTTCGAAACGAATGAAAGTCCGAGAGGCGAGATGAACAACTCAGCGACTGTCAGGAAGAAGTAAGTAACGATAAGTACCCATGGTCCTGATTTTGCGAGACCCTGTGCTTCCATTGTGGCGGCATCCATCGCACGGAACTCGTCGCCTGAAGGATAACCACATGAGATTGAAAGAGCCATCAGGAAGAGGTAAGCCAAACCTGCGATGCCCATACCGTAAGCAATCTTGCGAGGTGTTGAAACGCCTTTACCTTTTCTCACTAACCAAGCGAATGCTGCCATCACGATAGGGGTGAGGATGATGACGTACAATGGGTTGAGCGCCTGCCAAATTTCAGCCGGGAAGAAGTCTGTCACCACGAAGTCGCGGGCCAGCAATGTCAACGACTGGCTATTTTGATGGAATGAGAGCCAGAAGAAGATGGCGATGCCGAGAACTGCAAACAAAGCGTAGAGACGCTGTTTGATTTCTTTCGCCATCGCGAGTTTTTCCTCCTGTGTGTATTCAATGACTTCAGCTTTCTCTTTCTTTGAAGGCTGAGGGAAAATCTTCTTTGTGCAGAGGAACACCACCAACGAAATCATCATAGCAACAACTGATGCGATGAATGCATAGTGAACACCTGTGTTGAACACGTCGATATAGCTTGAGCTGAATGTCACGAGGTCGGTTGGAGTCGCTGCGCCTTCAACAAGTGATTTGGCCATGTTTTCGGTGAACTTTGTCGTTTGTTCACCATTGGCGAGGAACTGATGGCAAAGAGCCGGCATGTCTGCATTGTAAACGAAATCGTGAGCTTTCAACCACCAGTTACGGAGCATAGGAGCCACAAATGGAGCGATAACACCGCCGATGTTGATGAACACGTAGAAAATCTGGAAACCGCTGTCGCGACGGTCTTTAGCCTCAGCTAATGCCTCAGGACCATTCTTTGCCGCCTCAGCCTCGAACTTGTCGTAAAGCTTGCCTACGAGAGCCTGAAGGTTGCCTTTGAACAAACCGTTACCGAACGAGATGCAGAGCAATGCAAAGCAAGTGAATATTAAGATGCCCCACCATGCGCCGCCGCTGTCAAGAATGATGCCGTTTGCGTCCTTGCTGAACAACGGGATAGCCAGTCCGACATAACCTGCTGCCATGATAATCAAACCCCACTGGATGGTTCTCGGATAGTTCTGAGTGCGGTCAGCGATGATACCGCCCACCAAACTCAATACGTAGATTCCGAAGTAGAACACCGAGTAGATGATACTGGCGGTCTTGTCCGGCAAACCGAATTTTGAAACGAGGAACAACAAAAGGATAGCGTTCATGATGTAATATCCGAAACGCTCGCCCATGTTGCTTAATGCTGCTGCAATCAAGCCTTTGGGATGGTATTTCTTAGCTTGATTCAGGTAATAGACCAAAAATGGGACGACGACAATCAAAATGCCAATCAAAATCACCAATGTGCGGTTGGTCTGCCACAAATTTGCAATAGATAATAATGACATAAATTTAAAGTATTTAAAAATCGTACAAAAATAATAAAAAAAAATTAATCCGAACAAGAAAAAATGTAATTTTGCAATTTAAATCTTTAAATTTTAAATTTTAAATCTTAAATCTTGAATATGGAGCTTTCGAGCAAATATAGTCCGCAGACTACTGAAGAGAAATGGTATGAGCATTGGATAAAAAAGAATTATTTTCATTCAACTCCTGACGAGCGTGAACCTTACACCATCGTGATACCGCCACCGAATGTTACCGGCGTGCTTCACATGGGCCATATGCTGAATAACACAATTCAGGACGTGCTGGTGCGTCGCGCCAGAATGATGGGTAAGAATGCATGTTGGGTGCCGGGTACCGACCACGCCTCAATCGCTACAGAGGCTAAGGTTGTCAATAAGTTGGCTCAGCAAGGCATCAAAAAGACCGACATCGGACGTGAGAAATTCCTTGAACACGCTTGGGACTGGACACATGAGCATGGAGGCATCATCTTGAAACAGCTCCGTAAACTAGGCTGCTCATGCGACTGGGAACGCACATCGTTCACCATGGACGAAGTCCGCTCAAAAAGCGTCATCCGAGTGTTCTGCGACCTCTATAGAAAAGGCTTGATTTACAGAGGCGTTCGCATGGTCAACTGGGATCCGAAGGCTCTCACAGCACTTAGCGACGAGGAAGTCATCTACAAAGAAGAACATAGCAAGCTTTATTACCTAAGATATAAAATCGAAGGCGAAAACGGATACGCAGTGGTGGCTACAACACGTCCTGAGACAATCATGGGCGACACCGCAATGTGTATCAATCCGAATGACCCGAAGAACCAGCATTTGAAAGGTAAGAAAGTCATCGTTCCGTTGGTGAACCGCGTGATTCCGGTCATCGAAGACGAATATGTCGATATCGAGTTCGGTACAGGCTGCCTGAAAGTGACTCCGGCTCACGATGTCAACGACTACATGCTTGGAGAGAAACATAACCTCCAGAGTATCAATATCTTCAATGACGATGCTACAATCAGCGAGGCAGCTGGAATGTACGTCGGAATGGACCGCGAGGCAGTGCGCAAGCAGATTGTCATCGACCTCAAGGAAGCTGATTTGCTCGAAAAAGTTGAAGACTATAATAATAAGGTGGGATATTCTGAGCGCACCAACGTCCCGATTGAGCCGAAGCTCTCGATGCAGTGGTTCCTCAAGATGGAACACCTCGCTCAGATCGCGCTGAAGCCTGTCGAGACTGGCGAGATTCAGTTCTATCCTGCAAAATATGTCAACCTTTACCGCCACTGGCTCGAGAACATCAAGGATTGGTGCATCAGCCGTCAGCTTTGGTGGGGACATCAGATTCCGGCGTATTATCTGCCTCAGGGCGGATTTGTGGTCGCCGAAACACCAGAAGAAGCGTTGAAATTGGCTAAAGAGAAAACTGGTAACAACAATCTGACAATCAACGATTTGCGTCAGGATGACGATGCTTTGGACACATGGTTCAGCTCATGGCTGTGGCCTCTCTCGCTGTTCAACGGCATCCTCGACCCTGACAACAAAGAATTCAAATATTATTATCCTACCAACGACCTTATCACCGCTCCTGACATCATCTTCTTCTGGGTCGCCCGTATGATTATGGCAGGCGAGGAGTACCAGGGAAAAGTTCCGTTCGGCAACGTGTATTTCACCGGTATCGTGCGCGACAAGCTCGGCCGTAAGATGTCGAAATCATTAGGAAACTCTCCTGATCCGATTGAGCTCATCGAGAACTACGGCGCTGACGGTGTGCGTATGGGAATGCTGCTCTCGGCTCCAGCCGGAAACGATATTTTGTTCGACGTGGCACTCTGCGAGCAGGGACGTAACTTCTGTAACAAGATTTGGAACGCCCTCCGTCTTGTGAAAGGCTGGACCGTCGATGAAAAAGCCGCTCAACCAGATACCGCCAAGATGGCCGTGAAGTGGTTCGACGCTCGTTACAACCAGGTTTTGGCCGAGATGAACGACAACTTCGAGAAATACCGTCTCTCCGATGCCTTGATGGGTGTTTACAAGCTCACTTGGGACGACTTCTGCTCTTGGTATCTCGAGATGGTGAAAGCCCCTATGGGACAGCCTGTCGACGGCGTAACTTACAGAGCCACAGTCACTTTCTTCGAGAACCTGATGAAGCTCCTGCATCCGTTCATGCCGTTCATCACCGAAGAGATTTATCATAACCTCGATGAAAGAAAAGCTGGCGACGATATCATCATTGCACAGCAGCCTAAGCAGAAACCTGTTGACAATCAGGTACTTGCACAGTTCGATTTCACCATGGATGTAATCAACAACATCCGTAAGATCCGCGCCGAGAAGAACATCTCGTTCAAGGAGGCTCTGGATTTGGTGGTCATCGACAACGGCACTGCCAACAAGGACTTTGACTGCATCATCGAGAAGTTAACTAACGTTAAATCAATAACTTATACTGCTGAAAAGCCAACTGATGCTTTTGGCTTCATCGTGCGCTCTAAGGAATACTTCATCCCGGTGACCGACTCGGTCGACACCGAAGCTGAGTTGAAGAAACTCGAAGAGGAACTGAAATATGCCCAAGGCTTCCTGAAATCTGTTGAGGCTAAGCTCTCAAACGAGAAATTCGTCAACGGAGCTCCGGCCGCTGTGGTTGAAAAGGAACGCAAAAAGAAATCTGACGCCGAAGCGAAAATTGCTGTGATTATGCAGCAGATGGCGGCAATGAGAAAATAAGCCATTAGGAAATAGCCATTAGCCATTAGTTTTTAGTCGTTAGTAAAATTGCTAATGGCTAATAGCTAGTGGCTAATGGCTTTTATTCCTCTTCCACCAAAAACAGCGCAATCTGCTTGATTCCTTGCGCTCCAATAACTAATTGATTATCAATTTCAATGCTGCGGCTTGGTCCGCTAATGATAACTGTCTCGCTTGGCTTGCTGGAACCGTATTTTTCCTTTAAAACTTTGATAGCATCCTTCATGCCGGCCACGATCTGGTTCGGCGAAGCGTAAATCAACAAGGTGTCGGCATAGGAGTATGCAGCCCGCGACCCAGCGCAACTGTCTGTAATTACCACGCTTCCAGTGTGCGCTATCAGGCACTCGCAATTGGTGATGCTGACCACTTTCTTGCGATTTGATAAGAAATCCTTGCTCAATTCTATGCCAGAGTCTTTGAAGATTTCTTCCATTTTATGGCTTGTCGAGCATAGCGGTTCCCATTGGTTCTCAACGATATACTGTTTCATTGCCTCGATGAAATCTTCTTTGCTTTCGAAATAAACAAAGATGCCGCCGTTTTCTTTGAACCGTTCCACGAAAGTGAAGTCGGCACCGTCTTCTTCTTTGAACGGTGTCCATGTGTCGGCCTGCATGTTCACGTCCGAAAACTTGTTCTCGTCCTTTGCCATCACGGCCTCGCGCACCTTCGCAAGAATCTGCTCTTTGTTGGTTCGCTCACTGAGATTTCCGAACGAGAATATCTTCATGACTATGCTATCGTTGTATTATCGGGATTGTAAGTTTGTTCGTTATTCTCCTCAGGCTTCTCTTCCTCGCGTTTGGCGAAAACTCTTTCTTCATGTTTCCACGGACGTTCGCCAAAGATGTTGACGAGGTCGTCAGTGAAAATCACTTCCTTGTCGATAAGCTTGTTGGCGAGCTGTGTGAGTCCCTCCTTGTGCTCGTTCAATATGCGTAGCGCCTCCTGATATGCTCCTTCGATGAGTTTTCTGACCTCTTCGTCAATCTTTTCGGCGGTTTTCTCGCTGAACGGCTTCTGGAATGAGTATTCCTGCTGACCTGTTGAGTCATAATAACTTACGTTGCCGATTTGCTCGTCCAATCCGTAATACATCACCATGGCGTGGGCCTGCTTCGACACTTTTTCGAGGTCGTTCAAAGCTCCTGTAGAGATTTGTCCGAAGATGACTTGTTCTGCGGCGCGACCTCCAAGGGTTGCAATCATCTCGTGGTACATCTGCTCTTTGGTGGTTATCTGTCTCTCATCTGGCAAATACCAGGCCGCACCGAGAGCCTTGCCTCGTGGCACGATTGTCACCTTCACCAGCGGATGAGCGTGTTCGAGCATCCAGCTTGTGGTGGCGTGTCCGGCCTCATGGAAGGCGATGACTTTCTTTTCAGACGGAGTGATGACCGAGTTTTTCTTCTCCAGTCCACCCACGATACGGTCGATGGCATCCAAAAAGTCTTGTTTTTCAATGCTTTCCTTGTTGCGTCGTGCAGCTATCAATGCTGCCTCATTGCATACATTGGCGATGTCGGCACCAGAGAATCCAGGTGTCTGTTTTGCCAAGAACTCCTTGTCGACATCTTTGCCGAGTTTCAGTCCGCGCATATGCACCTCGAAAATCTCGCGACGACCGTTCAAATCGGGGAGCTCGACATAAATCTGGCGGTCGAAACGTCCGGCACGCATCAAAGCCTTGTCGAGGATGTCGGCACGGTTGGTGGCCGCCAAAACAATGACACCGCTGTTGGTGCCGAAGCCGTCCATCTCTGTAAGTAACTGATTCAGAGTGCTTTCGCGCTCGTCGTTGCCACCGCTCATTAAGTTCTTGCCACGAGCACGACCGATGGCATCAATCTCGTCGATAAATATAATACAAGGTGACTTGGCCTTCGCCTGGCTGAAGAGGTCGCGCACACGCGAGGCACCAACGCCCACGAACATCTCCACAAAGTCGGAGCCTGAGATGCTGAAGAACGGCACATTGGCTTCGCCTGCCACCGATTTCGCCAACAAAGTCTTACCGGTTCCTGGAGGTCCAACAAGTAAAACACCCTTCGGGATCTTGCCTCCCAAACGTGTGTATCTGTTAGGATTCTTAAGGAAATCAACGATTTCCATCACCTCTTCCTTGGCTTCCTCAAGGCCGGCCACATCTTTGAATGTGGTCTTGTTATCCTTCTCCTGATCGTAAAGCTGCGCCTTCGACTTCCCGATATTGAAAATCTGACCGCCGCCCATGCCTGAGCCACCGCCCATCCTGCGCATTATGAGAATCCAAAAACCTAATATCAAAAGCAGCGGCAACACCCAGCTCACAATCTCGCCAACCCAGTTGTGACGCTCGACAGGAGTGATCTCGACAGGATTTGACATCCCCTCCTGTGCCTCGTCAACTTTTGTGTAAAGTCTTGATTCTGTTGTGGTTAATGTGTAATTCGGTGATTTGCCATACGAGTGCGGAGCCTCGTTGGGAAAATATTTCTTCATGCCTTGCTCGTTGAGGTAAATCTCCGCGGTCTTGCCATTAACCAAATCGATTTTTTCGATGTCCTGTTCCTTAAGCATCTTCGTCAACTCAGTCATGGTGATTTCCTTGGCGGAATTTGTCCCGCTGAAAACCATCGAACCGATGAAAAACGCTATCAAAACAATATAAATCCAATAAAAACCTATCTTCTTCTTTGGTTTGTTATTCTGATTGTCTGCCATAATAATTAATCTTCGTAAACTTTCATTTCTGCGTCAGCCCATAACTCCTCAAGCTTGAAGAAATCACGCTTCTCCTGAAGGAAAATATGAACCACCACGTCAACATAATCCAACAAAATCCATTCCGAATTTTCAAAACCTTCTTCATGATAAACGTGTACATGGAGCTTGTTGCGCACGTTGTCAATTATCTTCTCGGCAATAGCGTTCACCTGTGTCTTCGATTGAGCATGGCAAATGACGAAATAATCGGTTACAGCTGAATGTAACTCTCTCATATCCAATGATGTAACGCCTTGCGCCTTGGCTTCTAACATGGTCTCTACAATAGTGCTTAGGACCTCTTCTGTATTGTCTTTTTCGTGTCTTATTCTCATTTAAACAAAATTTTTTGCAAAGATACTCAATATATTTGAAGATTTTAAATTCATAGTCAAGAAAATTTATTTATTTTTGCCTTTTCTAAGTAAAATATAGGTTTTCAGACGATGAGTATGAACATTTTACATTTCGATGAAATAAATTCGACCAATGTTTTTCTTTATGACAAAATGTCGGAAAAAACTGACATCGCCGATACGGTTGTCGTGGCTGCTCATCAGACTGCAGGTCGAGGGATGGATAAAAACCATTGGGAAAGTGATGCAGGAAAGAATTTGTTGTTTAGTATCGCATTGAATGTCAATTTTTTAGAGGCTGAAAACCAATTCAAAATATCACAGGCCGTATCAGTGGCAATTGTTGAAACATTGTCACAATTCATTGATAATCAACAATTATATATAAAATGGCCCAATGATATCTATTTCGGTGACAAGAAACTTGCCGGAATGCTGATTCAAAATACTATCGAAGGCAGGATGATGGGTGTGTCGATTATCGGTATCGGATTGAATGTCAATCAGATACAGTTTTCAAAAGATATTCCCAATCCGATATCATTAAAGATGATTTCCGATAAAGATTTTAACCCTGAAGACCTATTAAACCTGCTTATTGATAATATTAAGAATTCAGTGGAGAGTTTGCGGTTTGAAGGGAATCGGATAGTAATTGAAAGAAAATATATTTTGAAGTCGTATCGTTTCGCGAAATGGGCTGATTATCTTTATCAAAACGAGATTAAATCATTGAAAATCAGTGGTTTTGATAAATACGGACGACTCCTTCTTCATGACAAAGAAGGAGCCGAAATTGTATGTGACGTTAAAGAGTTACAGTTTTTTCCGCCATCATATTGACGAGATTCTGAAGCGGACGTTTAGCTATCATCGCCATCAGCGGGTTGAGCTCGGCGTCGATTTCATACATCACGCGGCAGTTGTTGCCGAGACCTGCAATTTTGATGCTTAAAACAAACTGAAAAGGAGTCTTCCCGACGGGTACTAACTGCACCAAATTGTATGTTATTCTTTGACTTACGCGCAAAGCGATGCTTCCCATACCTTGCACCGTAAATGAAAGATTGTCCTCGTTAGCCTGCACATTTATAGCCTGCTCGGGCAGTAGTGCCGGAATATTCCGCATATCGCTGACAATCCCGAAAAAGTCCCTCTCGCTCTTGCTGTTATCAACGTATTCTGACTGTATTAACATCTTAAAATTTTTTAACTGCTAACTGTCAACTGGTAACTGTTAACTATTTTTGATGTGCGTCCGACCACGCCTGCGGACTCTTTCTCCATTCCATTAGGCTCTGCATCTGGTCGTCGCTGACATAATTCTCCTCAACGGCTTTCTTGATCAAAGCTTCGTAATTGCTGATGGTCACGAGGTCGCATTTGGCTTTCTTGAACGCCTCTGCCGCAGCGTCGAGCTGGTAGGTGAATATAGCCATCATTCCTTTCACGTTGGCACCTTTCTCGCGAAGTGCCTCAACGGCTGCAAGGCTTGATTTTCCTGTCGAAACAAGGTCTTCGATGACCACAACGGAAGCTCCCTGTGGCACAATGCCCTCAACCTGGTTGTTCAAGCCGTGTGACTTCGCCTCCGAACGCACGTAGCAGAACGGAAGTCCCATTTCCTGGGCCACTAAAGCGCCCTGCGGGATGCCACCGGTGGCGACGCCTGCTATCAAATCCGGCTTGCCGTAACGTTCCGTGCACATCTTCACAAACGCCTCGCGGATGAATGTTCTGATGTTCGGATATGACAATGTTATGCGGTTGTCACAATAAATAGGTGACTTTAATCCGCTCGCCCATGTAAAAGGACTTGCAGGATTCAATTTTATTGCTTTAATTTGCAGCAGGAAATTCGCTAACGCTAAAGCGGTCTCTTGTTCATTCATATTTTGACTAAATTTTTCTGCAAATGTACAGACTTTTTTGTAATAATCGGACGTTGACAGCAAATAATTTTTGCGAAAAATTGTTATCTCTTGATAATAAATGCGTTAAAAATTGTGACGATTTGGTTTCAAAAATCAACGGTTGGCTCAATGATGATACTGTCGAGAACCTTGATTTGGGCGATGTAGATGGCGAAAAATTAGCTTTCGCAATAAAAAGCATTTTCCGTCAGGCACCTGCTGCCGGCGGAGTAGTGATTATTGATAATCAATTTGTTGCAATAGAAAGAAACGGTATTCCCGATCTTCCTAAAGGTCATATCGAAAAAGGTGAATCACCGGAAAAAGCCGCTTTGCGTGAGGTGGAGGAGGAGACAGGCATCACCGACCTCGAAATTATTAAAGAATTGCCATCGACTTGGCATTGCTATCTTCTTAATAATCAATGGACAATCAAGAAAACCAGCTGGTTCTTGATGCGAACCACATCCGGAATGAAAAATATCCCTCAAACCGAAGAAGGAATCTCAAAAGTGTATCTCGTTGATAAAGAACATGTTAAAGGTTTTGAAAATAATACTTTCGCATCATTAAAAACACTTGTCCCAGTGCTACTCTTGGCATTATAAACCTTATGGCGGCTGCCTAAATGGCTATAACGCCTTTAATGCCATTGACGCCTTTAATGCAGCCGCTTTGGGTGGTTAATGTAAAATTCTGCAACAAAAGATAATGATCAAAAATTTTTTGTAACTTTGCAAGTTATTAATAAGGTGTAATTTGTGAGTTATGAAAACAGCAATCTTTGCCGGTTCTTTCGATCCGATAACAAAAGGTCACGAGGATATAGTGCTTAAGGCACTGCCGCTTTTTGACGAGATAATCATTGCGATAGGAATCAATATCGATAAAAAATATGCTTTTCCACTTGAGAATCGAATCAAATGGATAGAAAATACATTCGCCGAATATAAAAATGTTAAAGTCATTAGTTATGAAGGACTTACGGTTGATTTGTGCAAAAGGATGAATGCGGGTTTCATCATCCGTGGACTTAGAAACACCACCGATTTCGAGTACGAAAGCATAATAGCTGAGGCAAACAAAAAACTCAATCCAGATGTTGAGACGGTGTTTTTCCTCTCAACACCCGAGCTGAGGTGTGTCTCATCGACAGTGGTGCGCGACCTTGTAAAAAACAAAGCTGAATTGACTGATTTTATCCCTGAAAAAGCTGGTTTTTATGAGAAATAAGAGCGTTTTTATCCTGATTCTGACGTTTTTATACCCGATTTTTGCATTCGGACAAAACATTTCTGTACAAGGGAAAACCAACGTGCCGAACGCATTGGTGCGACTGCTCGCTTACGACGAAATGTTTACATGTGAACAAACACAAATCGCTGAGACTCAATCAGATAAAGACGGAAAGTTTACTCTGAAAGCCGATATAACGGATATAACACCATCGCAAATCGCAATAAACCTAGAGCGTGTTGACGTGATTTTAAAACCTAACGGTATATATGATTTCGAGATTGTCGTGCCAGAACAAAACGAAGGTTCGTATTTCGAGAAGGAGCAACCGTATTTGAAGATAAACTCGATAGATGACGATGGTTTTTATTCGCAAATGATTGCTACACAGACGTTTATCGACGATTTTATTTATGATAACTTCAATCAATTGTATCGTGGACGAAAAATGAGTCTTCTCGATACTCTTGATAATCAATTGATTAGAAATGTGGGCAAAATCGAGTTTCAATATATCCGCGATTATGTGAAATATCGTAAAGCATCGGTGGTTATGACATATAATAAAAATAAAGTTTTGTCGGAATATATTGATAATCAAGAGGTTTTGTACTGCCAAGAGGCATATATGGACGTGTTTTTTGATATCGCCAAAGTAAATGTCATGACAGATGACTTTTTGTCACGTAACAATCAGGTTGCCGAACTGGTGAAAATGCAAAATTTGCGAAAGGCATTTTATGAAAATCAGAAAGCGAAAAATGTGATTTACAGTGAGCTTAAAACAATAGAAAACACTTCAAGATACCAAAAAAATAAGCTTATCGCAAGGAATCTTGCCAAACAGCTTGAAAAACTCTCACACGATTCGGAAGCTCCAGATTTCACCTTGAAAGATAAGAACGGGAAAACAGTCAAGTTGTCTGATTATAAGAATACTATGGTGTTATTGCAGTTTGTGGATCGTCGCTCCTCATTGACGGAACATGAATTCGCCGTGCTCAACGACCTACAAAGACAATGGAATGATACCATAGAAGTGATAACAATAGCAACTGCAGAATTATTTCAAGACTATGTGCAAATGTTTGATAATAAAGGCTTTAAGTGGCAATTATTGAACTTGGGCGACAATATTTTATTGCTCGAAGATTATAAAATAAAGATGTGTCCGGCTTATGTTATTTTGAAGAAAAATAGTCGTATTGGCATGTCGCCGGCACCGTCGCCCGACCACGACCTTGAAAAACATGTGAGAAGAATTAGCAAATATTTGTAAAATTTTATTACTTTTGCATAGTTTTTGATATATATAATTTGGACAAGTTTATTCATGAATAAATAATAAAAAAATGGGTTTTTTAGATAAGATTTTTGGAAATAAATCGACACGCGACAACAAGGCCTTGCAGCCATTGTTGCGTAAAACGCTTGACGCATACGAGAAAATAAAGGATTTGGATATTGACAGTCTGCGTCATAAGACTGTGGAATTCAAAGAATATATTCAGAACCACATCGCTGCTGAAGAAGCAAAAATCGCCGAGTTGAAGGCTTCTGTGGAGGGTAATCCGGATATGGATTTGGAGAAGAAAAACGACATCTACGGACAGGTTGACAAACTCGAGAAGCAGGTGCTGGAGAAGATCGAAGAGGCTCTGAACGACATTCTGCCGGAGGCTTTCGCAGTGATGAAAGAGACGGCTAAACGTTTCAAAGACAATGAGATAGTAGAGGCAACGGCTACTGACCTCGACCGCGAGTTGGCTGCTAAATACGAGCATATCAACATCGAAGGCGATAAAGTGCGCTACGATAATAGCTGGATGGCCGGCGGTAACATGGTGACATGGGACATGGTGCATTACGACGTGCAAATCATCGGCGGTATCGTGCTTCACCAAGGAAAAATCGCCGAGATGGCGACCGGTGAAGGTAAGACCCTCGTCGCTACCTTGCCGGTTTACCTCAACGCCCTTGCCGGACGTGGCGTACATGTCGTGACCGTCAACGATTACTTGGCAAAACGTGACTCCGAGTGGATGGGAACGCTCTACAATTTCCTCGGCTTGACATGCGACTGCATCGACAAACACCAGCCTAACTCACCTGAACGTCGTGCCGCCTACAACGCCGACATCACTTACGGAACCAACAACGAGTTCGGTTTCGACTACCTCCGCGATAACATGACGGGTAACCCCGACGAGCTGGTGCAACGCAAACATCATTACGCTATCGTCGATGAGGTTGACTCCGTGTTGATTGATGATGCCCGTACTCCTTTGATTATCAGCGGCCCTACACCACGTGGCGACGACCAGGAGTTTGTGCAACTCAAACCTGATGTCGTGAATCTCTACGAGGCACAGAAACGTCTCGTGACACAATGCCTTGCGGAAGCTAAAAAGATATTGACAAATCCAAACGCTACCGAAGAGGAACGTTCGCACGGTGCCGACCAGCTCTTCCGCGCGTTTCACGGACTTCCGAAAAACAACGCTCTCATCAAATTCTTGTCGGAAGAGGGAATGAAGTCGTTGCTGCTCAAGACCGAAGGCTTCTACATGCAGGAGCAAAGCAAGAACATGCACATCATCGACGACGAGCTGTATTTCGTAATCGACGAGAAACTCAACACCGTCGTTCTGACAGATAAAGGCACCGAACAACTGGCAAAAGCATATAACGACCCATCGTTCTTTATCATCCCTGATGTCGGCTCGGAGATTGCCGAACTTGAGAAATCCGGTTTGAGCGATGATGAGAAAGTGTTGAAGAAAACTGAGCTTTTACGTGTATTCTCAGAGAAATCTGAACGTCTTCACACCGTTCAGCAGTTGCTTAAAGCCTATACATTGTTTGAGAAAGATGTTGATTACGTCATCATCGACAACAAAGTGAAAATCGTTGACGAGCAGACTGGCCGTATCATGGAAGGCCGCCGTTGGAGCGACGGTTTGCATCAGGCAGTGGAGGCAAAGGAGAATGTTGACGTTGAAGCCGCTACACAGACTTATGCGACAATCACTTTGCAGAACTACTTCCGTATGTATCACAAACTCGCCGGTATGACTGGTACCGCTGAGACTGAGGCAGGCGAGTTCTGGGATATCTACAAACTCGATGTGGTGGTTATCCCGACCAACAAACCTATCGCCCGTGATGACCGCGAAGACTTGATTTACAAGACAAAACGAGAAAAATACAACGCAGTAATCGAGCAGATAGAAGAGCTCGTTCACGAAGGAAGACCAGTGTTGGTTGGCACAACTTCCGTTGAAATCTCTGAGTTGCTGAGTCGTATGCTGACGCGTAAGAACATCAAACACAATGTGTTGAATGCGAAATTGCACTTCAAAGAGGCTCAAATCGTTAAAGACGCAGGTCAGGCTGGAACGGTGACCATCGCCACCAACATGGCTGGTCGTGGTACCGATATCAAGCTCGGACCTGGTGTGAAAGAAGCAGGCGGTCTCGCCATCATCGGAACCGAACGTCACGAATCACGCCGTGTTGACCGTCAGTTGCGCGGTCGTGCAGGCCGTCAGGGCGACCCGGGAAGCTCACAATTCTTCGTCTCGTTGGAAGACGACCTCATGCGTATGTTCGGCTCCGAGCGTATCGCACCAATCATGGACCGTCTCGGTATGAAGGAAGGCGAGGTGATTCAACACTCGATGATTACCAAACAGATAGAGAAGGCACAGAAAAAAGTTGAGGAGAATCATTTTGGCGTCCGTAAGCATCTCCTTGAGTATGATGATGTTATGAACTCTCAGCGTGAAGCGATTTATGAAAAACGCCGTCACGCCCTGTTCGGTGAACGTCTGCAAATCGACATCAACAACATGATGTACGACCTCGGTGAATCGCTGATTGAACAAAACAAAGCCAACGACGATTACGAAGGACTAAAGATGGATGTCCTGTCAAATATGGGTATCGAACTGCCTTTCGATGAAGATAGATTCAAACATGGCAAACTCGATGACCTTGCAGACATGCTTTTTGAAAAGGCAATCGAGTCATATAACAAGAAGACACAGGTCGTGGGTGAGAAGACCTTGCCTCTCATCAAGGATATTTACGAGAAACAGCCTGGTTATAAGAACATCCTTATCCCGTTCACCGACGGTAAAAAGGGTATGAATGTCGTAGTGAACATTGAGAAAGCGGTTCAGAACGGTGTCCGTGAGATTTCGTTGTCGCTCGAGAAAGGAATAACCCTCGGTATGATTGACGACGCATGGAAAGAGCATCTGCGCGAACTTGATGACTTGAAACAGTCTGTGCAAAATGCCCAATACGAGCAAAAAGACCCGTTGTTAATCTATAAGTTGGAGTCATTCAACCTCTTCAAGGAGATGATTTTGAAGATTAACCGCGAGGTCATCTCGTTCCTGATGAAATCGGATCTTCCTGTGCAGCAACAGGGCAACATCCGCGAGCATCGCGCCAAGGCCATCGACAGAAGCAAACTGCAAGAGCAGCGTACCGACCTGTTGTCGCAGGCACACAGCAACACCCAGGAAAACCAGGTGACACAGCCGATTCATGTGGAGAAAAAGGTTGGACGTAACGACCCGTGTCCATGTGGCAGCGGCAAGAAATACAAGAATTGTCACGGAAGATTGGAATGAAACGCTTTTGGGCCATAATATCTGTGATGTTGCTGGCGTTAACTGCGGCAGCACAGGACACTGTTGTTCCTCATCGTCCTAAAGTCGGCGTGGTGCTGAGTGGCGGCGGCGCCAAAGGTTTTGCCCATATCGGTGCTTTGAAAGTTATTGAAGAAGCCGGCATTCCCATCGATTTTATAGCTGGAACGAGCATGGGCTCCATCATAGGAGGTCTCTATGCAGTGGGATACGACCCCGACATGATGCAGAAACTCTGCACCGAACAAAATTGGGACATGATAATAAAAGACCAGATCCCACGCCGGTTTATTCCTCTCGAAAAACGCATCAACGAACGTCATTATCTCGTTACAGTGCCTTTGAAAAACGGCAAACTGAAACTTAAAAGGTCTGTAATCGACGGCATGTACGTCAATATGCTGCTTACCAGACTCACTATGCCTGCTTATAAAGAACGTGACTTCAACCAGTTGCCGGTGCCTTTCCTGTGCATCGGTACAGATATGATCACCGCCGACCCAATTGAGTTCCACAGCGGCTCGTTGGCACAAGCCATCCGTTCCTCAATGTCAATACCATTCCTCTTCGAACCTATTGACTATGAAGGATATCTGCTCTGTGATGGTGGTCTTACCAACAACTTTCCGGTGAGAAACGTGCGTAATATGGGCGCCGATATCATAATAGGTGTCGATTTGGAAATAGTGAAATCAGACCCGGAGGTGTTGGATAACTCCCTTAAAGTGCTGGAACGCTTGATTTCGGTAGTTTCACAGGATGAGAGTAATAAAGCCCGTGAAGATTGTGATATCTTAATCAGACCAGATATCGGCAAAGCTAACATGATGTCATTCAATGACTTCTCTCCTATAATAAACAGCGGTGAAGAAGCCGCCCGAGAGAAATTCCCGGAACTGAAACGTCTCGCGGATTCGCTTCAGACACTGGGAGCATTTGAGGTTGAACGTCATCACACACAGCCGATTGACCGTGTGACAATAACAGGAGTTGAAGTTGACGGTCTCGACAACTACGATGAAGAACTGCTGAAATCGGAGTTCGGTGATGAGTTTCCAGCGGAATTCCTTATAGATGATATAGAAACAATTATCGTCAAAATATATTCACAAGGCTATTATTCGAACGTTTGGTACGAACTACTCGAAACCCCTGAAGGAAACATCATAAAATTGCACTGCAAAAACAAGACTCCACTCACATTCTCGGTGGGAATGCATTACGACAATAACTATGGAATCGGTGTTCTGCTTAATATGAATGCCCGTACAAAGCATTTTACCTATAATGTCGATTTGAATATCGCCGACAATCCGTATTTTAAAGCAGGTATCACACACCGTTATACCAAGATGCTAAGCGGAACAGCTGAGATTTTAGCTATGAATCTGGCCGCAAATGTGTATAATAATATTGGTAATATCCAGAGTTCATTGAGACTTCAGCATAATGCCCTGGATTTGTATTTCCAGGTCGCACCATCAGTGACACAAGCTGTTAAACTTGGCTTTAGGATGAATTATACTATGACTAAGGATTTACAGTCACAATGGTATAATTCCGAAGAATTCAATGAAATAAACAGACATGAGTTTAATCCGAAAGCCTATTTCCATTATTTTTTCAATAACGAGGATCAAACTGATTTTCCACGTAAAGGCTGGAATATCAATATGATAGCCAAGTGTATCTTATACGACGGAGTGTTTAGTAGTGCGGAAAGACGGCCAATGTTCACCGCACAAGCCAATATTGCAAAATCATTTCCTGTAGGCCAACGCCACGCATTCAGATTGGGAGTTGTCGGCGCTGCGCGTCTCGGAGAAACAATGTTGTCTTATGACGATGATTTATTTTATATCGGTGGTCAGTCAAAAATGCATTACATGGATAATATGATGAGTTTCACGGGATTACCGTTTTTGTCAGCTATTACTGAGTATATAGCATATGCAAAAACCGCCTGGCAGTGGAATTTCTACAAGAATTTCTATGCAATAGCCAGTTGTGATGCCGGTTATATGAAAAACATGTTACCATTAATGCAAAAAAGTTCCTTCTTGAGTAGTTTGGATTACACTAATCCTAGTATTGAAGACATTCAATTATTGCTGGAATTCATTCAGGATATAGATGTTTTATTGTCAAATAAGCTTGATACATGGTTCGTTCCTGAAAATTTTGTGATGGGAGCCGGTCTTACCTTAGGTTATAAGACTTTATTCGGACCAATCGAAGTCGGAGTGTCGAAATCGAATGTAGTTGATAGCTGGTCCTTGTTTGTTAATGTTGGCTATTGGTTTTAAATAATTGAATATGAATGATATCAATCAAAATATCAGATTTTTAATACTGATTGTGCTAATCAGCGTGTTATCTGTCTATAATATTGAAGCTCAATCAGTTAATGATACTGTTCGTCATCGTCCTAAAGTCGGAGTGGTACTCTGCGGCGGAGGTGCCAAAGGATTTGCGCAAATCAGAGTGCTAAAGGCGATAGATGAGGCTGGAATCCCAGTCGATTACATCGCGGGAACGAGCATCGGCTCAATCATGGGAGGCCTCTACGCCGTCGGCTATGACCCTGAAACGATTGAGAAGATGGTGCGCGCTCAGGATTGGGACCAGGTGATTTACGATAAAGTTCCTCGCATCCTGATGCCAGTCGAACAGAAAATGTTTGAGCGTCAATATCTTGGGACATTCCCGATAATGAATGGAAAGCTGAAGGTTAAATCGTCGGTGGTTGATGGCGTTTATGTCAATCTGCTCATGTCAAGACTGATGCTTCCGGCAAGCAACATACACGATTTCAATAAGTTATCTGTTCCGTTTTTCTGTATTGCTACCGATGTTGAACATGCCCGCCAGTATGAGATGACAAAAGGCAACCTTGCTCGTTCGGTGAGGGCGAGCATGTCGATACCATTCTTCTTCAAACCGGTGGCTATGGAAAACAAGCTGCTCGTTGATGGTGGAATGGTCAACAATTTCCCGGTCAGGAATATGAAGAATCACGGAGCTGACATTATTATCGGTGTCGATTTGGAAGACGCTACAATTCCAGCCTCGCAAATCGACAACTCGCTCGGGCTTCTCGAAAGCATGATGAACCTTTCGTCACTTTCCGAAAGTTTATATGCCCGCTCTCACTGCGATATCTATATCCGACCAAATCTTCATGGGCGTAATATGCTGTCGTTCAACGATTTTGATTCAATTATCCAATTTGGTGAGGAAGCCGCACAGGAGTTTTATCCGCAACTGCAAAAACTTGCTCAACATCTTCAGGAAATTGAGCCTTACGAAATCCATCGTCCGCATGTACAACCTGTTGATACTCTGAATGTTGTGGAAGTTTTGGTGGATGGTATCGCAATTAAACACAGAGATGATGTGGTCCGTGAGTTTGGTAAAGTCTTCCCAATGAAATTGTCGGTTGACGAAATCCAGGAAGTTATTCTAAGACTTTATGCATCAGGATATTACGAGGATTTGTGGTATGAAATGAAAAACGACAAAAATGGTGTCGTGCTGAAACTGCATTGCACCGAGCGCGAGGACGAATCGGTTTCGTTTGCCATTCATTATGACAACAACTACGGCATAGGTGCATTGGTGAATTTCACCATGAAAAACCTTTGGAATAGCATGAATCGCACCACATTGAATATTGATGTCAATATCGCCGAGAATCCGTATGTGAAGGCTACTATCAACAAGCGTCATGGAAGAGTTTTCAGATATGGCGCCGATTTGAGTATCATATCGTTGAATATGAATCAGTACATAAATAGCCGAATCACAAATTCTTATAGTATTCAGACTAACAGCCTGAACCTTTATGGTCAAATTATACCATCTTTAACACAACAGATTCGTCTGGGTGCAGTCGCCGATTATGTCCATATGCGAGATTTGGTCGGAGAAAGCGGTCTAAAACCGAATTACACATTCTATACCTATCTTTATGCCAATTATTTCTTCAGCAATGAGGATGTCCCGAATTTCGCCAGTCGCGGTTGGAGAATAAACCTTACTGGAAAGAGCTTTTTGTTTGAAGGGGAAAACGACGGCGGAGTTTTTAGCAATGCTGATGCCAGAGTGTCGTTTCTGGTGCAGGGAAGTGTGATGAAGGCGTTTAGAGTAGGCAGGCGCAACTCGCTGAAGTTTGGTCTGGCAGCTGGCAGCAAGATTGGTGATGCCGAAATACCTCTGTTCTATCAGTTTATGATAGGCGGACAGTCGAAAATGAAGTATTACGACAATATTTTGGCGTTCACAGGCCTCGGTTTTGTCGATAAAATCGTTGACCATATCGCTATCGGAAAATTCGCATGGCAGTGGAATTTCTATAAGATTTTCTACAGCACTGTCCACTGCGATTTCGGCTATATGAGCGATGTTTACGACAAATGGTTCGACAGCAACAGCTATGTCATGGGTGCCGGTCTGACACTTGGCGCGAATACGGTTGTCGGCCCCGTCGAGGTCAGCTTGATGGCTTCAAACATCAATTCGTCGGCAGTCGGCTTTGTCAATGTCGGCTTCTGGTTTTAAATCTTTAAATTTTAAATTTTGAATTTTTAAATCTTAAATATATGAAATACAAAAGAGTGTTACTTAAACTTAGCGGTGAGGCTTTAATGGGAAATCAACAATATGGTATTGACCCTGAAAGACTTAACGATTATGCAGAAGAGATAGCGGCTGCGGTGAAAGCCGGCGCTCAAATCGCCATCGTCATCGGCGGAGGCAATATTTTCCGCGGATTGCAGGGCGCATCAAAAGGCATGGACCGTATCCAGGGCGACTACATGGGAATGCTCGCCACCGTCATCAACAGCATGGCTATCCAATCGACATTGCAGGCAAAAGGCGTTAAAGCCGCTTTGTTGTCAGGACTTTACATCGACCGTATCGCCGACTCAATGAGTTCGGCAAAGGCAATCAAATTGCTTGAAGAGGGCTATGTCGTCGTAATAGGCGGCGGTACAGGTAACCCGTTCTTCACAACAGACACGGGCTCGGCACTGCGCGCCGTCGAAATAAAAGCCGACATCATCCTTAAAGGTACTCGCGTCGATGGTATCTACACTGCCGACCCGGAGAAAGACCCGACAGCAACAAAATATGAATCAATCACTTACGATGAGGCATACCAGAAGAATCTCAAGGTGATGGATCTCACGGCATTCACCATGTGCAAGGAAAACAACATGCCTATGCTAGTGTTCGACATGAATACTAAAGGCAACCTCACAAAAGTGCTCAATGGTGAAAAAATTGGAACAATTGTGACGAAATAAAAATTTTTGTATTTTTGTACCGAAAAAATTAAAGGTATATGACAGAAGAATCTCAATTTATTTTGGACGAAACGACTGAATCGATGGAAGGTGCCGTCAAACACCTTGAGTCGGAGTTTCAGAAAATCAGAGCAGGCAAGGCAAGCCCGATGATGCTTCAGGGCGTGAAGGTTGAATACTACGGAACGCTTGTCCCGATTGAGCAGACAGCCAACATAGGCACTCCAGACCCGCGTCAGATTATTGTGATGCCTTTCGACAAAAGTGCTATCAGCGCCATCGACAAGGCTATTCAGGCTGCCAACCTCGGCTTCAACCCGAAAAACGAAGGCGATTTCCTGAGAATTTTGGTTCCGCCATTAACAGAAGAGCGTCGTAAAGACCTCGCCAAACGCGCCAAGACAGCCGCCGAAGAAGCTAAAGTCGGCATCCGCAACATTCGTCGTAACTCAAACGACGATGCCAAGAAACTTGAAAAAGAAGGCGTATCCGAAGACGAAGTCAAACAACTTCAGGAAGAAATCCAGAAATTGACTGACAAGTTCGTTAAGAAAGTGGATGACCTCTACGAATTGAAACAGAAAGACATCCTGACAGTTTAGTCAAGAATATTCTCTAATGCCAAACCAAACAGCTTGCCGAGACTTATGCCCATGCAGGCTGCTTGCTTTGGCATTATTGATGCCTCCGACATGCCTGGCACAATGTTCACCTCGATGAAAACCAATTGCTTGGGCGTCATGATATAGTCGAAACGGGCAAAGCCTTTGCACTCGAATCTCTCGTAAAGCATCGCCGAGGTGGCCTTGACCTCGATTTCTGAAACCTCATCCAACTCAGCAGGTGTGATTTCATCCGATTTCCCTGCAGTGTATTTGGCCTCGTAGTCAAAAAAGTCGTTTTTACTCACAATCTCAGTGATTGGGAAGACCATAGTCTTGCCTTTTACTTGCATCACCGTACATGCAAGCTCGCGTCCTTTCACAAATTTCTCGCACATCACCTGGTCGCCTGCGCTGAAAGCGTATTCCATCGCTTTTTCAAAATCTTCCTCGGCTTTCACCATGCTCACACCAACCGACGAGCCGTTGCGCGTAGGCTTGACAAATAAAGGTAATCCCAATGCTTTGATGATTTTTTTCGCATCATAATTTTCACCTCTATTAATGATGACAGAAGGAGATACGTTGGCACCTGCAGCCGCCGCTACAGTCTTGCAAAAATCTTTGTGAAACGTCAGAGCCGAAGTTGTGAAATTCGATGAAGTGTACGGAATCCCAAGCATCTCAAAGTATCCTAAAAGCTGCCCGTCCTCGCCTGGAACACCATGTATGGCGTTGAAAACAGCGTCAAAAACAACTTTCTTGCCTCCAACTTGAATCGAGAAATCGTTCTTGTCAACAGCGGCCTCAGTGCCGTCGTCTTCAAGGTGATACCACCTGTTTCTCTGAACCACAATGACGTATGCCTCATATTTGCTTGGATCAAGATGTTTCTTCACAACTTTCGCACTGCTGATTGATATTTCGTACTCTCCAGAGTAACCTCCACAAACTATAGCTATTTTTTTCATGTCAAATAAACTTAAATTCAATTATTTTCGTTATCTTTGCGAGTTCAAAATTACAAAAAAACGACGTTATCATAAACGAAAAAAATAAAAAAATGAAAGCTTTTCGTTTTTTAAAAGATAAATGGTTTTATATCAGCTTGATAATCATGGCGTTAGTGGTTGTCGCAGCATTCGAGTTAACATTTGAAAAACTCGATAAATTTACGCGTCACGGCACAGAGTTTCAGGTTCCTGATATGGTCGGAATGAATTATGAAGAAGTTTCTGAATTATATAGCGACGAGTTTACATTCATTTTGCTCGACAGTATATACGTGAAAGATTTTCCGGAAGGAGCCGTGTATCAACAGAATCCAGCTCCTGGAGCTAAAGTGAAAACTGGTAGAAATATCTATATTATCCGCACGTCTATCGCCCCGGAAATCGTCCAGATGCCAAATCTGCGAAACCTGTCGCTGCGTCAGGCTATGGTTAGCCTCAATGTGGCCGGATTGAAAGTCGATAAACTGGAATTTGTAGATTATTTCGCCAGAAATGCTGTCATCGAACAGAAAATCAAAGACGAAGTTATTGAACCTAAAGACGACGTGGTTAAAGGCTCTGCAATAACACTGGTCGTCGGTCTTGGAAATGGAAACAAAAACACCATCCTTCCTGATCTGGTGGGAGTCACTGTCTCAAATGTGAAAAATATGATCCACAACGCATCGCTGAATGTCGGAACGGAGATTTTTATTGATAATGATGAAGTAGAGCATCTTTTTGTGAGCCGAATGGATCCGGAATACTCAGCAGAAACCAGGGTCCCTCTTGGTTCTTTGGTCAGTGTTTGGTATAAATCAGATAAGAATTTCGATTTCGCTTGGTATAATTATGAAAAATTCCGCCGCGACTCTATTGTCGAGGTCTGGCGAGTGAAAAAATATAGCGCCGACACAATCAAATATGTAATCGACAGCTTCGATTTCATTTTGCGAAACAGGACTTTCTCCTACGATTCACTCGAGCGCATTAAGGACAAACAGTTGCTGTTTAGACCGCTTGATACAGCGACAATTGATATTGATTTTGACTTCGATTATTTCGAATACAATGATTATGTAATAGATACAAATTTCTTCTATGATGAATAAAAGATTTGTTTTGACTATTATTATCGCCGTTTTATTGTTCGTAAACGGCAAATCCCAAGAATATCTCACTGGTTTTACAGGAGGTATTCCTGAAGGAAATATAAGGGAATCAAAAAATGATGTTGTTGCCACATTGCCGTTTTTTGACGATTTTACTAAATCAGGAATCTATCCGGATGCAGAAAAATGGCAGCCCGGTAATGTGTCTGTGAACTCCGGGTTTCCATATATGCCAGTGAATTATCGCGCGGCAACCCTCGATTTGATTAACAAATACGGCAAAGTACATACCAATGGCAGCAGTAACCCATTTATCGCAGATACGTTGCTGTCTGTAAAAATACGTTTGGATAGTGTTGGTAATCATGCGCTTACACCAGCCGACTCGCTCTATTTCAGCTTCTACTATCAGCCTGGCGGCTTCGGCGACAGCCCCGATCGCGACGATTCGCTTGTACTGCAGTTTGGTCACGGATACGATGAAGTGGTTTTTGATACAGTGCTCCAAAATTATGTGACATTGAGAAAAATCGCATGGCACCAGATGTGGGCTACAGAAGGTCAAAGCTATGAGTCTTTTGTAGATGAATGCGATGATAATCAATATTTTAAAAAGGTAATGCTCCCAATTACAGACACTTGTTTCTTTACCGAGGATTTTTATATAATGTTTTTCAATTACGGAACGTTGCCAACAACGTTGTATCCTAACGATAGAAGCAATATGGACCAATGGAATATCGATATGGTCTATCTCGATATGAATCGAAGCATTGTTAATGACACATATCCGATGGTGAGTCTCACAAATACTGCTCCAACATTGCTAAAACGTTATCAATCAATACCTTATAAACATTATCGTGACAATCCAATCAAGGAAATTGACAACGTTTACGATGTTTTTATCACCAATTTGGATGTTAATACTCACGAAGTGCGTTATACATGCAAAGTTGAAGACAATAATAGCGGATGGAATTATATATATAATAGTAACCCGTTGATAATCAATCAATACAATAATGTGGGCGTTGTGAAAAACGAAATTGTTATGGGCGATTTCATTTATCCTTACAACCTTCCTGTGGATACCACGTCATTTACAATAAGTCAATATGTGTCGGTCGTTGATGAACACAGCAATGAGGTCGCCGGCGATTCTATCATTTCACAACAAAAATTCTGTAATTATTTCGCATATGACGATGGTACCCCTGAAATGGGTTATGGACTGGTGCCTAATGACACATATATGGCTGTCCAGTTTAAGGTGATGAAACTCGACACCGTCCAAGGCGTTCAAATGCTTTTTAACCGCACTTTGAATGATGCGAATTACAATTTCTTCGATATCGTAGTGTGGCGCGACAATAACGGGAAGCCTGGTCAGGAAATATATACCCTTAATAATCAACGGCCTGTGTGGAACGACAGCGTGATGTACGCTTTCTCTGAATATACATTTGATGAGGTTGTGAAAGTGAACAGCACTTTTTATATCGGACTTCGCCAACGCTACTCGAAGTCTATAAATATCGGCTTTGATGCCTCAATCGACAATAGTCAATATAATTTCTATGATGCGGGCAACGGTTGGAAAAACAGCTCGTTCCCGGGCTCAATCATGATCCATCCGATAATGGGCAAGAATTCGAATTTAGTGGTAAGTCCTGAAAATCATGACAACAATAGTCTCGATTTATATCCAATTCCTGCTCGCGATTTCGTGAGAATAGAAGGTGTCGATGCTTCTGTTTACAAAGAAATCGTCATCTATGACCTGACTGGCAGACTGATATGTCGTTATCAATACACTAATGTATTGGACATCAATGATTTGCAAGATGGGGTGTATCTTCTTCGCGCAGTTAAGGAAGACGGAACATTTAAAACATCTAAATTGATGATTTCCAAATAGTTGAGATATGTCAGAAGATTTTGTGGGCGTACTTGGAGACAGCACTGAGGAAAGCACAGAGCTTTTCGAGCATTTCAGGATAGTGGCCGATAAAGGTCAGACTTTGGTGCGTGTCGATAAATTCCTGCAAAACCGCCTCGAAAATGTGTCCCGAAACCGCGTTCAAAATGCAGCAAAAGCCGGTAGCATACTCGTCAACGACAAACCGGTGAAGTCGAATTACAAGGTTAAACCTTTTGATGTGGTCACAGTTGTGCTTGCTTATCCGCCTCGCGAAGTCGTCATAACACCGGAAAATATCCCTCTTGACGTTGTCTATGAAGACGACGACGTCATCGTTGTGAACAAACAAGCCGGCCTTGTCGTTCATCCGGGTCACGGTAATTTCAATGGCACGCTACTAAACGCTTTGGCTTATCATTTCAAGGAAAATGGCTCAAAGGTCGAAAATGGTTTCGGCTATCTTGTGCATCGAATCGATAAGGATACAACAGGTTTGATGATTGT
Organism: uncultured Bacteroidales bacterium; assembly: GCA_905233445.1. Classification (GTDB taxonomy): domain Bacteria; phylum Bacteroidota; class Bacteroidia; order Bacteroidales; family F082; genus Limimorpha. The sequence goes on along the minus strand of CAJOEP010000007.1, from coordinate 31,587 downwards.
TGCGAAAAACGAGACCGCACAGACGGTGCTCGCAGCACAGTTTTATGAGCACTCGATAACACGTCGCTATCAGGCACTCGTCTGGGGCGATTTCGCTGAAGACGAAGGCACTATCGAAGGTAACATCGGACGCTCAATGCGTGACCGTGTCGCTATGGCGGTTTACCCCGACGGCAGTCAGGGCAAAGACGCAATAACACATTACAAGGTCTTGGAACGTTTCAATTATGTCACCTTGGTAGAATGCCGTCTCGAGACCGGACGCACACACCAGATCCGCGTGCATATGCAGTACATCGGACATCCGTTGTTCAACGACGCTCTTTACGGAGGCGACAGGATTCTAAAAGGTACAACGTTCTCGAAATACCGCCAGTTTATCGATAACTGTTTCAACGAGATACCGCGCCATTGCCTGCATGCCAAAGTCCTCGGCTTCGTGCATCCTACAACAGGAAGGGAATTGTATTTCGACTCGCAACTTCCTTCAGATATGCAGGCTGTGCTTGAGAAATGGCGAAATTATTTAAAAACTAGAACTGAAGATAATTAAGATATGATAGTAATTACAGGTGCTGCAGGTTTCATTGCAAGCGTAGTGGCTGGTTGCCTCAACGAACAGGGTAGAAACGACCTTGTTCTTGTCGATGACTTTTCAAAAAAACAAAAAGAAAGAAACTATATCAATAAAAAATATCAGCTTCTTTTAGATAGAAAAGATCTTCATAACTGGTTGAAAATCAATCATGAAAAGATTGATTTTGTAGTGCATCTCGGTGCACGTACCGACACCACCGAGTTCGACTGGAACGTTTTTGTCGAGCTTAATGTGAACTACACCGAACAATTGTGGACACTTTGCACCGATTATCAGATTCCACTCGTATATGCTTCATCAGCAGCGACTTACGGTGGGGGAGAACTGGGTTACAACGACAGCCACGATGTTGTCGAAAAACTTGTACCGCTCAATCCTTACGGACGCTCAAAGAACGAAATCGACAAATGGATTTTGAAGCAAGAGAAATGTCCTCCTTTCTGGGCAGGACTGAAATTTTTCAATGTCTATGGTCCAAACGAATATCACAAAGGTCGAATGGCATCGGTAATTCTGCATTCATTCCACCAGATTCAGGAATGCGGTGAGGTGAAATTGTTCCGTTCACATCGCCCTGATTTCGCTGATGGTCAACAACTTAGGGACTTTATCTACGTTAAGGATATCGCTTCGGTGATTTTGTTCTTGATAGAAAAACGTCCGGAAAGTGGCTTATATAATTTGGGAACCGGTCACGCACGTTCATTCTTTGACTTGGCCTCCAACACTTTTAAGGCAATGGGAAAAGAGGTGAATATCAAATTCATTGACACACCGCTCGACATACGCGACAAATACCAGTACTTCACTGAGGCAAATATGGAAAAACTACGCAAAGCCGGCTACGACAAACCGTTCACCAGCCTCGAAGACGGCGTTTTCGATTATGTCCAGAATTATTTAATGAAAGATAAAACCTATTAATAGCTTGGAGTGTGGAGTTTGAAGTGTGAAGTTAACTACAAACTCCACACTCCAAACTTCAAACTTGTTTCTGTTTCTCTGCCAGCTTCTTATCCAAATCAACTAAAAACGTCTTTGCGTCGTTGAGCGTCCTAATCATCATGGCGTTCTTTTCTAGGCTGTCAAATTTGGTCTTCATCGCGTCCTTCGCACCTTGGATGGTGTATCCTTTCACCTTTACAAGCTGATATATAATCTGAAGATACCGCATGTCGCGCTCGGTGAACAGTCTGTTGCCTTTATTGTTCTTGCGCGGACGTAGCACGTCGAACTCGCTTTCCCAATAGCGAATTGTTGAGGCAGGAACGTTGAACATCTCCGCCACTTCTCCAATACGATAATATAACTTCTTGATTTCCATGATGTTAATCCATTGTCATTGATGGTCTCTCCGACAATTCCAAAATCTTGTCGTATTCTTCTGGTGTGATGTCGTTGAAGAAGAAATTGATTGGATTTATGGCTTTGTCGTTTTTAATAACTTCGTAATGCAGATGCGGAGCCGTTGACTTGCCGCTGTTGCCCATGTCGGCAATGTATTCGCCTCTCTTCACCTTCTGTCCAACTTTAACGTGCGACTTGCTGAGGTGGGCGTAACGGGTCTTGTAACCGTATCCATGATTCACCAAAACATAATTGCCGTATCCGCCACCGCCGCCGCTACTCACTACCTTTTCAACTACGCCATCGCCTGTGCAGTAAATATGAGTGCCCATCGGACCCGAAAAATCAATGCCGCCATGCAACTTCTGCACTTTGTAAAATGGGTCAGTCCTGTATCCGTAATGCGATGAAATCCTATAAATGTCAACATCTTTTACTGGCATGATGGCCGGTATGCTGCTGAGCATCAACGCCTTGTTCTTGGCCATGTTGTAAACGTAGTCATACGACTTTGACTGCACATTCAACTGACTCTCAATAATGTCAATCTTCTTTGCCGTTTCAGATACGATTTCAGAGTTGTCGTATCCGCTAAGAGCCTCGTAACGGTTGGTGCCGCCATATCCGGCCTTCCTCACTGATGACGGTATCGGCTCGGCCTCAAAAATCATTCTGTAAATGTTGTCGTCACGATCCTGAATCTCTCCAAGTAGCGTGTTGATGTCCTCAATTCTATCATTAATAATGTCATATTGAAACTTCATAAACTCGATTTCGCGAGCCTGCATACGTTCTTTTGGCGTTCCAATCTTGTTTTCTATGAATGCCATAGTGCCGTAACCGAGTATTCCAGCTGTGAGAATAAACAATAACACTCTCCTGACACGCTTGGCCGTTGATGGCTTATATTCCTCATAATCAAGCGTTTGCGGATTGTATATGTATTTCTTGTTCGCCATTATTCAATATAATTATAAATAAAACGAAAAAATTACGTTTTAAACGTGCAAAATTAACAAAATTTTCTTAAATTTGCAAACTTTTAAAAGAAAAAATGTTTTAATGATGAAAGCAAGCGAAATTCGTAAGAGTTTTTTGGAGTTTTTTCAATCAAAACAACACCTTGTTGTGCCTTCTGCACCTATAGTGGTAAAAAATGACCCCACTTTGATGTTTACAAATGCCGGTATGAACCAGTTTAAGGATGTTTTCCTGGGAAATAACCCTCGCAAAGCACCGCGCGTGACTGATATTCAGAAATGCCTCCGCGTCTCCGGCAAGCATAACGATCTCGAAGAAGTAGGCCGCGACACCTACCATCACACTATGTTCGAAATGATGGGCAACTGGTCGTTTGGCGACTATTTCAAGAAGGAAGCCATAGCATGGGGCTGGGAATTCCTTACCGAAGTGATGAAAATAGATAAAAACAAGCTCTATGTCACCGTTTTCGGCGGCGACGAAAAAGACGGAATGGCTCCGGATAATGAAGCTTACGAATTTTGGAAAGAACATGTCGATGAGTCGAGAATAATCTACGGCTCAAAGAAAGATAATTTCTGGGAAATGGGTGAGACTGGACCATGCGGACCTTGCTCAGAGATTCATATCGATATCCGTGACGATGAAGCACGCAAAAAAATCAACGGACGTGACCTCGTCAACAAGGACGATCCGGAGGTGATTGAGATTTGGAACCTCGTGTTCATGCAATACAACCGCCTCGCAAACGGCTCTCTCGTCGACCTTCCGGCAAAACATGTCGATACCGGCATGGGCTTCGAACGCCTTGTCCGCGTGATGCAAGGCAAGAAATCGAACTACGACACCGACGTGTTTACTCCTATTATAGATGAGATCTCAAAGCTTTCCGGAATAAAATATGGTGAAAACGAGAAATGCGACATCGCAATGCGCGTGGTGGCCGACCATCTTCGCGCCGTCAGTTTCGCAATTACCGACGGTCAGCTGCCTTCAAACAACGGCGCCGGCTATGTCATCCGCCGTATCCTACGTCGCGCCGTGCGTTATGGCTATACTTTCCTGAAATTCAACGAGCCGTTCGTATATAAATTATTGCCAGTACTGGTACGTGAAATGGGCGAGCAATATCCTGAAATAAAAGCTCAAGAAATGCTCGTCTCAAAGGTGATTTACGAAGAAGAAGCATCGTTCCTGCGTACATTGGCATTGGGAATAAAACGTTTCGAAAACTATGTGGAGCAAAATAAAGGTTCGAAACTCATCGACGGAGTTTTTGCATTCGAGCTGTTCGACACCTACGGCTTCCCTGTCGATTTAACCAACCTCATGGCTGAGGAAAAAGGTCTCGAAGTCGATATGGAAGGCTTTAACAATAACCTCAAGGAGCAGAAAGACCGTTCACGCAAGGCAGCCGAAAAGATGTCGGGCGACTGGGTCGAGCTGATTCATGAAGATAAACCTACTACTTTCGTCGGCTACACAGAGATGGAATGCCAAGCTAAGATATTGAAGTTCAGAGAGGTAGTAGCAAAAGGAAAGAAACATTTCGAAATCGTCCTCGACAAGACTCCGTTCTACGCCGAAATGGGCGGTCAGGTAGGCGATAAAGGCGTGTTAGTGTCTGACAATGAGACACTTCACGTAGTCAACACAGTGAAAGAGAACGACTTAAGCATACATATCACCGATATGCTTCCGCAGCAACCCGAGGCTGTGTTTACCGCCAAAGTTGATGTGGAACGCCGCCTCAAGATTGAGGCTAACCACACTGCCACACACTTGATGCATGCCGCTCTCCGTCAGGTGCTCGGAACACATGTCGAACAAAAAGGCTCAATGGTCGATGACGAACGTCTGCGTTTCGACTTCAGTCACTTCGCAAAGATGACCGATGAGGAGATTCATAAGGTTGAAACTATTGTAAATCAGAAGATTAGAGAAGATTTGCTCAACGAAACCGCAGTTGATGTCCCGATTGACGAGGCTCGCAACATGGGTGCTATGGCGTTGTTCGGCGAGAAATACGGCGACAAGGTTCGCGTGGTGAAATTCGGCGAAGGCTACTCATGCGAATTGTGCGGCGGTACTCATATCCCATCAACAGGTCGTATCGGCTCGTTCAAGATTTTAACAGAAAGCGCCATTGCAGCGGGTGTGCGCCGTATCGAAGCAATAACAGGTGAGGCAGTTATCGATTATCTTGATAATCAGATAGATACACTGAATAAAATTAAAGGTCTCGTAAAGTCGTCAGGAGATGTGTTGAAGGCTGTTGAGAATCTCTCGACACAAAACACCATGCTCCAGAAGAAGATCGAGGCTATGATGATGGCACAGGCTGTGTCGGATGCAAAGAACGCTTACAACAACGCTGCCGAATGGGACGGTCATAAACTTGTGGTCGCCCGCATCGATGCCGACATGAACCAGATGCGCAACATTGCCTCGGCTTTGAAAGACATTGATTCTGAGGTGGTTGCAGTCTTGGGCGGAGTGGTCGAAGAGAAACCTGCTCTCTGCGTTATGCTGCCACAAAGCCTCGTCGATTCAAAGAACATGGACGCCGGCGCCATGGTGCGTGAAGCCGCAAAGGAAATCCAAGGCGGTGGCGGCGGACAGAAGACACTTGCAACTGCAGGCGGAAAGAATGCTGCAGGTATCGATAAAGCTCTTGAAATACTTAAAAACAATATGAAATAGTCATGCTGAAACGACTTTTTGCCATATTAAGTGTTGTACTGGGAACGATAATGTTTCTGTCAGGTTGCTCAAAAGACAACCACAACACCCTCGCTTTTATCGGCGATGAGAGCAACGTAAAACATTATTATCAGGTTTATCCTGAGAATTATTTCCCCAATGGAATTAGTCCGAAGGTGAAAGATGGCCGCTTCCCGCCTGATTTGATAGGCGAGTATGAGATGAACGCATCAAATGGCGATGGAACATATGAGTATTATAATATGCAAACTCAACAATATGTACAACTTCCTCAGATGGCCTACTCACCGAAGTCGATGTATATTATCATCGAAGACCAAGTCAACGGAATGGCAAAAATAAGGTTTTCTTTTAAAAGAAACAATGATTATAAGGAATGGTACGAAGCTGAAGCATATATCTATGGAGATGTTTATTCTGAAAATAACAGCAAAGATTTCATGATTTGCTATGAAAATATACAAGGCACAGATGCCTGTAGGTATTTCAGAGGCAATATTATTACTGGAACAATAGGTGAGAATGGTATCAGTAACATACATACTTGGAGTATCATAAAAGAAAGGGAGTTCGCTTCACTCATTCACGGAATTTATAATGTGAACGGCTATGAACATTATCATGCCGATTTCGCTGAAAGAAAATCTAAATAATTGTCTGATATGAAAAAACTGTTGACTTTATTTGTTTTTATTGTCGTGAGCGTGACTTTGGCAGCTCAGGTTGATTACAGTTTTGGTAATGTCAAGCATAAACGCGATAAAAGCAGCGTTCCGACAATCGGAATTAAAGGTGGTCTGACATCTTATAATATGCATTTTGCATACGAAACTTACAATAAAATCCCCAACGATATGGTGCTGAAACCAGGCTTCGGCATCTTTGTAGAATATCATTTCAAAAGATTAAGAGCTGTTTCAATAGCAGGCGAGGTGATGATGATTGAGCGCGGATTCAGGAAATCCTTCAATTTTAGAAACGACATGCCTGAAGTTGACGAGATTAAAGCCAATTATCTTGATATCAGAATACCGGTAACGTATTATTTTATGCATACCGCAGTTGTCAATCCATATATTTTTGCGGCTCCCGACTTCGGTTTGTGCTATGGCGGTGAGTTCTCAAAGACATTCTCGGAAAATCCGGAATATAACACATCAGTGGATATTTCAAAATCAGATGCGATGAGTTCGTATGACCTGTCTCTCGCAGTAGGCGTGGGAGTCAGATTCAATATCCATTTTCAAGTTTTTTCGCTTGTCTTGAAACTCGACGGCAGTTATAATCTTGGCCTTCTTAACACCAATGGCACAAAAGAGTCATTCTACGTCGATAATCTGGCTTATCATGTTATTGACGAAAGCCGTAGAAACAGAGGCTTTGAAGTTATGTTCAGCATCGGCCTTCCATTGAAATTCAATTTATTACACGATTCTTGCTGGGGCTGGTAAACTCTATCTGTTGAGTATGAATCTCTTAGTCACGACGAAATCGTCTCCGGTTATTTTCACCAGATACAACCCGTTGGCAAGTCCGTTCATCGAGTAATGTGTCACGTTATTACCAGTTTCACCTGAAATCTGTGCTATTAGCATCCCACTGAAGCTGTAAATGCTGATAGTCATTGGTTTTGCCGATAGATTATCGTTGTACCCTATGTATAAGTCCCCGCTTGAAGGGTTGGGGAAGATGTTAATCATATCGTCATAATTGACTTCCTCCAACGAAGCGCCTTCACCGTAGCCATCGGTGTAAATGAACTTGGTGGTTCTGGTCGTTCCGCAATCTGTAGTTATTGTGCAGACCAATAAAGCGTTACCTTCCTCATCAACGGCTACAAATGCTTTATTCTTGTCAATCTCGTCGGCATAAACCTGCCATGTCGAAGTATATGAGGTGCCGGCAATATGGTTAGGTGTGTCGTAATAACTAAAGAGTTCCCAAGTATAAACAGCATTTTCTATGTTATATCCTTGTAAACTCGTTACACGAACGTTGTATTCGTAGATGAATGGCATGTAGTCTATGCCTGGAAGAACCTGCGCCTGCCCAATCAAATTCTCGTCAACACTTGGTTTTTCGAGGATAGCAACGTTTATTGTCTTCTCGATACGATTGTTTTCGTGGTCGTCGACGCCTTCATCCGTTATAGTGCAACTGTATGTGTGATGGTTTGCATTCGGATGCACTGTCGTGGTTTGTGAATATGGATTCGAAAAATACCCTTCAGGTGTCCAATGATATGAATAATTGCCCGAGCCACCATCTGGATGTGCTGTCAAAACTACTGCTGAATTCTCACAAACTTCCGATTCTGACGATGTTAAATAACTCTCGTCCAACGCTTTATAAACGATGACGGTCAAATTGTCCTGATTTGAGCATCCACTTGCAGTGGTGACAGTGGCTGTGAAAACCGTATTGTCGTTTTCCGGCAAGTTGATGGTTTTAGCAATTCTGTGGTTCTCACCAATAAAGTTGTTTATCAGATTTGCCGGCTCCCATGAATATGTAGCTCCTGGAACCTCATTTATCGACAAATAGACAAAATTGCCAGCAAGGATTTTGTATGTCTGGTAAGTTGTGCCGTTGCTTTCAATATATGCCGTCGCCTCAGGAATATCATTTACAGTTATTATAGGCGAAGTTGCTGAAAATGTGTGATTATCAGTGTCTGTTATCGTGCAAGTGAATGACACCGACTGATCTAAAGCCGTTGTAGTTATGGTTTGCTGTGTGTTTGAGCCTTCAATCATGTTGGCTGGCTGCCAATTGTAAGTGTATTGCTCAGTGCCTCCAGAAGCATTGACCATCAATGATGTCGCCTCTCCGGCGCAAAGTTCATTTTGACCGACAATAATAACATTGCCATACAGAGCGTCGCCTACAGCAATGGTTAAGTCACCAGAATCTGAACAGCCGTTTTTGCTCACGGTTACATGGAATGTGGTGGGAACAGTAAGACTTGCGGTCTGAATCTGGTGTGTCCCTTGTCCGGATTGTATCATATTGGCCGGCTCTGAACTCCATTGGTATGTGGCTCCAGTCATTTCAGGTACCGATAAAGTGGTTGAGGCCGCGTAGTTTACGTGAGGCGGATTAGGACCTGTTATCGTCGCGTCTGGAATCGGATTGACAGTCACGCTTACTGATTTCGTTTGCGAAGAATGACCGTCAGAAATCACACATGTGAATGTTGTGGTTCCTATTGCCGGATGTGCCGTTGTAGTGGCTGAATGCGGATAGTCAATAGGACATGTCGGAGATGCTGTCCACGAATATGTGTAATTGCCATAACCTCCTGTCGCCGTTGCTGTTAGGTTTGGAGTGGCATCACCGTCGCAGAAACTTGTCCCGTCGCTGCTGACAGTAGCGTTCAGCGTGTTTCTAATCTGCACTGTCTTAGTCTTAGTGTCGCCACATTCTCCGTCATGACCTCCAGTGACAGCAAGAGTGTATGTCACCTGATAGTCGCCTGGAGCCGAATATGTGTGTGTCGGGTTCACCGCAGAGCTACTCGTGCCATCGCCAAAGTCCCAGTGTCTTGAAGTGATTTCTGAATTATGTCCTGCTGGCGTTGTCGTTTCCGTGCCGGTAAACTGTACCGCTTCACCTACTGTCGCCTCTGTGAATGTGAAATTAGCGTTGACATTTGGAAGCACGAACACATTGATGCCCTCGTCGCCACTCTGTGTTCCTGCAACAACATGGCAGTTGTATTGTCCCGCCATGTTGAGTGTGGCATTGGTACGTGTCCACGTTCTGCCGTTATGTGTCTGATTGTCAGGACTTGTCCATGTATATGTCGCTCCCTCAATCACATTAGCCTCAAGCACCAAACTGCTGCCGTAACATGGTGTGTTCGCAGTCAAAAATGGCTCAATAATGGAGCAGTCAGTGGTGCCGGGACCCGAATTGGCCTGCTTGGTAAACGAAATCCTACAGTTTTGCTGTGAGAAATTAGTGATTAATAGAATGTAATACTCACCAGTCTGAGGAAGATGGTAATTAATGTTTCCATGGCTGTGACCATGATTGCCGCTTTCATATCCCAAATATGCATTTTCCGAATAACTTGCCGAATAACAGCAATCGATGATCTTGTCTGATGTCAACTGCGCCACACATGGCGAAGTCGGGTCATTAAATGGTCCCCAAAGACAAAAATCTATATCTCTTTGAGCTCCGTTATTCGGATCCAAACCTTCCATGTGGATGATGAATTGCCCGGGAGTGTTTATCCTCATGTGAAACCATGCAGGACAAGGTTTTGAGCCCAAACATCCTATATCCGGAATGTTTTCATTTGCATTGTTTGCAGGAGCATTAAAGGTTATGATTTCTGAGGTGCAGAAAGGCTCCGAGTCAACACAATGGTCGTTTAAGGTCGTAGCCTTGCTGTTTTCCATGAAAATATCAAATAACATTGATGTAACAATGTTGCTTGGCAATTTCTCTTTCCCGATGGCAACGTATTCGGTATAGTCATATTTGTCCAATTCACCGAATTCGTTGTGCAACTGTCTCAAATACTTGTTTATGTCTTCGCTCGAGTTTATTTTGAACAAACCATATGTTTTGCCTTCGCTAATCTCGAATGCTGTATCCTGATATAAATTATAAACCGTGAAAAATCGCTCGTAAAACTCATAATTGGTTATATCCAATTCGATGGAACCGTCGTTTTCAACAGTATAATAATTTCTTATATCCTGCGCTTTCGCTGAAATAACCAGCAAAAACATTGCAATAGCCCAAAATATTCTTTTCATGTTTTCAATATTAAATTGTCAGTATCAATCCGCAAATATACAAAAAAATCTTTTCTTTATGAAAAATTTTTTTAAGTTGGCAATTATCAGTTTGTAGTTGTTGCCAACTGTCAGCTGCCAACTTTCAAAAACTCCACGAGTTTTTGCACCGCTCTTCCTCTGTGCGAAATCTTATTTTTTATTTCCATTGGCATCTCGGCAAAGGTCTCCTCATATCCATCCGGCTGGAAAATAGGGTCGTAGCCAAAGCCGCCTTCGCCATGTTCTTCTTCGAGAATCTTTCCGTTTACTATTCCCTCAAAGAAATATTGTTTCCCATTGAGATTCAATGCGATAACTGTTCTAAAACGGGCTTTTCTGTTTTTTACTCCTTTCATCGCGGCAAGCAGTTTTACCACGTTGTCGTGATACGAGCATCCTTCACCGGCATAGCGCGCCGAATAAACACCGGGAGCTCCATTCAATGCCTCGACTTCAAGCCCAGTATCGTCGGCAAAACAGTTCAAATGATAGTTGTTGGTCACGAAATCAGCCTTGATTTTTGCGTTTCCATGCAAAGTGTCGGCATCCTCCACAATATCGTCCATACATCCGATATCACGCAACCCAACAACATCGTAATTCTTTAATATATTTCTAATCTCCGCTAACTTATTCTTATTATGCGTCGCAAATACTATTTTATTACGTTCCATTTTATCGGCGTTATATTATTATTAATAAGGTATTCATTTGCTTTTGAGAAATGCTTGCATCCAAAAAAGCCGCGGCTTGCTGAGAGTGGGGAAGGATGCACTGTTTTTAAAACCAGATGTTTGCTGTGGTCAATAAGTGTCTCTTTTGCTATGGCGTAATTGCCCCACAACAAAAATACCAGATGCTCTTTCTTTTCCGATAGTGCCCTTATGGCCGCGTCAGTGAACTGCTGCCAGCCTATTCTTGCATGTGAGGCTGCCATATTTGCTCTTACGGTTAGTGAGGCGTTGAGTAACAAGACACCTTCTTCCGCCCATTTTTCGAGGTTGCCGCTTTGCGGAATTGGCATCCCTATATCGGTGTGCAACTCCTTGAATATGTTTTGAAGACTCGGTGGCGGCTGTATGCCGTCAGGAACCGAAAACGCCAAACCATGAGCCTGTCCTACACCATGATATGGATCTTGTCCCAAAATCACAACCTTAACCTTGTCGAATGGAGTGCTGTTGAATGCGTTAAATATCAACGGCGACGGTGGATATACCACATATTGGCGTTTTTCTTCTATAAGAAACGTTTTTATGCCGACGAAATAGGGTGATTCAAACTCCTGTCGCAGAGCGTCGTACCATCCTTTTTCTATGGCTGGCTTCTTGATTTCTACCATCGTGAAAATTTTTATTTGTTTTCGTGTACAAAATTAGAAAAAAAATCGTTTCTTTGTAAATTGAAATTAAGTAGAAATTAAAAGTAATGTATATGAAGAAAATAGCGGTTTTTTTAGCGGTGATTTTCACTCTCGGAGTGTTGCTTTCAGCATGCCAATCATCGTCGAATTCATGCCCTGCATACGGTGAACACCAACAGTATCAAAGGGAAAACATTTATTAAAAACTTTTGTTTTTAATAATAAAAAAAAAAGCTCCCGAATTTCGGGAGCTTTTTCTGATTTTTATCGTTTAATATACTAATATCTTTGCTGTCTCTGACTTGTCGCCTGCCTGCACGCGGATGATGTATGAACCGCTTGCGAGATTCTCAGCGCTGAATGTCAAAGTGTGGCTGCCCTGTCCGTAATAACCGAACTCGCTGCCAGCGATAACACGGCCTGAGAGGTCGTAAATCTGATAGCTTACATTGGCACCCTCGTTAAGAGTGATGTTGATGTTGCCGTTGTTTCTTACAGGGTTAGGATAAATGTTCAACAAAGCATTGTTTTCTGTTGTCTCATTATCTGCAATACCGAGGTCACCACCTTCTTTGTATGTTCCGCATGAGAGGATACCTGCACCGTATGATGCGGCGTAAATCATACCTTCATTGCTGATACCAGGATATGTGACGTAAGTGGCAGCACCCATTTCATCGTAGAGAACATCGATAACATCGTCGTGATTTTCCATGATGGCCTGCTTGATATCCATAATCGGGCATGATATGCTGCCAGATTTTGCCCATGATGAGCTGCCATTGGCCAATGTGTAGATACCACATTCTGTACCTATGATATACATACCGTTGCTCTTTTCGATAATGCTTGAATAGACAGGAACTGCCGGGAGGCCTGTTGTTGTTGCTGCTGTGAATGATGCACCTGCATTATTTGATACGTAAACGTAATCGGTATTGCCATAGTTGCCCAATGTCACGAGAACCTCATTGTTGTTCGATGGGTTGACAGAGATGCTTGTGATTGCGCGACCTGCGAATGTTGTGAGGTCTGACATCATTTCCACGCAAGGATTGAGTTCATCAGTGATGTCAGCCTGTTCAGCTGAGAACACATCATTGATGTTGGTGACCTTGTAGAAGTTACCTTCTGCTGTTCCAACGTATGCTGTTGTACCGTCAGATGAGATGGTGACAGCTGTAGGGATGCCGTCAATAGAGCTAATCAGATACCAATCTGTGAGTTTTGAGAAGATGAGAGCATCTCTTGTCATATAAATCTTATCCTCTATAGCGCAAACCATAGTGCTCTTGAGCGGGTCATGCAAATTGCCAATAACATCGCCCTCTAACCACATATAACCGCCTGCAGGATTCACGTGAGCATCGTCATGTGGTGGCTCTGGTAATGTGTAGCTGATAGGATAGCCACCCTGCTTGCTATAATAGTTGACTTCATCACCTGCCAGAGCGTCAGTTCTCAATTTCAGATTCAAAGTATCCATATCGATAACTGTCGTGAGGAGATAGTCGTGCAAGATGTTGTAAATGTACAACTCATCTTCCAATGTCTCATAAAGAGTGTCATTTAAAGTGAATTGAGTGTACATGTTTGTTGCAGTATCTGTCACAACGAAGATGGTGTTTTCTGTGACATACATGAAGTCATTGATGAAGATTGTGTCAACAATATCAATTGTGTCGAGAGGATTGTTGTAAGTCTCGAGAATGTCTTTAATCTCAAACGAATGGTGATTGTCGTTGTATGTCTCATAGAATGCGTATGGTGTTCTGAAAGCGTTGCTGTTGGTGATGACAGCGCTTTCACCGCCTAAGAAGTTGGTGAGGTCGTAGTCTTCACCGTCTGACTCTGATCTGTGAAGAGGTGTTGAAAGACTACCTGTACCTGACACGAACAACATGTTAGGATTGATTGTTGATATAGCGCACTGACCGCCTGCATATTTTGGAGTATAGAATCCAAACTGCTGGTTGGCGTTTGTGAGCGGGTCTGGGTTAGGGAAGATGGCAGTACCTGTTGTGATGTTGTTCACATTCTCGTCGCCCAAAATCTTGATGGTGCCATGGTCAAGGCAGCCTGCCAATACCTTTGTGCCGCCACCAATACCGACGCTCATCATACGTGTTGTTGATGAATGCTCGTCTTCAGTAATCAAATAGCGGTTGCCGCTCTTGAATGAATAAAGACCTTCATAATACTCACCTTTATAAATACCACCATTTGTTCCAACGAAGAAAACGCTTGGGTTTGTTGGGTTGAATGTGATGTTGTGGATTCCCTCATGTACATAGTAATAGCGGTTCCATGCAATAGCTGTGTATTCATAGGTGTTGCTCTCTGAAATCTGCATTGGAGTGTAGCTGTTGACACCAAGTCCCATAATGTCTTCAAGCATCCAAATGTTGTCAGAACCAATGAGGATCTTTCTTGGGTTGTTCGGGTAAACAATCATGAATGAGTTATAGTCGGCATCGACTCCAACAATTGAATACAAATCATTACCTGTCATACCGACTTCCCATGTTGAGCCGCCGTCATTGGTAAAGTAAAGATTACCCATTTTGTAGCTGCCTTCTGAGCCTCTCAGACATGCCATATACATGTAGTTGGCATCTGTTGTTGACATGGCAATGATAATAGGGTTGCTGTTTGTTGTCAAACCGTTTGAAACATTATTGAATGCTGCGCCTGCCTTTGAGAGATATACCGCGCTTTCGTCAGCGGCGAGAACGTCACCGGCATTGTTTGACTTAACGCTTCTGAAGTTGCCTTCCAGGAGGTTTGTCCAAGAATTGCCGCCGTTTTCACTCATCATGATACCAGCTGCTGTGGCTGCGTAGATCTTGCCATTGGTAACTGTCATCTCGTTGACAAAGCCCCAGCCGTTTGTCGCCGTAGGAGTCGTTGATTCAAGAAGAACTGGTGTTGTTGAACCGGCTGCCATTTTGTAAACACCCTGACCTACGAAACTTGTCTCATAGCCAAGCACTGAAAGACCGTTGAGGCGTTCTGCGCCGCAACCGTCACCGGTGCCGATGTAGATGTTGCCGTTTGAATCTTTCACCATGCAGCTGATGGCAAGGTTCAAATTGGTGACTCTTCTGAATGTGATGCCGCCATTGGTGGTCTTGTAAATGTCACCGCCCATTGTTCCAATCAATACTGTGCCATCTTCATTGTAGATAATGGCTTTTGTCAATCCACCGAAGTTGTCAGGACCTGCATATGTCCAGTCCAATTCCTCGTCTCTTGACATTGTTTGAGCAGCCTGTTGACCAGCGATTAATAACGCCGGATCAATCAAACCGGTCTCCTGATTTGCGCGAATGCTCTTCATAAATGAAGAAAATGTAGCTTCTGATCTGGTCCTCGGAGTGTAATTTCCTTGGTCTCCAGCAGCGTTAGCCACGAAACTTGCTTGAGCTAACACTATGGTTATCAAAAGCATACTTAACGGTAAAAATCTTTTTTTCATATCACGTAATTTAGACATTAATTTCAAATTGTGATTGCACTATTTTTAGGGTTCAAAAATACAACATTTTTTTGAACCATACAAAATATTTTAGGAAAAAAATTAAATATTTTTTCTTTAAAATTACTAAATCACACAGTATCAATGTGTAAAGCGGAATAAATTAGTATTTTATCGACGAAGATGATGGTAACCAGCCTTCGCTGCCGTCGGCAATTCTGATTTTGTCCCAATCGGCATCGCAATCCAGAATCGTGACTTTGGTGCCTTCGTGAAGCACGAATAAATCGACACCGGAGGATGAAGGGGAGCTCTTGACAGTGATTGTCGGCTTCATGATGATGGCTTCGTTGCGCTCATTGAGGTATCTGAATTTGTTGGCAGCCGTAATAATGCTGATAATCAATAATATAAATGTTATGATGCTAGTGAAAAACGTTGCTTTCTTGACTCCAGAAGTGCGTGCGGTGAAATATAAAAACAGTATGATTAACAGTATGCCGCAAAGGATTAATGAGACTGTAGCCCATCCATTTGCTGAGAACATATTGCCAAGGTTTCTCCACCATTTCGTTACAAAAAATACTGGTAGCGGCTCTATCTTGTCAGTGATGAGAGTGTTTGCAATTGCCAGGTTTTGCTGTATCTCCTTGTTGTTAGGCTCCAATTTCAAAGCTTTCTCATAATTGAGAATTGCCATAGGGTAGTTTCTCATCTTGAAATAAGCATTGCCTATGTTATATAATAAAGGTGCTGAAACATATCCATCTTTGAGAATGTTCTCATAAATGACCACCGCGGTGTCGTATTTGCTTTCATTATAATAGAAATTCGCCTTGGCAAACTCTTTATTCTGAATGTCTTGAGCCATCAATCCGGCACCAACAATCATCAATATCATCAAAAAATATACTCTTTTCATCTTTTAACTATAATCAATAACCTGTTAAACTATTAACCAAGATTTTTCTCCGCTTTGGTAATCACTTCAATTCCTTTTTGGTATAAATCTTCCATTTTTTTGTCAGAATCGCCAGGGGCAAAACGTGCAAACTCGCAATTGTTCAGTAATTCAATAAATTGATTTACAATGTCTTCCGATACATTCTTGCCAGTCATCATCTCTCTGACGCTGTCCATCGAAAGTTGTGAGCGTGAGATGTTTAGTTTGTCAGAAATATAACCCCACAAAGCTTGTGACAACTCCTCGTAAAAATGATTCTGGTCTTTGATTTTGAGATAGTTGTACGCATCCTTGAGGCGTTTTTTTGCTGTCTTTGTAGCTTTTTTATTTCTTACAAGTACTTGATTCTGATTGAATTTGTTTATTCTCCTGTATAACAAGATAGCTATCACAAAGATGGCTATCATCGTTATTAAAATGATGAAATACAGTGGAGAGGCGAATAATAAAGTCTGGTTTTTGCCAAATTTGGGATTTGACATGATATGAGAGATGTCACTGCCAACCACTTTTATTGCCTCTTGTCCGCCTGCGTATATTATGCCCGTATTGCCTTCGTTGGCGCTTCTCTCGACGGTGAGGTTGTATTGGTCGGAAGATAATGTCACGTATTTGCCTTTGACAGGGTCGAAGTATGAGAATTCATTCGGATTTAAGGTAAAATCGCCGGAAACTCTAGGTACCACGACATATTCGGCAGTTTTTGTGCCGCTGATTCCGTATGTGTTGTTTTTGGTGTTGGTGGTGATTTTCGGGTCATAAACCTCGAAATCGGGCGGAAACACAGGGCGTGGAATGTCGAGAAGTTCGATATTGCCTTTGCCTGAAACTGTATAAGAAATTGTAAAGGCGTCGTTCGACTTCATCTCGGTTTTATCGATTTTTGAAGTGAAGGTAAACTGTCCGACAGCACCAGTGAAGCTGTTCGGTTTGTCTTTTGATGGCAGTGATTTCACTTCAATATCAATGGGTTGCGATTTCATGTCTTTCTTTATATTGGTGAATGTCGAACCCATGATGTCGCCGAAAAAGTTTTCAAACGGGTCGTAGCCTCGAGGCTGTTGTCTTTCGTTCCTTATTCTCGCGATGCATGTGATATCGAGCGGGTCGATGGTGAGAATGCCGGCTTTTTGAGGTATCAGAACTATCTCCTGAATGGTGGCCACATGGTATTCCTGGCCGTTTTTTATGGTTGACGACTGCTGCAGCACGCCGTTGTTGTCGGTCACGTCCTTGGTCCAAAATCCAGAATAAGAAGGGGCTTTCGAGATGGATAGGTCTGAAATCGGGATGTTGTAGTAAATCTTGTATGTCAGAGTTATCTGTTCACCGATATATGCGATTCTTTTGTTCGGTGTGGCTTCAAGGAAGGCATCGTTTTCGACGGCAGTAGTGCCATTTCCGTCGTTACCGGCAACAGCAGTCTTGCTTTTAACAACTTTAATTGTAGCTGTTGAGCTTTTTATTTTTTTCTTGTTTTTTGTAATTGTGGCGGCCGGAATAGTGAATTCGCCTTCTTTTATGGCTCTCAGGTAATAAGAATAGGTGAGGGTGCTGGTCTTGGTCACCGAACCGTTGATTGTCTGTATGCTTGAACTTGTTGAGTAATACGGACCTCCTATTATTTCGAAATTGACGAAATTGGGGGCTTCAAAGTTCTTACCGTCGCCGTTCAACTCGTACGACACCTGAAATTGTTCGCCCACTGTGACTTGCTGCTTGCAAATGACTCTGAAATTGACATCATCCTGCGCCCGCATAGCGAACGCCGTCATTAAAAACAATACTATAAAACCTATTTTTCTCATTTTTTTAATTTATCCAAATTTGTAACTCTCTCAATCACCAATCTTTTTGTATTCTTCGTTTCTGCATTTTTGCCGCTTTTGCCTCGTTCATTTTGTCCATTGTCTCTTTCTCACGATTTTCGAGGGCTTGCAGCATTCTCTCGGCGTCTTCCTTCGACATATGTTGTTCCTGCTGCTCCTGTTGATTCTGCTGTTGTTCCTGTTGTTCTTGATTTTCCTGCTGATCCTGTTGATTTTGTTGCTGGTTTTGCTGCTGATTTTGTTCTTCTTCGTTTTTCTCAGTCTCGTTTTGCTCCTGATTCTCTTGATTTTGCTGTTGTTGCTGCAATATCATCTTCTGACGGGCGTATTCAAGATTGTATCTTGCGTCGTCGTCGTTCGGATTCATTTTCAGGCAGTTTTTGTACGATTCGAAAGCTTCGGCGTATTTTTCCTGTTCCATCAGGCAGTTGCCTAGATTGTAATATGCGTCGGCTTGCACTTCATCTGGCACATTGCGGTCGATAATTTCCTGAAAACTGTTTGCGGCTTCTTCAAAATTGCCTTGTTTGTAGTATGCGTCACCAAGATTGAACAGGGCTTTGTAGTTGTATTTTTCGTTTAGCGAAGCTTTGTAGTTGACTTCTGCTTCCGAATAGTTCTCATTTTTGTAGTCGCTGTTTCCGCGACGAATATATCGTTCTTTGCTTTGCGCATTTGACACCAAGCAAGCACTCAAAAAGAGAATTGTTATTCCTATTTTAAATATTGTTTTCATGTTTCGGTTCGAAGAATTTGAATTTGGATTCCCATCCTCTTTTCCCTGAGGAAAGAAGGATTTCGAGGATCAGTAAAAGTATGGCGCTGCCGACAAACCATTGGAATTGGTCGTCGTAGTCGGTGAAGACATTGGCTTCTATTTCCGATTTTTCCGATTTGTTGATGTCTTCGTAAATTTTGTCAAGTCCGACGTTTGAATTGCTTGCTCTGACATATAATCCGTCGCCGATCTCGGCAATTTGGCGTAATATATTGTCGTCGAGTTTTGTTATGATGGTGGTGCCGTTCTTGTCTTTTTTATATCCGGTTTTCTTTCCGTATTTGTTATAAACGGGTATTGGAGCGCCGCTGTCGAGACCCATGCCTATTGTATAAATCTTGATGCCTAGTTTAGCTGCTTCTTGCGCGGCCTTCACGGCGTCGCCGTTTTCGTGGTCTTCGCCGTCGGAGATTATGACGATGGCTTTATTGTGTTCGGTATCGCCGAAACTCTTGATAGCCAATTCAATAGCTCTTCCAATCTCTGTGCCTTGTGTCGGTATGAGATTGGTGTTGACGGTGGATAGGAACATCTTTGCTGCTGAATAATCTGTGGTTATTGGCAGCTGCACATAGGCGTTGCCAGCAAAAACCACTACGCCGATTCTGTCGCCTCCGAGCTTGGAGATGAGTTTGTAGATGGCTTGTTTTGAACGTTCCAGACGGTTCGGGGCAATGTCTTCGGCAAGCATGGAGTTGGAGATATCGACACAAAGGAAAATGTCGATGCCCTCACGTTTGACTTTTTCCATCTTTGATCCGGACTGAAGGTTGGCAGCACCTATTATTAATAATGCGATTATCAGATTGAAGATGATGAATTTCGTGTTGGCGCGGGCCGACGAAAACATCGGGACGAGGTAGCTGCGCAGTTTGATGCTTGCGAATCTCTCAAACTGTCGTTTGTTCCACAAACGAATCAGAATATAGACAGTCACCAGAACCGGAATCACCAGCAACCAGTACAGGTACTGTGGGTTTTCAAATCTTATGATGTTGTTATCCATGGTATTTCTTAATCCGTTAATGTCTTAAAAACAGTGTTTTTCAAAATAAATCCCAACAATAATAGTGCCAAACTCCACAAAACGAAGGGTAAAAATTCTTCATGGACGCGAGTAAACTCGTTGATTTCGATTTTTGAGCGTTCCAATTGGTCAATTTCCTCGTAAATCTGCTGCAGTTTTTCGTTTGATGTGGCGCGGAAGTATTTTCCTCCAGTCTCATCGGCTATCTGTTGCAGCAGTGGTTCGTTGATGGTAACCTGAATCTGCTGATATTGCACGGTTCCGAACGGTGTTTGGACAGGGTAAGGTGCTGTGCCTCTTGTGCCGACACCTATGGTATATACTCTGACACCGAACAGTTTTGCCATTTCAGCGGCTGTTGCAGGGTCGATGGAGCCTGCGTTGTTGTCGCCGTCTGTTAGCAGAATCACCACCTTGGAGATGGCTTCGCTGTCTTTGAGGCGGCTCACCGATGATGCGAGTCCGTCGCCGATGGCGGTGCCGTCTTCAAGCATGCCGCATTTCATGTCCTTCATCATGTTCAAAAGCATGCCGTGGTCAGTGGTCAGAGGCACCTGTGTGAATGTCTCGCTTGCGAAGACCACCAATCCCATTCTGTCCTCTGGACGTCCTTTGACGAAGTCGGCACTGATGTTTTTAGCCGCTTCCAGACGGTCAGGCTTGAGGTCTTGTGCGAGCATACTGCTTGAGAGGTCAACGGTAAGCACAATATCGATGCCTTCAACGTCGATTTTTTGATTTGTGGAACTGCTCTGAGGACGCGCTAAAGCGATGATTAACAAGGCTAAAGCACACATATTTATGACGAAGAGCAGGTGCTGCGCGTAAATCTTCCAGCTTTTGGGCATGCCGCTGAAAAAACTAGTGTCGCTGAACTTTACGTAGGCCTGATGCTTTCTGCCAAGAAAAATATACCATGCAATCAGTAACGGAATGATAATCAATCCGTACAGAAAATATGCCGATGCGAATTCTATGGAACTCATTTGTTTTCCTCCTCTCTCTTCTTCTTTTCAACCTCTTGGAAATAGGCGTAGCTGTCTTCGACAAAAAAGTTGGTGTCTTTGAATGACTCTTCGTTTTGGTCTATCGATGGATTGGCTTTCGCAAACTTCACAAAATCGGCGGTGATGAGAGTCTCTTGTAATTTGGATTTGGCTATCTCGCTGATATTCAATGAGTGTACGGCCTGCATAATCTCATCTGTGGTCATTTCAACAGCGTCAATTCCAAATTGTCCTGCAAGATATTCTCTTGCGATGTCAGTCAAATCGGTGTAATAGTCTTTAGGTTTTGACGTATTCCAACTTTCGTTATCCTTAATATCTGAGAGTTTGGCACGTGCAGTGACAATGGCTGGTATTGCAGGTGTTTTTTTCTCAACCACAATTTTTTCTGTAGGTTTTTTGTGGGTTTTACGATAGTAAATCAAATATACTATGCCAGCGATTACCAGCACCACGGCGGCCCAAGGCAACGTTTCCTTTGCAGTGATGCCCTGTCTTAACACTCCGTTTATCGGTCGGAACGTTTGGGTGGTGTCAACGGCTGTTGTTTTGACATAGAGCTCTTTCTCCATCGTGAAGAGCTTATATCTGATACTGTCCTGGAGGCTCTCGCTGTAATGGATGACGATTTCCGGTACATAAACATAGCCTGTGTCAAAAGTGGTGATGGTGAGATGCTGAGTCATCAAGACATTGTCGCTGTTTTCGACAGGTGTAGTGGTAATATCGCCTTCGTTAAGTATTTCAATGGATTTGCTCAGGGTGTCGCCAAACTGTTTCCATTCGACAATATAGTCTTTAGGAATTGATAGAGACAATTGATAATCAATGGGTTGTCCCACAAGAATAGTATCTGTGCTGATTCTTCCCTTGAAGGAAATACTCTGTGCATTGCAATGTATGCCAAGTGCAGACATCATGCAGGACAACAATATGAAACAAAGTTTCTTCATTTTCTCGATTCTCTTCTTTTAAAAAGTTGCATAAGAGGTTTGACATAGTCTTCGTCGGTGTAAATCAATGTGTTATCCACACCGTTGTTGGCGAAAGTCTTGTTGAGTGTTGTCGTGGCATGTTGAACGTACTTCTGATAAGCTTGGTTCCATGCGTTTGTCGAGGTGTCAATCCACACTTCTTTGTCAGTCTCGTTGTCGCGGAATTTCACCAGTCCTATTTTAGGGATGATTAGTTCGCGCTTATCGGTGATTCTCAATGAGATAAGGTCGTGTTTGCGTGCGGCAATCCTCATTTCTTGTTCGAATGATTTATTTGTCACGAAGTCGGAGATAAGGAAGGCTGTGGTGCGTTTTTTGATAGCGCTTGTCAGGAATTTCAGGCCTTCGCCGATGTCTGTGCCGTTGTGCTGAGGCGTGAAAGTCACTATTTCGCGGATGATACGTAGTATGTGGCTGGAACCTTTCTTTGGCGGGATGAACTTTTCGATTTGGTCGCTGAAGAAAATCACGCCCACTTTATCGTTGTTCTGAATCGCCGAGAATGCCAGCACTGCCGCGAGTTCTGCCGTGATATCGCGTTTTGTGGCATCGACTGAGCCGAAATCGTTGGAACCTGAAACGTCAATGAGCAGCATCACTGTCATCTCGCGCTCTTCTTCGAAGACCTTGATAAAAGGCTTATGGAATCGTGCGGTGACGTTCCAGTCGATGTTGCGGATATCGTCGCCATATTGATACTCGCGCACCTCGCTGAATGTCATGCCTCGACCTTTGAACGCGCTGTGGTACTGACCTGAGAAAATGTGGTTGGTCAGCCCGCGTGTCTTTATCTCGATTTTCCTGACTTTCTTAAATAATTCAGTTGCTTCCATATTTCAAAATTACGGAACCTCAACGATGTTCAAAATCTCATTGATAATATTCTCTGTTGTGATATTTTCGGCTTCGGCTTCGTAGGTCAGTCCGATACGATGGCGCATCACATCCGGAGCTACAGCGCGAACGTCTTCTGGGATTACATAGCCACGGCGTTTGATGAAAGCGTAAGCCTTGGCTGCCAAAGCGAGGTTGATAGAAGCACGCGGAGAGCCGCCGTAGCTTATCATTCCGGCGAATTTCTTCAACTTGAACTCTTCTGGATAACGTGAAGCGAAAACGATGTCGGTGATATAGTTCTCAATCTTCTCGTCGAGATAAACTTCACGGCACACCTTGCGGGCGTTCAAGATGTCTTTCGTTGACGTAACTTTATGAATCTCAGGATATTCCTTGTTGATATTCTGGCGAAGAATGATTTTTTCCTCTTCTTTTTTCGGGTAGTCGATGACGACTTTCAGCATGAAACGGTCAACTTGAGCTTCAGGAAGCGGATATGTGCCTTCTTGCTCAATCGGGTTCTGTGTTGCCATGACGAGGAACGGATCTGGCAGGGTAAATGTGTTTTCGCCAATTGTCACCTGATGTTCCTGCATTGCTTCGAGCAATGCGCTCTGCACCTTTGCCGGAGAACGGTTGATTTCATCCGCCAACACAAAGTTTGCGAAGACCGGACCTTTCTTTACCATAAACTCCTCTGTCTTCTGGCTGTAAATCATTGTACCCACGAGGTCGGCAGGCAAAAGGTCAGGTGTGAACTGGATACGGCTGAAGTCGGCATCGACAATATTTGCTAATGTTTTGATTGCCAGTGTCTTAGCCAAACCAGGAACACCTTCCAAAAGAATGTGTCCGTTCGATAACAAACCTATGAGCAAACGTTCTGTCATGTGTTTCTGTCCCACGATGACCTTGCTCATTTCCATATTAATCAAGTCGATAAACTGACTCTCTCTCTGAATCTTTTCGTTTAATTCGCGAATGTCTGTCTCAATCATTTTATTGTGATTTTTATACTAATATTCTAATAACTAAGTAAACGCAAAAATATTGCAAAAATTTCAATCTGCAAAGAAAAATTTAGTCAAATTTTCAACTATTCCGAAAAATTTTGTAATTTCGTAGCTTGAAATAAATTTATGCTGCAATTTGGTAAAATAGCGATTATCGGGGCGGGAAATACTGCATATACTCTTTGTAAATTATTGAAAAACAAGGGTATAGAGCCTTTTTGTGTATTCGTTAGAGATTTTGAAAAAGCAAAGAAAGTTCATGAAGATTTGAATGTTCCGGTGATTTCGAGCTATGATATAGTTTTGAAATCGGATTTGGCAATAATTGCGGTGAATGATGACGCTATTTCTGAAGTGGCATCGCATCTTGTTGATTATAAGGGACTTGTAGTTCATACGTCTGGAACTAAGCCGTCAGAGCTGCTGAATAGATGTATGCGTTATGGTATTTTTTATCCGTTGCAGACTATGAGCAAAGAGCGTGAGATTTCGTTTGACGAGATACCTCTATTAATATATGCCAATTCGCCCGACGACGTTGAGATGCTGAGCAAATTTGCGGGTCAGTTTTCGAATAAAGTTGTGTTTTGCGACGACGAGCAGCGCAAGGCAATCCATCTGGCGGCTGTGTATGTCTCGAATTTTACGAATGTGATGCTTGGAATAGGGGATAAGTTATTGAAAAATAATGGATTATCTTTGGATTTGATGCGTCCTTTGGTGATGGAGATGATGCAGAAATCACTCGATATTTCGCCAGAAAAAGCGCTTACGGGTCCAGCACGACGCGGTGATTTCGCGACCATCGGAGAACATGAGAAAATGCTTGCCGACTATCCCGATGAGCTCGCGATTTATATGATTTTAACCGATTATATCATTGAAAATAATAAGAAAAATGAAAAATTATAAAGAGCTATTAAAAGACGTAACGACTTTTATCTTTGATTATGATGGAGTTATGACACAAGGCGATGTCATTATGTTGCCAAATGGAGAAGGTTTGAGAGCGACCAATGTGAAAGATGGTTTTGCATTGCAACTTGCGGTGCGTCTTGGTTATAACGTAGCTGTCATTTCCGGAGGTTATGCCGACTCGATGACACAGCGTATGAGGATGCTTGGTGTGAAGGATGTTTTTACTCATATCCCTAACAAAATCATCAAGTTAGAGGAATATATGAAAGAGAAAAACCTTAAAAAAGAACAGATAGTTTACATGGGCGACGACATGCCGGATTACCCTGTAATGCAGATGGTTGGAGTGCCTGTGTGCCCAGCTGACGCATCCGAGGAAATCAAGCAGATCAGCGTGTATATCAGCAATAAAGACGGTGGGAAAGGCGCTGTTCGCGACATCATCGAGCAGGTGCTGAAGGTTCAGGATAACTGGATGAAGGATTTTGAAAATCATTTGTGGTAATGAAAAAATTAGGAGCGTTTTTCAAACTGGTTCGTTGGCCGAATCTGCTCATCACAATGCTGATGATGTGCCTTGTGTATCATAACCTTGTTGGGATGTCAAGTACGATTGGCTTTACTTTGCTTGTGATTTCAATGGTTTTGATTCAGGCTGGAGGCTATGTCATCAACGATATTTTTGATAAGGAAATTGACGAAATCAACAAGCCAGATAAAATTATCGTTGACAAGATTTTTACCGAAAAGCAGTGCAATTTCTTCTATTGGACGTTGACAATCATAGGGGTGGCGTGCGCATTGGCGGCGACACTGCTGATGAACGGTAGCAAATTTATTACGGTTTTCGGGTGCATGGTTTTGCTGGCTTGCATTTTATATACATATTCACAAACGTACAAGAAGCGTCTAGTTATTGGAAACCTAATCGTTTCATTGTCAGTGGCTTTTGCTGTATTTGTGCCATGGCTTTTCGTTATGCTTTACCTTGCGAAAGAAGATGCTTTACTCGATAATTATGACGGGATGATGCACCTATCGCTACCTCTGGTTTTGATTTACACAGCTTTCGCATTTTTGCTGACTTTAATTCGCGAAATCGTGAAAGATATGCAGGACGTGAAAGGCGACGGACGCTCGCACTGCCGCACAATCCCGATGGTTTGGGGAATGAATGTGGCACAAATTATTGTAATTGTGTTGAGTTTTGTAACATGTGCCATGATTTGGAATGCGGCTTATTATTTCAGCGAATTAGGGTTTAGAATCACATACTACATGCTTTATGCATCAGGAGTTTTAGTATTCTTTGTAATAGGAAACAATTGCATACTATTTGCTGACAAATCGCTTAAAACCGAAAAACAATTTCGTCTTCAGTCTATGTGGCTGAAACTCAGTATGTTAATTGGAGTTTTATCAATGATTTTTATAAAATAATGTTAGATAATTTAAAAAAGTATAATATCGTTTTGGCGTCGAAATCGCCTCGCCGACAAGAACTTTTGAAAGGCATAGGCGTTGGTTTTACAATTTTGACAAAGGAAGTTGACGAGAGCTATCCGTCACGACTGCCTTCGATTGATGTGGCACCGTTTTTGAGTTTGAAAAAAGCAAAGGCTTTTGAAGATACAGAACTGCCTGATAATTATATGGTTATAACCGCAGATACGGTTGTTGTTGTCGAGAATGAGATCTTGGGTAAACCGAAAGACCGTGACGACGCGATTCGTATGATTAATATGCTTTGCGGCAAGGTTCATAAGGTTGTGACAGGTGTGACGGTTCATACAAAAGAGAAAACGAAAACATTCTCCGTGACTTCAAAAGTGACATTTGAAAAGCTTGATAATCAGGAGATTAGCTATTATATTGATAATTATAGACCTTACGACAAAGCAGGCGCTTATGGCGTTCAGGAATGGATAGGCTATTGCGGCGTTAGCAATGTTGAGGGTTCGTATTTTAATGTGATGGGTCTGCCAACACAGAAATTGTATAAAGTTTTAAAAGAATTTTAGATGGAAAGAAAACCGACGATATTAGTAACGAATGATGACGGGTATTTGGCAAAAGGCTTGCGGAAGCTGGCGGATTTGATGAGTCAGATTGGCAGGGTGGTTGTGGTCTCGACAGAAGAGGTGAAATCAGCACAGGGACACTCTATGACAATCAACGAACCGTTGAGACTCAGGCAGTTAGAGAAATCTGATGACTTTGAGATGTATGTTTTGAACGGATGTCCTGTTGATTGCGCAAAAGTTGGCTTCCAAATGATTATGGATGAATATCCTGACCTTTTGGTGTCGGGAATCAACCATGGTTCGAATGCCTCGACCAACGTAATCTATTCAGGCACAATGGCTGCCGTCGTCGAGGCGTGCATGGACGGGATTCCTGCGATAGGATTCAGTTTGGAGGATTATTCGCCGGACGCCAATTTCGACAATCTTGATAGTTATATCATTGAAATTACTAAGAAAGTCTTGAAAGAAGGTCTTCCGAAAGGCGTTTGCCTGAATGTGAATTTCCCCAAAGCGGTTGAGGAAAACCCGATAAAAGGTGTAAAAATCTGCCGTCAGGCGAAGGCACGCTGGAAGGAGATTTTCGACCAGCGGAAAGACCCGCACGGTCGCGATTATTTCTGGATTGGAGGCGAGTTTATCATTGAGGACGACGGCACTGACACCGATGTTTACGCTTTGAAAAACGGTTATGCCTCAATAGTTCCAACGCATTATGACTGGACAGCTTACGATGTCATGGACAGATTAAAAAGTTTTGAGAAATGAAGTATTACATAATAGCAGGTGAGGCATCGGGCGATTTGCACGGCTCAAATCTTGTGGCTTCGTTACGGCAGAAGGATCCTGGAGCCAAAATCAGGGCTTGGGGCGGTGACAAAATGCGTAAAAACGGCGCTAATATTGTAAAAAATTATCACGATTTGGCGTTTATGGGTTTTGTCGAAGTGTTAATGAATCTTAACACTGTGTTAAAAAATATCAGGTTTTGTAAACAAGATATTACAGAATTCAAACCTGATGCGATAGTGTTAATCGACTATCCGGGATTTAATCTTAAAATAGCTAAATGGGCTAAGAAGAAAGGTTATAAGGTTTTCTACTATATATCACCGCAGGTTTGGGCATGGAAACGCCGTAGGGTATATACTATTAAGAAAGTGGTTGACAAAATGCTATGCATATTGCCTTTTGAAAAGAAGTTCTACGACAACTATGACGTTGATTGTCAATTTGTTGGACATCCATTGCTTGATGAGATTGCTAAGGTTGAGCCCGTCGATAAAAACAAATTCTTCAAGGCCAACCGTTTGAGCCCGAAAAAAGAGATTGTCGCTTTGCTGCCAGGTAGCCGCAAACAGGAGGTGAGCCGTATGCTTCAAGTGATGCTTGAGGTGGTGAAAATGTTTCCAAGTTACCAGTTCGTGGTGGCCTGCGCACCTTCTCTGCCTGTGAGTTTCTACAAGAAAATAATAGGGGAGAAGTCCAATGTAAGATTGGTATTAAACCGCACTTATCAGTTGCTGCAATTGTCAAGCGCAGCTATAGTTACCTCTGGAACAGCCACATTGGAAACAGCATTGCTCGATGTGCCCGAGGTGGTGTGCTACAAAGCAAACAAAGCGTCATATCTTATAGCGCGGCAACTTGCCAAAGTCAAGTATATTTGTCTGGTTAATCTAATCATGGACAGACCGGTCGTCAAGGAGTTGATACAAAACGATATGACGGCGGCAAATATCAGAGACGAGTTGCAATCGCTGTTGAACAGCTCAAAACGCCAGAAAAAGCTGCTGGAAGACTACGAGGAATTGAAATATGCCCTAGGTAATGCCGGCGCATCAGACAGAGCCGCTGAAACAATCATAACATATGTAAAAAGAAGTTGACAAATTTGTAAATATTTTTTTACAAATATGGCTGTTTTTTTAACTTAACTTTCCGAAAATAGAAGGAGATTTAGCATTTAAATCCGTGATTTTTATATAAACTTGCATGTTGAAAAACATGTAAGAATGATAAATTGGTTCAAATATCCTTTTATTCGATTGCTCATGCCATTCGCATTTGGCATTTGGTTGGCTTTTTCATATCTGGATTTGAACAAAAATGAGGTGAAAGTCCTTTTGTTTGCCGCTGTTTTTCTGATAGTGGCTTTGGTTGTGATTAATTCTGCGGTTAAGGATTACAAATACCGATGGATATTTGGCTTGATACTGAATATGCACCTTATATTAATAGGTGTGGTAATAGTTCATATTCGAGATGATGATTTAAATACCGACAGCGCTGTTTGGGTGGCACGATTGGCTGAATGCCCAGTTGAGAAAGATAACTCTGTGAAGACGATACTTGAAATGCAGTCGGAGGAGTGTTGTGTTATGGCTTATTTTGAGAAAAACGAGTGCTCATTAAGTCTGAAATATGGAGATGTTGTTGTTTTTTATGATAAACCGAGACAGGTGGAGCCACCTAAAAATCCGGAACAGTTTGATTATCATAAATATCTGAGTCGTAGAGGTATATTGGGGCAGGTTTATCTTAAAAGCGACTCTTGGGAAAAACTTCAATATAATCGAGTCAATCCGATATACGCTTTTTCCTATCGCTTGCGTGATTTTTTGCTTCAAACCATGCATGATTTGGGTATTGAAGATGACGAATACGCCGTGGCGGGAGCAATTTTACTTGGCTATGATGATACTCTGCCCATCGAGTTAAGACAAAAATATGTTGCAGCTGGCTCAATGCATATATTATGTGTGTCGGGAATGCATGTAGGCGTGGTATTTCTGGTTTTTTCGTACTTACTTAGTTTCTTGAATAGGCGCAGAAAGTGGCAAAATGTGCTGAAACAGTTCATATTGCTTCTTCTGATATGGTTTTATGCTTTACTTGCAGGCTTGGCACCTTCTATATTGCGTTCAACAATAATGCTTTCGTTTGTGATTGTGGGTGATTTGATAAAACGCAACGGTGTGTTGCTCAATAGTTTGGCTGTATCTGCCTTTATGCTATTGTGTATCAACCCCGCTAACTTGTTTGATTTGGGTTTTCAATTGTCGTATTGTGCTGTGATTGGAATCATAACCCTTCAACGACCGATTTATAATTTGTTTTACATAAAATACAAAATTCCAGATAGGATTTGGGAGATGACATCTGTAACTTTGGCGGCCCAGATTACAACCGCCCCCTTTTCGGTTTACTATTTTCACCAGTTTCCTATCTATTTCTGGCTTTCAAATCTATTTATGGGTCCGATTTCGACTGTAGTGATCATCGGGGGAATGGTGATGCTGCTCATTTTCTTTATACCTTATATTAATATAGGTGTGGCTTTTTGCGTGAAATGGCTGATCTTTGCTATGAATTTTATAGTATCATGGATAGAAAGTCTGCCATTGTCTATAATTAAAGGATTGTATATCAATTGTTTAGAGTTTATTTGCATGATATTAGCCGTTATTCTGCTTATTATGACAATAGAACATAAAAAGAAATATATGGTTTGGGGAATGCTATCTATGTTATTGATATTCAGCGTGTCGCAACTTGTTTGGGCAGTAATACAACGAGAACAACTGTCTTTTACAGTGTATTCTATGAACAAAAACATGGCTGTTGGCTTTGTGTGTGGCACAGAACATGTGCTTATGTGCGATACAGCAGTGGCTAATGATCCTTCGATAGCTGGTTTTAGTATTGAAAACAATCTGATAAGGCAAGGAGTTTATGGCAATGGCACATTGCTTTCGGTTGATAAGGAGAATTTTGAGAATAGTTATGTTAAAAAATGCCAGAACATGGTGTCGTTTGCTGGAAAAACAATTGCGTTTTTTGATGAAAAAGCAACTTTTGGCGTAGAATTACCATTTAGACCTCATCTTGACTATTTTATTATATATGGTCGCAGTAAAGTTGACTTGGAAAAGATTTTGAATAGCTATGTTATTGATTTACTGATAATTGACGGCAGTATCACCGATTATAATAGAAAAAAAATTATCGAAAAAGCAAATGAGATTGGGCAGGAGTATTATGATGCAAAGAATAGTGGTGCCTTTGTCTTAAAATTATAAAAGCATGATAATCAATTAAATATGTGTGATAATGAATTTTTTTAAAAAAAAATAAAAAAAATGTTGCACGTATTAAAAAACGCTGTATCTTTGCACCGTCAAAACAAACGAGTTTTGAATGGTTCTTAAGGATAATGGTGCCGTAGTTCAGTTTGGTTAGAATGCCTGCCTGTCACGCAGGAGGTCGACGGTTCGAGCCCGTTCGGCACCGCAGATTTAGAGACGTCATATTATGGTGTCTCTTTTTTATTTTCATACCCCCAAATAAATCTCACAAAGAATTAATTTGTTATTTTTGCAAAAATTATTCCAATAATGAATAATTTTATGAAAAATACTAGATTATTACTTGTTGTGGCTTCAGTTATGCCACTTCTGATGTCTAATTGCAAAAAAGAATCGGCTGATTATAGAGAAAAATATGTTGGGAGGTGGTACAAACCATATTATCAATGGGATAAAGCAATAGGAGCATATTAATATAGGTGTTAAAGGAGACTGCATTATCGCAGTCTTTTTTTATGGTTTTTATCAAAAAATAATGACTTTTTTTGTTTTTGGCGTAGAATTGGCGTAGAATTTTTCCGGATAATGCAAAAAACAGTCTAGAAACATGCGTTTCGAAGGCCTGTTTTTTTGCATTATCCCCCAAAATTCCTTCTGTAAAATATTGATATTCAGTGCATAAAAAATAATTTAAAATTTTTTCAAAAAAAGTGTTGCGCGAATAAAAAAATGGTGTACTTTTGCATCCGCAATCGACAGAAATGGGGATTGCAAAGTTCTTTGAAAGCAATGAGCCAATGAAAAGTAGTCTGAAAGGTAAGGA